>JAYWAL010000088.1:0-80778 GCA_043782485.1 Acidobacteriaceae bacterium | reverse complement strand
CATTGCAATTCCATGTTGCGATCGGCCAGACTCGCGAGCGCTTGCACGGTAGCTGCCGGAATGTCGATCACGGTGAGGTTCTTCGAGCGCGCAAGGCTCGCCGCGATCTTGTCCCACCAGACATCGGAGCTACGCCCGCTGTAGCTGATCACGACGACTTGGCGGGCGCGCCCGCAGGCCTTGCGGATGCGCTGTTCGTCGGGGTGGCCGAGTTCGATCCACTGCTCGATCTCTCCGGTGAGGGACTTGCGCCACAAGTCGGGCTCGTCGTCGGCGCCGAGGCCGCGCCCGAATTCCAGCCGCTGATCGGCGTGCAGCGCGAACGCCAGCAGCCGCATCATCATGCGCTCTTCGGTTTCGGACGGGTGCTGAGCCAGCGTTAGCCCATGGGTCGCGTAATAGTGGTGGTCCATGTCGTTGACCTGGAGCTCGGCTTTGTAGATTGTGGCCTTGAGTGCCATGGGCTTGGTTGCGCGACCGCGATCATTCTAGCAGCCTGCCGGACCGACGAATACGTTCCCGCATAGCTGACAAAATCCGTTGCACAATAGCAGCCGCCACAACGCTTTCCGGGCATGCCTTCCTATGGCTTCCTTGGTTACCTCGGTTCCATTCTCCGTACATTTGCCCGCTTTTCATCTTCCTGTAATAACTAATCCGTAAACTTTGGCTGAGGAACGGACCTTGGCCGATACCCTGATCCTGTCTGACGTGCATCTTGGTTCGGACGTGAGCCATGCGCGGGAGGCTGTGCGGATGCTGGAGGGGCAATCCTTTCAGCGGTTGATTCTGCTGGGCGATATTTTTTCCGACCTCAACTTCCGGCGGCTGAAAAAAGAGCATTGGCAGTTTTTGGGGTATATCCGCAAGCTTTCGAATCCGAAACGTGGCGTGGAAGTGGTTTGGGTGGAAGGCAATCACGACCTGGGCTTGACCGATGTCATGTCGCATCTGGTGGGCGTGAAGGTTTATCAGGAGTATGCCTGGGACTACTGCGGCAGGAAGCACTTGGCGGTGCATGGGCACCAGTTTGATCGTTTCATTGTCAACAACGTGTTGCTGAGCCATGTGGGGACGTTCCTGCATTTGCTGTTGCAGAAGCTGGACCTGAAGGGCAAGCCGTTCGCGCGATTTGCGGACCGGGCCAATACTAGCTGGTTGCGCTTGTCGAAGAAAGTCTGCAACGGGGCGCTATTGCATGCGCGGTTCAAGGGCGCGGGCAGGATTTTTTGTGGGCACACGCACGAGGCGATGCATCACGAAAAAGATGGGATCGACTACTACAACACTGGCAGCTGGACCGATACGAAACTGACGTACATTACAGTAAGCAAGGAAGGCGTCCAAATTCATGAATACATCCGCGAACCCAGAGACGAACATGCCGGAGCTGACGATTGTGATTCCGGCGAAGAACGAAGCGAAACTGATTCCGCGGCTGATGTTTTCGCTGACGATGCAGGACTATTCGAAGATGCGGATTACGCCGGTGTTGGTGGCTGATGCTGGTTCCACGGATGGGACGGCGGAGATTGTTCGAAGGTTTAACGACCGCCTGTCGGTGGACGTGATTCCCGGGGGAATGCCAGCGGTGGGTCGCAACCGTGGGGCGGCTTTGGCGAATACGCCGTATGTTTTGTTCTTGGATGCGGATATTGAGTTGGCGGATACGAGGCTGATCCGGCGTTGCGTAGAAAAGATGCGGGAGAGGCGTTTACACCTGGCCACAACCAGCGTCCTTTGCCACGGCGGGCTGACGGACAGACTTCTCTATTGGGGGAGCGACTTTTTTCAATATCTTTCCCGCCTGTACCGGCCGTTTGCCACTGGGATGTTCATGATGTTCGACCGGGAACGTTTCCGCGAGCTGGGCGGATTTCACGAAGAAGCCCAGTTTGGCGAAGACTACTTGCTGAGCCAAAAAATTGCGCGGAGCAAGTTTGCGATTGTGCGCGGCGGGGTGTTTACGACGAACCGGCGGTTCCAGAAAATGGGGCACTGGCGGGTGTTTTCGTTGTTTTTCCGCACGGCGCTGAATTCGCGGAACGAGGGATTTTATTTGCGGGATCATAAGTATTGGGGGGCGTACAAGGGTTAGGGCAACAGCATTCACCACGGAGACACTGAGACACGGAGAAGAACAAAAATCCCGGTTTCGCTCCCCAGCTTGCGTTCAATGTCTAGCGCGAACATCGGCACCCTCAGCGACCTCTCTCCGTGTCTCAGTGTCTCCGTGGTGGATGATGTTGCCCTCGCTTTCCTCAATTTTCGGATCAACACTCTGGTGACCAGGAATTTAGCGGCGTTGGAAGCGGTAGTTTCCGCCGCGCTCTTTGGCATAGGCTTCCGCTACTTTTAAGAACGCCTGGGCGGCATGCGAGAGGTTTGCCTTCTTGCTGTAGACCAGGCGCAGCTTGCGGTTCAGGTCGAGTTCTTTGACTGGAATTCGCACCAGTTCGCCGGTGGCAATTTCGGTCTCGGCGCTGATGTGCGGCACGAACGCCACGCCGTTCCCCATGGCGACGAAGCGCTTAATGGATTGTAGCGTGGGCAGTTCCACATCCATGTGCAACGGAGTGTTGTATTTACGGAACGAATCGATGACTTTGTCGCGGTAGGGCGAAGGCACGTTGTGGGCGACAAACGTTTCCGCACCCAGTTGCTTGATGCTGATTTGTTTTGACCCGGCCAGAGGGTGCGTGGGCGGGACGACAAACGCCAGCTCATCCGAATAGACGACGACGGAACTGAGGAGCGGCTCCTGCGGATCGAATGAGAGCACGCCAAAGTCAGCGGCGTGGCGCAGCACCTGGTCGCCGATGCGACTGCCCAGCGAGCGCAAGACGGTTATCTTGATCATGGGGTGGAGGCGACGAAAATTGCCGAGGACCGGGAGCAGGTACAAGGCCGTGAACTCATTGGCGGCGATGACCAGTTGACCGCGCTGCACTTCGCGCAGTTCTTTTAGGGCGACATGGGCGCTGGAACGCAGGTTCAAGAGGCGTTCGGCATATTCCTGGAGCACACGTCCGGCGTCGGTGAGGGCGCCCTCGCGTGAGGAGCGGTCGAACAGCGGTTCACCCAATTCGAGCTCGAGCTTACGAATGGTCTGGCTGACGGCCGACTGGGTGCGATGCATTTTCTCGGCTGCGCGGGAGAAGCGGCCTTCGCGTGTAACTGTAAGAAAAACATCGAGTTCGGCTAGATCCATGGTTGCCCCAGACATTAGTAAAGCTTAAATATACATTAGCTACATATATGATTATAAGTGAGAATGATTCTATTTGAAATATAATAAGCTTGTGTTAAGTGCCACGGTGCCTAAGAATAGAACCTGTACCAGTCTGCCGAAAGAGGACTTGCCGAGCATGGAACCTGCTGTCGTACGCCCCGAGATCACGATTTTCGACACCACGCTGCGCGACGGCGAGCAGTCGCCGGGTTGCAGCATGAATGTGGAGGAAAAACTCCGCATGGCGCAGCAGCTGGACCGGCTGGGTGTGGATGTGATTGAGGCCGGGTTTCCGATTGCGTCGGAGGGAGACTTCCAGGCCGTGCGGTTGATAGCGAAATCGCTGCGTCGGCCAAAGATTGCGGCGCTTTCGCGCTGCACTGCAGCGGATGTTGAACGTGCGGCCAAGGCTTTGGAAGCGGCGGCGCGTCCGCGCATCCATGTGTTTCTGGCTACGTCGGATATTCACCTGACGGCCAAGCTAAAAATGTCGCGGGAGCAGTGCATTGCGGCGGCGTGTGAGTCGGTGCGGCTGGCGCGTGTTTATTGCCAGGATGTTGAGTTTTCGCCGGAAGACGCGACGCGCACGGATCTTGATTTCCTGTGCCAGGTGGTTCAGGCCGTGGTGGATGAGGGCGCGACTACCGTTAATATTCCCGACACCGTGGGCTACACCATGCCGGAAGAGTATGGGCACATTATACGGACGCTGCGGGAGCGGGTGCGCGGGATTGAGAACGTGGTGATTTCCACGCATTGTCATAACGACCTGGGCATGGCTGTGGCGAATTCGCTGGCTGCCATCGCCGCAGGGGCTCGTCAGATTGAGTGCACCATCAACGGGATTGGCGAACGGGCGGGGAACGCGGCTTTGGAAGAGGTTGTCATGGCGATGCGCGTGCGGCCGGATCGGCATCCTTTTACGACGGCGATTGTGGGCGAGGAGATTTTTCCGACGAGCCAGTTGCTGAGTGAAATTACCCACGTTGCGGTGCAGCCAAACAAAGCGATTACCGGGCGGAATGCTTTTGCGCACGAGGCGGGCATCCACCAGCACGGGATGTTGCAGAATCCGCTGACTTACGAGATTATGACGCCGCATTCGGTGGGTGTTCCGGATTCGAAGCTGGTGCTGGGTAAGCACTCCGGTCGTCACGCGCTGGCGGTGCGGTGTACGGCGCTGGGGTACACCTTCGATCGTCGGGATTTGGACGAAATCTACCGCCGGTTTGTCCTGCTGGCGGATCGCATCAAGAATGTGGAAGATCATGACCTTCTTCCGCTGATTCTGGAAGTGCATGGCCAAAGCGCGGGTCTGCCAACGGCAGGCAAAGCCTCGACCAGCACGGGCTTCGCGCAGGCGTAAACTGGAAACTGAGTAGGTAAGGAGTTCTTATGCCACGACCGCAAACCATTACCGAGAAGATTCTGGCGGCGCATTCCGACCGCGACAGTGTGCGCCCGGGCGAGATCGTCAATGCACGAATTGATCTTATTGTTTGTCACGAAATTACCACGCCGCCGGCCATGCGCATGATGGCGCAAATGGGTGTTACGAAGGTATTTGACGCGAGTAAGATTGTCGTCACGCCGGACCATTTTGTGCCGAACAAGGACATTGCAACCGCGGAACTGACTAAAGATCTGCGGAACTGGGTGAAAGCGCAGGGAATTGCCCGCTATCATGAACTCGGCGAGCACGGTATTTGCCACGCGTTGGTTCCGGAAAAAGGATACATCCTGCCGGGTATGACCGCCGTTTGCGGCGACTCGCATACAACGACACTGGGCGCATTTGGGGCGTTCGCTTCCGGAGTTGGATCAACGGATGTGGCTGCGGTGCTGAGCACTGGCGAGCTTTGGTTTAAGGTTCCCGAGACCCTTCGCTTCAACGTTACGGGCAAGCTGCCGCACGGGGTTTACTCCAAAGATTTGATTTTGCATATTATTTCCAAAATTGGCGTCGACGGTGCCCGGTACTGCGCCATGGAATACCACGGCAGCGCCATCGCGGCGATGTCCATGGAAGCGCGCATGACCATCACGAACATGGCGGTCGAGGCGGGCGGCAAGACGGGCATTATGGAAGCTGACGACATTACCAAGAACTACCTCAGCGCCCGCACGGATGTGCCGTACACGGTGTACAAGTCGGATGCCGACGCCACTTATGCCGCAGTTCACAACATTGATGCTTCGGCGCTGGAACCGGTGGTTGCCCTGCCCAGTCTTCCGTCGAATGGACGATTCATCGGCGAAGTTGGGCACGTCGCCATCGACCAGGCTTACATTGGCAGCTGCACCAACGCGCGCATCGAAGACCTACGCATTGCGGCGCGCGTGATGAAGGGCCGCCGCGTAGCCGATGGTGTGCGTTGCATTGTTGTTCCGTCCACGTCGGCGGTGTGGCGGCAGGCGCTGCGCGAAGGCCTGTTTGAGGTCTTTTCCGATGCCGGCTGCGTTGTATCCACGGCCACTTGCGGCGCGTGCCTGGGCGGCAGCATGGGCGTGCTGGGCAAGCAGGAAGTTTGCATTTCATCGACCAACCGCAATTTTGTTGGACGCATGGGCCACGCGGAGGCGCTGGTTTATCTTGCCAGTCCGGCCACGGTCGCCGCTTCCGCCATCGCCGGATACATCGTGGACCCGCGCGAGTTCCTCGAGCGCCCGCTGCGTCGTGAAAAAGAAACCGGAGTACCCGTAGGTGCCGTCGCCGGCGCGGGAGCTGAACAGGAGGATTATCTGTGGGGAGTGTAACTGAAGCCGTCATCCGGGGCCGAGCACACGTCTACGCCCGCGCCCATATCAATACCGATGAAATCATTCCGGCCCGTTACCTGAACACGCACGACTTTGCCGAGTTGGCCAAGCACGCCATGGAAGATATCGACCCAGCCTTCATTTCCCGCGTGCAGCCAGGCGACATCCTGGTCGGCGGCGAAGATTTCGGCTGCGGCTCTTCGCGCGAACATGCCGTCTGGGCCTTGCGGACCGCGGGCATCTCCTGTGTGATCGCCTCCAACTTCGCCCGCATCTTCTTCCGCAATTCGCTAAACAATGGATTTCTGTCGATTGAGTGCGCCGGGTTCGCCGACAAGGCCAAGAACGGCGATGATCTCGAAGTCGATTTGGCGAAAGGCGTCATCCTCAACCACACGCAAAAGACCGAGCATACTTTTGTGCCGCAAACCGCATTCGTGCAGGAAATGATCGCCGCTGGGGGGCTGCTGCCGATGGTGGCGAAGAAGATGGGCAAGACTTACAACCCGAACATCGTTGCTGCCAAGCCCGATGTTAGCGTCGCCCAACTCAAGACCGTTGGCGTCGTTTCTTAGCCGTCAGGGTCCACGTAGGGGCAGG
The DNA here is from genome assembly GCA_043782485.1 of Acidobacteriaceae bacterium. Lineage (GTDB taxonomy): Bacteria > Acidobacteriota > Terriglobia > Terriglobales > Acidobacteriaceae > JANXUC01. The sequence continues at coordinate 74,186 of JAYWAL010000088.1, read as the reverse complement.
CGCCCTCGCCTGCCCAGCGGAACGAAGCTCCGCTACTTTCCGGCCCGAGCTTTCGGCTAAGACGACTCTCTGAAATCTCATCCCGACGAGGAACCCTTGCTCCTGAAAATCACCGCTCTTCCCGGCGACGGCATTGGCCCGGAAGTTACCACTGAAGCCCTCAAAGTTCTCAACGCAACGGCCAAAATTTTCGGCCACGAAGTCCAGGTCACCACCAAGCCAGTCGGTGGCGCCGGCCTAACCGCCGCCAACCACCCGCTGCCCGACGAGACGCTCCAAGCTTGTCTGGCTTCGGATGCTGTTCTCCTGGGCGCGGTAGGCGGACCAGCCTTCGACCACCATCCCATCGAACTTCGTCCGGAAAAGGGCTTGCTCAAGCTGCGCCAAGCGTTAGGCTGCTTCGCCAATCTCCGCCCTGCCGTTCTGTTTCCGTCACTTCTAGATGCGTCCCCGCTACGCGCTGAAGCCGTTCAGGGCACAGACATGATGATCGTCCGCGAGCTTCTTGGCGGCCTCTACTTCGGCGAGCCGCGTACCACTTTCGGAACAGCCCCGAACCGCGAAGCCGTCGATACCATGCGCTATGCCGAAGCCAGTATTGAGCGCATCGCCCGCGTTGCTTTCGACCTGGCCCGCCGCCGCCGCAAGCAGATTCTCTCCGTCGACAAGGCCAACGTCCTGGCCTGTTCGCGCCTCTGGCGGGAAGTCGTCACCAGGGTCGCCCAGGACTATCCGGACGTTGCGCTCGCGCACAACTACGTGGATTCCTGCGCCATGATCCTGGTGGCGCGCCCCGCGCAGTACGACGTTATTCTCACGGAAAACATGTTCGGAGATATTCTCTCGGACCTGGCGGGAGGAGTTGTTGGCTCGCTGGGGCTGCTGGCCTCTGCCAGCATTGGCGGCAAAATCGGGCTGTATGAACCGGTCCATGGTTCCGCTCCTGATATTGCCGGGAAGGGCATTGCCAATCCTCTGGGGGCGATTCTTTCCGTCGCCATGATGTTGCGGCATAGTTTCCAATTCGAGAAAGAAGCCGGGCACATAGAAGCTGCAGTGGCCGAAGTCCTAAACCGGGGCCTCCGCACCGCCGATTTAAGTCGCCCAGGCGAAGAGGCGGTTGCGACACAGGAAATGGGCCAGGCAATTACAGAACAGATAACAGCGTGCGGGTCTTGATGGTGTGGGCTTGGGTCTGAGCACACTCGGAAAGTCTTGAGTCCTAGCGCTTGTTACATCAATAGCGGGTGGAAGCGGTGTCGGGCGGCACGGCTGAAGTGGCTGCTGCAAGGTCATCTTTACCAGATCACCCCTTACCGCTGGGGCTGAAGCCCATTCATTACAAAGGTCTTATCGCAGCACTGAAGTGCTGCGCCGCCCAAAAGCTTGGCTCAATCGACTTTTTCTGAAGGCTGAAAAAGTCGGGGTTAGCAGACCAAGCCCTTACCGCGAAGGCTGAAGCCCCTCAATTGTTTAGGGCTGTATCACCGGGTTGAAGCCCGGTGCTACCGTGCCTAGCATTTGCAAGGAGTTCTCACGCACTCTCTGAAGTGCTGCGCCGCCCAAAAGCTGGTGCTCGAGCATTTTTTCAGCTGCTGAGAAGCCGTGTCCTGACACGAGGCGTTTATGAAACACGCTCTAGTGTCTGTCGGGGAAATCCCCGCCCTGTCGCTGAGGATCGCGACAAGGACGGGGCACCCCCCCGGGTTCTTGTGTTGAAGTTTTCACCCGGTCACGGTATCAGTGATACCCCAAAAGCAAAAGGCGAGGTGAGTGATCACCCCGCCTTTGGAAAACCAACAAGACTCTTACACGCCCATATTTTGTGCCGCGGGTGCCGGAGTGCCAGTCGTGGCCGCTGCCGCTTCCGCCAGGATCCGGTGATGGATCGTAAACAACGCCAACTCCAATCGATCCGATACACCAATCTTGTCGTAAACGTTGCGCAGATAATTTTTAATCACCTGCTCCGTCGTCCCGAGTTGCGTGGCAATTTCCTTGTTTTTGTAGCCCTGAACAATTAAAGCCACAATGCGCAGTTCTTTCGCTGTCAGTCTGTCGCGCACGCGCATGCCGACCATATCGTTCTCGGTTAGCTCGCTGGGCACGGCAATGTCTTGAATCCAGCTCTCGCCGCGGGCTACTTTCCGCACGCAATCCACGAGCGCGGAACTGGTCACGTTACGGTAGATGACGCCGTGAGCGCCCGCGCCGATATACTTCGACGCCGCCTCGCCGGTATCCGCCAGAGCGATGAGCCGTGTTTTCGCGGCAGTGGTCGCCGCCACCACGGAGTTGAAGTCGGCAATGAAGCCGCCGGCTACGACCAGCACCGCAGCCTTGAATTTGTCGAGCGCCATGAACATCTGCTCGGCCGTTTGTGCCTGCGCGACAATGCGCATCTCGTCCTCGACGGCGAGTACCTTGGCAATGCCGGCTCGAAATATGGCTTGGTTATCCGCCAGAATCAGTTTCAGCATTCGATTTTCCCTCTCCGCCTATTCTTTTCGTAGCAAGTCGTAGGTATCGATCACGCAAGCCACGCCGCGTGTCTCCCCTGGTTTTCCATCGGCCAGCTGATCGATTCGCACCACCCGACCCTTGCAATGGAGAATGGATTCCTGCCCGCCAGTGGATGCCGCGGGCAGCACAACTTCAAAATCTACCGGCGATCCCACTTCAAAGGAATCATCCGCGCGAATGTACACTCCTGCCGCGCTCAGATTGCCGGTCGTGCCTTTGTAGTCATTCCCGTTTTCCCCACGGTGAATCCGAATGGGCAGCTCCAACGGAAATCGTTTGCCCGTCCGCGCTTCGTCCACAGATGCCTCCTGATGCCGCGCTTCGCGGCCAGTTCTACGATCTCACGCGTCGGCACACGTTTCCGTGGGCACACGTTGGCAGATTCAATTTTCTGCTGACTTCGGGTATATCACGGAAACTCTTCAAAACAAAGCCGTAACCCGCGCTAGGTAGCCGATCTAGGTACCTCACCTGAGAACAGAACCGGTCTGGAGCGCAAAGTTGAGGCAGAACCGCATCCGCTGGTTACCACCGTACCCCTGTCCGGCCCCAGGCTCCTTGTTCCAAGCCCCATTTTGCGATGTACTGACAAAGGTGGCCTCCCGGGATTGCTTTTCCTGGGCATTTTTCCCTAACTGGAGCATACCGTTGGTTGATGACCCAAAATGGGAGTTGGCAATCCTGGGAACTGCCCATAGCTTCTATCGGAAGCTGTTGGAAGACTTCCTGGGGGAGGAATTGCTGGTTCCGAAGGGCCTGGAGGCGGATGCCATCAGCCAGCCGGATATTGACCTGCACGATACGCTGGAGCGGATGCGACGGTGGCTGCGGCTGCTGGATTTGGCGGTAACGACGGCGTCCCTGCGGCACGGATTGGCGGCGGATGGGGATCCTGAGGTAGCGGAGGCTTTGCTGCGGTACTATGCGCGCAAGCCCAGCCCAAGCGATGCCGACCGGGATAAGACCGATTTTGCGGCAACCTTCCTGTATCGCAACCCGCGTGTGGCGGGGCAGTGGGAGACACGCGGCACGGCGATTGATGGGGTGACGCCGATGTCGCCGTTTGAAATCGCGTTGATGGAGATTCTGGCGGACAACGAGCAGGCGGAACTGTCCGAGGAGACTGCGCTTTTGCTGTACGAGCTAGATTCGCTCCGGGATCAGGCGGAAGTGCTCAACGACTTTGACGAAATTATGGAGCTGGCCATTGTGCAGCGTGGCCGGCGCTTAAAGCAGCTGTTGGGTGATCATTTCTACCATCCGGCGGTGCTCAACAGCATCACGACGTATAACGTGACGCTGGGGCGACGTTTTCAGTCGCTGTTTCGCGATGCTGCTCGCGAAATCAAAGGTTTTGCTCGGTCCATGCAGAACGATGGCGGAAACCCGCAACGGAAGATTGACGGAGACGTGACGGTGGGCGATGTCGCCGAGATGGAAGAAGACGAAGTGCTGGGCTCGGAATACAACATTGCCCAAGAGCGCTTCTCGCGGATGTTACGGGTGAAGAAGGCTTTGGAATCGCATAAGCCTGGGTCGGAACACGCTTCCCGACCGGCACATACGCAATCTCCCAGCTATATTCCAGCACCGAGTTCAGCGCCCTCGATTACGGTTCCAGCCTTCGCGCGGACGGGAGCGGGTGCGGCGGCGGCTCCGGCGCTGCGGCCCGTGGCGTTGGCCTACGACGGACGACAGGAAGAGCCAAGATTGCAGAGTGTGGCGGACTCCATTCGGGCATTTGTACTCGCGGCGGATCCTAAGGTGCGCGAAGTTGTCCCGATGCGGTCGTTCAACCTGGTGCTGACTTCGGCGGAAACCGATGCGTTTTGCGCGGAATTCATTGGCGAGGACAGCTTGCGGGGCGAAACCGTTCGCATGTTGGTGCGAATTGTGGCGATTCTGACACGCATGGGCACGGAGTACAACGAGCTGAAGCAGCGGCAGAAGGCCCCGACGCTGGCCAAGCCGCACGCGGATGCTTTGCGGTATCTGCTGCAATTGGCTCATGCTTCGGCGGATGAAGCGGACGCGCTCTTCTTTGAATTGGAGCAGAAAAGTTTGACGAACTTTGCGGCAGCCATGCTGCAATCGCTGGACCGGCTGCGAGGCCGCGCTGAGTTCATCCTGGACATCTTGCAGCGCTGGGAACGTCGAGAGGGCGCTCAGGCGTAGTCCGGCTGCTGCGAGGCGACCGGGGTTTCTCGTCGACCACAGTGAACCTACGCAACTTCCTACGCAACTCTGGGGCGGGAGCGGACATCTAAGAGCGATTCCAACGCCAAATCGGCAGTGCTGACAACGGAATCGCATGCCCGATCTTCAAATTTTGCCTCGCACCGCCCAAAGCTCACGGAGGCTGGATGCTTGGGCGCTGCCTGTCCTCGCAACTGTCGTATTGCTGGCAGGCCTGCTAGTAATCAAGATCGACCGCGCGGAACCCACCCTTCGGGCGCTGGTGATCCAGACCCTCTCAGCCAAGTTTGATAGCAAAGTGGAACTCGATTCCTTCCAGGTTTCCGTGGCGAAGGGCTTGCTTGTTTCCGGCAGCGGGCTCCGACTCTATGGAAAGTCCGATCCCAACCACCATCAACTGGGCGTGCAACCGCTCATCAGCGTGACCGAGTTTTCGTTCCGGATGGGTTTGCTGGAGTTGTTTCGTCCGACGAAACACGTTAATACAGTTTATGTTCAGGGCTTAGCCCTGAACTTGCCGCCGCGGGAACAGCGCGCGGAAATTCGGGCGTTGGGGCACAAGCCGGGCAAAATCGGGATCGCCGTCGATCGACTAATCTGCGACAGGGTGCTTCTCGTCATCAATACATTGAAGCCGGGCAAACTGCCGGTGGAATTCGACATTGAGAGCCTGCAGATGACGGATGTCGGCTCCAGCGGGCCGATGCACTTTGACGCGCGCTTGACGAACCCGAAGCCGGTTGGCGAAATCGTTTCCAGCGGCGATTTTGGACCTTGGCAGGCGGACAGCGCGCGTGACACTCCGGTCCGTGGAGCCTATACGTTTCAGAACGCGGATTTATCGACGATCCGTGGCATTGGCGGCAGGCTTGACTCCAGCGGCAAATATTCTGGCACCCTCGATAGGATTGAAGTGGATGGCACCACGGATACTCCGGATTTTCGTCTGGCTGCTAGCGGTCGCCCGGTTCCGTTGCATACCGAATTTCACGCCATCGTCGATGGCACCAGCGGGGATACTTACCTCCATCCGGTGAAGGCTGCGCTGGCCAATACTCTTCTGGTTGCGACTGGCTCCGTGGTTCGAACCAAGGAACCCTCGGGGCATCACGTAGAACTCTCAGTCCTCATTGAGAAAGGACGTATCGAGGATATTCTGAAACTGGCGGTACACACCGAACCTCCCATGCTGACGGGCGCGGTTCGTCTGAAGACGCAGCTCGATTTGCCGCCCAGCGATCTCGAAGTTCCCTATCGCCTGCGCCTTAAGGGCAGCTTTGCCGTTTCGGGCGCTCACTTTAGCAATAACAAAATCCAACGCAAAGTGGACGCGCTGAGCATGAGAAGTCAGGGCAAACCAGAACTCGCCACCGATGAGATTCCCGACAACATGCGGTCCGTGATGACGGGCGCGTTTCGCCTTAATGAGGGTAAGATTTCATTTTCTCAGTTGCAATACCGAGTTCCCGGCACCCGGGTCGACTTGACCGGGACGTACAGCTTGGACGGAAACCAATTTGATTTTCACGGACACGCCCGCCTGGATGCGAAGCTATCGCATATGGTGACGGGTTGGAAGTCGATCCTACTCAAACCGGCAGACCCGTTTTTTAGCAAACACGGTGTCGGGACTGAAATTCCAGTGCGTATCAACGGCACCAAATCCGAACCGCATTTCGGTCTGGATTTCGGCCACAAGAGCGGCAAAAACTAGCCCCTCAGCTATAATTTCTCCAGAGCAGTTGGAGGTGTCTACGTGGCCATTCAAAAGACTGAAAGCATCTGGCATAACGGCAAGCTTATTCCTTGGGAGAGCGCCAATATTCACGTGATGTCGCACGTGGTGCACTACGGATCCTCGGTATTTGAGGGTATTCGGTGCTATGCGCCGCAAAGCGGACCCGCGATTTTCAGGGCCAAAGAGCACATGCAGCGGCTGCTGGATTCGGCCCGTATTTACCGGATTGACCTTGACTACACGCGCGACCAGTTGATCGCCGGGATGTCGCAGTTGATTGCCGCTAACAAAGAGTGGCCCTGCTACATTCGCCCTGTAGTATTTCGGGGCTACGGCGAGGTGGGCGTGAATCCCTTCGGTTCGCCCACTGAGGTGTACATGGCGAACTATCCCTGGGGCAAGTACCTGGGTGCCGAGGGCGACGAGGGTGTTGCCGCCTGTGTTTCGTCGTGGACGCGGCTGGCCCCGAATACGCTGCCCGCCATGGCCAAGGCTGGCGCCAACTACATGAACTCGCAGCTGATCAAGATGGAAGCCGTGGTGAACGGTTACGCTGAGGGGATCGCGCTCGATTCGAACGGCTACATCAGCGAGGCTTCGGGAGCAAATCTGTTTGTAGTGAGGAACGGCCAAATCATCACCGCTCCGCTCGGCAATTCAGTGCTTCCCGGCATTACCCGCGACTCCGTACTCACGCTGGCCCGTGAAGCTGGCATCCCAATTTCGCAAGAGCCGATTCCGCGCGAAATGCTCTATATTGCCGACGAAGTCTTCTTCACCGGCACGGCGGCCGAGCTTACGCCAATCCTTTCCGTCGACCGCATCAATGTAGGCAACGGCAAGATGGGTCCGATTTCGAAGACTCTGCAAAAGGCGTTTATGGAGATTGTCCAAGGTAAAGCCAAAGACCGATTCAATTGGCTCACACCGGTGCTGGTGGGAGTCGACGCGAAGCAGCCCGTTGGGGTCTAGGCGCACTGGAAACTGGTAAGCTCTTGGGGCACAGAAATGTGCTTCAATTTTATTGTTTAAGGAGTTCCGATGAACCAGCCCAATCTCACGCCCGAATTTATCCTCACCTTCCGCGACATGACCCTGGGCGGACTGCAAATGGAATTGCAGACCACAAAGAAGGTGCTTGCTGCCGTGCCTGATTCCGGACACGACTATCGCCCCGATCCCAAGGCCCGGACCGCGAAAGAACTTGCTTGGCATTTGGCCGCCGAGGACGTCAAGTTTCTCGATGGCATTGCCAATCTGAATTTCAATACCCAGGCGGGCCCCGCTCCAGCAACGACCGCCGAAATCGTCAAGTGGTACGACAGCAACTTTCAGCGGGCTTTGGCACGCGTTCAGGCGATGACCGCCGAACAGCTCCTGACGCCGGTCAAATTCTTCGACATGTTCAACTTACCCGCTGCTTTGTACTTGAACTTTCTTTACGGACATAGCGTTCACCACCGCGGCGAACTCGCTGTGTACTTGCGTCCCATGGGCGCGAAGGTTCCCAGTATTTATGGTCCCAGCGCAGACGACTCCGGTCGCGCCGCCTAGGATCAACCGCCATCGCAACCATGCCGCCCCGCCAGGGGCGGCTTTTTCTGCCGCATTTTTGGCCCATTCTGCGGCAGAAGGCCCATTACTTCAGTCATCTTCCTTCGAGTGCCCATTGGCTTGATGATACGAACAGCCAACCTGGGGGCATAACTCCGCAATGAATATTGACGATCTACTCCGCATCGCCACCGAACGCAAAGCCTCCGACTTGCATTTGAAGGTTGGAAATTATCCGCATCTGAGAATCGATGGAGAGTTGTTTCCGCTGACGGATCAGCCGAGGATCACGGCTGAAGATATGTTAGGCATGGCGTTCAGCATGATGTCGGCGCGGCAAAAAGCTAAGTTCAAAGAAGTTGCCGAAATCGACATGGCATACGGTGTGGCCGGGTTGGGGCGGTTCCGTGTGAACGTGTTCCAGCAGCGCGGGAATGTAGGGTTGGTGCTCCGCGTGATTCCAACCAAAATCCGAGCTCTGGACGAGCTGTACCTACCGAAGATTGTGGAACAGATTTGCGAAATGCCGCGCGGCATTGTGCTGGTAACAGGGGTTACGGGTTCGGGTAAATCGACAACTCTGGCGGCCATGCTGGACCGAGTGAACTCCACCCGAGCCGAACACATTATTACGATTGAAGACCCAATCGAATTCCTGCATCGCGACAAAAAAGGGTACGTGAACCAACGCGAGATTGGCGTCGATACACCGTCTTTTGGAACAGCGCTACGCGCTTCTCTTCGTCAAGATCCCGACGTGATTCTGGTCGGCGAAATGCGCGACTTGGAGACGATTGGAACGGCGTTACATGCGGCCGAGACAGGCCACATGGTGTTTTCCACGCTGCACACGCTGGATTGCATTGAAACGATTAACAGAATCATTGCGGTATTTCCGCCTCCGGAGCAGAAGCAGGTGCGGTTGCAGTTGGCGGCTACCCTGCGGGCTGTGGTCAGTCAACGGCTCGTCCGGCGCTGCGATGCCGAGGGGCGCGTTCCGGCGGTTGAGGTGATGATCAACACGGCGTATATCCGCGAGTGTATTTTAGTGCCGGAAAAGACGCGGTCAATTCGCGAAGCCATTGCCGCGGGCACGTCGCAGTACGGGATGCAGACTTTTGATCAATCGCTGTGGGATTTGTTCCAGGCTGGGTTGATTGCATATGAAGTGGCCTTGGAGAATGCCTCGAACGCAGACGACTTCAAACTGCGGGCGCAGGGAATTGCGTCGACGAGCGAGATGTCGCGGCAGTCGATGCAGACGGCGGGCTTTGGCCGGTAAGACTTCTCATAGATATTCCTCCGATGGCGGCAAGGGGTGCGTTCTCCGACGCACCCTTTTTTTCGCGCGATATCCGCGGGAAACTCTGAAAAAAGACGTGTTCAGAGTTTCCCCATCGCGTTCGCTCGGCCGGGCAGGCGAGGCCGCCTGCCCCTACGTGAATCCGGGTGGTGAGACAATGTGGGCATGGCGTTTGCGCGCGCAAAGACGAAGCTGATGGATGAGGCGTCGCTCTATGAGTACGCCGTTGGCGCATTGGGTCGGCGGATGCGGTCGGTGTCGGAAATGCGGCGACTATTGCGGAACCGGGTGGAGATTGACACCGAGTTAGGCAAGGCGCTGGTGGATTTGGTGGTGGTACGACTCAAGGACGCCGGGTACTTGAATGACGCGAAGTATGCCACGGCATTTTCCTCGTACCGGCGGGACAACGAAAAGTTTGGCCGGCGGCGGGTGGAGACGGATTTGAAAATCCGGGGTGTACATGGAGATGTGATTGAGAAGTCGGTTGGGGCCGTGTTTGACGAGGTAAATGAGGAAAGGCAGGCGCGAGAGTATTTGCGTCGCAAGCGGATGAAGAAGCCAGAGGACCAGAAGCAGGCGGCGAGGATTTTCCGCGGGCTGATGCGGGCTGGCTTTGGCGCGAAAACGATTTTTGTAATTTTGAAGAAGTGGGATGTGGATGAAGAAGTGTTGACGGCGCTGGAGGGAGAAGAACAGCCTCAGTAATCAGTTCAAGAACACCGCCCTGGCCGGTGATGCGACCAGGGCGGTAGCTCCGAAGAATCAGTGGACAGTTAAGCGCGGGTCGCGGTGAAAACGCCGTTGCCGGAACATCCTGTGCTGCCGGATAAGACCCAAGTGCCTGTAATGGTGTTGTTCTTGACTGCACCGGTCAGGTTCAGAACGTTGTTGGTGCCGCTGGAAAACTTGGTGGTAATGGAGAGGCCAAAGGCTCCTGTGACATGTCCGTTGTAGTCTCCCGTGAGACTGACCGTGCCGACTTCCGTGAAGGGCGGGGTGTTGAAACAGGTGCCGGACGTGGTGAAGCTGAGGCTCGTGATGGTGAACGCGCCGCCGCCGCTGCCGGTGAAATTGGTTTGGAACGCGAAAACCGGTGTTCCGCCTGGGGGGCTGGTGAGATTCGCGACCCAGTTCCCATCAATGTTGCCCGCGGACTTTCCACAACCGGTGAGCGTGAGGCCCAGCGCCAGCAGAGTGGCCAGCGCGAATTGTTTGTACATAAAGTCTCCTGAAAAATGAATTGGGCCATCTAGATAGAGGCGCGGATGGGCTGGGGAGTTGCCTGGTTTTGCCCACTCCGTCGCAAAGAACTCGACCACGAACCGGTGCACCCAAGAGGTAAGTTCTGATGGGTGAGTAGTTTAGAATGAGGTGTGACTCCCATGACAGGCTCAGACATTCGTCGCAAATTCCTGGACTTCTTTGTGCAAAAAGGGCACAAGGAAGTGCATTCGTCGTCGCTGGTTCCTCAGAACGACCCTACTTTGCTGTTCACCAACGCTGGGATGAACCAGTTTAAGGATGTATTTCTTGGGCTGGAGAATCGCGGGTATTCGCGGGCGACGACTTCGCAGAAGTGTGTACGCGCGGGCGGGAAGCATAATGACCTGGAGAATGTTGGGTTTACGAACCGGCACCATACGTTTTTTGAGATGCTCGGGAATTTTTCGTTTGGGGATTATTTTAAGAAGGATGCGGTGGCGTATGCGTGGGAATTGATTACCGCGCCGGAGTGGTTTGGGATTGAGAAGGGGAAGTTGTACGTCACGATTTTTGAAGGCGCTGACGGTATACCTCGTGACGACGAGGCTGAACAGCTCTGGCTTACAGCTGGCGTGCCGAAAGATCGCATCTTTGCCATGGGAATGAAGGATAACTTTTGGCAGATGGGGGATACGGGTCCGTGCGGGCCTTGCAGTGAGATTCACTATGACATGGGCGTGGCGGCGAGCGATGCTGGGCACACGGATTGCAATTTTGGCTGCGAATGTGGACGGTACGTTGAGATTTGGAATTTAGTGTTTATGCAATTCAACCGTCAGCCGAGAGTGGAAGACAAAACCCTGATGGGTTATTTCCCGCTGCCCAAGCCTTCGATTGATACTGGGATGGGGTTGGAGCGGGTGGCGGCGGTGTTGCAGGGCGTCATTTCGAATTACGAGACGGATTTGTTCACGCCGCTGATTGAGCGGGCGGCGGAACTCACAACCAACGAGGATCGCGTGGGGACGGCCGCCCCCGGCCGTCCAACGGAGCGAAGCTCCGCACAATCCGCCGCTTCTCTTCGGGTGATCGCAGACCACGCGCGTGCGGCGACGTTTTTGATTTCCGACGGAGTGATCCCGGGGAATGAGGGCCGGAACTATGTGTTGCGCAAGATTATCCGGCGGGCGATTACGCATGGGCGTTTGCTGGGTATGACGCAGCCGTTCCTTTCGCAAATGGTCTTCGCTGTGCGGGATTTGATGCAGGATGCTTATCCGGAATTGAAAGAGACGGCGGAGCGGGTGGCGAAGACGGTGTTGGCGGAAGAGACTCGGTTTGCCAATACGCTGGACGTGGGGCTGCGGAAACTGGAAGAAGAGATCAGCGCGGTTACCCCTCTACATCAGGGGCATAAGAACCTTGAAGTGGAACTGGACGCCGCGCTTGGAAAAAGAGTGCTCTTTGGAGATGTTGCTTTCAAGCTCTATGACACGTTCGGAATGCCACTGGATTTCATGCAAGATGCGGCACGTGACCAGGGGGTTGAGTTCGACAAAGAGGGTTTTGACCGGGCGATGGAGGAACAGAAATCTCGGGCTCGCGCCTCCTGGAAAGGTGCGGCCAAGCAGACAGCCAATCCGGTTTATCAGAGTCTTCCGAAATCCGAATTTGAAGGCTACGGCCAAACTGCCTCGTTTGGTTGTGATGTGCTGGCCTTGCTGAAAGGAGGGCAGGGTGTACAACAGCTCATAGCGGGCGAAGACGGCGAGGTCATCCTGGACCATACACCTTTCTATGCTGAATCGGGCGGGCAAGTGGGGGATCGCGGATTGTTTTACAGCCGCGATCACAACACTGTTGTCGCCGAGGTCGTGAGCTGTTACTCGCCCGTAACGGGTGTCCGGGCGCACAAAGTTGTGGCCAGACAGGAGGTTCGCCTAGGCGATACAGTAGATGCTGTTGTAGATATAGAAATTAGAAAATCCACGATGCGGCATCATACGGCGACGCATTTGCTGCAAGCTGGGTTGCGGGAAGTTTTGGGCAAGCATGTGAAGCAGGCGGGGTCGCTGGTGCATCCGGGGCATTTGCGGTTTGATTTTTCGCATTTTGCCGGGGTGGAAGATAGCGAGTTGCAGGACATTGAAGACATCATCAACAAGGAAGTGTTACGGAACGAGAAAGTGGACGTACTCGTGGACGTGCCTATCGATCAGGCGGTGAATGAATACAAAGCCATGGCCCTGTTTGGCGAGAAATATGGCGATAAGGTTCGTGTGGTGAAAATTGGAGACTTTTCCACCGAGCTTTGCGGCGGAACGCACACGGGTGCGACCGGCGAGATTGGGCTGATCAAGATTTTGAGCGAAGGGAGCGTGTCGTCGGGCGTGCGGCGGATTGAAGCTGTGGCTGGGGAGAGGTCGCTGGAACATTTTCGTCAGGATCATGCTTTGGGAGCCGTGGTGGCGGGGTTGGCTACGAAGGCAGCGTCTCCTGCGGAGGCGCTGCGCGGGGAGCTGGACAGGAAAGATGCCGAAATTAAGCGGCTGACGCGGGAGTTGGATCAGGTACGAATGAAGTCGGCGTCGTCTTCGGTGGCGTCAGTCGAGGACAAGATCAAGCTGGTCAAGGGCGTGAAGGTGCTGGCGCATCGCGTCGACAATTTGGAACGAGCGCAGATGCGGACCCTGGTCGATCAGCTGCGCGATAAGATCGGCTCCGGCGTGGTGGTTCTGGGATCTGCCGATCTTCGTTCGGAAAGCGACGGTGGCGTATCGCTGATTGTGGCGGTGACCAAAGACCTAACCTCGCGGGTGCAGGCGGGCAAAATAATCGCGCCCATCGCGCAGAGGGTGGGCGGAAAAGGCGGCGGGCGTCCAGATATGGCGGAGGCTGGCGGGAAAGATGCCGGAGCGCTGGATGCGGCGTTGGGAGAGGTGTACGGGGTAGTGGAGGGTATGGCGTAGCACTACCCGGTGCGGCGCGCGGGCTCAAGAACCTCATCCAGGACGCGAGCCAGAGATTTGGCGCGCTTGGTGTAGTCGGAAGTCGAGCCAGAGTTTTTTTGCAACAGCATGTGGTGCTCGTCGGCAATGTTGAGGGCGGCAAGAACGGCCAGACGGATGGTATCGACCGTACTCGTTTGCGACGCAACGGCGCGCATCTTGGCATCGACGTACTCGGCCAGCTGCATGATATAGGCGGGGTCGGTGCCGCGAAGGTTGTAGACCTGATCGAAGATTTCCACCCGAACGCTGGGAACGGATTCTGACGGGACCGATGCCATATGTTTTCCTTTGTGGCCCGATTGGTATTTAGCTGGCGGCTGCAACGTCCTCGATTTGACGCATCATTCTTTCCACTCTGGAACGAACTTCTTCACGATCCTTGCGAAGCTTGATCATTTCGCGCTTGAGCCGCTCCAGTTCTTCCTCGCGCACATCAAGTTGCTCGCGCAGGCGGAGCGAGTCACGCTCGGCGGAGATTTTCGCTTCGCGGGCTGCTTTCAGCATTTCCACGGTGCGATAGACCTTTTCTTCAAGGGCCTGGAAATCATCCGCGGGAATTTCAAAGTCAAGAGCTTCCGGTTTTGCCGACATATGCTGAATCCTATGGAATAATTCTGCTTCCTGCACGCGAGTATAACGCAGAAAGCGGTGGAAATTGAGTCTGCAAGGACCATCCGAGTGGTAAACTTATGGCCCAATCGTGCCAGACTGCACCCGGCAGTTAGGCTTTGCGAAGCTGGCTCAGCCTCTCCGCCGCAGCGTTGATGGTCTGTTCGCGCTTGCAGAAAGCAAAGCGGACCTTCGTGGCGCCGTCGCGGGGGTCGTTGTAGAAGCTCGAGCCAGGAACGCAGGCGACGCCGATCTCTTTTACCAGATGGTGGGCGAAGGCGCGATCGTCAGGGGAGCCGAAGGCTGAGATGTCGGTCATGACGTAGTAGGCGCCGCGGGGGCGATAGCAGTGGAAGCCAGCACGTTCCAAGATTGGCATTAGATGGTCGCGACGGGCGAGGTAGCGAGTTTTTAGCTCGTCATAATAGGCGGGCGGGAGGCTGAGTGCGGCGGCTCCGGCCTCTTGCAGAGGGGCGGGAGCGCCAACCGTCAGGAAGTCGTGTACTTTGCGGATGGCGTCGGTGATCAGCGGCGGGGCGACGGCCCATCCGACGCGCCATCCGGTGACGCTGTAGGTTTTCGACATGCCGTTAATCACGATAGTGCGGTCGCGCATGCCGTCGAGTTCGATCATGGAAATGTGCTTGGCTTTGTCGTAGAGGATGTGTTCGTAGATTTCATCGGTGATGGCGAGGACGTTGTGCTGAAGGCAAAGGTCTCGGATGAGCCCGAGTTCTGTTTGTGAAAATACTTTGCCGGTGGGATTGTTCGGGGTGTTGACGATGATGGCTTTTGTGTGGGAGTGGAAGGCGGCGCGGAGTTCTTGTTCGTCAAAGGTCCACTCAGCATCGGGCGTCACCGGTGGGCGGAGCCTGACGAAGCGAGGTTTCGCGCCGCTAAGAATGGTGTCAGGGCCGTAGTTTTCGTAGTAGGGCTCGAAGATGATGACTTCTTCGCCGGGGTTGGTGGTGGCCAGGAGTGATGCCATCATGGCTTCAGTGGAACCGCAGCAGACGGTGATTTCTGTTTCCGGGTCAACTGTGATTTTCTGCCAGAGTTGCATTTGGCGGGCGATGGCGGTGCGGAGGTGGCGGCTGCCCCAGGTGATGGCGTATTGGTTGATGTCTCTGCCGACAGCTTCCTGGGCGGCGCGCTTGACTTCTTCCGGGGCGGGGAAGTCGGGGAAGCCTTGGGCCAGGTTTACGGCTTGGTATTTTGTGGCCTCACGAGACATTTCTCGGATTACGGACTCGGAGAAATGGGAGACTTTCTCGCTGAGGAAGGATTTAGGTCGCATCGGTTCAGTATAAGTTCGATTCACCACGGAGACACTGAGGCACGGAGAAACACTATGTCGATAGCTAGGTTCTTGGGGTTCCGTCCAGAACGACTAGAGCTTCGGCTATCAATGACGTCCAGCGGGTTACTTCTTCTTCTCGCAGTGTGCGTTCGAACGACTGGAAGACGGCGCGTAACAAGATGGAATAGTTGCCCGCTGGAATGTTGCCGCCGCGGAAAGTCTCGGCGGGGGTGAAAATGCGGAGCTCTGGGATGTTGAGGGCGGAGACTGCGGCGTGGATTTGTGCGAATCTCGTAATGTCGGTGAATACAAAGGAGAAGTCTCGGTCGACAGCTGGAAATTTAGCTGGGGCTTGGTAGCGCGGCTCGTTCAGCCTGTCCTGATAGAGCTGATCAAGATCGATCTCGGCGACGAAAACTTCTTGCCGGACCTTGCGGGCGGCGGCGATGTCTGGATGAAGCTGGCCGAACTGGGCGACTTCCCGTCCGTTCAAAATTGCACGCGCGGAACGGCCGGGATGAAAGTACTTGGCCACGCCCTTAGCGTCGTAAACGGTCTTATTGAGAAAAGACGCGAACAGAGTTTCAAGATCACCCTTCAAGTCGAAGAAGGAATAGGGGCGTGCTTTTTCGTGCACGTTAGCGGCGTTGGCATTGCCGGTTGCGCCCAGGCAGATGCGCTTTTTCTCGTTGCGGGATGTGGCCGTTTTTTCGAAGACGCGTCCGGCCTCGAAGAGGCGGACGCTAGTTGCGCCGCGGTTCAGGTTCCAACCGAGCATGTCGAGCATGCCAGGGAGGAGCGAAGTGCGCATGGCGGAGGCTTCGTCGCTGAGCGGGTTGGCCAGGAGCAGAGGTTCCGCATTTGAAAATTGCCTGGCGCTTTCGGGAGAGATGAACGTCACCGATAGAGCTTCGTTGTAGCCGAGGGCGAGGAGGCAGGAGCGCAAGCGGGCGTCTTTGGCGGCGTCGGGAAGCTCGATGACCGTGCCTGAGAACGTCGGGAGCGTGTTGGCGAATTTGTTGTAGCCATGCTGGCGGGCGATCTCTTCGATCAAGTCGATTTCGCGGGTTACGTCGAGCCGCCAACTGGGGACGCGGACGGAAAAATCTTCTCCTGTGCCGGAGGGCTCAAAGCCGAGGCGCTGAAGAATACGGGTGATTTCTTGGCGCGGGAGGGCTTTGCCTAGGTGGCGTTCTACTTCAGCAATACGAAGCGTGATGGCCGCTCTGGGCAAAGGCCGCGCAATTACGTCGATGATGTTGCCTGCGAGTTCACCGCCGGAAGTCAGGATCAGCTCCGCTACCCGGTCGCAGGAAATGACTGTGGATTCGTAGTCAGCACCGCGTTCGAAGCGGTGCGAAGCGTCGGTATGGAGGCCGTGGCGGCGCGACATCCTGCGAATGACCGCAGGGTCGAACCAGGCGGACTCGATGAGTATGTTGCGCGTCTTCTCGGTGATCATGGTGTCGAAACCGCCCATGACTCCGGCCAGGGCTACGGGTTTGTCGGCGTCGGCGATGACGAGGTCTTCTGGGTTGATCTGGAGGGTTTTGCCGTCGAGAGTTTTTAGGGTTTCTCCGGCGCGGCCTTTGCGGACTAGGATTTTTCCGCCTTCCAACAGATCGAGATCGAAGGCGTGCGTGGGTTTGCCCATTTCCCAGAGGACGTAGTTGGAGGCGTCGACGATGTTGTTGATGGGGCGCTGGTCGATCGAAACTAATCGTTCTGCTATTGGATCAGAGGAGGGCTTGACCGTGATGTTGCGGACTACGCGCGCGGTGAAACGAGGGCAGAGGTCGGGTTCCAGGATTTCGACGGGGAATGCAGCTGCGGGCTTGGCGGCTGGCAGTTTGGGGGATAGAGGTTTGAGAGGAAGATCGTAGATGGCCGAGGCTTCACGCGCCGCGCCGTAGTGGTTCATGGCGTCGGGACGGTTGGTGGTGATGTCCATCTCGAAGACTTCGCCGTCAAGTTTTTCTACCGCAATACCGACTTGGGTGAGGTCGTCGGCTAGGCGCACGTTGTCAGTCTTAATTTCGACGAATTCGCGGAGCCATTGGGGTGAGAGTTTCATGTTTGCTTCTTGAACCTAACCTCGGCGGCCAACGCCGCCTTGTTCTTAGATCTTTACCGCAGGCTGAAGCCCTGCGCCGCCCAAAAGCATTTTGCTCAATCCAGTGCAGATTCCTCGCTGCGCTCGGAATGACAATTCTATGTGTTGAAATTATGCGAATTGCTCCAGAAAGCGCACATCGCCCTGGTAGAGCATCTGAATGTCGTCAATGCCATACTTCATCATAGCCAGGCGTTCGACGCCCATTCCAAAAGCGAAACCAGAAATCTTGGCTGGATCGTAGCCGTGTTCTTTGACAAAGCCGAACACATTCGGGTCCACCATGCCGCAGCCCATTAATTCAACCCACCCTGTTTGCTTGCAGGTGCGGCAGCCTTTGCCGCCACAGATGATGCAGCTGATGGCCACATCGGCGCTGGGCTCGGTAAACGGAAAGAACGACGGGAAGAATCGCGTCTTCACACTAGAGCCGAAAAGCGCTTTCATGGCGTGGTCAAGCGTGCCCTTCAGGTCGCTGAAAGTGATGTCGGTATCCACCGCCAGACCTTCAACCTGATGGAAGACCGGAGAATGGCTGGCGTCCGTGGCATCCCGGCGGTGGACCTTGCCGGGGCAGATGATGCGGATCGGAGGCTTCATCTGTTCCATAGTGCGAATCTGCACCGGAGAGGTGTGGGTGCGGAGGAGCAGTCGGTCGCGGAGCGGCTTGTTCCCCTGGTCGCCGATGACCAGAGTGTCCTGTGTATCACGCGCCGGATGGTTCGGCGGGAAGTTCAGCGCTTCGAAATTGTAGTAGTCGGTTTCAACCTCGGGGCCTTCCGCGACGGAGTATCCCATAGCGCGGAACACCGCGACGGCTTCATTTAGCGTTCGGATGACGGGGTGTTCAGCGCCAAGCGAGCGGCGAATACCGGGGAGCGTTACGTCGACGCGTTCCGATTCCAGAGCGGCGGCTGCGGAGCCGCCTTGGACTCTTTGCTGCGCGGCCTCTACCGTCGCTTCTACTCGGGCTTTGATTTCATTGACGCGCTGGCCGACCTCGCGTTTGGCTTCTTTCGGCGCGGTCTTGAGCCAGTCGGTCGCTTGGGTGAGGATGCCGTTTTTGCGAGCCATCCAGCGGTCGCGGAATTCCTTCGCCGCGCTTTCGCTTGAGACGCTGAGCGATTCGGATTCCAGCGCGGACAAAAGCTCTTGTACGGCTTTGTCGACCGAGGCCGGGGAGAAGTCGGTGAGTTTGGGGAGGGTGTAGGGCACGCTTTTTTAAAAGCCCCGCCCTGTCGTAAAGTACGCGACAAGGACGGGGCACCCAGTTTTTTACGGAGTTCTTAGGCTGTCTTCGAAGGCGCGGACTTAACGGCAGAAGGCTGCTTTTTCTCTGCCTTCTTGGCTGCGTTGGCAGTCTTCGCTTGTTCCACCAAGTGGGCGAAACCCGCAGAATCCTTCACCGCCAAGTCAGCCAGGATTTTGCGGTCAAGGTCCATGCCCGCCAGCTTCAGGCCGCTGATGAATTGGCTGTAGCTGAGCCCGTGAGGACGGGTGGCTGCGCCGATACGGACGATCCAGAGGGACCGGAACTGGCGCTTCTTCTGCTTGCGTCCGGAGTAGGCGAACATGAGGCCGCGCTCGACGGCTTGCTGTGCGGCGCGGTACAGCTTGGACTTGGTGAGGAAATACCCACTGGCCCGTTCTAAAATCTTTTTACGTCTGGCACGTCGTTTCGTGCCACGTTTTACGCGAGGCATTGCATTCTCCTTTTGGAAAAGCCAGCAAGGCTGGCTAAGTTACGGCGGCTGGAGGTAAGGATCTATTCCTGGCGGAACAGAAAGCCTCTTCACGCGCCGGACGCTGCAAGGTGGACTTTGCGGCGCTCATAGCGAAACCCGTTGTCTGGGTCGCGCCGCGGTGATTCCTGACTAGTAGGGAATCATTCGCTTGATTTTGGGTGTGTCGGCATCGCTCACGAGCGAAGTACCGCGCAAATGCCGCTTCCGCTTCTTGTCCTTCGAGGTCAGGATGTGGCGCAGGAACGAACTCGCCCGCTTCACCTTACCGGTCCCCGTTTTCTTGAAGCGCTTAGCGGCGCCTTTGTGTGTTTTCAGCTTTGGCATAAGTCCTCTGCGAGCAAAATTACGTCTCGTGCTTTCCTTGTGAGAAAGCCCTATGGAGCAATCTCTTTTGAAGCTAACCCTGGCTTGCTGGGTTGGCGCTTTCGGGCGGCGTAGACTGCTGCGCCTGCGGCGGTTTCGCCTGTTGGAGCGGTAGCGCCGCTTTCGGAGCCTTCGGCTTTTTCTCCTGCGTGGCCACCTTCTTCGGAGCCATGATCAGGTGCAGCGTATTGCCTTCCTGTCGCGGGCGAAATTCCACAATGCCTTGATCGCCCACATCCTTGATTAACCGTTCCAGAATCTTTACGCCCAGCATTTGCCGCGTCATTTCGCGGCCGCGAAAGAAGATCGTCGCCTTGACCTTGTCGCCTTCCTCCAGAAACCGCAACACATGATTCTTTTTCGTGTCGTAGTCGTGGTCGTCCACATTAATGCGGAACTTGACCTCTTTCACCACGATCACTTTCTGATTCTTTTTGGCTTCGCGCTCGCGTTTTTCCGTCTGGTAAATGTACTTGCCGAAATCCATAATTCGGCAGACAGGCGGAACGGCGGAGGGCGAAACTTCGACCAGGTCCAGGTTCTTTTCCTTGGCCTTTTTAATGGCGTCGAAAGGCGTCATAATGCCCAACTGGTTGCCTTCGTCGTCAATCACGCGGACTTCACGCACGCGGATGCGATCATTCGTGCGGATAAAACGCTTATCGATACTGGCCTCCGGGTACTGCCGAAAATCTCTCCAAGTATAGCATGTGGGCGCTTTCTGAAGGCTTTCACCGCGGAGACACGGAGGCACGGAGAAACCAGAAATCGGAGAAAACAGAAATTGGATAAACGGAGAAACGGAGAAACCAAAACCAACCAGCGCCGCGCTGGGAAGCTAAGGCCTGGTCTTCTCCGTGTCTCCGTGTCTCAGTAGTGAATGGTTCCGCTAGGCATGCTCCAACCGACCAGCGAGCCGACCTTCCGAGCTAGTTTCGACCAATGCCTGGATCCAGCAGTTGGGCGGGTGCTCGCCTTCGAGTCGTATCTCCAGGAAGTTGTCAGTTAGGGCGTTCGTGCCGTTAGAGCTGGACGAAAGCAAGGTGATGGCAGGCAGCGTCGTGCCCACGAACGACTGGGCAAACGCCTGTTTCTTGCGAGCGATAAGCTCGCGCAGAACCAGATGGCGCTCGCGCGCGATTTGTGCAGGCACTTGGCCTGGAGCGTCGGCGGCTGGGGTTCCAGGACGCGGCGAGTACGGGAAAATGTGCAAATAGGTGAGCGGCAAATCCTCCACCATCCGGCGTGTTTCCTCGAATTCGGAGGCGGTTTCTCCGGGGAACCCGGTCATGACGTCCGCGCCAATCGCGGCGGTCGGGAGGGCTCCCCGGATTTTGGCTACCTTTTCCCGATAATGCCAGGGGCGGTACTTGCGGTGCATGCGGCGGAGGACCGCGTCGCTGCCCGACTGCATGGGGATGTGGGCGTGGCGCGCAATGCGCGGAGTGGAGCGAATAAGGGCAATTAGGCGATCGCTCCAGTCCATCGGTTCGATGGAGCTCAGGCGGAGCTTCGCCAGCTCGGTTCGTTCGAGAATGGCCTCGATCAGGGCCTCCAGCCGGTCGACCGGGGCGAAATCACGACCCCAGCGGCCTAGGTTGATGCCAGATACGACCACTTCCTGCGTGCCAGCCGCGACCAGGGCTTGGATATCCTCAATCACCTGAATAAGTTGCTGGGAACGGCTGTTTCCGCGCACGGATGGGATGACGCAGAACGAGCAGCGGTTATCGCAGCCGTCCTGAACCTTTAGGTTTGGGCGAGTCCGCGTGCTTCCCAGGCCAAAAACTGGGGCGGTAAGGAAATCTGTATGCGCAAATATGTCGCCGACTTCGATTGCGGGGGGGTGTGCCAGAGCCGCTAGGGGCACAAAAGCTGCCGGGGATGCCAACCGGGTGGCGATTGTGTGCTTATGGGAGTTCCCAACGACCCAGGCAACACCTGGCAGAGCCGCAACTTCCGCCGGGGCGCGCTGGGCATAGCACCCCGTCACCAGGATGCGAGCATCGGGATTGCCCAGGTGGATTCTGCGCAACGCAGCTCGTGCGGCCCGATCCGCATCGGCCGTGACCGTGCACGTGTTCAGGACCACCAACTCCGCGTGATTCGCATCACGCTCGGAGAGTCCGCGTAGAGCTAACTGGCGCGCAATCTCCGCGCCGTCAGCTTGCGACGCGCGACAGCCAAAATTTTCGATGTAGAAGCTAGGCACCCTGTCATGTTAGCGGAAAAGGGGGAGGGCTTGGGTGCCTGAAAACCTTGCTCCGCGGTTAAACCGCGGCCGCCACCCTTCCCTGTTGGAAACACTCCCGGCACAGAACCGGGCGCCCCTGGGTTGGGCGGAAGGGAACGGTGGTTTCTCTGTTGCAGTGGGAACAAACGGTGCGGGTTTCGATTTTGTTATAAGGCGGGGGAACTGGTTGGCCGTTGCCGACGCTCGGTCCAAAGAGCGCGGCGCGTTTGGCCTTGCAGAACTTACAACGCTTGGGCTCGTTCTTGAACTGCTTATCGTGAAAGAACAGCTGTTCACCGTCGGTGAACACAAAATCGTTTCCACAATCCATGCAGATCAATGCTTTATCCTGGAATTCCATCGGGAGAAAACTCCTTTCGACGGGATCTGCTCCTTCCACGACCAAGCACACTTCAGCCCTGGTTCGCGGGTGGATGTCGCCCCGTCATCCCCCTCGTTATTTCGGAATTACCCTGGGTTCGGCCCGCCCTCGGTCTGGAATTGCCGAGGGAATGAATCCATCCAGCGAAAGAAAGCACAACGTTTACATCGAAACGAATCGAAACTCGCGCCTTGGTAATCGAAAGGGCTGCCACTTATCAGCGTGGCAGCCCTTCCAGATTAGTCTTGCTCCTTGCGCGCCTTTTTCCGGCTGCGCTTGCGAGCTAGCGCTTCTTTTACCCGCTTTTTCTCGCCGGGCTTCAGGTAGTAGGAGTGTCTTTTTACTTCCTTGATGATGTCTTCCTGTTGCACTTTGCGCTTAAAGCGGCGCAGCGCGTTTTCCAGAGACTCACCTTCTTGCAGTCTCACATCTGCCAAATTCGATACACCCCCCGACCTGCCTGATTGGACCCTTCCATCATATTGCAAAACCTCTGTTGCAAGTCAAGAAAAATTTCAATTGCTGGAGAAAAAGCTCCTAAATGTTGCGGCAGTGCCGAAATACTGGCACTTCCTCCCGCGCTTTTCAAAAGAGCAGCCGCACGGCAATTTGCACCTGTCGTGGAGCATATGCGCCCGTAGGGGCTTGCGGCGATGTGGCGCGCCGATACTGCGCTGGATAGTAGGTCGCCCCGACGCGTTGTGAGAACGGAACGAATTGGGCGGCATTGATTTGAAACCCGTTTGCGTCCGATAAGACCCGTTTGTTCAATTGGTTGAACAAGTTAAGGGACTCGAGAAGGAGGGAAAGCCGAAGGGTGCTGGTGAGCCGAAAATTGCGGCTGAGCCGAGAATCGGTCGTGCGGTATGCTGGTCCTACCAATGCGTTGCGCCCAAGGCCCGGCAGGCGATCATTGATGCTGTTGTCGTCTTGGTTTGGGTCGCCGGCGACCTTGGCATCGTAAGGCCTTCCACTGCCGACCGTGACCACGCTGGCCAGCTTCCAGTGGTTGAGGATCGCCCCCAGGAACGGCTGGCTGGAGGGTATGGGGTTGGGTTCGGCCACCATCGAAAAGACGAACCGCTGGCGCTGGTCGGTCACGCTCGAGCCCTTTTCAGCTTGGATTCCGTAGGAGTTCTGTACCGTGGCTGGCTGGTTAGCTACCAGCGCGTCAGGGCTATTGTCCACCGCATGTGCCCATGTATAGCCCAGACGGAAGTAGAGGCCGTCGGTGACTCGTCGGTGCATGGACACGGTCAAGCCGTTGTACTGGCTCGACGCCTCGGTTTCGAACTGGTTTATGGCTCCGAGCTGGGGTATCGGCCGCGCCAGGGGGTTAATGCAGGGTGGGACCGGGCAGGTCTGACTTTGCACGAGCTGCCACGGCGCGAAAGTCTGGACCTGCGAATAACCCAGCAGGTTGATGCCGGAAGGATCGAAAACCGGGTACTCAACGTTACTGGGCGGCGGCAAGTTCACGTCGCGAGCACGGATCAGGTGTAAGCCGTGGGTGTGTAGGAAGGAAATGGTCGCCGTCGTTCGCCGAGCCAATTCCTTCTCAATGCTCAGGCTCGACTGTTGAACTTGAGGTGTGCGGTACTTTGGCGAAAATGCCGAAACGTCAGCGGTGAGACGGCTCATCAAGTCCAAGGGAGGTGTGCAAAAGTTTGCACTTGGGGCGCAGTTGACCAGCGGGTTGGGATAGTTGGGGAAAACCGGGCGATCAGCATATTTCGTGTTGTCCAGGATGAGGTGGAAGCTATTGATGCCGTTATTCGTGGCCAGCGACGACGAGTAAATCTGCGGAATGCGGGCGTAGAAAATACCAAAACCACCGCGGACGACCACCGGGCGGTCCTTGCCCAGGGACCAGGAAAACCCGGCTCGTGGCGCAAGGTCGTTGGTGGCTTTTGGCACTCGTCCCACCTGCGGCCAAAGCGGGTTGAAGCTAAGGCCGCTCTCGCTGAAAGTTTGCAGATCGTAGCGGGCGCCCAGGCTGATGTTTAGATTGTCGCGCAGCCGGAGCGTGTCCTGAGCGAAGGCGGCGTATTCCTTCGCATCCGGGTGCGAGTTGGCGGAACCGAAATTTTGAATGTAATAGCGCGGAACGTTGTGAGCGTAGGCGCGCAGCGCCGTCAATTCCAGGCCGCCTTCTTCCGGCACAAACGTAAAGGGATTGACCCGGATTGCGGAGAATACATATTCCCCGCCGGAAAGCGAGGGGAAGAAGCTGTTGATCCTGGTCAGCAAGGAGTCACCGCCCAGTTTCCAGTGATTCCGCCCGGTTTCGAAGCTCAACGTCTCCGCCAGATGCAGGCGGTCCTCATTCGTATGGCGCGGCAGGACAGTGGAACGCCCAAAACCCTCGATCGTGCTGCTAATCCGGGTACGCACATCCGCTGTATTGCTGCTCGAGGCCTGCCAGTCCCGGGAGACTTGGGCGCGCAAATGGTTGGTCAGCCGAGGAGACAACGAGCTATTGAGTGCAAGGTTAAGGGTTTCGGTTTGTACCGACTCTTCGCCATTTTCGGAAATGCCAAAGTTCGTAACCGGGCTGGACGGCTCAAAAAATGCGTTGTTGGTTCCCCAATAGCGGGAAGTGCTGACCCGCAGCGAAAGATAGTTCGCGGAATTCAGCGCAAAATCAGTCTTGAAAAAAGCCGTGTTGCCGAGCAATCGCGACTGGTAGTCGCCGCCGATCCGGGAAAGCTGCGCCGCCGTTGCGAAAACCAAATCCTTGTCGCTGTCTTCATAGTCCCCGTGGTAGAGGGGTTCTTGGCCCTTGATCGGAGCTACCGCCGACGCTCCGTTATCAAAACGCACCAGCGTAGGCACGAAAAACACGTGCTGATCGAAGTTGGCGAAAAAGAAGATACGATTCTTCCGTAGCGGCCCACCCAGGGTGAATCCTCCCTGATGTTGATGGTCGTCGGGCTGGAAGCTCAGGCGTGGGGGCTTCGCATTGAATTTGCTATCCCGCAGGAAGTAGAAGGCGCTGCCGTGAACGTGGTTTTCGCCAGACTTGGTGACAATGTTGATCACCGCTCCGCCCGCCCGCCCGTGCTCAGCGCCGTAACTATTGGAGGCCACGCGAAACTCGCTTACCACCTCATTACTGAACTGGTAAGGCGAACTGTACCGCCCCCGAGCCTGCGAAAAGAAGGCGTTGTTGTTGTCCGCCCCGTCCACCAGAAAACTGGTCTGGAAACCCCGGACGCCGCCAAACGACAAGTCTCCGTTGGTCCCCGCAGTCAGCCCCCGGGGGTCTTGCGTCACTCCAGGCGTCAGTAGGGCCAAGTCAGTAAAACGCCGTCCGCTCAACGGGAGTTCGGCAATGGCGCGAGCGTCAATGAGGTCCGAAACTCCGTTCGGCTCGGTATCCACGGTGAGAGGTTTGCTCTGCACCGTAATCGATTCCTTTGTTCCTTCCACCTGAAGTTGAATCGTCACCTGCGCGGCCGCCCCAAGTTCCACGTGGATGCCGTGCTGAAGCTCAGTCCTCATGCCGCGCGCGACCACTCGGATGCTGTAGTCGCCCGGAGGCAGCAACTGCGCGGCAAATGCGCCCTGACCGTCAGAAATGGTTCGCCGGTCGATGCCGTTAGCTTCGTTGGTAGCCACCACCTGCGCGCCAGCCACCCGTGCGCCGGAGGCATCTTCAACCACCCCCCGAATGGCCCCCGTGGAAGCGTCCTGCGCCCACATCGGCAGGGTAAAAATGGCCATCGCCAACCCTGCCCTCAACCCTATTGCCGACCAGCGCCACCGCAACCCCCATCCCCGCACCATGGATCTCTCCTCCCCGTGCCTGCTGTTTGTAGCAGGGCATGGCAGGATTCCACAGTCCTCTTTCGTTCCCCCAACTTATGGGGGTAGAGATGACTAGGCCTTTTCGCATCTCATTTCGGAGCGAGCAGACACGCCGGGGGACGCAGGAAAAATAATTCGCTGCCAACCGTAACTTTCCCACCGTTTTTCAGGACTATTGGATTAAGAGCGAATTGAATACTGAACTGCTTGCACTGAGACGCATTCAATCCAGCACCAACGTGACGCGGGGAGAACAAAATTGAAAGCCCTGGACGAGACCCTGGGAAACGCCAACGACGAACGCCTGCAAGTGGAGGCCGCGCGGCAGGACCCGGCGCGTTTTGCCGAGCTATATGAGCACAACTTTGAGCGGGTCTACGCCTACGTCGTGCATCGAGTTCGGGACCGTGAAGAGGCGCAGGACATCACGGCCGAGGTCTTTCACCAAGCACTGGCCTGCCTGCCGCGTTACGAATGGCGCGGTCTGCCGTTCATCGCATGGCTACTGGGGATTGCCGCGCACGCGCTGGCTGACCGCTGGCAGCGGGCTTCCCGAACGCAGGAGGTGATCGCGGACGATCTGGAACAACTGGGGATAAAAGATGACGTTGAGCAAAGGGCCATGCTGTACCAACTGGTCGATTCGTTGCCCAGTGACCAGCGGCAAGTAATTCTCTGGCGCTTCGTCAGCCAAAAGAGCCTGCGGGAAATGGCGGCCGAACTGGGGCGCAGCGAGGGCGCAATTAAGCAACTGCAACTGCGGGCGTTACAAAATCTTAGGGAACGAATCAGATAAATCCGGTAGTCGAAGGAGCAATCATGGCTAACACCTCTATCGCCGACCAGTTGGACGATGCCATCGAAATAATGATCGCGGAACCGAATTCCACGCCGCCCAAGGTGGACCTGAAGATCGGCGACTTGCTGGGCATCGCGGCGGAACTGCGCTTGCTGCCAGACCCGGCGTTCCGGGCGGCGTTGAAAGCGGAATTGGTGGGTCAAGTCGTCGTCACGTCGCCAGAGCCGATACCCGACCCGAAAACCGCGCCAAAACCCGAAGCCATTCTGCCGACGCTATTCGGAGTTGGCTACGGCAACTACCCAGTGCATAGTAGAAATATCGCGGTTTCGATGGCCATTCACGTCGCTTTGCTGGCCATGGTCGCAGCCTCGGCATTGTGGCTGACCCATCCGTTCCCGAAGCCCAGCGTAGTCTGCATTCTTCATACGGACCTTAGCCTCAATCCATTGCGACTACCTCCTGGCATGAGCAGCGGTGGAGGAGCGAGGGACCGACAGCCTGCCTCTAAAGGCAGCCTGCCTCGTTTAGCGCGAGAGCAGTTGGCGCCTCCAACCGTCGTGGTGCCTCGCGAACCGCCCAAGCTGGCCGTGGACATGACTCTGGTGGGTCCACCCGACCTAAGCTCGCCTCAGACCTCGCAAGTCGGCAATCCCCTGTCGCAAATTCTGGGGCCGTTGTCGAACGGACGCGGCTCCGGCGGCGGAATCGGGGATGGATACGGCGGCGGGGTGGGTGATGGCACCGGGGCCTACCGCGTGGGCGGAGGTGTCACAGCTCCGCGCGCCCTCTACGACCCCGATCCGGAATATTCCGACGAAGCCCGCCAGGCCAAATACCAGGGCACTGTGATGCTCTGGGTGGTGGTCGGAGCGGATGGCCGACCCCGCGATGTCCGTGTGCAACGTTCGCTGGGAATGGGCCTCGACGAAAAGGCGGTGCAAGCAGTTCGCGGGTGGAAGTTCTCCCCTGGAATGAAGGACGGAGCCGCCGTGGACGTGCAGGTGAATATCGAGGTGGTCTTCCGGTTGTTCTGAAAGTGATGTCAAAGTCCATGCGATCTGGCACCGCCCGCCAATCGCCGTCGCGATCTGCTGCCAGCTATAATGACCCCAAGCAATGGCCCTCACCTCTGGCACAAAACTTGGCCCCTACGAAGTCCTCTCTCCCCTGGGCGCAGGCGGAATGGGCGAGGTTTACCGCGCCAAAGACACGCGACTAGGGCGCGAAGTTGCCTTAAAGATTCTGCCCGAGTTGTTTGCCAGCGAGCCGGAGCGCCTCCGCCGTTTTGAGCAGGAAGCGCGGGCGGTGGCGGCGCTGAATCATCCCAACATTCTGGCGATTCATGACATTGGCGCGCAGGGCGAAGGCGCGAATGCGGTGCCGTTCCTGGTTTCGGAACTGCTGGAGGGCGAAACGCTGCGCGCCGTCCTCGACCGCGGGGCAGGAGATTTTCTATATCTCCCCCAGCGGAATGCTCATGGCCGTGACGGTAGGAGGCGACGCTGGTTTCTCGGCCGACACGCCGGCGGCGTTGTTCCAGATTCATGGGTGCGCTCCGATCTCCAGCACCGACGCATTCACCTACGACGTTGCCAAGGATGGTAAGCGCTTTCTCGTAAACCGCAAATGTCAGCCCGGAGCACGTTGCGCCGTTGACAGTCTTGCTCTACGCGGCGGATGGCAGCGCATCGCAATAGAGAGCCTCTGATTCAACCTTAAGGGGTTCAATCAGTAATTTTCAATTTTGTCATTCTGAGCGCAGCGAAGAATCCCTGGGTGCTGATGGTGCCTGGGTGCTGACCAATTTTTCTGGCGGGAAGCTCGCGGCCAGAAAGCTGGAAATAGTTTCGCGAGATTGAGGGTGCGGGGATTCTTCGCTTCGCCCAGAATGACAGTCCTAAAAGAAGTTAGTCAAATTGGCAGAGTGTCGTAGCGGCCTCGCCGAAACACGTGAAAGCTTGTAACCTTGAAGGTTGCGAGCAAGAGTTGCGAGCAAGAGTTGCAATCAAGAGTCGCAAGCAAGAATCGCCAGCAGAAGTCGAGATCGATAAAATTATTTATGAAAGCCCTACACCTGAACGGCAACACCCTCACGCTCGAAGAAGTCCGCGAAGTCGCCGTCGAGCACCGCGCCGTACTGCTCGATCCCGACGCCCGCGAAGCCGTCATCCGCGCCCGCGCCGTGGTCGATGCCCTGGTTGAGAAAGACGAAGTCGCCTATGCCATCACCACTGGCGTCGGCAAGCTGAGCGACGTCCATATAAAAGGCGATCAGATTCGCGAGCTGCAAATCAATCTGGTCCGCTCCCACTGCGTCGGCGTCGGCGAGCCGCTTTCCATTCCGGAAACGCGCGCCATGATGGTCCTCCGCGCCAATTCGCTGGCCAAGGGCTTTTCGGGAATTCGCCCCGTCACGCTCGACACCCTCTGCGAAATGCTGAACCGCGGCGTGACTCCCGTCGTGCCGTCACAAGGCAGCGTCGGAGCCAGCGGCGATCTCGCGCCGCTTTCGCACATCGCCCTGGCGCTGGTTGGCGAAGGCGAGTGTTGGAAGGAGAAAGGCTTAGGCCAACTAGCCTCGGCGGAAGCACTGAAAAAAGCGGGCATTGAACCCGTCGTGCTGGAGGCCAAGGAAGCCGTCTCGCTCATCAATGGTACGCAGGCGATGCTGGCCTGCGGCACACTGGCTGTTCTCGCTGCTGAAATTCTTGCCGACTCCGCCGACGTCATCGCATCGCTTTCCCTCGACGCCCTCAAGGGCACCGATGCCGCCTTCGACGACCGCATCCACAAAGCCCGCCCGCACGCCGGGCAGATCTACACCGCCGCCAACCTTCGCAAGTTGCTGGAAGGCAGCACCATCCGGGACTCCCATCGCGAATGCGGCAAGGTCCAAGATGCCTACTCGCTGCGCTGCATTCCCCAGGTCCACGGCGCTGTCCGCGACGCGCTGGCCTACTGCCGTTCTGTATTCGAAATCGAAGCCAACTCCGCTGTGGATAACCCGCTGGTATTTCCCAGGAACTCCAAGCGTCCAGATGGCGAAGGCGACGTCATCTCCGGCGGCAACTTCCACGGCGAGCCGGTAGCCTTCGCACTAGACTTCCTGGCTATCGCTCTCTGCGCGCTGGCGGGAATTTCCGAGCGCCGTCTTGAGCGCATGGTCAATCCAGCCTTAAGCGACGGCCTGCCTCCGTTCCTCGCGCCTGGCGCTGGCCTCCATTCAGGCTTCATGATGGCGCAAGTCACCGCCGCCGCCCTGGTCAGCGAAAACAAAATCTACGCCCATCCCGCATCCGTCGATTCCATCACCACCTCCGGCAACAAAGAAGACTTCGTTTCCATGGGCATGACCGGTGCCATCAAGCTCAAACGGATTGTCGAAAACACCCGCAATGTTTTGGCCATTGAGGCCATGGCGGCGGCGCAGGCCGTCGACTTTTTGTCGCCGCTCAAGCCCTCGAAGCCCGGTCAGGCGGCGCTGGCTGCCATTCGCACCGTGTCTCCGCCCATTGAAAAAGATCGCGTCATGTCGGGCGACTTCGAGCGAATTTCCGCTCTCATCGCCACCGGCAAACTGGCCGATCTTCTAAGGTAAGCGCTAAGTTCCCAAGCCCATCCGGCAGCCTGATTCCTCTCCTGTTCCTGTGGTACCATTTCGCTGCCAACCCCGCGCATGGGCTGTCTCGCGCGGGTCGGGAGCAAGCATGACCGCAAGCAGCATGAAGGACACGCTCGGAGTCCTGTTGGCCGGTGGAGCCGGCGAACGGTTGTATCCCCTGACGCGCGACCGCGCCAAGCCCGCCGTAACATTTGGCGGCAACTACCGCATCATCGACATCACGCTCTCCAACTGCGTGAATTCCGATCTGCGCCGCGTCTATATCCTCACGCAGTACAAGGCGCTTTCCCTGAACCGTCAAATCCGCGAAGGCTGGAACATCGTTGCCCGCGAAATGGGCGAATTCATTGAGATTCTTCCACCCATGAAGCGCGTCAGCGACAACTGGTATATGGGTACCGCCGACGCCGTTTACCAGAACATTTATTCCATCGGCTCCGAGCAGCCCAAACACGTCCTCATTCTCTCCGGCGATCACATTTACAAAATGGACTACCGTAAAATGCTGCAACAGCATGACGAATGCGGTGCGGACATCACGCTGGCCACGCTACTGATGACCCCGGAAGACTGCGCCCGCTTTGGCGTAGTTCAGGTCGATAGCGACAGCCGCATCACCGGCTTCGATGAAAAACCCAAAGAGACGAAGATTCGTTCGCCCTATAACCCGTCGATGGTTTCGGTCTCGATGGGCATTTATCTGTTCAATACGGATGTTCTGATTCCGGTGCTGCTAAAGGATGCCGAAGACCCCTCGTCCAGCCACGATTTCGGCAAGGACATTTTGCCGAAAATGGTGGATGAGTACCGCGTCTACGCCTATAACTTTGAAGACGAAAACAAGAAAGAGGCTCTTTACTGGCGCGACGTGGGAACACTGGAAGCCTATTACGAAGCCAACATGGACATGGTGGCCGTGTCTCCGGTCTTCAATCTTTACGACGCCGATTGGCCCATCCGCACCCATCAGCGCCAGTATCCTCCGGCGAAGTTCGTGTTTGCCGAGGAGGGTCGCACGGGCACGGCCATTGATTCCATTGTCTCCGCGGGCTGCATCGTGTCCGGCGCTATGGTCAAGGGTTGCATTCTTTCCCCCAACGTGCGGGTGAATTCCTATTCCGACGTGGAAGATAGCATTTTGTTTCACGATGTAAACGTTGGCCGGCATTGCAAGATTCGGAAGGCCATTATCGACCGCGATGTGCATATTCCCGAAGGCACAACGATCGGCTACGATACCGCCGCCGACAAATCGCGTTATTTCGTTACTGAAACAGGCATCACAGTAGTAACCCGCGACTACTCGCTCTTCGAAAACCCAGTTACGGTCGACTACTTCACCCCGGAATAACCCCGTGCCCTGTTTTTCAAAATTGTCATCCTGAGCGCGGAATGGCCTTCACGAAGTCAAGGCCTTTCTGCGTCGAAGGACCCCTGCCCAATCTACAAACTTTCCCTCCGCCGGGTGTCCCCTCCTTGTCGCGTTCGTTACGACAGGGCGGGGAATTCAAGCGTTGTATCTTAGGAATACCGCTTTCGCAAAAACTCCCCCACTGCCCCATAAGCCCGCCCGAGAATTTCCTCATTGGGCAAAAAGACAATCCGGAAGTGCTTGGTTCCAGTCTTCTGCCCGAACCCGCTGCCATGCACGGTAAGTACATGCTTCTGCAACAGCAATTCTTTACAGAAAACGTCGTCTCCCTCAGGAATGTCAATCTTCGGAAACGCATAGAACGCCCCGCGCGGAGCCACACAGCTAACGCGTGGCGTGGCGTGGCACCACTCGGCCGTTACATCTCGCCGCGCCCGCATCCGCGCCCGCACATCCGCCAAATGATCCTGCGGCCCTTCCAGCGCCGCCTTGATGGCATACTGCATGGGCTGGTTGGCGGAAAGCCGCGAACGCAATAGCTTATGCACGCCTTCGATATACGGCTTCAGCGCGGCCGCATCGCCGCTGACTATGCCCCAGCCAATGCGCCAACCCGGCGCGAGATAGTTCTTCGAAAGGCCACCAAACGTAACGCAGGGCACATCCGGCGCAATGCTGGCGAACGCCACATGCTCCTCGCCGTCATCAAGAATCAGTTTGTCGTAAATCTCATCGGCAAAAACCACCAGACCGTGCTCGCGCGCCAACTGCGCGATTTCCTCCAACTTGCCCCGCGAGTACAGCGCGCCCGTTGGATTGTTGGGATTAATCAGAACAATGCCGCGCGTCCTCGGCGTAATCTTCCGCCGAATGTCTTCAATGTCCGGCTGCCAGGCGTCTTCCTCGTCCAGGTCGTACAAGTTGAGCGGTATCTCCAGCTTGGCCAGGACTGCGGAATACAACGGATAGTCCGGACACGGCGTCAGCACACTCTCGCCGGGATTGAGCAGCGCGGTCAGGCACAGGTCCACAGTTTCGCTTACGCCTTGTGTCACAAACGCGCTCTGCACATTCGCAATCCTCTTGCGAGCCGCTTCGTGGCGGATGGCAGTAATCGCTTCGTCGATCCCGAGCGAGGCCGCATACCCATTCTTGCCGTCGCGCATCGCCTTATGTACGGCCTCAATCATGTGCATGGGCGTCACGAAATCAAAGCTCAGAGGATCGCCGATGTTAAGGGGCAGAATCTTGTGGCCCTCGCGAGCCAGTTGGTCGGCTAATACCGCCATGTCACGAATCGCATAGCGAACGTTTTCCAGGCGCTGGGCAGCGGTGATTTCGTGGGTCGGGGTTGTGGGCATGGTTCGGCTCCGTGCCCACATTGTAAGGCTTTTGGCCAACGAGCTTCTCGCGCACACTCTGAGGCGCTGCGGCGCCCAAAAGCGTAAGGCATCCCTGGGGGCTTATGCCCCTATGTTTCTTGGACTTTACCGCGCGGCTGAACTCGTGCCCTTTTGGCAATGGAGCGGCTTTCGTGTTGCTCCCTGCGTGAAGTGGAGATGGTTGAGATTGAGTCAGAATGGACCGCTCGTGATCGCGAAATGCTGGTCCGGTGGATCCGCAAAAGTGTTTCTCGGCACCCGGCACCCGGGCACTCGTTTTTTCCTAACTTGGGTCAGTCCCGCATAATGCAGCGCGGGTTAGTAGGAGGTCGCGTTCGCGGGTGTTGCGAGTTAGGGTGGCGGCGCGTTCGAACTCGGCGCGAGCTTCGCTGGGGCGGCCTAGTTTGTAGAGCAGGTCGGCGCGGACGCTCGGAAGAAGATGGTAGCGCGCGAGAGACGGGTCGGAAGCGAGGGCATCCACGAGTGCCAGGCCGGCCTGGGGGCCGTGGGCCATGGAGACAGCGACGGCGCGGTTGAGTTCGATGATGGGGGATGGAGTGAGTATGGCTAGTTCCGTATAGAGAACAACGATCCGGGGCCAGTCGGTTTCGGATGGCGTGCGGGCGCGGGCGTGGCAGGCGGCGATTTCGGCTTGCAGGAGATAGGGGCCGCGGGCGGTGTTGATTGTATGCGCGCGTTCGATGGCAGTGAGTCCGCGACGGATCAGGATTCGATCCCATTGCATGCGGTTTTGATCGAGGAGTAACACGGGTTCGCCGGTGGGGGAGACGCGCGTGCGGGTGCGGGAGGCCTGAATCTCCATGAGAGCGACCAGTCCGTGGACTTCGGGTTCCTGTGGGGTGAGTTCGGCCAGGATGCGTCCGAGGCGGAGCGCGTCTTCGCAGAGGGCGGGGCGCGTGAGGTCGTCGCCGGCGGTGGCGGAGTAGCCCTCGTTGAAGATGAGGTAGATGACTTCGAGGACAGAGGAGAGGCGGGCGCCTAATTCGGGGCCGCGGGGGACTTCGAACGCGATGTGTTTATCAGCGAGGGTGCGTTTCGCGCGGACGATGCGCTGCGCGATGGTGGGTTCGGCGGTGAGGAAGGCGCGGGCGATCTCGTCGGTGGTGAGGCCGCCCAGCAGACGGAGGGTGAGCGCGGCGCTGGACTCGGTGGGGAGAACTGGATGGCAGGCGATGAAGACCAGGCGAAGCAGGTCATCGCTAATGGTGTTGTCGAGCGGGGAGTCGAGGTCGGGTACGGTTTGTTCGAGCGCTTCGAGTTCGCGGGCGAGCACCTCGTATTTGCGCCCGGCGACGGCGTTGCGGCGGAACAGATCAATGCCGCCGCGTTTCGCGGTGGCGGTGAGCCATGCCGCGGGATTCTCGGGGACTCCCGATTTTGGCCACTGTTCGAGGGCAGCGACGAGTGCTTCTTGCGCGAGGTCTTCGGCCAGGCCGACGTCGCGGGTGAGGCCCGTGAGTCCGGCGATGACGCGCCCGGACTCGATGCGCCAGACGGCTTCGATGGTGCGATGCAAGGCCGGATGTGGATCGGTAGCGGACACTGCTACCGATCACACCAGCTTTCGGTCCATTGCTGCAAGTGCGGAGATGGAAGTACGGCTATTTGTTGGCGCTTTGATTTGGCAGCTCAGCGCGTTTCGCTACTTTGTGCTGAATCTGCTCGTCGGTCAGGATGGTTGCGAAGTCTTCCATCTCAAAGATCTGGCGGATTTCGACTTCGCTTTCGCCGGTGGGGCTGCAGTTGGGGCCACGCTTGACCCACTCGATGGCCTCTTCCAGGGACTTGACCTGCAAGATCGAGTAGCCAGCGATCAGTTCCTTGGCCTCGGTGAATGGGCCGTCGATGATAGTACGGGATTTGCCGGAGAATTTGACGCGTGCGCCTTTGGAGCTGGGATGGAGGCCATCGAGGGCGAGCAGGACGCCAGCCTTCATGAGTTCTTCGTTGTACTTGCCCATTTCCAGCATGAGCTTGGGATCGGGGAGTGCGCCCGGTTTTTCTGTCTCTGGTGTTGCTTTGACGATGACCATGAATCGCATTGTGAAATCTCCTGGGTTGAGCGGTAAGCTCGGATTGAGAGCGCAGCTGGGTCGCTTGGCCGCTACCGTACTGGCTCTCTGCTGATACGTCGAAGGGGGTGTGGCCGAATCGACATGAGAACGGAATTTAATTCATTATTTCTTGCCGATGCATACAGTCGTCACGTGTTTAAAGTTCGGCGATTAGCTCTTCGATCTTCCGCTCCGGCAGGAAGTAGATCGCTGGAATCAGGAGGAAGATGAAGAACGAGATCGATATGTGGACAAACGCCAGGGGTACGGAGGAAGCGTACAGAAAGCCGGACCACAGGCTCTTGCGTATGGCGCGGCGATTCTGTTCCTGGGTGCCTGCATGGCCGTGATGGTCCACAGTGACCGCATAGCGCAGCAGCGTAAAACCAGCGGCACAGAACGTCAGCACCAGTCCGTAAGCAGCCACGGCCACCGGTGCCCCATGCGTCTGCCCCAAATACGCCGTTACAAACGGAATCAGCGACATCCAGAAAAGAAGGTTGTTATTCGCCCACAGCAGCTTGGCGCTCGCGTGTTTCGCCAAGTGCATCATGTGATGATGATTCACCCACATGATAGCCACGATTAGAAAGCTCAGCGCATAGCTCAATAGCGTCGGCACCACGGCCCTCAACGCGGGAAAGGTCGCGCTTGTCGGAACCTTCAATTCCAGCACCATCACCGTCAAAATGATGGCGATCACACCGTCACTAAACGCCTCAATGCGGTTTGTGCCCATACTTTGCATCGTCGCCAAGAACTCCGGAAATTGTAGCGGTATTTGCCGTACAAGACGTAGCCGGGATTGCATAGCAGCCCGTGGTAAAAGTAGGATTCGATCAGGCCACCGCTTTAGCGGTGGCGTAAGAGCCTGGATTTGAGTGCGCCTTTACAGGCTGCTGAAAAACTCGTTCTAGCACCAGCTTTTGGGCGGCGCAGCACTTCAGTGCTGCGATAAGCCCTTTGTAATGAAGGGGCTTTAGCCCCTGCGGTGAGGGGTTGATTTGAAAAAATGACTTTTTCAGCAGCCACTTTAGGCGCTGGATTTTGGACTCTGGCTTTTACCACAGGATGATAGGCGTCCGAACCGCCTGCACGCTACAATTACCCCATTTGGATAATGCCAACCATTCCCGGCGCTGGACTGTGATTGTCTCCGGCCTCCTTTGCGGAGTGCTGGCGCTGGTTGTGATTTACACCAACCGTGGCGGATTGAGCAGCCCACTGGCGATTGTCGTTTTGGCGGCGATCGGCCTCCTGGCGCTGATTTTGCAGCTTCGGCTGCGCGCCGCCGACCTGCGACCGGTGCATGCGCCGATATGGCTCAATGTTGGCGGTATTGTTTTTGCCCTGGCCGCGCTAATGGCGGACGTGCGGCGCATTCATCCAGAAGCCGCTCCAGTACTCGCGCTTTTGGCTGTAGCCTGCTTTGGCTTGAGCAGCTTTTCGGTCCTGAAAAACCTCCGCAGCGAGCGCCCCAAAGACCCGTCGTAAGAAGCTCCGAAGAATTTCCGCCTGAATCGCTATTCAATCAACGGGGGATGGGCGAAAATTCGGGAAAATAACCCGACTAACGGTCTTTCAAGCGGAACTCAACCTCAATCGTCGTTTCCACTTCCACGGCATCGCCGTTCAGGGTGAACGGGGAAAAGCGCCAGTTCTTCACGGCATCGGTGGCGGCGCCCGTGAGCTCCGGTGGCCCGCTCGAAGCCCGAACTTCTAGAACCCTACCATCCTTGCCGACGACCGTATCCAGCAGCACCGTGCCTTCAATCCCGCGTTGCTGCGCCGTCGCCGGATAAGTCGGCATGGTGCGGTAAGTAATGAGCGACTGCATCACGTCCGCCGCGACGATGACGCGCCGTTGCAAAGCCTCTGCGCCCGCCGCCTGGGCCGAAAGATGAGGTGTGGCGACATACTGTTCGTAAGCCCAAACACCCCCTGCCAAACAACCGGCCACGGCCAGCACGACCGCCGATTTTGCGACCCAACCCATGCCTCGGCGCTTCGGCAGCAGCCGGGGTTGTGCGGCCTGCAAGAATTGCGGCTCAACCACGGGAATGAGCTTGATGGTATCCGCCGACGAAATCATCACGCGGTGGCGCTGATCGGTCCAGCGGCGCACCAGTTCCAGCTTTTCCGGACTCACGGTGGAGAATTCCAGGCCGCAGCGCAGACGGTCTTGATAACGAACCCGGGCGCGCGCCTGAATCATCGATGGCGCGTCCGCCAGTTGAAATTCCACGCCTATCGACTCTCCCGGATATAAATCGCCGGAAAGGACCACGCTGACGCCTCCCACCCCGGCATCCACGATACGTCCCGGCAGGTTTTGCGGGATGCCGGAGCGCAAGACGGTGACTTCGACCGGGCAGGTCAGTTCGTAGCGCGAGTGCCTACGGCGTAAAGGGGTTTGCAGGGGAACCGCCGCCATGAAAGCCTTGTTGTGCTCCGCCTATCACGGCGAAGCCAAAGTTGAAGTCTCTAGATTTGAAGCCAAAAAGTTGAACAAAAAGACCCAAGCACGGGCCTGGGTCGTGATCTGTCGCCAATTCAGACGTCCGAATTTCTGGGACGGAAACTGGGAACTCCGCGCAGCCTACGGCCAGCGCTTCGCGGTTTCTTCCCACCCGGCGGCGCGGGCGCTCTGCACCGGAGCCTGGGCTACCGCGGCGGCCTGCGGAATGCGAATCGGCTGCTGCGTGGTTCCCATGCCAAAGCTGGATTTTGAGGAGTCGGCCGTTTCCTTCTCCTCGGAGAGGAGCGGGGCCACAAGACGCAAAGCCTCGACTTCTTTCTCAAGGCGCGCCAATTCCATTTCTTTCTGCCGTAACACTTCGTAGACGTTTTTCATGTCTTGCATCCTGGGGCACTCCGATTCTGAATCGCTACAAGTTACTCGGAATGTAAGCAGTTAGCGGACGTTTGTCAAGCTCACAGAAGCAATTGCCCAAATGCGAACGATAGCGACACGAACCATTATGATGCAACCCACCGTAGCGATCCGCAAATCACCACTGGGGCCGAAACCATTGACTCCACGTGCGGTTAGCAACAGGACGGGCCTCGTCAGCCAGCCGCGCCAGAAAGGCTGGTACTTCTGGTTCCGCCGGATGCGGCTGATCTTGCGGTTGGCCTGCCGAGTCCGCCTTGCGGAACGAGTCGATGGGAAAGGCCACGGGCAGCTTCACCGTGAGAATCGCGGGGTCATTAGCAACGCCGTCGCAGGCAACTTCGTCGTGGGCTTCAACTGTCGCTGGCTCTTCCTCCGCCCAGGAAATATGACCCAGCGGCAAGCCCGCCTGCACCGCCTCTTGCAGGCTGAACTGCACCTGCGGCAGACACGCGCGCAGCGTGGTGGCATCTCGCTCCGTGAAAGCAACTGCCCGAGCGCTAAACAACTGGAACATGCCCACCACGTTCCGATTCAAGATCACCGGCATGACCAGCACCGATTCAATGCCCAGAGCTTTGCAGCTTTCCTGGTTAACGCGGGGATCGGTGGAGGCGTGGTCGCAACGCAGGGTCTGGCGGGTGCGCAGGCTCTCGGCCGTGATGCCCGAGCGGATATACATGCGCGCGCCCACTTCAGGAGCGGCAGGACCGCTTCCGGCGTGACAAACCATGGCGTCTTCTG
This sequence comes from Acidobacteriaceae bacterium, assembly GCA_043782485.1. Taxonomy (GTDB): domain Bacteria; phylum Acidobacteriota; class Terriglobia; order Terriglobales; family Acidobacteriaceae; genus JANXUC01. The sequence goes on along the minus strand of JAYWAL010000088.1, from coordinate 35,210 downwards.
AATTTTCGCGTTGCTCGTCGGACCCATTTTCCGCCAGTGTCAGCCCCTCGCACAGAGCTAGGGCCACGCCGCTCGCATTCGTGATGTAGCGGACGCGCTCGACGGCCGATGCCAGTAGGGCTCTTAACTTGGCCTCGGCCAGAAGGCGCAGCGCCAACGTGTATTCCTCCGGGGTCGGCACGGTGTTTTCCGTCTCTAGGCCTGACCTCGCCGCGCCGGACGGCTGCGCGCGCAACCGCAGCGCAGCAGCCGCGGGAGCGGACTCTGGGGGGAGAGCCTCGTCAACAGAAAGCTGTTGGCCTAAGATCGAGTAAAGATCCATGCGGTAACTCTTGCTTACCTGCTTTGCTCGGAGGCGCCCTGCGCGCCTCCAAATCTGGGCCAGATGCACTAATTTCGGGCACTATTGATCAAAGTGTAACCTGCCTTTCCCGGAAGTCAAGAACCCGGAAGGACAAACTTGTTGAAAATGCCGAATTTCCCTCACTTTCCCGATTTGGTCTCATGATCCTCCGCCAGCGGCCTCTTCGCGGGCAGGAATTTTTTCTCCACCGACGCGACCACCACATAATTCGGATCCACCATTTCCGACAGGCGAATGTGAGCGACCTTCGTCAGTAACTCGTAGGCGTCCATCTCGGAAATCTCGTAGTCATGGTGCATCCAGCCAACCAGTTCCGTGAAGGCGATGCGCAGCGCGTCGTCCACCGGGCGGTAGGCCCCGACCGTCATTATGCTTTGCTCGTTCTCAAAGCGCGGCCAGTGAATCGCCTGCCCCTTGATGACGTCCACCTGGAAACGCGCGTGCAGCGGAACTTCAATCGCGGTTCCGGCGATTTCGCCATCGCCCATGGCGGCGTGACCATCCCCCACATAGAGCAGCGCTCCCGGGACGTTGACCGGGAAATAGACAGTGTTGCCGACGCTAGCCTCGGGCGAATCCATGTTGCCGCCAAACTCCGCCGGGACGATGGAACTGCGCGCTTCGCCGCCCGCTGGGGCGACACCGATGCATCCGAAAAAAGGGTGCAGCGGAATTGAAACAGAAAACTTCGAGTCCAGCGCCTGGAATTTCGCCGTGTTACTCGCGTGGTCAATGGGGTAGTACCAGATTTTCTCCGGAAGCGCCGGGCCGAGCATGGCCGTGTACGTGGTGGCGTTCAGCGCGCCAAAGCCGGGGCCGAAAGCGCCAACGCCCTGATCCCCGTCCACCTGAAGGTCCAGAATCTTGACGGCCAGCGTGTCGCCTGGCTCGGCGCCCTCAACATAGAACGGGCCGGTGAGCGGGTTGTCGCCCTTCACCATGCTCAGCGTGTCGCCCGGCTTCTTCAGGACGTTGCCGAAACAGTCGAGAGTATTGGTATCGACGATCCCACCGGAGGGAACTTTGGCGACCGGTTCGGCGCTGGCGAAGAGGTATTTTACAGTTTGTATCGTGGCCCGATATTCCGTGGTGGATTGGGCGAACGCCGGCGTAAGAGCGGCCGGGGTAAGAGCGGCGAAGAGCGTCAGGAAAGCAAGGACTAGTCTCATAAAGGGCTTCTCTAGGTTGTGCCGGAACTGCTATTTTGCTGCCCGGAAGGCAAGGTGAAGGAAGGCAACGTAAACAAGGGTAACGTAAACAAAAACGTCGCGCCGTGGTTCAGTTCGCTTTCGGCGCGAATCGTACCACCGTGGGCCAGCACAATATGTTTCGCGATCGAAAGACCAAGGCCGGTGCCGCCAGACTCCCGCGATCGCGCCTTATCGACGCGATAGAAGCGCTCGAATAACCGCGACAGATGCTCGGAAGAAATCCCGGCGCCGAAGTCCTGCACATAAAATTCCACCGCGCCTTCCACGGCCCGCGCGCCCAGGACCACACGCGTGCCGGAACCGCCGTACTTCACCGCGTTCTCCAGCAGGTTGCCGAAAACGTGATGGATGGCGTCGCGGTCGGCCAGCACAGGCTGCGGCGTTTCATCTTTTACTTCCAGCTGAAGGTCCCGTCCGCCAGCGGTTTCGGCAAAATTCTGCGCGGCGTCCCGCAGCAGATCGTCGGGGCTAACCGCTTCCAGGGCGAAACGCTTGTCGCCCGACTCCACCCGCGCCAAGGCCAGTAAATCTTCTGTCAGGCGGCCCATGCGCGCGGCATTCTTGCGGATGATTTCCAAAAATTCGCGCTGCCCGCTATCGGCGGGAATCGTATCGAGCAACGTCTCCGAATATCCCTGAATCGAGGTCAGCGGAGTGCGGAGTTCGTGGGAAACATTGGCGATGAAGTCTCGGCGGGTTTTTTCCAGCTGCTCGCGCTCGGTGAGGTCGCGCAGCACCGCCACCGCTCCGCCATCCGGCAACGGAGCCGCCGTCACATCAAACGTTTTGCCGGACACAATCGAGATGGCCCGGCCGTTGCGCACCGTCCGGGTGGCGACGGCTTCCTGGACGGCGCGAAGGAAGTCCGGATCACGAACCGTATCGACGAGCGGCGATTGCAGCCGGACGCGCTGCGTTAGCTCCAGCATGCCCTGGTTGGCCCACTGCACGCGGCCTTCGGCGTCCACGGCAATCACAGCGTCCTGCATGGAGTTCAGGAGCGTTTCCAATTGCCGCTGGTTTTGCTGATCTTCGGAAATCGCTTGCATCGGCACAGGCGCGGCAGGCGCGGGCGCCGCTTCAGCAGGCGGCGGTCGTGGTAGGGGTTCGAGAATGCTCTCGGACTTGGGCAAGGCCGCTCTGGCTGCCAGCCAAGCCAGCCAGAGCGCGACAAACAGGGTGGCAATCCCACCTGTCCAGAAAGGAGCTGAAAGATACGCGAGCATACCGACCGTCAGAAGCAGCGCTGCGAAGCTCAGCAGCACGCGAAAGAACATCCGTCCGTTCACTTCGGTGACTCGAATCGGTAGCCCGCCCCCCGAACGGTTCGGAGGTAGCGAGGGTCTTCAGGATCAGGCTCAATCTTTTCGCGGATGCGGCGCACGTAAACGTCCACCGAGCGCGGCGTAACGTACGCCGTGTCCCGCCAGACGGCATCTAGCAGCTGATCGCGTGTAAAAACGCGGCCCGCGTGCCGGGCAAAATAATCGAGCAAGCGAAACTCGGTTGCCGTCGTCGGCACGATCTGGCCGCGCACCGTCAATGTCATGGCACCGGGGTCGATTTCCACGTCGCCAATCTTGGTGGGTTGCGGTGCCAGCGGACGCTCAAAACGGCGCAGCACGGCTTTGACGCGGGCCACCATTTCGCGCGGGCTGAAGGGTTTGGAAATGTAGTCGTCCGCACCCAGCTCGAGACCCAAGACGCGGTCCGCTTCGCCTCCCTTCGCCGTAAGGAAGATCACAGGAATCGAATTCAGCATGGGCGTTTGCCGGATTCTGCGGCACAGGTCAAGCCCGTCGCCGCCAGGAACCATGATGTCGAGAAGAAAAAGCGAGGGGCGAGTCTTTTCCGCTTCGGTAATCACTCCAGCACCGGTGCTGAATGCGCGCACCGAAAATGCCGCCTGCTCAAGATGATGCTGCACCAGCCGCGAAATATCGGGGTCGTCTTCCACAAAAATGATATTGGGTTTCACCGCTCTATTGTAGCTGTGGCCTAGGGCTTGAGTTTGGTCAGCTTTGGGACCAGATATCCACAGCATTGGAAATGCCCAATGCCGGAGTTAGCCCAATGGAGGCACGGACGTCCCCGCCCGTGCGCACAGCCGAAAGCCCCGTATCGGCAAAGCCTTCAGCGAAGCGCCAACCACGTTCCCCGCTCTCCGCTCGAATCAAAACAAAGGTTTGTCATTCCGACCAGCGGGAGGAATCTGCTCGAAAAGTGACTGCGTGAAAACTCCTTGCCAATGCCAGAATCGGTAGCACCGGGCTTCAGCCCGGTGACATAGCCCTAAAAATTTAGGGGCTCTTAGCCCCCACTGTTAGGCGTTGATCTGCTAAACATGACTTTTTCAGCAGCGCCTTCACCGGCTGCTGAAAAATCGATTTCGCCATCGCTTTTGGGCGGCGCAGCACTTCAGAGAATGCGCCAGAACTCATGACAAAATGCCAGGCATGGTAGAGCGGGCCTTCAGGCCCGCGTCACAGCTTTCAAATCAAGGGACTTTAGCCCCCGCGGTAAGGGGTTGATCTGGTAAAGATGATGACTTCTTCGGCAACCATTTCAGGCACCGGACTTTGAACTCAACCTTATACGGCCTGTTCTCCGGGAGTCCGCTACCTCAGCTCCGTTTCGCCGCTTCCTTAGTGGATGTGAACGCCAGCGTAATCAGCGTTTTCTGCTCCATCTCATGCGCTTTTGCGCTGCCGGTGGCCGGACTCGGACTAGCCGAGCGCTTTACAGAGAAGACGGGTCGGTCGCCGGAAACCCGGCGCAGACGCGGCATCACGTAAAACATTGCGCCCATGTTGGCAGGCTCTTCCTGAACCCACACGATTTCACGCGCCGAGGCGTGCCGGTCGAGTTCCTTCTGCATTTCCGCTTCGGGGAATGGATAGAGCTGGTCAAGATAGACGATGGCGGTCGAGGAATCCTTCCGCTTGCGGCGCTCGGCCTCGAGCTCGTGCCCGATTTTTCCGGTACAGACCAGAACACGCTCGACGCCCGTGGCTTCGCGGTCTGGAACCACCGGAAGGAAGCCGTGAGTGACGAAGTCGTCGATGGGCGAACACGCGTCAGGATTCCGCAACATGCTTTTCGGCGTAAAAACGATCAGCGGCTTGCGCCATTTCCGCAGTGCCTGACGGCGCAACATATGGAAATAATTGGCCGCGTTCGACGGCTGGCAGATTTGGAAATTGTCGCGCGCGGCCAGTTGCAGGTAGCGCTCAATGCGCGCGCTGGAGTGCTCCGGCCCTTGGCCTTCGTGCCCGTGCGGCAGCAGCATGACCAAGCCAGAAAGCAACAGCCACTTTTCCTCGCCAGCGGCGATGAACTGGTCGATCACCATTTGCGCCACGTTGGCAAAATCGCCAAACTGCGCTTCCCACAGGACCAGAGCCTCAGGATAGTCGCGGCTGTAACCATATTCGAAGCCCAGCACGGCGGATTCCGAAAGCGACGAGTTATAAACCTGGCAACGAGCCTGATCAGGCGCAATGTGCTGGAGCGGCAGGTAGTTCTCTTCGTTTTCGATGTCGATTAAGGCGGCGTGGCGATGACTAAACGTTCCGCGCCGGGAATCCTGACCCGTCAAGCGGACAGGGACGCCCTGCTGCAACAGGCTGCCGAATGCAAGCGCCTCGCCCATACCGTAATCCACCGTGCGCTTGCCCTGCGCCATTTCCAGCCGCTGTTCCAGAAGCTTTTGCACCTTGGGGTGGATGTTGAAGCCAGCAGGGTAGCTGGAAAGCTTTTCTCCCAGTGCCGCGAGTTGTTCGCGGGTGAGCGCAGTTTCGACTTCGTACGCCGCGTCATAGCGCCCGCCCACGAAGCGGCTCCAATATCTTGGAAGATCGCGCAGCAGCGGCTTCTTCTTAATATTGGGAGTGCGCTTTTGCGCCTCTTCGAAGTACGTCTTCGTCTCTTGCAGTTGCGCCTCGACCACCCCCTTGTCGATGTTTTGCGAATAAATCTGCCACAGCGGCGGGTGGTCTTTGATGATCTTGTAAAGCCGCGGCTGGGTGATCGTGGGGTCATCCACCTCACTGTGCCCGTGGCGGCGGAATCCGATCAGGTCAACCACCACATCGCTGTGAAACTTGTAGCGATACTCGGCCGCCATCCGCGCCACCCGGACAACCGCATCCACATCCTCGGCGTTGACGTGGAAAATCGGCACCGGCTGCCGCTTGGCCAAGTCCGACGCAAAACGCGACGAATGCTCGTCACTCGGGGCCGTCGTGAATCCAATCAGGTTGTTCACAATAATGTGAACCGTTCCGCCAACGGAATACCCCTTCAGGTCCGCTAGGTTCAGCGTCTCCGCAAAAACCCCCTGTCCCGCAAACGCCGCGTCGCCATGGATCAGCACCGGCAAATACAACTCGTTGCCATCTTGCCCTGCGCGGTCTTGCTTGGCGCGCGTGCGGCCGATGGTGACCGGGTCCACCGCCTCAAGATGGCTCGGATTTGAAACAAGATGTACGTGAATGTGCGCCCCGCCGCGTGTGGTGTAATCGCCCGTTGCGCCCAGGTGATACTTCACGTCGCCCCCGCCCAGCACGCTGCGCGGGTCCACGTCCTCAAAGCCCACGAAAAGCTCTTCCGCCGGGCGTCCCGCAATGGTCAGCAGCACAGTCAGCCGCCCCCGGTGGCTCATGCCGAGCACCAGTTCTTCCGTCCCGCGCTCGCCAGCCGCTTCCAGCACCTCATCCAACAGCGGAATCAGCGACGTATTGCCCTCCAGCGAAAACCGCTTATTCCCCAAATATCGCTGCTGCAAAACCTGCTCAAACATCTCCGCCCGAATCAGCCTCTGGCTCACAAACTCGCGATCCACCGGCTGCGCCACCGCTTCCATCCGCGCCTGAATCCACTGCCGCTTCTCCGGACTCGCAATGTGCATGAATTCCGCGGCCACGGTCCCGCAGTACGCCGCTCGCGCCTCGTCGGCGAACCCCCCGCCAGCGTCCAACTCAGCCTGCGGATCAGGCTGTAGCTGCCCGAGAGGATCAAGGTTCGCTTGCAGGTATCCCCATCTCCGAAAGGAGTCGAAAACCCGCTCGCGGTCTCCATTGGGTGCGTCGAGTAATTGCGTGCCAGCTACGTGCTCAGATTTCATCAGTAAGATTCCAGCCTATGATTTCAGGGTTCTCCTAAGGATAAAGGAAAACGGCAGCCCCGTGCTGGCACCAGTGGCCGATGTCGAAACGGCACCTTAAGATCGAGCCAGGGTGTCGAGAAGGTCGAGCAAGGGAGGGTCTGATCACGACCCTGATTAAGTCCCTGATTAAGTCCCGGATCACACGCGCTTTGAAAGGGCACGGCTTCAGCCGTGCCGCCCAAGCCGCATAAAATCAGGGGCTTTAGCCCCCGAGGGTCGTTCTTCGTCGTTCGACGCGGCTTCGTCGAGGACTGAATCAGACCTTCCTTAACTTTGGCATCTGCTTTTAACTGCGGCAACTGCTTTTGGGCGGCGCAGCGCTTTAGCGCTGCGATAGAGCTTTGAAAATGAGCGGCTTCAGCCGCCGAGGTAAGGTGTCCAACCAGGAGTCGCTTGTAGGACAACCTTTGTGTTCGATGACTTTGGCTATGAGGAATAAAAAAAGAAATCCCTCCATGAAGAACCTACGCCACTTCTATCCCATCATCCTCGCCGGAGGCCGCGGCACCCGCTTCTGGCCGCTCAGCCGCCGTAGTCGCGCCAAGCAACTCCTCGCCCTCGACGGCAAAGACACCATGATCCAGCAAACCGTTGCGCGCCTCACCGCCCTCGCCAGCGCCAAGGACTTCTGGATCATCACCAACTCCGATCTTCGCCCCGCCATCACCCGCCAGCTTCCTAAACTTCCCGCCAAACAAATTCTCGCCGAGCCAGCCGCGCGCAACACCGCTCCCGCCATCGGCCTCGCCGCCTATCTTTTGCTTCGCTATGATCCCGTCGCCGTCCTGGGCCTGTTTCCCTCCGACCACGTCATCGCGGATCAGGCCACGTATCGCGCCACGCTCCAGCGCGCCATCGCCATCGCCGCCGCTGGCGAAAACATCGTTGTCCTCGGTGTCCGTCCCAATCGCGCGGAGACCGGATACGGCTATATTGAAGTTGGCGCACCCGCTCCATCGCAAGCCCTGCGCGTCCGCCGCTTCACCGAAAAGCCCGATGCCACCCGCGCCGCCGAGTTTCTCGAAGCCGGCAACTATTTATGGAACAGCGGTATGTTCCTCTGGAGCGCTCGTACCCTCACCCGCGCCCTGGAAGAACACCTCCCCAAAACCGCCCGCCTTCTCGCCGAGATCGCCGCCGCCTTCGGCACCCGCAAGTTTGAGGCGGTCTTCAAAAAGCTCTACCCTAAGTGCGAGAACATCAGCGTTGACTACGCCCTACTCGAGCCACGCTCGGCCAAAGGCGAAGCCGCCTCCAACATCTTCTGCGTCCCCGCCGATTTCGGATGGAACGACCTCGGCTCCTGGACCGCCCTCTACGAACACCACTCCGCCAAGAAACTCACGCCTGATGCGAATCTGGTCCGAGCCGAAAAACATTTCGCCCTCAACGCCACCCGCAACTACGTCCACGCCCCAGGCAAGTTCGTCGCCACGGTAGGAGTCTCTGGCCTGGTAGTCGTAGAAACCGACGACGCCCTACTAATCACCACCCTCGAGCACGCCCAAGACGTAGGCAAAGTCGTAAAGTATCTCGACGAAAGAAAACTCGATAAACTAACCTGAACGCGCAACTAGGTTTCATCAATAGTTCATCTATATCCCATCAATTCTTGATCGAGAGTCACAAATGATTCGTATCAGGGTGCGGCTTCAGCCGCACCATCCAGCGATCAAAGATGGACGGCTGTAGCCGCTGCTGCAAAAGTCGTTGACCAATAGCTTTTGGGCGGCGTAGCACTTCAGTGCTGCGATAAGTGCCGTAAAATGAATGGGCTCTAACCCCCGAAGCAAAAGTTCCAAAAGTGGCGGTCACTTGTGATACAAGCTCCAAACTATGTTTCCAATAAAAATACACCGTGTTTCACCAATGATTCGTATCAGGGTACGGCTTCAGCCGTACCGTCCAGCAACGAAAAAAGGCGGCTTTAGCCGCTGCGGTAAGAGTCGCCAAACAATAGCCTTCGGCAGCACTTCAGGCCTGAGATCAGTGCTTTGAAATAAATGGACTCTAAGAGAGTGCGTGCGAACCCCTGCAAATGCCAGACACGGTAGCACCGGGCTTCAGCCCGCTGACATAGCCCTAAAAATTGAGGGCTTTAGCCCCTGCGGTAAGGATTGACTCGTAATAGCTGCAAACGACCACCATGACAAACACAAACATCAAATTTGGAACCGACGGCTGGCGCGGCCACATCGCCGACGACTTCACCTTCGACAACGTCCGCCGCGTCGCCGGAGCCATCGCCGCCTACGTCCTCAAGCATGAAAACCCAGCCCAAGGCGTCGTCGTCGGCTACGACACCCGCTTCCTCTCCCGCCGCTTCGCCGAGGCCGCCTCGGAGGTCCTCGCCGCCGCCGGAATCCCCGTCAAGCTCGCTAACGATTTCGTGCCCACGCCCGCCATCTCCCTGCATGTCAAACAATCCGGCGCGGCCGGTGGCGTCATGATCACCTCTAGCCACAACCCCTGGAATTGGAACGGCGTCAAATTCAAAGCCAACTTTGGCGGCTCCGCCACTCCCGCCATCATGAAGATCATCGAGCAGGAACTCCACGCTGGTTCCATGCCCACAGCCACCAAAGCCTCAATCGACGAAGTCAACCTCACTGACCCCTACATCGATGCCGTCTGCCAATTCGCCGGCACCGCCAACATCACCCGCGGCGGATTTAAGTTCGCCATCGATTCCATGCACGGTTCCGGTCGTGGAATTCTGGCTCGCATCTTCACTCAGGCCGGTGTCCCCTTCACGCCCATCCGTCAGGACGTCAATCCGCTATTTCCTGGTATCAACCCCGAACCCATCCAGCCCCACATCGCCCTCTTGCAGGAAACCGTCGTCCGTGAAAAGTGCAACGCCGGCCTCGCCACCGATGGCGACGCTGACCGCATTGGTGCCGTCGATGAGCACGGCAACTTCGTCGACTCCCACAAAATTATCTGCATCCTCCTCCGCTGGCTCCTCGAGCGCCGCGACTGGCCCGGTGCCGTCGTCCGCGCCTTCAACACCACCAAGATGATCGACCGCATCACCGCCGCCCATGGTCGCAAACTCATCGAGTGCTCCATCGGCTTCAAATACATCGCCGATCTAATGATGGAACAGGAAATCATGATCGGCGGCGAAGAGTCCGGCGGCATCGGCTACTCCCGCTTCCTCCCCGAGCGCGACGGCGTCCTCAACTGCCTCCTCCTCGCCAACGTCATGGCCGAGGAAGGCAAGACCCTGGGCCAGCTCGTCGCCGCTCTGCAAAACGACTTTGGCGAACACCACTACGGTCGCCGCGACATGCACATCAACGAGGCCGTCAAACAGTCCGCCATCAGCCGCGCCAGCGCCGACACCACCACCCACCTCGGCCCTTACAAAATCCTACGCAAGGAAAACATGGACGGTATCAAATTTTTCCTCAGCGTCCCCGGCAGCGACCCCAAAGCCGCCGAGCCGTGGGTCCTGTTCCGCGCCTCCGGCACCGAACTCCTTCTCCGCGTCTACGCCGAAGCCGCCTCTCCCGCCAACGTCGCCGAAATCCTAACCACCGCCGAATCCTTCGTCCAGCAATCTCCCTCGTAGTCAAATTGCCATTCCAAAATCTTTTGCTATTTTGTCATTCTCACCGTAGCGAAGAATCCCCTGGGTGCCGAGAGCGCCCGACACCGTCCAACTTTCTTGCCGGAACGCCACGCGGAAGGACGAAAGCCGGCGGCACTGTTCCTTAGTTGAGCAGCCCGTGGTGAAACTAAGATTTGTATCAGGGCACGGCTTCAGCCGTGCCGTAAGTGCCGTATTTTTAGTCGCCTTTAGGCGCTGTGATTTAGGGATTTGAATTTCACAACGGCTGTTAGGCACCATCATCCGCGAAAGCCCCGCCGGCCATGCACCGTCGGGAGTCGCATTTTTCGCTCTAACCAGCGACAATGGATGCAGCACATGATCCAATCGCCTGACAGTCCCGAAGCCCGCCGCTACAACCGGATCAAGCGCTGGCTCAGCTTCGCCGACCTCGCCGTCGGCTTCGCTTTCCTTCTCCTCCTCCTCCTCACCGGATGGAGCGCCCGCCTCCGCGACCTCGCTCTCGGCCCCGGCGAGCAGCGCAACTACTACATCGCCATCATCCTCTACGTATTCTTTTTACTCGTCATCAGCAAAGTCCTCACCTTCGCTCTCGAGTTCTACGCCTTCCGCCTGGAACGCCAATTTCAATTATCAGAACAAACCCTCCGGGCATGGCTCGTCGACGAGGCCAAAACCTTCTTGCTGAGCTTCGTCCTGGCCACCATCGTCGTCGAACTCATCTATGCCACCATTCGCTTCGCCCCGCAAAACTGGTGGCTTCTCGCCTGGACCATTTTCCTTGCGCTCTTCGTTCTCATGGCGCAAATCGCCCCCGTCGTCCTTTTTCCCATCTTCTACAAATTCGCGCCGCTCGACAACGATGAACTCAAAAGCCGCCTGGTCAAACTAGGCGAGCGTGCCGGAATGCCCATCCGCGGTGTTTACGAATGGAAGCTCTCGGAAAAAACAAAAAAAGCCAACGCCGCTCTAACCGGCCTGGGCGCAACCCGCCGCATCATCCTTGCCGATACGCTCCTGCAAAACTACAGCACCGACGAAATTGAAGCCGTTCTAGCGCACGAACTCGGCCATCACGTTCATCGCCATATTCTCAAAAGCATCGGCGTTCAAGCCCTTGTCACTTTCGCCGGATTTTGGCTCGCTTCCGAAGTTTTGCGCTATGCCGTCGATAGCGCTCGTCGGTTTGAATCGCTCTCTGATTTCGCTACTCTACCGCTTTTGGTTTTGGTTTCAACGGCGATGTCAGTTTTGCTCATGCCGGTTCTCAACGCCTATTCGCGCTTCAATGAACGTCAGGCGGACCGCTACTGTTTTCAGTCTGTTCGTTCTGTGGAACCGTTCGTCAGCGCCATGAACAAACTAGCCGCGCAAAACCTCGCGGAACGCCAGCCTTCCAAATGGGTGGAGCGTCTCTTCCACTCTCACCCTTCCATCAGCAACCGCGTTTCCGCCGCCCGTGCTTGGGCCAATCGACCCATCGGAACCCGATAGAGCATGTTTCACCAAAAAATGCTGTCATCCTGAGCGAAGAAATGGCTTCACGAAGTGAAGCCATTTCTTAGTCGAAGGACCCCTGCCACACCGGTACGCTTTAGGAAACCCCCCGGGCGCCCAGCCTATCTCTTCCGCAGGATCTCCTCAACCCTTCGCACATCCTCAACAGTATCCACGCCAACCGTGTCAAATTGCGTCTCACCCACATAAATCGACGTTCCATGTTCCATAAAGCGCAATTGCTCTAGCCGCTCAGCTTTTTCCAGCGAAGACTCCGGCAGCGAAACAAACCGCTCCAGCGCCGCCCGACGGTAGCCATAAAACCCCAAATGTTTAAAATACTTCGGCCCAGTCCCATCGCGGTCATGCGGAATCGTAGCCCGCGAAAAATACAGCGCCTTTCCCCCAACCTCACAAACCACCTTCACCGCATTCGGATTCAGAACATCTTCGAGAGGACACGCCACCTTCAATGTCCCTACATCCACCGCCGGATCGCGCATCACTTCCAAAAGCGAGGCGATATGCTCTGGTCGCGTCAACGGTTCGTCGCCCTGCACATTCAAATACACGTCCGCCGGAACTGCGAGTGACACTTCATGCACCCGCTCCGTTCCGCTTCGGTGCGCCTCAGATGTCATTCGCGCCGACCAGCCATTTTGTTTACAGAACGCAAAGATTTCCTCCGAGTCCGTCGCAACAATCACTTCCGCCAGTAGCGGCGATGCCTTCACGCCGCGCACAACATGCGCCAACAGCGGCTCTCCCGCAATCAAGTGCAACATCTTTCGCGCCAATCTGGTGGACCCGAGTCGCGCCGGTATCACCGCAATTGCTCTCACAAATCGCCTCCGATTTGGACCATCGTATCATTTGAAGGTTCGACTGAAGGTTCGACTGAAGGTTCGACTGGTGGCTCGACTGGTGGCTCGACGCCAGTGCGGGTCAAAAATGTTCCACGTGGAACATTTTGTAGGGTGTTTCGTTTGTGGTTTGTTGCGGGCCATTGAGTAGGCAAAACTTTGCACACTTTGGCGGCATTTGTGTGCAGAAAGTTGCACGTTCGGAATACTTGCCCACGCCAAGTGCCGGATATTGGGCGCGGTGTGCAAGACCTTGCACTTTCAGGCGGAGGTGGCTGCCCATTTTCTGAATAATGAGGAGTACTTGGGCACTTTCAGCTGTCACTCATTGTGATCTCCACTTGGAAGACTGCGGCTTGCGGCCGAAATGACCCCGTTCCGTCCTTCTGCGCGGTCGTGCCCGATGCCCAAAAACCGATGCCAAACAACAAGAAGGGCGGCGCTCAGCGGCCCTTGCGGTAACCCTGCGGCGCAGGGCCACCAAACTCACCTGTCACGGTGCAATTCTACCCAAAGGGCCGATCCCCAGAGTGCGGCACGATGGGCTATAGTCTCTACTATTCCCCATAGCACCCACGAGGTCCGACCAATGCCAGAGCCCCGCACTCTTCTTTGCATTGCCACCTACGTCAAAGGTCAGGAATTCATGCGCGAGGCCAAAAGCCTGGGTTGCCGCGTGGTCCTGCTTACCCTCGAAAAGCGTCGCGACGCCGACTGGCCTCGCGAGTGTCTCGACGACATCTTCTACATCCCCGAAAATCTGACGCTGCAGCAGATGATTCACGCCGTCGCCTACATGGCGCGAACGGTAAAAATTGATCGCATCGTCGCCCTTGATGAATTCGACATGGAGCCCGCTGCCGAACTCCGCGAGCACATGCGCATCCCCGGCATGGGAGCGACCACGCTGCGCTACTTCCGCGACAAGCTGGCCATGCGCGAACGCGCTCAGGAAGAGGGAATCCTGGTGCCGCCGTTTTGTCCTGTTCTAAATTATGACATTCTCCGGGACTTCATGGCTCGAGTCGCACCGCCCTGGGTGCTGAAGCCGCGCTCGGAGGCGTCGGCCATAGGAATTCGTAAAATAGAACACGCTGACGGGCTTTGGCCTCTCTTAGACCAGCTTGGCGACCGCCAGTCCTATCATCTACTCGAGAAGTTCGTGCCCGGCGAGGTCTTCCACGTCGATAGCGTCGTCTCCGAAGGCAAAGTTGTCTTCTCCGAAGTCCACCAGTACGGACGCCCGCCCATGCAGGTCTCGCATGGAGGCGGCATCTTCACCACCCGCACCCTGAAGCGCACTGGCCCAGAATCGAAAAAACTCCAAACCCTTCAGCGCACTCTGCAAAAAGCGTTAGGGTTTGTGCGCGGCGTGGCGCATACGGAATTCATCCAGGCTGCGGCGGATGGCAAATTTTACTTTTTAGAGACTTCGGCCCGCGTCGGCGGAGCCTATATCTCCGACTTGGTGGAAGCCGCCACCGGCCTGAACCTGTGGCGCGAATGGGCGCGCACAGAAGTGCAGGGTGAGCAATACAAACTTCCCCCGCTCCAGCGCGATTATGCCGGAATTCTGCTGACGCTGGCGCGCCAGGAAACCCCGGACCTGAGCGCCTACACGGACCCCGAAATCGCCAGTCGCCCAGCCAAAAACCACCACGCCGCGCTCATCCTAAAAAGCCCTGATCCGGCGCGCATTGCGGCGTTGCTGGAAAGCTATATCCCCCGCTTCCTCAACGACTTCAGCGCCACAGAGCCAGTCCCCACCGAAAAACCCACCGATTAGCCGATGCTACAATAACGAACGTGGCGGCGTAGCTCAGGTGGCTAGAGCGAGGGTCTCATAATCCCTAGGTCGACAGTTCGAGTCTGTCCGCCGCCACCATGGTTTCCTTTTCTTTGCAGGGGTGGTCTAACTCCTGTGCTGCCAGTGGGTTACTTCGGGGATGTGGGTCACAACTCTGGGGTCTGGGGCGGCATCCAACTGCGTATAATGAGTGGAGATGGTGGGTATTTTCGTTCTTTTCGAGAGTTGAGTCCTATGTCTACGAAATCGAAGCTGTTTGTGCTCACGTGTTCGCTGGGGCTGGTGGTGGTGATGGCTTTGGGGCAGATGGGGGTGCGGGCGTCGGGGAGTGCGAGCGACGGACCGTATCAGCAGCTCCAGGTTTACAGCGAAGTGCTGTCGCGCGTGGAGCGGGAATATGTGGATGAGCCGAATATTCCGCAGGTGACGAACGGGGCCTTGCACGGGCTGCTTGAGGCGCTCGATTCCAGTTCCAGTTACTTAAGTCCGGCGGAGTATAAGGAATTTCAGGCGCGGAGCGGGGCGAAGCGCGGCGGAATTGGCGCGGCGGTATCGAAGCGCTTTGGGTATGCCGATGTGGTGTCGATTATTCCTGGGGGCGCGGCCGAGAAGGCCGGCATTCAGAACTACGACATTATTGAGGCGATTGAAGGCAAGAGCACGCATGAGATGTCTCCGGTGGAGATCAATAGCTTGCTGGCCGGGGATCCGGGATCGACCGTGACGGTTTCGGTGGTGCGGGCGCGCAAGGCGGAGCCGCAGAAGATTGTGATCACGCGGGATATTTTTAGCAATCCGGCGGCGTCGAGCAAAGTGGTGGACGCGGGCGTGGGTTACGTGAAGGTGGATTGGTTCACCAAGGGCAAGAGCGGGGAAGTGGCGGAATTGATTCGCACGCTGCAAAAAGCGGGCGCGACCAAGCTGATTCTGGATTTGCGGAACAGCGCGGACGGTGACCCGGCGGAAGGCATTGCCACCGCGAACCTATTTTTGGATCATGGAACGATCACGTATGTGCAGGGGCAGAAGTATCCGAAGCAGTCTTTTACGGCAGAAGCCGACAAGGCCATCACCAAGCTGCCAGTGGTGGTGCTGGTAAATCGCGGGACGGCGGGTCCGGCGGAAATTGTGGCGGCTGCGATTTTGGATAACGCTCGCGGGGATGTGCTGGGCGATAAGACGTTTGGCGCGGGATCGATTCAGAAGATGATACCGCTGCAGGACAACTCGGCGCTGAACCTGACGATTGCGAAGTACTATTCGCCGCAGGGGAAGGCGATTCAGGATTCAGCGGTGACACCGAATATTCTGGTGGCTGGGGACGAGGAAATCGCGCTGCCGGACGAAGAAGACGCAGCCACGCCCGCCGCCGAGCAGGAGCCGAAGAAAGCTCCGCAGGATGAGCAGTTGAAGAAGGCGATTGAAGTGGTAAAGGCTCGGGCGGCGAAGGCGTAGGTTTGGTGGTGTGAACGAGGCCCGGCTGATGCCGGGCCTTTTGCTTTGCGCACTTTGGGGATCCGTCCTGCGGGTGCCATCGTTGAGCGAAACATTTCTTCTGCTCCCCGCTCCTGACTGAGTTTTTGGCGAAGGCTTTAGCGGCGGTCGTCTTCAGGAAAAGCGGCGGTCGAGGATGACGGGACTATCTCGCGCGCCCTTCGATGTTCACGCCGTATCGATGGTGGTGAAACGGTCTTCGAGAGAAGATCTTCCCCGGAAGTGATTAGCGTGAGATTCCAGAGTCTTGCTCCTCAGCTTCTCTGGCCAATGCGGCGGCGTCAAAACCATCTGGGAGCGATTTTGCTTGACAGAGCCTTCCCTTTATCGAGCGGCACCCATCTGTCCGGAATGGACCCAGAGGTCAAAAGCCTGTGGGTTTTCGCTTCCGGCAGGCGTAAGCTTTTATTCTGATCGCTCAAGATTCCGTGTTCCGAGCATATACCATTTGGCCTTTGGAGGCTCTATGAAGTCGAGTCTGTGGGTATCGATTCTGCTGCTGGCCGCGATGCCAGCGTCCGCACAAAACAAAGTTCCCAGCTATAGCGTGAAATTCGATCTGGGTTACGGATGCAATTTCATCTATGGCAACGACGATGGACCCGACATCGTGGGGCAATCCAGTTGCGATTCCCCTTCGCCCGCGTACTTTACGCCCAGCGGCGGGCTGGTGTGGATGGGTCCCACTTTTTATCCCTATGGCTATGCGATGACGACGCGTTCCAACAATAACAATGACGGAACCTACACGTTGGACGGCGCAGATTTTTCCGGTCCCATTGTTCCGTATTCAGTTGCAGGAAACTGGGTCGTGGGCGGCGCAACTTATATCTACCACTCGGGAACTTTTTTTGACCCAACGGGAGGCGTTAAGACGGGCTGGGTCAAAGTCGTTACGAATCCTCGCGGAGACGCATTTGTGCTGGGATATGCCGATGCTGGATTTCCTACCAAGAAGGCTTTGCAACCTACTGGCAAAGGCCCGGTGCTGGCTGAGTTCAGCGGAGCGAATCAGAGTCTGCTCTATGCGACCTATTTGAACGCGCTCGGTTTCAACAACCTGCGCATGATGGTGCGGGACAAAGGCGGAAACATCTACCTGGCCCAAAACGGCGCGAATGGCTTGGGGATACTGGTGAAGCTTTCGGCGAGTCTGCCGCAGAAGGTCTTGTACAAAAAGAATCTGGCGTATCCGATTTCTGCGCTGGCGGTGGACGCTTATCAGCAGGTGTACCTGGTAAGCGGCGCTTCCGGCGTGCCGATGGTCAACGCGGCGATTGCAACGCCCGGCGGACCCTCGGATACCTCGATTGTGGTTTTGAGCCCCAAAGCTGATCGGATCGTTTATTCCTCGTATCTGGGCGGCAATACCGACATTCCTTCCGGGGTTGGTGTCGACGCCAACGGAAATGTGGTTCTGGGGGGAATTGAGAGCGACTACGTGTGGGATGGGCGTTATCCTTGCACGGACGGCACGGCGAACTGTTCCGAAGGTACATATTTTGCGAATTTCGGGCCGCTACTCCGGTCCCATGCGCCAGCCAGCTTGAACTTCGGAAAACGGACGGTGGGGACGACTACGGTTCTTGCGTTGCCTTTGAAAAACACGGGAAATATTCCGATTTCCGTGGCCGGAACCACCCTTGCGGGTTCGGCGTTTACGCTGCTCAACACTTGTGCCGGTGCGTTGAACCCGGACGTGACGTGCGCGCTCAAGGTCGCTTTTCATCCCACGTCCACAGGCGCCGTCACGGGTTCGGTGGTGATTTCGAGCAATTCTGCCGACAGTCCGCAAGCGGTGAAAGTTAGCGGTATTGGGAAATAGGCTTGAGGCGCTAAGCTGCGAGCGGCAACAGCATCCCTTTTTCCAAATGCCGAATTAAGTGTGCGTACGAGGCTGCGTGAGGGTCGTGCGTAACCATCACCACAGTCTTTTGGAAGTTCTGGTTGAGTCTGGTTAGAATCTCTAGCACCTCCGTCGCCGAGTTGCTGTCGAGGTCGCCGGTGGGTTCGTCGGCGATGATGAGGGTGGGGTCGGTGACGATGGCGCGGGCGATGGCTACGCGCTGCTCCTGGCCGCCGGAGAGTTGCTTGGGCAGGTGGTGCATGCGCTCTGCCAGGCCCACCAGGCGCAAGGCCGTGGTGACGTGGTCGCGGCGCTGCTGCTGCGAGAGATTGGTTAATAGCAAAGGCAGCTCAACATTTTCAAACGCTGTGAGAACGGGCATCAAGTTAAAGGTTTGGAAAATGTATCCCACATGCTGGTTGCGCCAGCGGGCGGTTTGGTCGTCGTTGAGTTGGAAGATGTCCTGATCCAGCACCAGCAGCTTGCCGGACGTGGGGCGGTCGATGCCGGCAATCATATTGAGCAGAGTTGTTTTTCCAGAACCGGAAGGGCCCATAAGCGCGATAAACTCGCCCGCCGCAATGTCAATGGAGACATTATCGAGCGCGGTGACCTCAAAGGCATCGCGCCGGAAAACTTTGCTTACGCCGCGGGCCTGGACGACGGCTTTGCCGTTCGGCGCGCTCATTTCGCGCCTTTGATCTTGATGGAGTCGCCGTCCTTGAGCGTGGCGGGAGCGGTGGTGACCACGGTATCGCCTTCCTTGATGCCGTCCACGGCGAAACCGCCGCTGCGCGGGCCGATGACGGATACATCGCGCCGCCGCACTTTGCCGCCATCGACGAAAAAGACGTACTTCTTGCTTCCGTCGCTGCGCACGGCTACGGTGGGCACGAACACGCCGACGTTGCGGGCTTCGCCATCCTTCGGCAGGAAACGCACCGAAGCGTTCATTTCCGGCCGTAGAAATTCATCCGGATTGAGGATTTGCACCTTCACCTGGACGGTCGCCTTCTGTCGGTTTGCTTCCGGAGAAATTTCCGCAATTACACCTTCATACTTGCGGTCTGGAAAGGCGTCGACGGCGACCGTGCCTTTTTGCTTGGTGCCCAGTCGGGAAAAGTCATCCTGGCTGATGTCCAGTTCCACTTGCAGATCATTGAGATCGGCCAACGCCACCACCGACCCCACGGGGCCACCCTCGGCGGCGCTGGCGAACTGCGCTGTGATCAACTCGCCCTTTTCGGCTGTTCGTTCCAGAATGGTACCACTCACCGGGGCGCGAATCAGCGTGGCTTCCAACTGCGATTGGGCGTAAGCCAATTGGCCCTGCGCCTGCGTCAAACTGCCGCGTGCCTGCTCAATCTGCTCCGAGCGCGGGCCGAGTTTGGAGAGGCGTAGGCTTTGTTCCAAAGAATTCACCCGCTGCTGGCTGGCTTCATACTTCGCCGTCGCATCATCCAGTGCCTGCTTGGAACTGACGCCCTGGCCCGCCAATTCTTTGGTGCGATCCAGAAGAATCTTGTCATTCACCGCTGTTGCGCGCGCTTCGGAAAGGTTATGGTCGGCCTGCTGCACTTCCTCGGGACGCGATCCATTTTGCAGCTCATGCAGATGTCCGGTCGCCGTCTGCACCTGCCCGCGCGCCTGTTGCGCCTGAGCGCGAAATTCCTGGTCCTCCAAGCGCACCAGAATTTGACCCTGCTTCACCTTGTCGCCCTTCTCCACGCCAATGGAGGCCACACGCCCGGTGACTTTGGAGTTCACATTGATCTTGTGGTGCGCGACGATGTAGCCGCTGGCCGACAGCACCGTGCTCGTTTCGGAACTTGCCTTCGCGGTCTCCACTTCCACGGAATTCCCGGCCACTATGCCTGACAGCACCCGAAAGACAATCAGCAACAGCAAAAGGCCGACCCCGATCTGGATGTAGCGCCGCGCCCACAGCGGCGTGCGCACATCGGTACTGGTGGACGAACGATCAATACGAAGACTTTCCAAATCCGCCTGCTGGTTATGGAGTGCCATACACCTTCCTAAAGTTCGAAATTACTCAAAGACCTAGCCGCCTACCCGCGTAACGCCGCTAAAATTTCCAGCCGTGCCGCCCGCCAGGCCGGCAACAACCCGCCAAAGAATCCCACCGCCACGCCAATCACAATTGCCCACAAAGCCACAGCAGGGGTGATCCGCAACGAGAACACGACTTCACTGAACGTCACCTGATTTGACGTGCCGGTCTGCAGGCCATTGAACGGCAACATCAGAACAATGCCGCACACCGCACCCAAAAACGACACAAGCATCGATTCCAGAACAAAGCTCACCAGAATACTGGGCCGGGAAAACCCGAGAATGCGCAGCGTAGCAATCTCCCGCGAGCGGTACGCCACCGTGGCATACATCATATTCATGGCGGCGAACAGGGAGCCAATGCCCATGATGATCCCCACAACGTAGCCGACATATTTAATGGTGTTACCTGAACGCGTTTGCTTGGCATAGTATTCCGTTTCGACAACACCATCCAGCTTCAGGCGCTGGTCGTCACTGACTTGCTTGGCCAGCGCAGCGGCAGTGCCTGAGTCGCCCGCGCGCAAATACGCGGAGGAGACGCCGCCGGAGCGGTCAAAGTCGGTGGACATCTGGTTCACGTCGCCCCAAATTTCCGAATCGTAAGCCGAGCCGCCCGAGTCGAACACGCCCACCACGGCCCACTCGCCCTTGCCAAAACGCATAACATCGCCAACAGCGGACTGGCCAAAGCGCGCGTGAATCGACTTGCTCACGACTACTTCGCGCTGACCGGGCTGGAACCAGCGACCCTCCACCAACTTGATGTTGGGCCGCAACGCAATGCCGATGGCTTTGGTTCCACGGACGGTTACATTCACTTCGCCCGTGCCGTCGCGCCGAGGCAGCACAATAATGGTTACTAGTTCTCCCGAAGCGAGCGGCTCGCCGTTTGCGTTTTTAGCCACTCCGGCCAGGCTGCGCAAGGTTTGCAGCGTGTCCAGCGGGAAGCCTCCGGTCAGCTCCGCGTCTGAACCTTTGCGCAAAACCACAACGTTGTTCGCGTCGCCCGTGGAGGCGAACGCGCGGTCCAAGCCCGCCACCAACGACATTAGGAACACGGCCGTCGCCACCGTCAAGGCAATGCCCAGCGCGGTCATGAGCGTGAGCCCCTTGCGCAGGCGCAGATTGCGGACGTTATAACTGAGGGGAATAGCCATAGGGAGTGTGTTCTAAAACTGACTATCCAATATGCCGCAATCCCTCCACAATATCCATTCGGGAAGCATGATAGGAAGGCACAAAGGCGCTGAAAAAGCCCACCATGCAAGCCACGCCCATGGCCACAGCCATGGTGGGCGCATTCACCTGCAAGCTGGCAAACATGCCGCCAAATCCGGCCACAACGTTAACCAGGCCGGTTGCGCCGAGCGCGCCAATGGCCCCGCCAATCATGGCCAGCGTGACGGCTTCGCCCACGAACAACGTCAGAATTGTCTTCCGCGTAAAGCCCAAAGTCTTGAGCACGGCAACTTCGCGCGTGCGTTCACGAATCGACATGGCCATGGTGTTGGCTGAGACCAGCAGAATGGCAAACACCACCGCCCCGCAAATAAATAGGATAAACGCCTTCACGTTGCCTAACATGCTGATGAAGCCCAGCAAGAACGCTTTTTCGCTTTCGGTCTTCGTTGGCTGTGGCGAGTTCCGGAACGTGTCATCCACCGCCGTGGCCACCGTGCTGACCGACTTGGGCGAGTCCGCCAGAATCACAAAAGTGCCAGCGCGACCCTTGAACCAGGGCACGGCTTCTTCCACGTAGGTGGAATTGAAAAACAATGTGTCATTGATAGTGACAGGCTTATAGAGGCCGCGAATCGTCAAATCTAAATTCACCGGATAGATGGTGCCCTTGATGGTGATCTTGTCGCCGACCTTCCATCCCAGTTTTTTTGCCAGATGCTCATCCGCAATGGCTCCGGCGCGGTCGCGCACCCAGTTGTTCGCTTCCTCGGGCGTGAGCTTGTAGTCCTGGTAGATCTTCAAAAATTCGGCTGGGTCGGTGCCAAACTGCGCGAAAAAATTCTCCGCTTTTTCATCTTTATACTTGCCGCCAAACCAGCTATACGGCACCACATGCAGGACGCCAGGCACGGAGCGAATTCGGTCGCGGTAAAACGAAGGCAAAAAATTCGCCAGCGACACCTTGTGGCGTGTGAGCAGGCGCTGCGCCGATTCGTCGCTGCCCTTGTCCAGATAAAAGCTGCGCCACACGGTCATCATCAGCGTCAACAGCAGCAGGGAGAAGGCTACGCTGACCACGGTGAGGCCGCTGCGGAGGCGATTGCGGAAGGCATTTTTAGTGACAAAAAGGCTGAGAGTCATGATGGGGGAGCGCGGGTACCATCCACACCATAGTGTACGTAAATCTGGAGCAAATGGTTTCCTTCCGAATGCCGGCAGCCGCCCGGAACCCAAACGCCTCTTGCGAACCCTTGCCGAAGGTGCAAAAATGACGCCACAGTTACAAATCCAGAAAATAGTTGCACCAGGAGAAATCGCATGAAACCAACGTTGGCTCTGCTCATGGGTCCGGCCCTACTCGTAGGCTTGGGTGGAAACGCCCTCGCTGCTTCGGTGGCGGTCGGAACCTGCAAACCGGGCGTCGTACAATTTGCCACCATTCAGGGCGCGGTCAACGCCTCTCCGGCTGGAACCACCATCCTCGTCTGCCCAGGCATCTATCCGGAACAGGTGCTCATCAACAAGGCTCTAACCGTGAAGGGCATCGCTGATCCTGCGACTTCCGCCAACGCGGCTGTGATCGTCGCGCCGCCCGGAGGTGTCGTCGCCAACGCTGCCAGCCTTGGTGGACCCGACCCCATCGCCGCCCAGATTGCGGTTTTGCAGCCGCCCTCAGGCATGGTGAATCTCAGTAATCTCACCGTCGATGGTAGTGGCAACGCTATTGCCTCCTGCGGCCCGCCCACCCTGGTCGGCATCTTGTTCCAAAACGCTTCCGGCACGGTCACCCATGTGCAGGCGCTCAACCAAACCCTGGGACTGAATAACGGCTGCCAGAACGGCCTGGGCATCTTCGTACAGAGCGGCAATAGCGGTACTTCCAACGTCACCATTTCCGCCAACCACGTGGAAAACTACACCAAGAACGGCATCACCGCCAACGAAGTCGGTACGACGGTCACCATCAAGGGCAACACCGTTCTGGGCCAAGGCCCCACCACCGGAGCCGCCGAAAACTCCATCCAAATCGGCTACGGCGCCCAAGCCACCGTTACAGCCAACACCGTCGGCGACGATATCTGGTCGCCCGATACCATCAATGACGCCGGGGATGCCGCCGCGGGAATCCTGGTGTATGCCTCTTCCGGCGTGACTGTCTCCGGCAACACCGTGAGCAGCACCCAGTTCGGCATTGCCTACGTCACCGACCCGGCCTTGGGTTCGGCGGATGGAGGCTCGGTAAAATCCAACAAAATTTCCTCCACGCACATCTTCGATGGCATTGACCTCTGCAACAACGGCACCACCGTTATGAGCAACGTCATCAACGGCAGCGATGAAGCTGCCATTCACGTGGATAGCACGTGTACCAATTTTGGCGTCGGCGGAGCCACCGGAAGCGGGGCCACGGTCTCCGCCAACACCGTGAATGGAGCCTGCGACGGAATCATGCTGGGCACCGCCGCAGGAAGCAATACCATCGGAGTCAACACCTTCTTCAATACCACCCACACCACCGCCACCGCGGATCAATGCACTCCCGCCCTGGCCAAAGTGCGTCCGCCAAAAGCGGCCCAGCGTAAGGCGTTCAGGCCGTTGCGCCCCTAGTCGATTGGCAATGGGCGGGGCTAGGCTTTTAACTCCGCTATCCCCGCCCCTTGTCCAGAGTCAGTCGAGGAGATCAAGGAAGAGTTCGCTCGCCCTCCGCGATCAAAATTGATTTACCATCCTCTTCCATGCACGCGCTGGCTCTAGCCATCGATCCGCAACTGACTGCAAGTGAAGTCCTGCGCGTTTTTCATCGCGATGAGCCCAATCTTTTTCTTGGCATAGCGTTCACTACCACCGGCATTCTGGCCGCGGCTTTCGCTGTTCTCCGGCGCAAGCTGGACCCGTTGCTCATCTACTTTTCGTTGTTTGCGTTTATCTACGGCCAGCGTCTGTTGATGCAGCTGGGGCTGCTGCAAATTCTGATACCGTCGTCAGAGATCTTCCTGCGGCTGCGGGAAGCCATCAACTTCGTGGTGCCAGTGCCTGCCTTCTTGTATTTTGACGCGGCTGGCTTGCTGCAACGCGGCGGGAAAATGATTGGTTATGCCTTGGCCATCATTCTCGGCTCGCTGACCGTCCTGACTCTGGCATTTGGCCCGTCGCATATTTACAGCGATATCAACAACGCGGTGGTTATCGCCGTACTCGTGGTTCTGGTGATTCAGCATGTACTGGTGATCATCGCGGATAAGAAGCGCCAGAACGGCGAGAGTTCCGTGAGTCCGGATTTCGTCGTCATTCGCCGCGGGTTATTCGTGTTTGTAGCATTCGCGTTATGGGACAACCTTGCCAGTTCGCTGCACTTCACCTCTCACCGATTCGAGCCGATCGGTTTTGTGGTTTTTCTTGGTGCGCTCGGCTATGTAGCCGCGCGCCAGACTTTGGCGCGGGACCAGCAACTCGGCGAAATTCAGAAGGAACTCGAGGTGGCGCGCCGCATTCAGCTTTCCATTCTTCCCTCAGAGTTTCCTGTTTCCAAAAGCTTCCGCGTAGCCGCGCGCTATGTTCCCATGACTTCGGTGGCCGGGGACTTCTACGATTTTCTTGTTGCCGACGACACCCGCGCGGGTCTTCTGATTGCCGACGTTTCCGGACACGGCGTTCCCGCCGCTCTGATTGCGTCCATGGTGAAATTGGCAGCTACTTCCCAGCGCTCCAACGCCGCCGAGCCAGCCGCACTGCTTGCTGGCATGAACGCAGCCCTTTGCGGCAACACGCAGAGCCAGTTCGTCACCGCAGCCTATGTGTATCTGGACGCGACCGAGGGACAGCTGCGCTACTCCGCCGCCGGACATCCTCCCATGCTGCTGCTGCGCGCCGGAAGTACATTCGAAATTGAGGAAAACGGCTTGATGCTCGCGGCCTTCGATTTCGCCACTTACACACACTCTACTCAACCCTTACTACCGCGCGACCGCCTGCTCCTGTACACCGATGGAATTGTCGAGGCCGCTGACCGCACCGGAGAATTCTTTGGCGCGCCCGCCTTGGCGGCCGCCTTGCGTGACACTGCCAAACTCACGCCGTCCGAAGCTGCCGACTCCATTGTGGCTTCGGTGCGAAAGTGGTCGGCCACGCAGGATGACGACTGGACAGTCCTGGTCTGCGACTACGGCCTTTGAGTGGAGAGTAGTCTCAACTAAGGAGTAACATATGGACGAATTCACGCGGCGTCACTTTCTACGCGGTTCCGCTCTCACGCTCACAGCACTCAGCACTCGCATGTCGGCGGACACCCTTGGTGGAAAGTCCCCTCACATCCAATTCCCCACCAACCCCCGCGAACGCCTCGCCGTCGCCAGTTGGCCCTTTCGCGCCTACATTGACTGCCCCAACAACTCGGACCGCGACGCCGCGCTGCCGGGCATGGATCTTCCTCGGTTCGCAATATGGATCAAAAAAGAATTTGGCGTGCCCGGCTTGGAGCCGCTCGGCCAGCATTTCCAGGAACTCACCGAGCGCTATCTTGCCCGCTTCCGCGAATCCAACGAAAAAGCTGGCGTCCGTGTCGTGAATATTCCCATCGATAACGACGATAGTTACTACGACGGCGATTCCGCCGTCCGTAAAAAAGTGCTAGCCAACGGCAAAAGATGGGTGGATGCCGCGCATGTTCTGGGTTCCCCCAGTATCCGTACCTCCATCGCACAAGCCAAAAACGCCAAGCCCGATGCCAGCGCTCTGGCCGAGCAGCTTTACCAGCTCGCCGACTACGCCGCCGTCAAAAATATCGTTGTTAATTTGGAAAACGACAACCTCATCAGCGAAGACGCATTCTTCCTCGTCAAAGTTCTGGACAAACTCCACCACCCTTATCTCCACGCCCTGCCAGATTTCTGCAACTCCATGCAAACCGGCGACGCCAGCTTCAACACGAAAGCTCTCACTCAGCTCTTCCCGCGCGCCTACAACATCTGCCACGTCAAGGAGTCGGAATCCACCGGCGACGGCAAAACCGTACGCATCGATCTGAAGCAGGCTTTCTCCATCCTGAAAGCCAGCCGCTACCGCGGATTTCTATCCATGGAATGGGAAGGCCAGGGCCCGCCCCATGAAGGCACACGCAGGCTGATTCAGGCATCGCTGGAAAATCTATAATCAGCCCCTCCGCCGCGGGCTTCGCTGCGCCCGCCCCGCCGAAACGCCCTTCTGCTCCTTCACCCAGGCATGAATCCTCTGCGACAAAATATCCAGCGGCAGCGCGCCCGCTCCCAGCACCTGGTCGTGGAACGCGCGCAAGTCAAACTTTTCGCCCAATTCATCTTTCGCATACTGCCGCAGCTTTAAAATCTCAAGCTGACCAATCTTGTACCCCAAAGCCTGCGCTGGCCACGCCATGTAGCGGTTGGTTTCGCTCTGTACTTCCGGCTCCGGTATCGCCGAGTGGTCATGGAAGTAGTCCACCACCTGCTGTCGCGTCCAATGCTTGGCATGGAACCCCGTATCCACCACCAGCCGAATCGCCCGCAGCATGTCATCCTGCAAATGCCCGTAGTAGCTGTACGGATCCTGGAAAAACCCAACTTCCTTTCCCAGGCGTTCCGAATACAGCGCCCATCCTTCGGTATAAGCCGTGTAGTACTCGTTCTGGCGATACGGCGGCAACTCCGGCAACTCCTGCGCAATCGCCAATTGCAGATGATGTCCCGGAACGCCCTCGTGGTAAGCGGTTGTCTCCACATCCACCAGCAATTGTTTTTCAAACTCGCCCGTGTTCACCATCACATGCGCGGGCCGCGACCCGTCCATCGCCGCCGGATTGTAGTGAGTTGAAGCGTCCTTTTCGTTGAATTCCTCAATCGGCATGATTTCCACTTTGGCTTTTGGCAGCCGACCGAACATCTCCGGCAACTTCGCATACATCTGCGCCGTATACTTTCGGTACAGTTCCAAAATCTGCTCTCGCGAATGTGCATGTTCCTTCGGATTCGCCTGCAATGCCACGTTGAAGCTTGTCACGTCCTTGAATCCCAACTGCCGCGCCACGCCCAGCATCCGCTCTTCAATCTCTTTCACCTGCGCCAGGCCAATCTGGTGAATCTGCTCAGCCGTCAGATTTGTGGTCGTACTTTCCTTGATGCGGAAGTCGTACCGCGCTACCCCATCCGGCAGCGCCCAAATTCCCGGATCCACGCGCCCCTTCGGCGCATACTCATTCTTCACGAAGGCCGTAAACTTTCCGAACGCTGGCAACACGACATCGCGCACCGCCGCCAATCCCGCTTCCCGCAACCTTTTCTGATCCGCTGCTTGAACGCTGTCGGGAAACTTCGCAAACGGCCCGAAAAAGGGAGACTCTTCCGCTTTCTGCGCTCCCATCGCGCCCGCCTGGACCACCACCTTCTCCAGCAGCAGCCGCGGAGGCATCAACCCCTCGGCCAACCCCTTCCGCATCTGCTCCACCGTCTCGTCAAATACTCGCGCTACTTGTTGCAAGCGAGAAATATAATCCTCATAGTCCTTCACGTTCGCGAACGCCAGCAGCGACACCAACTGCGGCAAATCCACCTGCGGCCCGCTGTTCTGCGAGACCGGCATCTCCCATCCCTTGAACCGCGCGCCTTCCACCTGCATCCGCAAATCCCGCGCCAGCAGAGCCTTGTTCAAGACTTCCTGTTCTGGAAATCCGGTCGTGTCCATGGCCTCCAGCTTCGCTAGGTCCGTCTGCGCTCGCGCCAGATCATCATCAATCGCCTTCTGCGAACCGTCCGAGAGCTGGTCATTCCAGCGCTTGTCGCCCAGAATCGACGCATACTCCGGCGAAGTCCTCAGTTGATATTCCCACCGCTCCGCCAAAAATCCGTTCAACGCCTTCCGCCGCGCCTCCACATCCGCCGCTACCAGCAACGGAGCACACAACAAGAAGATAAAAACCCAACCCGCCAATCGACGCATGAAACGCTCCTCAAGAATGGGCAATCGAAATTTAGACGCACGCCAACGGCATCCGTCACCGTCATCCATGCTACGCCGTCCGGTGACCAGAAGTTCCCAAAAAGCCGCGAGCGCGAGGCATGTCCGCCGACTCCTTGAGCCGAGGGTGGCAGGGTCCACCTATCCAGGTATCCCCGAGAACGTCGCCGGCTCGTTCCATTTGTTGAAGACGAGGTCAGCAAGCGGTTTGCGGGAGCGAGGGGCCGTCTCCATGGTCTGGAGGAAGCCGGGCAGGGCGGTGGGTTCGCCAAGGTAGCCGAGAGCCCAAGCGGCGCCGATCTCAAAGTCGTCCGGGATCGAGAAATGAGTGCGGATCTTATCTTTGCTGAAGCCGCCCATGCCGTGGGTGTGGAGGCCGAGCGCGGCAGCTTCCAGAGAGAGCGTGGCCGAGGCGGCTCCGGTGTCGTGGAGCGCGAAACCGTTGCGCGTCTGGTCTTTGCTGAAGTGGCTCTTGGCAGCGCTCACGTAGAGTACGGGCGCGCTGGAGGCCCACTTCTGGTTGAACTCCACCAGCGAGTCGAGAATCTTGGCGTAAGTGTCGGTGCCTTTGCGTCCGACAAGAAAGCGCCAGGGTTGCTCGTTGTTGGACGACGCGGCCCAGCTTGCGGCGGTAAAGACCTTGGTCAGGTCCTCAGCGGAGACAGCCTTCTCACTAAAAGAGCGTGGAGACCAACGGTGGCGGATGATGTCGTGGAGGCCAGAAGCGGCGGGGACTTCTTTAATTGTTTCGAGCGCAATTTGGTCAAGTGTGATCTGTTCGAAGTCGGTCATTAGTGTCACCTGCGTATGAGATTCGCAACCAGGGTTGTCGATGCAAAAAGTGTGGCCACTAATGCGTCTCCCCAGAACTTTAGAGAAAAGAATTTCTATAAAGAAATAAACTTGTCATCCCGACCAACGGGAGGGATCTGCAATAGGCAAGCAGGGCGGCGCAGCGTTCCAATGCTGCAATAAGCTGCTTGGGCCGAACGCAAGGATCGCTGGCCATTCGCCAACTCAACGCCCGTTCCGCCGCTTCAAGACCCCACTTCTCTAAGTGTCAGGAGACCTCCGTCTCCTCTCGACTTTTATCTATCACGGATGTCCCCTCTTTCCAATTTTCCCATGCACGCCTTTGACTCATGCCAGAGACTGTGCCAGACTTGCACACGCGTATGCTACGTACAGTGACCCGGTTGCGTGTCTACGGCGGTTCGCCCCTCGCTGTCCTGCTCTTCGTCCTGGTGCTTCCGATGGGCGCAATTGCTCAAAGTGCTGGCAGCTACGGCCATCCCGACGAAGTGAGGATCATACAAAGCACAGCGCCGAACACGGGCATCCTTACTTTCAAGGTGTTTGCCGAACGCAACGGCTCTCAACTCAGCCGCCAGGCCATTGTGAGATTGGTCAATTTGGCGGACCAGAGCACCACCGTGCAAGCTACGCTGGACAACTCTGAAAGTAGATTTACAAATATCCCTTACGGCGACTACTCCGCCGAAGTCAGCGCAGTAGGTTACCTAAGCTCGCACCAAGACCTAAAAGTTAGCGCGATCCGCAGCATTCTAAACTTAGAAATTGTAATTCGCCGCGATCCCTCGGCCGTCAATTTTGACATTCCAGATTCGATGGTATCGGCGCAGGTCCGGAAGGAAACCAAGCGGGCCATTTCCGCCCTGAAAAGCAACAAGCTCAGCGACGCTCAAAAGCATCTGGACCGAGCGCGGGCCGCCGCGCCAGCCGATCCGGGCGTGAACTTTCTCCTCGGATATCTTTACTTCCAGAAAAAAGATCTTCCGCAGGCCGCCACCTTTCTTACGACCGCAACCAACCTTAATACCGGCAACGCGCAAGCTCTAACACTGCTGGGCAGGGTCGATCTGGAACAGAAAGACTATCTCTCCGCGGCATCCACATTGGAAAGGGCAATCCAGGTCAATGCTGAGGATTGGCTCCCGCACAACTTGCTCGCGGACGCCTACCTGCACGAAAAGAATTACCCAAGAGCTCGCGACGAAGCGCAAATCGCCATCGGCAAAGGCAGGAACGACGCCAGCGCCTCGCAACTCGTCCTGGGAGAAGCGTTCTTAAACTTGGGCGAGAATGAACAAGGAATCCGCGCCCTTCAAGCTTTTCTACAGCAGTCGCCATCGCATCCAGTCGCAGGCCAGGTGCGCAGCCTGATCGCGCAAGTGCAAGAGCAAACGTCAAGCCCCACGCCCCGCGCCGCCGAAGTCCCGCAGCCTAAAATCCAGCTCTCCGGCGTGGACCCGTTGTTGGCGCTTTCTGCACCAAGTCTTTCGATGAAAACCTGGCAGCCACCTGGAATCGACGAAGTCAGACTCGCGATCGCTGCCGGGGTGTCCTGTCCGGCCAACCTTCCAGAAGAGACCGGAAAGCGCGTCCAGGAACTCACGGACAATATAACCAAATTTGCCGCCGTCGAGGATCTCTTTCATCAGGCGCTCGACAACTACGGCACTCCGGTTCGCACCGCCAAGGCGCAGTATAACTATGTCGCCGCGTTCTCTTCGACCCAACCAGGAATTCTCACCATCGACGAGTACCGCGACAGCAAGACCCCACTCTCTGGGTATCCCGACAAGATCGCCACCGCTGGCTTTGTCAGTCTAGCCCTGGTGTTTTACCCGAACATGCGGGATAGCTTCACCATCCAATGCGAAGGACTCGGTGACTGGCACGGCCAAGCCACTTGGCTGGTCCACTTCGTTCAACGCGACGACCGCCCGAATTTCATGCACTCCTATAAAGTGGGAACCGTGTTCCATCCAGTAAAATTGAAGGGCCGGGCCTGGATCACTGCGGACACATTCCAAATCGTGCGCATGGAAGCCGAAATGGCGGCGCCCATGCCGGAAATCCAGTTAGTGAGCGAGCACCAAGTGGTTGAATACGGCCCGGTTTCGTTCCAACAAAAGAATCTCTCGCTCTGGTTGCCCAAAAGGGCGGAGATTTATCTGGACTTCCGCAAGCAGCGATACTACAGACGCCACAGTTTCGACCACTACATGCTGTTCTCGACTGCAACTGAGGAGAAACGCAACGAACCGGTGGACCCGTCGGAGAAGAAATGATGGGGGGCAAAAAATGTTCCACGTGGAACATTTTGTAAAGGCTGTTTTTGGCGGTTTATGTGCAAAACGTCGCGGTTTTTGGGTAAACTTGTTCCACTTTTGCGAGTCGTTGGACAAAAAATCCCTGCAAGGCCTACGAATAGATCCCAGGCGCCTCGTGTCCAAGCTTTTGCACGTACTCCACGTAGGACCCGGGGTAAACAGTGGGATTGTGGTCGGTGCCGCTCTCGCCGCCTAGTTCGAGCACGCGTGAGCCCAGACCGCGAAGGAACATGCGGTCATGCGATACGAAGATCATGGTGCCTTCAAAATCCTTCAGCGCGTCCACCAGCATCTCCTTGGTCGCAAGATCCAGGTGATTCGTCGGTTCGTCGAGCACCAGGAAGTTCGGTGGGTTGTAGAGCATGCGCGCGATTGCCAGCCGCGATTTTTCTCCGCCGGAGAGTGCGCGGATCTTCTTCTCCACGTCTTCGCCGGAGAATTGGAACGCCCCCGCCAGACTCCGCAACGATCCCAGACCGTCCTGAGGAAAATCCTGTTGCAACTGTTCGATGACGGTGAGATCGGAATTTAGAACGTCCAAAGACTGCTGCGCGAAGTAGCCCATATGCAGGCTTGCGCCGAGCCGCACGCTTCCCGCATCGGGAGCACTGGCTCCGGCAATCATCTTGAGCAAGGTAGTCTTGCCCGCGCCGTTTCTTCCCATAACGGCCCAGCGTTCTCCGCGGCGCAGGGTGAGATTGAACCCTTCATAAATCACACGTGGACCGTAACTCTTGTGCAGATTCTCAAGCACAGCCACCTGTTCGCCAGATCGCGGAGGTACTCGAAAGTCAAACTTCACCACCACGCGTTTCTTCGGCAACTCAATTTTCTCGATCTTGTCGAGCGCTTTAATTCGGCTCTGCACCTGGGCCGCTTTGGCCGCGTGCGTCCGGAAACGATCAATGAAGCGCTGCTCCTTGGCCAGCATGGACTGCTGCCGGGCAAACGCCGCCTGCTGATTGCTCTCTCGCACCGCCCTTTCGCGCTCGTAAAAGTCGTAGTCACCCGAGTAGGTGATGATTTCGCCGCCATCGATCTCCGCAATCTTTGAGACCAGACGATTCATGAACTCGCGGTCGTGCGAAGTCATCAGCAGCGCGCCGGGATAGGACTTAAGAAACTGTTCCAACCAGATAATGGATTCGATGTCGAGATGGTTCGTCGGTTCGTCCATCAGCAATACATCCGGCATTCCGAGCAGCACCCGCGCCAGCGCAACGCGCATCTTCCATCCGCCCGAGAGCGCCCCCACGTCCCCGTCAATCTGATCGTCTTTGAATCCCAACCCGTGCAGCACCTCACGGGCCCGCGATTCGAGCGCGTAACCGCCTAAATGCTCGTACTCCTCCTGGACGTGACCGAAGCGCTCAAGAATGCGGTCCATGTCATCAGCCTTGTCGGGGTCGGACATTTCCCGCTGCAAGGCTTCGAGCTCGTGGTGCAGATCGCCGACGCGCCCGCTGCCTGCGATCGCTTCATCCAGAACCGAACGGCCCTGCATTTCCTCGACATCCTGGCGAAAGTAGCCAATCGTCAACTTCCTGGGGACAGAGACCGAGCCCTCGTCGGCGGTTTCCTCGCCGACCACCATTCGGAACAGCGTTGTCTTGCCTGACCCATTGGGACCGACCAGCCCGATTTTTTCGCCCGGATTCAACTGAAACGAAGCATCCACGAAGAGCAATTGCTTGCCATACTGCTTATTGATGTTGGAGAAAGAGATCATTTTGAAGGAGCAACTCGCGGCACGCTGCCTCTTCTAGTGTAGCCCGGGCGGAAAATTGCCGGGCAAGGCTGGCGTTGGATTACTGAAGGTTTGCTTGGTGCCCCATAGCCGGGTGCCCCAGGTTCGCGCGGTACTTTGGCGCTAACCTGGGCCGAGAAACTCTCGTGCGGATCCCCCGGAAGCGAGCCTTTCGCGATCCCGCGCAGTCCATTCCGACTCAATTTCAACCATCCCTACTTCGCGCAGAGAGTAATGACGAAAGCTGCTCCATTCCCACTCCGCGGGCTCTTTTACCAAGCCCCGCTTCACCGGATTGCGATGGATGTATCCCAGCTTCTCGTCGAATTCTGCCGCGTCGCGAAGGTTGCGATCATAGTAGCGTTTCTGCTAGAACGAACCCGGGCGGCGCAGGCGCTTCGTAAATGACAGCTTGAGAAAATGCATGGGTCGGCCAGAGTTTCTGAAGCCGGCTCGCTGAGCAGCAAGTGAACGTGTTCGGGCATGACCACATACGCGTAAATGCGCATCTTGAAACGCAGCCGCATGCGTTCGAGGCATTCGAGAAAAAGATTGTAAGTGTCCGGCGATGCGAACTTGCGCTGCCGCTGATAACAACTGAAGGTGAGGAAGTGGACTGGCCGGATTCGTGATCTCGCTTGAGTCCGACTGTCATACGGGTCAGTTTACGCCGGTCGACATCCGGTGTCAGCGGCTGGGGCACCGGCCCTCTGTCCCCGCATTTCACTTGGTGCCCCAGGTTCCGCGTAGCCGAAGGCGAGCTAACCTGGGATTGGCCCAGGAATTCAAAAGCTTCGGATGGTTTAAGGAGTCCCCCCTGCCCAGGTTAGCGCCCAAAGTGCGGCGCGAACCTGGGGCACCCGGCAGTAGCCGGTGTCTAATGGTGTAAAGGAGTGCAGGATGCCTGAAACAGTGCGGTCCCATAGCACGAGGGAATTCGTGAGCGTGCTCCTCATCGCAAATCTCTGTTTCTGGATTTATTTTGCGATCTCCTTTGCCCAGGCTTCGTACCCATTCAAGCGTGATCCGTGGGGCCATCCCGCAGGAGCGGGATATACCTTTGCGGGGCACTCCATCGGGATCGTAGAATCTTCATTCACACATCCCTTTTTCAACCTCGCTTTTTGGGTCGAGTTCCCATCCTTCGCCCTGGCTAGAGGTGGCCAGAATCTACTCTTTCCGCAGGTGGCCGGGGATCGTTTCTTTGCGGGAATCTCGGAGGGGGGCTGGAGGCTGCTGACGATAGTGCTGCTCTCGTTCCTCCAATGGTACTTCGTCGGCTGGGTCGGACAGAAACTCTGGGAAAGATGGTTCAGGCATCCGAGTGGTGCGCTGAATCACGCTCCGTCATCATGATCTCCACCCTGCTGGTGCTGTTCGCAGTCGGTGTTTACGTCGGCCTGCCACCCGCCTGGTTGCCATTGTTTCATGTTCCGGAGATTGAGTGAATTTGAGAGTGTTGGAACAGTGCTACGTCCGAAATCATCGGGGTAAATTGATGGTCGCATTTGTCTGTTGACAAACGCTGGGCACGAGAGGATTATGCTCATCATGCCAGTTCCTCAGCAAGCCGCGCAGCTTTCGCCCGGAATCTTGTCGATTGATTCCATCCACGCCGTTGGAACAAACCCAAAGGTAGATAATGTACTTCCTTACGATGCCCAGAGTGACCAGTGGATATATGATCCCGTCACCAACCCAACATGGCGGATTGAAGTGCATTTCACATTCACTAACACGGGGCAGGATATTACATCTGGAAGTGTCAGCGGCTATATAGATCAGTCGGGCCTATCGGCGTTTCCAGTCGGAGCGTTGCCTCATGGCGGAATTCTTCCAGACGAGGTGGTGTGGTTTCAACCTCAACTAGTATACAGTTCGCATGTGATCACCCTTTCGTTCCGTGAGTATAAGCTTAGTCCACTTGGTTATAAACAGTGGTACGTGATAGCGCATGACTCCGTTACCCTCAGCGTAGTACACCATATACACTAATGAGTGACGGCATTAGCTAAAAGCTGAGCGACATGGCGTCGAACAGTTCTTTTCTTTGGCGCGCTTTGGATGCACTTTCTTAATAAACTCAGCGTACGTTTCCTTGGCGCGGGGAACTAGGGGACAGACGGAAGTGACCCCATTTCAATTCTCTCCGCTAAGCGACAAAGCGAATCTGCGTTTGCTTAGAATCCTCCGAACTCCTAGCAGGGCGACCTCTGCGCCGGGGGGCCAGCAGTCGCAGCGTCTCCTTTTCCAGCGAAGCGACAAACTCCGCCGTACCC
>JAYWAL010000087.1:0-5088 GCA_043782485.1 Acidobacteriaceae bacterium | reverse complement strand
TGCGGGGCCAAACGCGGGAGTCGAGGTTTTGCGGAGATACGTATTCGGTCCACATGGTGGCTTCGCCGCCGAGGATGCGCTGCTTTTCTTCGGCGGTGAGGCTCGCCGCTGGGCCGGACATGGGATCGACCGCGTAGTGCTGCGAGGCGGGCTGCATCAGGTCGATGTAGTAGCCGTTGGAGAGCAGGCCGCGATAGCCTTTGCGGGCGGCATCGGCGAGTGACTGCTGGCCGCGCCAGGACTGGATGACGATGCTTTTGGGAAGCTCCGGAGCTAGAATTTCATCCCAGCCCATCATGATTTTGTGGTTGGCGGTGACGATTTTGAGCAGGCGCTGGTTGAAGTAAGCTTGCAGGCCAGCGTTGTCTTTAAGTTTGTGAGACAGCTTGAATTTCTGAATCGCAGGATTGGCGTCCCACTGCTTGCCGTTCACTTCGTCGCCGCCAATGTGGAAGTAGCGGTCGGGGAAGAGTGCAGACATTTCTCCAAAGAGACCCGCCAGAAATGTATAGGTGCCCTCCTGCGTGATGTTCATCGAGGGATCGGAAACGCCAAATTGGCGCTCGATTTGATAAGGGCCGGGGCCGCTGGCGAGGGCTGGGTAGCCAGCGAACATAGCGGTGCTGTGGCCGGGGACATCGAATTCGGGGATGACGCGAATGCCGCGGTCTCGGGCGTAGGTAACGGTTTCGCGGATTTGGGGCTGGGTGTAGAAGTCGCCGTCCGAGCCTTGGCCCTGGAGTTTGGGAAACTTCTTACTCTCAACGCGGAAGCCCTGGTTGTCCGAGAGGTGCCAATGGAAGACGTTGAGGTGGACGGCTTCCATGCCGTCGAGCGTGCGGCGGATGTTTTCGAGTGGGATGAAGTGGCGGCTGACGTCGACCATGAGTCCGCGCCAGGGGAAGCGAGGCTGGTCGTGGATGCTGACGGCAGGAACCGCGTAACCGGTGGGGGTAACCTGTACCAAATGCAGAAATGTTTGCAGGCCGTGGAGAGTGCCTAAAGGCGTGGGTGCGCTCAGAATTGCGCCGGTGGGGGTGACTTCCAGGATGTAGGACTCGTCTTCGGCGAGTTCTTGCACGGGCTTGCTGGCATGGCCGGTGTGGATGGCAAGCCTAGGCTTTGCTGTCTTGCTGGGAGCAATCGCCATTCCAGTTTGACGCGACAGAGTGTTCAGGAAGCGCTGCACGGCGCGGTCAAGGCGGAGCTCTCTGTATCCGGTCAGGGTGACTGAGAAGGCTTGGTCCACAGGGAGCTGGCCCTCTCCCATTTTGTAGGCAGCGGGCAGCGGCATGAGGTTGAGCTCGCGGGTAGCCGATTGCGCGCTGGCAAAATTGGGTAACAGGCAACAGGCCAAAATCAGGCAGTGACCGAGCGACATGGGAGGATAGCCTTCTTTTGAATCGTTTTAATAGCTTCGGCGATCAAGGTACCAGAGTTTGGGTGGCGACTTCCAGTGCAAATGGCTTGGCTGCGCCCGATGATATCCTGCAAAGGTCCGGATTGCGAAGTGGGAGGCGGGCAATCCAGTTCGTCCGTCTCATTAGGTTCGCTGTCGAAATAGCAATTCTAATTCTTGAAAAACGTCTTTTTCCTGCGAGGTTTTACCTGCCATGGCTGACCCAACCACTCCTGAAGTCCAAGCGGCGACCGAATCCACCGAAGCGACCGAATCGTTCAATGAGATATTTTCGCAATACGAGCGCGACCACAAGCGCAAGAAGAATGAGGACGGCGGGAGGCAGCTCGATGGCACGGTCATCGTGGTCACCGGCGATTCGGTGTTGCTGGATATTGGCTTCAAGAGCGAAGGCATTCTGCCGCTGACCGCGTTTGGCGCAGAAGCGCCGAAGCCCGGCGACAAGATGAAAGTTTCAGTGAAGGGGCGCGATCCAGAAGGGTATTACGAGCTTTCTCGTTTCAAAGTGGAACAACCGAAAGACTGGTCCACCCTGGAGAAGGCCTTTGCCGAGCAGACCCCGATTATGGGCACGGTGACCGGGTTGATCAAGGGCGGGTTCACGGTGGATGTCGGCGTGCGCGCTTTTATGCCCGCATCGCGAAGCGGCGTAAGGGAAGCGGCCGAGATGCAGAGGTTTGTCGGTCAGCAGATTCGCTGCCGCATCATCAAGCTGGATGTGGCCGACGAAGACCTTGTGGTGGACCGGCGGGTGCTGGCCGAAGAAGAAGAACGGCTGGTGAAAGACCAACGCTTTTCCGAGATCAAGGAAGGCGACAAGGTCAGCGGCACGGTTCGCAGCCTGACGGACTACGGGGCGTTTGTGGACTTGGGCGGCGTGGACGCGTTGCTGCACGTGGGGGAAATTTCCTGGGGACGGGTGAACAAGTCGGCGGATGTTCTGTCTGTGGGTCAGGCTGTAGAAGTTCGTATTCTGAAGATCGCCACCGAGGCTGGAAAGAAGCGCATTTCGGTGGGCATGAAGCAGTTGCAGGCGCACCCGTGGGATGCCATGGCGGAGAAATACAAAGCTGGCGAGCGCGTCCGCGGCACGGTGACGCGGGTGATGGACTTTGGCGCGTTTGTTGAACTGGAACCGGGAATTGAGGGTTTGATTCACGTTTCAGAAATGTCCTGGGCCAAGAAAGTGCGGAAGGCCAGCGATATGCTGAAGCCGGGCGAGACTGTCGAAGCTGTGATCCTGGGCGTGAACGCGGCCGAGCGGCGAATTTCTCTGGGGCTGAAGCAGACGCTGGGCGATCCCTGGGCGGATCTGGCCCAGAAGCTGCAAGCCGGCTCGGTGATTGACGGCACGGTGACGAGCCTGACCAAGTTTGGAGCATTTGTTCAGATTGCGGAAGGTGTGGAGGGAATGATTCACATCAGCGAGTTCAGCGAAAAAAGAATCAACCATCCATCGGAAGTGGTGCGCGTGGGGCAGTCGGTCAAGGCGCTGGTGGTCGCGGTGGATCCGGAAAAGCGACTGCTGAAGCTGAGCATGAAGCAATTGATTCCGACGGGATTGGATGAGTATCTCGCGGAGCACAAGGAAGGCGACGCCGTGACTGGGCTATTGACGGAGGTCACCGGGACAAGCGGGAAAGTTGAGTTAGGCGACGGCGTGCAGGCCACCTGCCGCATTGTGGCGCAAGCGGCCGCGAAGGAAGAAACGCGTGCGGAAGCCAAGGCGGACTTGTCGTCGCTTAGCTCCATGCTGCATGCGCGTTGGAAGGGCGGTGCGCAGTCCAAGGCGGAGCCCGAGCCAGTGCGCGCGGGACAGATTCGCAACTTCCGCATTGTGAAGCTGGACGTGGCCGGCAAGAAGATTGAATTGGAACTGGCATGAGTCAGGACGCCCTCAACTGCGTTCACCACATATTCACATTCCCTTAACAAGCCAGTAACCGCGCGGGTTTCCAATCAAGAGGTTTCTGTTGACCCTTTGGAGGAAATTCGTGAATCAGAGAAATTGGTTAGTTGCTTCCTTGTTGTTACTTAGCTCGGTTTTTGCGGCCGCGGAAGATGGCCCAAAGGTCAAGCACGTGCTGCTGGTCAGCGTGGATGGACTGCACGCCCTGGATGTCGCGAACTATGTCGCGAAAAATCCGAAGTCGGCGCTGGCGGAGTTGTCGCGTCGCGGAACAACGTTTACCAATGCGCGCACCCCGGCTAACACGGATTCTTTCCCAGGCCTTTTGGCTCTGGTAACGGGAGGCTCGCCGATCAGCCATGGCTTTTTCTACGACGTCAGCTATGACCGCAACTTGTACGATCCCACCAACACGGCCTGCACTGGAACGCCGGGCAACCTCATCGCCTACGACGAGAGCATCGACGTCTATGACGCGGCTAACGTTTCGCAGAATGTGATTGATCCGGCCAAGCTGCCGCGTGGCAGAGACGCCAGCGGCAACTGCGTGCCTGTCTATCCTTCCGCGGCGTTGCGCACCAATACGCTTTTCGAGGTAGTCCGCGCCGCCGGTGGCCATACCGCTTGGGCGGACAAGCACCCGGCTTACGACCTGGTCAACGGCAACTCGCGCACCGGAGTCGAAGATCTTTACACGCCGGAAATCACCAACGTAGGCGGGTCGGATGCCACGGCCAGCGTCGTATGTACCGTGCAGAACGACCAGTTGAAGGTGCAGGCGATTCTCAACGAAATCAAGGGCCTGAAACACGATGGGACCGCGGGACCAGGCGTTCCGGCCGTATTTGGCATGAACTTTCAGGCGGTGAGCGTCGGCGAAAAGCTGGCGAAAGATAACAAAGACCTAAGCTGCACCACCGACACCGATCCCACCCTCAACCAGCAGCCCGGCGGCTACGTGGACGGCGCTGGAACCCCAACCCCCGTATTGGCTTACGGTCTCCAGAAGACGGATGCCGCCCTGGCCAGCATGATCCAGGCACTCAAAGATCAGGGCGTTTACGATTCCACCCTTTTCATTGTTACTGCCAAGCACGGCCAGTCGCCCATCAACCCGGTCAAGGTCAACAAGCCCGGCCACTTTGCGGATTTGATCAATGCCCTGCCGGACGGCACGACCAATCCAGCCGCCATCGCTGTAGTCAGCGCGGGGAACTGCTCCACCGGTCCTTGCGGTGCCATCAGTGATGATGACGTTGCCCTCATCTGGCTGGCAGATCAAAGCCAGACCGCGAAGGTCGCGGCTTACCTCAACGCCAACGCCAATGCACTGTTTATTGATGAAGTGATGGCAGGCAACGACTTGAAGCTGAAGTTCAACAACCCAGCCACTGACAGCCGCACGCCTGACATCATCGTGCAGCCGGTCTATGGAACCATCTACACCGGCTCGTCCAAGAAGAACGCGGAGCACGGTGGCTTCAGCTATGCCGATGCCAACGTGGGATTGATTGTGTCCGGTCCTGGATTCAAGGGCGGCGTGGTCAAGACTCCGGTGGCGACGTCGCAAGTGGCACCGACGATTTTGCAGGCGTTGGGCCTTGATCCAAGCGCTTTGAAGTCGGTGCGCGTCGAGAAAACCGCCGTGTTGCCAAAGTCGGAGCGGTAAGGCCAGCTTCCGGCGCGGCCAACCAGCCGCGGCAGAAATCACACGAGCCAGGGACGGATGCCACCAAGCGCCGGTCCTGGCTCGCTTTTT
>JAYWAL010000086.1:0-13549 GCA_043782485.1 Acidobacteriaceae bacterium | reverse complement strand
CCATGATCATGCCAGCGGCGACGTCGTAGGGTTGGGCGAGAGCGCCGCGCTGAGCGGCCGGGCCGAGTAACGACAAAGTTCGCATGGTCTGCGGGAGGCGGGCCAGGGCAACCAGGAAGCCGAGTACGACCGCACCCGCAATGCCGAATGGCGCGAGGTACAGCGAACGGTGTTCCCAGAGTTCACGGCGCACGGACCAATAGAAGGGATGAGTGATTCTCACTAGAGTCGTTGCCATCGCAGAGTTTGCGCTTTCCCGTTCATTGCCTTCCGCTGCTGCGTTTGCTTGAGAGTTCATTGAGTGGCTCCCTTTTGTGCGCCCGCGCCGTCCCCAACCACCGCGACGAACAGATCCGAGATGCTGGGGGTGCGTAGGTCGCCGAGGGCGGAGAGTTGTTCCCGGGGGGCGCCGGAATACAGCAGGATGCAGCGGCCGAGAACCGTGCGCTCGTGAATGGGATGGAGGGCGCGGGCAGCTGCAATATCACCGGGGTGGACGGTCAGTTCCAAATAGCGAGATTCGAACTCCTCCATGGAGCAACTCAGAACGATGCGTCCGCGGTGGATGAACATGAGGTCCGTGAGGACATGCTGGAATTCCTCTACTTGATGCGTGGTGAGGACGATGGTGCGGCTGCGGTCAAAATAGTCATTGAGCAGGGAGTCGTAGAATTGCTTGCGATAGAGGATGTCGAGGCCGAGAGTGGGTTCGTCGAGCACCAGCAGGCGGGCGTCCATCGCCATAACCAGCGCGAGATGCAACTGGGCAACCATGCCTTTGGAGAGTTCGCGAACCCGGCTGCCGCGATGGATGGTCGTCTTGGCCAGGAAGCCTTCGGCTTTGGCGCGGTCAAAGCGCGGATGCACGCCTGCGACATAGTCGAGCGCCTGGGAAACGCGCATCCAGCGGGGAAGCACGGCAACATCGGAAATGAAACAAACGTCACGGAGAAGCTGCCCGCGTTCCGACCAGGGATCGCGGCCGAGGACTTTCAATTCCCCCTGACATTGCGTGAGGCCCAGGATGGCATTGAGGGCGGTGCTTTTGCCCGCGCCGTTGGGTCCAACCAGGCCAAGAATGCGCCCTTCTTCCACGCGCAGGTCGATGCCGTCGAGCGCGATATTCGGCCCGAAGGCCTTACGTAAGCCGTGGGCTTCGATGACGGTCATAGCTTGGTCTCCTGTTTGTTCTGTGTTTGGTTCTGGACAGGTTCGGACGTCTTGGTTTGCGGCTTTGCCGCCTGCAAAAGTTGTTCCGGAGTCAGGCCGAGGCGTTGAATGTTGGCGGCAATCCTGGGCCAATCCTCGGCCAGAAATTTCTGGCGCTCGCTCTGCAGCAGAAGCGCCTGCGCTCCGGAATTGATGAACATGCCGCGGCCTCGCCTGCTTTCGACCAGCCCCTCATTCACCAGTTCCTGGTAACCCTTAAGGACGGTGAGCGGATTGACGCGAAATTCCGCCGCAACGGTGCGCACAGAGGGCAAGGGATCGCCCTCCTGGAGCAGGCCGTCCAGAATCATCGCGACCACACGGTCGCGAAGCTGCCGGTAAATCGGCTGATTGTCGTTCCACTCACGGTCCGTCATGGGGTTCAGGTAAGCCTCGTTAAAGACGCGCGCCTTAATTCACCCGGTGCAGGTCGAAATGCGCGTGAATCGGCTTGTCATTCATCATGAAGGTCCAATCTTCAGTGTGGTGGTTGGCGTCGATGATGGTGAATACCGAATGATGCATGTGTTCCTCCATGCTCCCACTTACGTCCTTGAGCTCGAACTCGACCGTTTTGCCGTCGGGCGACCTCTTGCCGGTCATGCGGGGCCGGTTGCCCGCGTCGCAATAGTGAACCAAAGTGAGTTGGTCTGAGTCCACGTAGAGCATCGTGACCGGGTGATCGAACTTGGTCGCATCCAGCGGCGATCCCGCCTCCTGGAACTCGTGCACGAGGGCATGGCCGCGCGAGGTCACGCGCAGCGAGGCGTGCATTGGCTTGCCGCCGGACATTTGGGGCATCTCGGGGACGCTGACCGGGCCTTCCCACTCTCCCGCTAGGCTTTTCATAGTTGTAAACGACTCCTGCGCCTCGGAGGGAGCAGAGGCGGCCGGAGGTTTTGCGGCGTCCGACTGGGCCCAAGTTGCGGTGGAGAGCGCCAACAGGACAACGGGTAGTATCACACGAACGGATTTCATGGTTTCATTCTCCTTAAGAGGTGTTGGGGCTGGGTTTCGCTCGCTGCTTTGAGCGGGTACCACGTCCCCTAGTGTTGTAGTTAACTATAACACTAATAGAAAAGCAAGTCTTTTTTTGAATTTGGGGATTTGGGCTGGCGGGTGGCCCTGTCTCCTCAGTGCACGCGACTCGACTGCCGACGCTTGTCGCGATCCGGCTCTTCCCGTGGGGTGCGCTATCTTGGTGCTGGCGTGCTGGTGGCAAGTGTGTGGCAGGAAAGCTGGATGGATTGCTTCGGGATATGGAGTGTAGGTATTCTTCGCTGCGCTCAGAATGACAAGCTTTCGGGAGGGTTGGAGATGCGGCGTTTTGCTTCATTGCTGATACTTGGGTGGGTGGTGTGTGGGTGCGCCGCTTCCGCGCTCGGGGGCGAGAGCACCATTCGTCCGGATGGCCTGTTGTGTGAGTCGCAGGCGCGGCCTTTGAGCGTGGATGTGGATTCGCCGTTGTTGCGCTGGCGGGTTGAGGCGGTGCGAAGCTCGGCGCGTGGGCTGCGGCAGAGTGGATATCGAATTCTTGTCGCTACTTCGGAAGACAAGCTCGCCGCCGCGGAAGGTGATGTTTGGGATTCGCATCGCGTGAATTCCTCGGCAACCCAGGTGGAATATCGGGGAATGCCGCTGCTTGCGGAGCACACTTACTACTGGAAGGTACAGAGCTGGGATCAGGTGGGGGTGGCATCGGAGTGGAGCGCTGCGGGCGAGTGGACGATGGGGCTCGATGTTGGGGGCCTGAAGAATAGCGCCTGGAAGGCGAAGTGGATCGCGGCTGCGCCGGATACCGCCGCGCCGACTGAGGCCAAAGACGCGGGCGCATTGCCGAT
Source organism: Acidobacteriaceae bacterium (assembly GCA_043782485.1). Taxonomy (GTDB): domain Bacteria; phylum Acidobacteriota; class Terriglobia; order Terriglobales; family Acidobacteriaceae; genus JANXUC01. Next base: position 10,499 of record JAYWAL010000086.1, on the reverse strand, counting down.
TTTCCGGCGCGCATTTTCGCTGCCCACCGGCGTTCGCAAAGCGGTCGTTCGCATTTCGGGACTGGGCCAATACGAGCTGCGCATCAATGGTGGTTCCGTGAATGAAAACACGCTGGCTCCCGGTTGGACCGACTATCGCAAGCGGGTGTTCTACAACACAATCGATGTGACTCGCCTGGTTCACGCTGGCGAGAATGCCCTGGGCGTGCTGCTGGGCAACGGCATGTACAACGTAGCGGAAACGCCAGGGCGCTACCAGAAGTTTAGTGGCTCCATGGGGCAACCGAAGCTGATCGCGCAGTTGAGCGTGACGCTGGAAGATGGCACGCGGCAGGACATTCTCAGCGATGGAACATGGACGCAGACGCCGGGGCCGATCACGTTTTCCTCCACTTATGGTGGCGAGGATTTCGACGCTCGGCGGGAGCCAGCGGGATGGGACGCGGCGGGGTTCGCGGACGATGGCTGGAAAGCGGCGGTGGAGGTGGATGGCCCCGGCGGAAGGCTGATGGCCGAGCCGATTCCGGCGGTGCGGGCGCTGCAGGTATTTTCCACGGCCCAGGTTACCGAACCCAGGGCTGGGGCTCAAGTTTACGATTTGGGTCAGAACTTCTCCGGATGGCCCGCCATGGAAGTCCAAGGCGCGCGTGGCGATGTGGTGAAGCTGATTCCCGGCGAACTACTCGATGAGCAAGGCCTGGTCAGCCAGAAAAGTTCTGGGGAGCCAGTGTGGTTTGCCTATACGCTGCGCGGAAGCGGGAAGGAAAGCTGGCATCCGCGGTTTAGCTACTACGGATTCCGCTATGTGCAGGTGGAAGTGACGCCTGCCAAAAACGCGGCCGCCAAGCCGGCGATTTTACGGATGGAGGGCCAGTTTGTTCATGCCGCCGTCACGCGGTCAGGCGAGTTTGCCAGTTCCAGCGAGCAGATGCGTCGCATCCACAACTTGATCCTGGCCGCCGTCGATAGCAACTTGCACAGCGTCCTCACGGATTGTCCTCATCGAGAAAAATTGGGATGGCTGGAGCAAACGCATCTACAGGGCAAAAGTCTGATGTCCAACTATGACCTTTCGCAGTTCTACGCGAAGACTGCCGACGACATGCAGGATGCGCAGCTCGCCAGCGGCCTGGTGCCGGACATTGCGCCGGAGTATGTGCAGTTCGAGCGCGGGTTTCGCGATTCGCCGGAGTGGGGGAGCGCAGCCATTCTGGCGCCGTGGCTGGCCTATCAGCAATATGGAGATTCGCGGATTCTGAAGAATCACTATGAAATGATGAAGCGCTACGCGGACTACCTGGAGAGTCAGGCCAAGGACGGCGTGGTGTCCCACGGATTGGGAGACTGGTACGACATTGGCCCAGGCGAGCCGGGCGAGTCCAAGCTGACGGGCCGTGGGCTGACGGCGACCGCGATTTATTACCAGGATCTCACGGTCTTGCGGCAGGTGGCCACGCTGCTGGCCAAGCCAGAAGACGAGCGGCTGTTTCTGCGGCGGGCCAACCAGGTTCGCGCTGTCTTCAATGCGAAACTCTTTCATCCCGTCACGCACCAATACGATACGGGCAGCCAAACCGCGAATGCCATGCCGCTGGTGGTTGGCCTGGTTCCTGAATCGGAAAGACGAGCCCTGCTCGCTCACCTGGTGGACGACATTCGCCAGCGCAAGAATCATGTGACGGCCGGCGACATCGGGTTCCATTACGTGGTGACGGCATTGATGGAGGGCGGACGCTCCGACGTGTTGTTTGACATGATTTCGCGCAACGATACGCCGAGCTATGGTTACCAACTGGCGCAGGGCGCGACGTCACTGACCGAGGCGTGGGATACCAATCCCAAGAGTTCGCAAAACCACTTCATGCTGGGGCACATTGAAGAGTGGTTCCATCGCGGGCTGGCCGGACTGAACATTGATTTTTCGCGTCCCGCCGCGGAAAGAATTGTGATCCGTCCGGCGGTGGTTGGCGATGTAACGTGGGCGCGGGACTCGCAGGAGTCTGTGCTGGGAAGGATCGTCGCCGACTGGAAATTGGAACAGGGGAAATTTGTTTTGCATGTGACGATCCCGGCCAATGCCTCAGCCACGGTGTATCTGCCGGTGACGGCAGTTGGGCCGGTGACGGCGTCGGTGGGGGCGAGAAGGTCGCGGCTCCAGGCGGGAAGCGCGGTTTACGTGGTTGGCTCCGGCGAATACCAGTTCGAAGCTCCGCTGCATCGGGACTGAAGCCTGCGTCATGTTACGATCTCCGCATGTTCAACTTTGGTAAACCGCAATCGGTTGGTGGCTGGGTGGTTAACATTGCCGGGGCAATTGTTGCCATTTTCCTGGTCTGGTGGATGCTGCGACTGTTTGTGTTGTAGGATTCGCCGCTTCTTTCCGAAGTCGGAACGGATGGGCCACCCGCCGTTTCGTGGGGAAAGTTCCTGGCTTTGGTCGAAGGTTGATGATTCACTCCTCCGGTCAGCTATCGAGGAAGTGGTCGCGCAATGTCCAGATGAAGAACGGCTTCAGTGAGTTCCCGTATAGACCGTGAAGTTGTGTCCGTTTGGCGTAAGTTCCGAGTAATAGGCGAAATCCACCGTGGTCGGCGAGTTGAAGAAGAACTGCGACCAGCGTGTGGACACCGCGCAGTCCACGTGGTTCGCCGTGGGCGTATTTGGGTCAGGGACGATCAACGTCCAGGCACCCCAAACTCCGCCAGCCGGTTTGTGAAATCGGTATAAGTTCGGCCCGATCCCTCGCAGAGGGACTGGTGTACCGTGACCATAAATATAAATCCCGTTCGCAGTGCTGTCCGGCCCCAGCGATGGATTATGACTAATCTGCGGCGTTCCCGCGGTAAAGGGTTGATCGCTGACCCATCCTGATCCCGTGTTGTACCAATACTGAATATCGTTGACAGTGCCGGTAAACGCGATGTGCTGCCTCCCGTTCGGCGTAATCATCAAGGAAGGACCGTTGTCGATTCCGGTATAAACGTTGCCAATCGGAATGGATAAGCTTGCAGCCCATGTGCTGTTGCTATGACGCAGCCGCGTGTGAATTGCGCCGTCGTGCGAATAGCCCCCAGTTCCGTCAAGGTAGGCCAGCAACAGATCGCCGTTCGGGGCAAACGCCATCGTGGGATGCCACGCGTTGTTCATCGTAACCGCAGTCTCGTCTGCCAGCACGGGCTGCGACCAGGTTGTGCCGACCCGATTCGTGTATCTGATTCTTAACTTGGAATTGACTTTTGCGGTCCAGCAGACGTGCGGAGCGCCGTTCTTATCCAACGCAATATTTACGCCTTCGTCCCCCACCGTGTAGCCGGTCCATCCCGTAGCGCCATCGAGCAAAGTCGCTACTCCCCATTTGCCGGTTTTGGTGGAAAACTGCGCGTAGTAGACGTTCCCGGGTACGCCTGTCGTATTCCCCTGGTTGTCGATCCACACAGAGTGAATTACGTCGCTGCCGTCAATCGCGCTCGCCGAACTTGAGACACCCGCCCTGGTCGTGATTCCGCTCTTTGCGGCTCCGGGCGAATGGGCCACATCCTGAGCCGCGTAGGCAGTCGGAACGCCAGCCAGATTTCCCTTCCAAACCACCAGCGTGGCAGCAGTGTTGGACTTGTACGTTGTTCCGTTCGGAGAAATCACATACAGGACGTTCCCGGAAGTGCGCACGAGTTGATGCGGCGATACATCCGTGTAACCCGGTCCAACTCGCACCGAAGTTGGGGTGGCACCCAGAACCAGGCCGCAGACAGCCAGGTTAGCGGCGATGGGCACCAGCACACGAGAAACGCTTCGGAAAGCCTGGAAAGCAGCACAGCGCATGTATCGACCTCTTTGGGAAGTAATCTTGAGCAGGTATAAACTCGAGAAGATTCAAGGCGGGTGGCCCAGGCTTTTGCTCTTTCTTTCCCATTCCGGAACGCAGGGTGCCCCATCCTTGCGCTTTTTGCAAGGGTGGGAGGCCATACTGCTGATATCTTACGCCAGTATGACGGTTGGGCTGCATCGTTATTACGGCGCTCAGGACCTGCACTTCATCCCTTGGTCCTGTTGCCGGCGTCGACCGCTTCTCGTCCCTCCAAGGGATCCTGCTGACCGGCTAGAAAAGTTTCCTCACGATCCATTTCAGGTTGGCCTCGGGCGTTCGAAGAAAGTAATATTCATTGATGGGCCGGTCATCTTGAAGAGCCGGAGTAGCGGGTGCCATGGCAACCAGTTGTTCCGTGCCCATTTCCGCCGAGAGCATTAGACCAAACTGCTCGTCTGGCACCTTCGCTGGACCCCATTCCATCATATCGGCAACTGCCTTTGCTGGCATACGCGCTACAAGTTCTGCCGCGCTCCTATTTTGGATGGGGTGATCGCTCGCAAAAAAGTGCCACCCCCAGTGCTCCACCGACGGAAAGACGCGGACATAGGGAAAGGAATTTTGCAAGGCACGGGCCACCGAGGCTTGCACGGCGGGGTCGCCATTCGGTAGCCACTGGGCAAGAATTCCTCCTGGCCGCAGCCGCTCTTTAACCACCGCGTAAAATTCCTGGGAATACAGCATGCTGGACCCAGCCGCCTCGACTGGTGGCGGAGGATCGACCATGATGGCGTCGTAGCGAGCTGGGTTCCGCTCCAAATAGTGGCGACCATCATCCGCCACGATGTGCGCCTGCGGCGATGCCAGGACCTGCGCCGCATCAGCGTGGAAAAAGTGGAAGAGCTTAGGAACACTGGGAACGAGATCCACTGACGTAACCGGAATTCCCCAGGAAAGTGCTGATCGGAACGTCGTCCCCATACCGAAGCAAATCACCAGCGCCTCGCGAGGTGGATGATCAAGCGAGGCCAAAGGGAAGTGCGCCATCATCTTGGTGACTGGCCCCAGATACGTCATACCGATGCCGTTGACTAGTAGTCGCTTTTTCGTCCCCGTTCCCGTTTCGGAGGGCACCTCGGCAGCTATGACGGTGGCTGTGCTATCGCGCAAAACCTCGCGCTTCGGAAACTGGGTCTCGTAGTCTTTAGTCAGCGTGAAAATCGCAATCGCCGCCAATAGCACGACGCCAGTCGCCACCCGGGGCACCAAGCTCGTCGCACGCGTGCCGAAACTCGGGAACGCCATAACGAACCACGGCAACACAAATATCAGCATAGAGATATGTTCGCCGACCAAAGGCAGAAGGATGAAACCGGACACGAGCGGCCCCACGATGCAACCTACAACGTTGACGGCATAGGCACGACCCGCGCGGTCCGGATCGCCTGCCGACCAACGGTCCACCAACATCGGGGTAAGAAATCCAATTACGGCCGAGACCGGAGCGACGCCGAGAAGCACGCGAAGACGCATTGTTAAATGGACGCGGCTATCGGCTGTCAAAAGCGGCAACAGTCCAAGCATCGCTAGCGAAATCCACGCGAGATTACTTTCCCGGCGATGGCTGCGGCTCCACCATCGATACACCTGCGACCCTGCAAACGTGGCTAGTAGATAAGAACCCAGGATGGCAGCAAAAGCGTAAACGATCGTGCCCAGGTATGGGGTGAACAGCCGGATCCAGACAACTTCCATCCCCATTGTGACCAGGCCGGTCATAAACAAGAGCACCAGGGTGCTTTTTCGCTGATCCAATTCCACGGAAACAGGAATCGCTGAATGCGAATCCGTTCTTGCGGTTGGACCCGGGCGGGCTAAGGTCGCCAGAAATGCTGAGGCAGCAATGGTGGCATTTAACAGTGCACCCACTCGCAGCGCACCGTGAAAACCGTAAAGCTCGATGAGAAACAGCGGTAATATTGCGCCCGCAACGGCCCCGAGCACATTTGCGAGATAAAGAAAACTGAACGACCTGCGTGCCTCGTAACGCGCATCCTTGCGGATAGCGAACATCGCTAATGGAATCGTGGCTCCCATGCAGGCGCACCACGGTACTAAAGTCAGTGCCATCCAGGTGCCTGACACCAGATAGGACTGACCAGAGGATAGCGCGGCGTGGGAAGCAACCGCTTCAAGAATACGGTGTCCCCAGGTCAGTTCGAGCGGGACCGCCAGCGCAGAAACTCCGATCAAAAGTTCGCTTAGCGCATACAGCCGGAGTGGAGGGACCCGAAGGTCCTCTCCATGTCGGCGAATCCACCTCCCGGCTGCCATCGAGCCGATTCCGAGGCCCGCCATGAACATCGAAAGCACAATCGACACAAACGCTGTGGTGACGCTGAATTGCGCCATCGCCAGTCTCAGCCAGATAAGTTCGTACAAGATACTGCAAAAACCCGAAACGGAAAAAAATAGAAAATATCGCACCATGCCTAACACCCTTCTACGCTGAGGAAGACGACAATGAGTTCTAAAACGCCCAATTCTAACAGCAAAAGCGGGCGGCCCAGGCTTTTGACCTTCCTCTCCCCACCCGGACAAGGGGTGCCCCGTCCTTCGCGCACTTTGCGAAGGGTGGGAGTGGAAATCTTAATAGAATGGAACAAGTACGGTTGCCCCGGGAGTATCGCAACCCAACCGTCAGGGCAGCGGGACGGTGGCGGTGAACGGAGGGTGGGCGAAGATCTCGTTCCGAGAGTGGCCCGCTCGAAAGCTTCTATTGCATCGGCGGTGCGGCTTCCCACCCTTCGCAAAAAGCGCGCGAAGGGTGCGGGCACCCAGCGGTCCGGAATGGGAGAGAGCGAAGCCTGGGCCACCCGCCTGACTCATGGAGACAGCGCAGCCGCTAGCAAAATGTTGGCGACGGCGTCGGGACATTCGACTTGGCAATCGTGGCCCGTATTCAGTTCGGCGACCTCCCACCCCGAAGCCTTAGCTTTTGCCGCGAACGGAGCGAAGAATGGCCTCGCCGGATATTCTTCCGCAACGCTGGCAACGAAGGTAGCTGGAATGCTGCCTTTCCGATTAGCCGGAAGATGGATGTGCTCCTCAAAGCAACGCAGACTGAAATCGCACAACCTCGCACGCACAAAATCACGTGCCCCTCCCGGCTTAAGTCCCCAGAGGTCAAGTTGCCCCTCCCCGCCAGGTAACCGCCAGTCGTCGCCATGGTCTCGGGCCACGCCGCGAAAGTAAGTGCCAATCTCAGGCGGAAGCAAGTCCAGTGCGCTTTCCCCATCTTCCGGAATGAACGCATCTAAGAAAACCAAGCGCCGCAGTTGGGTTGGATTTGTCTCCGCCACACCGCTAATGATCATCCCTGCGTAACTGTGGCCTACTAGGATTACTCGGTCCGGGCACCTTGACACCTCAATCGAAACGTCCTCAACATGTTGTTTGAGCGTAGTATCGCGAGAAAGACGACTTTGGTCTGTGCCAAGGCCGGTGAGGACAGGCGTAATTACCCTATGGCCGCGCTTTTCCAGCAAAGGGGCCAACAAGTCCCACGTTCCCTTTGACTGCCATGCGCCGTGAACGAGGACAAACGTTGACATGGGAACAGAGTTTAGCAGACGTCCATTGTGAACAGCGCTGTGACACGGACTCCGAGGTCCTTGGCTGTTCCAAGCCCAGCGGGGGAAATGCCTCCGTCGATGATTCTTGGGCGGGTGGCCCAGGCTTTTGACCTCTCTATGCTCATCCCGGACAAGACGGGTGGCAGGTGACCGACTCTTTTACGCCGGGTGCCCCAGGTTCGCGACGCACTTTGGCGCTAACCTGGGCCGTTACGATCTGCGTCCACGGATGATCGAATGGGCGGGTGGCCCAGGCTTTTGACCTCTCTATGCCCATCCCGTACAGGGTGGGTGGCGATAACTGCCGATACGGAGCAGGGTCTGGCGCAGATAGCACAACCAGATGATAAAGCGCAGGTGATGTGCGCCGTAGTATCCATGTTAGACCAACCGCCATTCTTCGCAGGATATTAGCAGTGTGGCTACCCACCCTTGCAAAAAGCGCAAGAGCCTGCCCTGAGCGCAGCCGCAAGGGGTGGGGCACCCGAGGTTCCGTTATGGGAAGAGAGACCCGGATCGCTAAAGCCTGGGCCACCCGCCATTCTTCGGAGCGACCGTGCGCTATGCCAACGCCGCGGGAGCGGAGCGAGTGGTGAGTATCGTGGGCACCGACGAGATCGATCTCAACCGGAATCACATCAGTTGGGTGTCACCTCTGGGGGCGCGCGTTGATGAAGTCGGCAGCGGGTGACAGCGCAGTCCTTCACTTGCCGGGCGGTACGGAATCCCTGACCGTGCTCGGAGTGTGTTACCTGCGCATTTCTGTGGAACCGTTCCGCGAACCAGCTGGATCCGAGGCCTCGGCAAAAGGACCTCCTCGCCGCCGCTAATTCAGTTGACGAAGATTAGTGAGGCGACCCGGGGAAGGTTCCGTCTGTCTTCCCACGAACCTAGGGAACGTCCCGTCCGTCCCCGCGTTTTGTCCATTTCTTCCCTTTTTACCGAGCTAACTGAAGCGCATGCACTGGTGCCATGTTTGTGACCGGTGGTACGGTGCCGGCCGGTTTGAGCATGACCCAGAGTATTCGATTAAATAACGCATCATCAATGCGATCAGGGGCACTAAAATCGAGACCTTCTGACATTCTGGCAGCCGCGCCCTGTACCGGGTTCATCTCGTTCAAATCCACTTTAGGAACCATGGTGCTGTAGGGTGTGAGGTCTGGCGTCGCGGCAAACATGTCTGCCAGAGAGCGGCTGAAGTAATCGAATTTGGACATACGTCCCATTCCCAAAATGTCTTCGATGGCCGCTATTACGTCCGTAGTGTTAGCGAATCTGTGGACCGTACCAGAGCGGCCATAAGCCGAGATGGCGAGAAACGGTGAGCGGTGTGAGTCCACGTGGTCAGCACCGGCCTGCGAATCGTCCTCCACCACAAAGACCACCGTGTCCCGCCAAAATGGAGTTTGCGATAGCGCTTCCACGATTCGGCCCAGTGCAAGATCATTATCGGCCATGCAGGCCCGCGGCGACGAATGACCCGCGGCGCCGCCAACCGTGTGATCTCTTGGCAAATACATGAGGGACAGCGCCGGCATGTCGCCTTTGCGAACAAAATCGCGCAGCTCTTCGATCCAGGCGTCGGCCCGTTTTTGATCGGGAATCTCCAGGTTGGTTTCGGGATAGCTGGAGCTTACGTCAGCTGGCAGATCGTGCGACGCATCGGGCCCGACCACTATATCGCCGTAGTCGCGGAACCAGATTCCTTTCTTGGCGGCAAGGTTCCACAGATACCCACCCAGCGGGTTGTCGGCTTCGTCGCCAGCAAGGTCCGCCCGCCGGTCGGAATACATCGAAGCAACTGTCTTTTCGCCGTAATCGGTAACATAAGCCGCCGTGGACCAGACGTGTCCCTGGCCACTTACTTCCGCATTAGTGAAAAAGCGGTCAAACAGCCCGAAGCGAAGCGCCAGGGCGTGATGATTCGGCGAGACGTTCTGGCCGAAGAACACCAGGTTAGGGTCACCGTCCCCTTCTTTCATATCACCAAGAACTTGATCGTAGGTACGGTTCTCCTTAACGATGTAAACCACATGCTTGAAGGGCGGATATCGCTTGCTGGATCGCTTCTGGCCCCAGCCATTCGCTTCCGCTACCCTGCGCGAATCCCAAGCCAATCGCGAGGGACTAAGATCAGCGGAAACGAGCCGTAGCGTTCCATTGAGCTGGCCAAGGTCATAGCCTAACGGGCGTTGGATCCCCTTTCCGGGAGTTGGCCCGTCTGGGTTCGCGTGGCTACCGTGCCCCTTTCCATTTAGGATGAGCAGCCCCTTATCTACTTCCAGAACGTCGGTCGGATACCAGTCTGTAGGAATGCGGCCAACCGGACGTAACCCACCTTGCGCGGCTCCTTCCGCAGTATTAAAGACGGCGACGGCATTGTTGTCGGCTTCGGCCACGAATAGCTTGGAGCCGTCCCGGGAAAGGCTCAGCGCATTGGGTGTACTTCCCTGGGAAGGAGCACCGGGGGCTTTGTCTTCGAGATAGCGCAAGACCTTTCTCGCATGTGTATCTACCACTGCAATCCGGTCTGTGCCCGCTAAGGCGACAAACAACCGCGATCCGGATGGATTCGACTTAAGCGCCGAGGGCCGCTGCCCAACCTCGAGCCGGCCGCTATAGAACAATGTCCCGTCCGGGTTGGTCCGGAACATCGAAAGGGTGTGACCGCCCCACGCGGAGACATACACGTTGCCGTCCGCAGCTACTTCCACTGCGTAAGGATAATGGTCGGTAGAAAATCGCTGCACGACCTTCCCCAAAGATGGGTCCACCACGGCAAGGCTGTCGCCGACATTCTCCACAACGTAAAGAAAATTTCCCCGCTTCGAGGCCGCAAGGCCCGCCGGATATCGTGATCCTGTTTTGTCCTCTTTCTTTTGTCCCAGGACAATTTGTTTGTCCAGGGCCGCAACCCCGTCGCGCCACGAATAGCAGTAGATCAAATCTTCATTGCCGCCGGAAACGTACAGCTCTTTGCCATCGGCAGAAAATGCCGCACCATAAAACGCCGCTTCCTGAGGAAGAGTCTGGGTCACGCGCCGGGTGGCAAGATC
>JAYWAL010000085.1:0-13585 GCA_043782485.1 Acidobacteriaceae bacterium | reverse complement strand
TAGAACAGACGAAGCCCCTCTAAGCAAGCCAGATCCAAAGAATAGTGAATGCTCTTAGTGAGGTAGCTGGTCACTTCGATCGCGCTCATTCCCACCCGTGGAGCCCACTCGCTGGCGATACTGGCAACGCTTTCTGGAGCCAAACCGTGGTCACGGGAACTCTGGAAGACCTCTGCCAGTTTCTGGACGGTGTCTGGGGGTCTTACGGAGCCCGCCTCAGCCTCGGCGAGGGCGTCTCTCCGCGCAGCCCAAAAAGCAAATACGAAGGGTTTCCCAGTGTGCTTCCGCCACTCCTCGGCCAAGTCGATGACTGTGGGATAGGCTGCCCGGTCAATCCGCAAAGCTGGGTCGCCAATGAGCAGCGCGGCATCGCAGGAGCTGAGCATGATCTCCAAATCGGGGGCCATGGACCGATACTGCCGGGCACCACCTAACCACCTGACTAACAACACTTTACATAAAGCTACCGAAGTCATGGATGAAGTATCCAGTGCGACCGTCCGCACTTGATCCAGGGGTTTGCGGCTGACCAGCAGGATGGACCGCACGGCGTTAAGCGCCGCAATGGCTACACCCGGGAGAATCACCAGCTCTGGGATGGTCGCGTAGGCGGCCACCGGGATGATGCCGATATCGGCCGCGCCTTCGCGCAGGGCTGTCGCGCAAGCTGAAGGGATTGTGTAGGTTACGTCGAATTGCTCGCGTAGCCGCTGCCGCGACTCGCCGTGCTCGAAATCCCACATCAGCGGAGCGGTATTGAGGTACGAGATCGCGGAAATGCGGAGCCGGCGCATGGAAAATTGCTGATACCTACGAACTTCCATCCTACCAAAGTAGACAGCGCAGATGCTTGACGCGGCGCAGGTTGGCCCGTAAAGTCCCCGCAAAGGCTCTGATCCGTGATCCGTGAGCCGTCAGCTATCAGCTATCAGCTTTCGGCATAACGCACTGGCTTTTGGCTGACAGCTGAAAGCTGTCCTTAGGAGATCTGCATGGTTGCTGCGCCTGTGTTTCCGGCCCCAGTGGTACCTCCCAGTCTGTTGCAATGGCTGGCTTTAACGCTGACGGAAGGGCTTGGGCCGACACGGTCGCGGCGATTGGTGGAGCATTTTGGCGGGGTGGAGGGAGTTTTTCGCGCGTCGCTGACGGAGCTGGAGGCATCTGGGTTGCGGGCGGTCTCGGCGCAGGCGATCTTTACTGGAAAATCGCTAGATTTGGCGCAGCAGGAAATGGTGAAGGTCGCTGAATCCAAAGCACATATCGTGGCTCTCGATGACCCGCGGTATCCCCAGCGTTTGAAGGAGATCTACGACCCGCCGTTGGTTCTATACGTTCGCGGGTCGGTGGAAGTGCTGTCTTCACCGGGGATTGCCATGGTGGGGACGCGGCACCCGACGCCCTATGGGGTGGGAATGGCGGAGCGGCTGGCGTGCGACTTGTCGAACCGTGGGCTCAGCATTATCAGCGGGCTAGCGCGGGGTGTGGATACCGCGGCGCATCGCGGGGTGATCAACGCCAAGGGCAGGACGGTGGCGGCCATGGGCACGGGGGTGGACGAGATCTATCCGCGGGAAAATAAGCGGCTGGCGGAGCAGATCGTGGCGCTGGGCGGAGCCTTGGTTTCGGAGTTTGCCATTGCCACGCCACCCACGCCGCAGAACTTTCCCATTCGCAATCGGATCATCAGCGGTCTGTCGGTTGGAGTGTTGGTGGTGGAGGCGTCCGAGTACAGCGGCACACGGATTACGGCTCGCTGTGCGTTGGAGCAATGCCGCGAAGTCTACGCCGTGCCGGGAAATGTGACCAATAAAACCGCTTGGGGACCGAACACGCTCATCAAGCAGGGAGCGAAGTTGGTGGCGACCTGGGAGGACGTCTGGGAAGAGCTACCGACGCAGGTTCGGCTCCAGCTGGCGCCGACCCCGGTTGAATCTTCCGCCGGAGCGACGGCATCTCTGTTTGAGGGTGCCGAACTGCCGCCGCACGAAAAAAAGCTGCTGGCGGTGCTGAAAGCAGATGAATCGATGCAGATTGATGAGATCGTCGACCGGCTGGAGAATGAGGTGTCCCCGTCAGAGATTTTTGCGGCGCTGTTTGAACTAGAACTGGCTGGGAAGGTGAAGCAGCTGCCGGGGAAGAACTTTGTGAAGACGTTTTAGCGGGAATTGCTGTTGGCTTTAGGGTGCTTACGTAGTATGGTTATCGTATAGTCAACGTCCTACCGTGGAGCATTCATGCGGAAAGAAGCTGTTTTTACCGTGAAGTTGGAGTCCGAACTGCGCGACGCTTTTGCAGCCGAGGCTGCTGCGGCCCACAGGCCAGCCTCGGATCTGGTACGTGGTTTCATGCGGGAGTTCGTTCAGCGGCAGCGTGAGGCGAGGGACCACGACGACTGGTTTCGCGCTCGGGTGCAACAAGCACTGGATGATCCGCGACCGGGTGTTCCGCAGGATGCAGTCATGCGGGAAACTCGAGCGATGATTGACCGAATTGCGGCGGGGAAAGTTAAAGAGTAACGGTGCGACTGCTATGGCATCCTCTGGCGGTCACGGATCTGGCCGAGATTGTCGATTATATCGCTCACGAAAATCCATCCGCTGCGTATCAGATCCATGGCGAAATCCTACGGCAGGCCGATGTTTTGGCAATTTACCTGGAGATGGGCCGGATCGGTCGAGTGCGAGGTGCGCGCGAATTGGTGATTGTTGGGACCCCTTATCTCGCCGCATATCGATTCGGTGGTGGCGCGGTAATAGTGTTGCGACTGCTTCATGGGGCACGGCCGTGGCCGAGAGAGCTGTGAGTTGTGGCCCGAGGAATGGGATCTTCGATTTCGTGAAACGGCGTCGCTATTTGAGCGACTTGTTTTGAGACCACGCGGGCGAGGACGCCCGCGACTACCCGAACTTGTTGGGGCCGAAAGCTGACAGCTTCTTGCCTTTCGTGCTAGCTTCATACGCAATCGTATTAATAAAGAGGAGAAATTTTGGCAAAGGGTCTGGTTATCGTCGAATCGCCCGCGAAGGCGAAGACAATTCAGAAGTATCTCGGGAAGGATTTCGAGGTCGAGGCCTCGTTGGGCCACGTCAAGGATTTGCCCAAAAGCACGCTTGGAGTCGACGTTGAGAACAACTTCGAGAGCGAATATGTCGTCATTCCGGGCAAAGAGAAGGTGCTCGCGAAGCTGAAGAAGATTGCGCTGGGCGTGGACAACATCTACTTGGCGCCTGACCCGGACCGCGAAGGCGAAGCCATTGCGGCGCACCTGGCGGAGGAGTTGGGTGGAGACACTTTCAGCGGCAAGAAGACGAAGCGAAAGAAGGACGCCCCGACCATTCAGCGCGTGACCTTCAACGAAATTACCAAGAAGGCGGTACTGGAGGCGTTCAATCACGCCCGCGAAGTCGACCGCAACCTGGTGGATGCCCAGCAGGCGCGTCGAGTACTCGACCGGTTGGTGGGGTATCAGGTTTCGCCGCTGCTGTGGGATAAAGTGCGACGAGGGATTTCCGCGGGGCGCGTGCAGACGGTGGCGCTGCGTCTGATTGTGGAACGAGAGCGCGAGATTCGCGCTTTCGAGAAAAAAGAATATTGGACCATTGATGCGGCCTTGACTGGGCCGAAGCCGCCTGGCTTCGATGCGCGCTTTGTGGGCAAGGGTGAAGAGAAGGTCGAAGTCACCAACGGCGAGGACGCCGAGAAGATCAAGACGGCTCTGGAGAAAGCCGACTGGGTTGTAAGGTCCGTGGAAAAGAAAGAACGTCGCCGCAATCCCGCGGCTCCGTTTACCACCAGCAAGTTGCAACAGGATTCAGCGCGCAAACTGCGTTTTAGCGTGAAACGCACCATGGGTCTGGCGCAGCGCCTCTACGAAGGTGTGGAGCTGGGCGAAGAAGGTCAGGTCGGCCTCATCACTTACATGCGTACCGATTCCACGCGCGTTTCCAATGACGCGTTGACGGAAGTGCGCGAAATGATTGGCACCGAGTATGGCGCGACGTATTTGCCCGCTGCGGCCAACGTGTACAAATCGAAAAAAGACGCGCAGGAAGCGCACGAAGCCGTGCGTCCGACATCGGCGTTGCGGACTCCGGAGTCGATCAAGAAGTATCTTCAGGAAGATGAATTCAAAGTTTACAAACTGATCTGGCAGCGCTTTATTGCGTCGCAAATGACGCCCGCGGTATTTGACCAGACCACCGTTGATATCGACGCCAAATCGAGTGCCGATACCTATTGGTTCCGCGTGACCGGGTCGGTCATGAAGTTCGACGGTTTCCTGAAGGTCTACGAGGAATCGAAGGACGTTAAGGACGACGACGACGAAGAGTTGAAGCACAAGCTGCCTCCGCTGGAAGCTGGTGACAAGCTAACGTTGAAGAGCGTCAACCCGGAGCAGCATTTCACCGAGCCACCGCCGAGGTTCAACGAAGCTTCGCTGGTGAAGGAACTCGAAGAACGCGGCATTGGGCGGCCTTCCACGTACGCGGCGATTCTTTCGACGATTCAAGAGCGGCAGTACGCGCAAAAAATCGGCGGCAAGTTCACGCCCACGGAGATTGGGTTTGTGGTGACCGATCTTCTTGTGGAAAACTTCCGCGACATTTTCGATCCGCAATACACAGCTGGCCTGGAAGAAGAACTCGACGGAATCGAAGACGGCACCACGAAGTGGACGGATGCCCTCGCGGGATTCTACAAGCGTTTTGAGAAAGATCTCCGGTATGCGGAAAAGCATATGGAGAACATCAAGCGCATGGAAAAGCCGACGGATGAAAAGTGCGAGCGCTGCGGCTCGCCGCTGGTCATCAAGTGGGGCAAGCACGGGTCGTTCTTCGCGTGCAGCACGTATGACAAGAAGAATCCCGAAAGCTGCACGTTTACCAAAGAAAACCCGATCGCGCTGCCGGATCTAGACACGGCCGACACGCAGGAAACAACGCAGGAGGAATACTGCGAGAACTGCGGCCGTGTAATGGTTTTGAAACGCGGGCGCTTCGGGCAGTTCATGGCCTGCACCGGCTATCCAGACTGCAAGACCACTCGGCGGCTGGATGCGGGTAAGAAAGTTCCGGATATTCCGCTCGACGAAAAATGCCCGAAGTGCGACCGCAATATGATTTTGCGTCACGGGCGTTTTGGAGAATTCACTTCTTGCAGTGGCTACCCGGATTGCAAGTACATTAAGCAGAATTTCATTGGCGTGAAGTGCCCACTTTGCGAAGACGGAGAGATTGTCGAGAAGCGGGCGCGCAAGGGGAACACCTTCTACGGCTGCGGAAATTATCCGAAGTGCAAGTTCACTTCAGCACACAAGCCGATTCCGGAGAAGTGCCCTTCGTGCGGGAATGCGTATCTGGTCGAGAAGTTCCTGAAGGCGGGGCCGGTGATTGCATGTCCCAACAAAGAGTGTGACTACGAAAGGGAGAATCCCGGGGCGATCGCGCCCAATGCGGCAGAAGCCAGCGCGGCGCAGTAAGTACAACACAAACGCATTTTTTCGTGGTCAAAGGTGCGCGCGCTACAGAATCTTCACCCAAAACTTTACGCAATTTCTGGAGGAACTATGTCTAAGAAGCCTACACACGCTGATGCTGAATTGATTCTTCACCTTTATGAACTCCGTCGCGAGACGGAAATGCGCAAGGCGCGCGACTGGTCGACCATGAAGTTTTGGCCGCAGAGCGCGGACGATGTTATTAAAATCTCGAGTGCAATGGGCACTCCAGAAAACCAGCACATGCGGCAGGTGAACAGCTACTGGGATATGGTGGCGTCGTTCATTCTGCACGGCGTGCTCAGCGATGAACTGTTTTTCTCGCCCGGCGTGGGCAACGAAATGCTCTTTGTGTTCGCAAAAGTGCAGCCGTTCCTGAAAGAGATTCGCGAAAAGACGCAGAGCCCGATGTCGTTTATCAATGTTGAAAAGGCGATCAACAAGAGCAAAAGCGGGAAAGAGCGCTTCGCCATGATCCTGAAGCGCGTCGACGGGATGCGGAAGACGATGAAGTAAACTTTCAGCTGTCAGCCTTCAGCTATCAGCAAAAGCCAGTCCAGGTTGGCTGACGGCTGACAGCTGACCGCTGCCCTTCAAGCGATATACTCGCGAATATACTCATCTCGCGATTGCGCCAAGTCATGAGCGTTGCCATCGAAAATGATGTGCCCGTCGCGCAGCAGCAGGAAGCTCATGGCGATTTGACCGCGGCTGCCCGGTGGTAGCGGGCGCATCTGGTTTTCACTGCGGTCGAAGTAGTGGCTGGCCATGGTGAAGGCATCCTGCAGTCGGTGTGTTACCAGAAGAGAACTGCTGTTGTAAACGTCGCGCTGTTTCACCAGCAGCTCAATGATGGTGGTGGAAGTAACCGGATCCAGGCCGCCGGTGGGCGAGTCGTAAAGCAGCACTTCCGGCTGATTGATCATGGCGCGGGCAATGGCCACCCGCCGCCGCATGCCGCCGGAAAGTTCACCGGGAAACATGCTGATGGTATGTTCCAATTCAACAAAACTGAGCGCCGTGCGCACGCGGCGGTCGATTTCATCCTCCCCCGCCTTGCCCTCCTCCAGAAGGCGGTAAGCCACATTGTCGTGCACCGTGAGCGAATCAAACAGCGCGCTTTCCTGAAACACCATGCCGACGCGACGGCGCAACTCAAACAAATCCTCCTCCGGCAGCGCGGTCACTTCCTCGCCCAGAACCCAGATGCGCCCAGCGTCAGGCCGGATGAGGCCGAGAGCCAGTTTCAGGATCAGGCTCTTGCCCGAGCCAGCCACGCCAAACAAGGCCTTGGTCTCTCCCTGCGCCAGGTGGAAGGAAATGCCGTCCAGAACCTGATGTTCCTGAAATGCAATAGAAACGTTATCGAAGACCAGCGCGCTGGCCGCGGGCAGGCCTTGAACGGCGCGGGTTTGCGGCGCGGCGATTTCCACTAGCGGTACCCGGCGAACGTGAGCATCAGCAGGCGCGTTACCACCGCGTCGGTGAGCAGAATCAGCACGGAAGCCGCCACCACGGCCTGCGTGGTGGCCCGGCCCACACCCTGCGTTCCGCCGCGGCTATTGATGCCGTAAAAGCAGCCTACAGTGGCAATCAGGAATCCGAAAATTGGCGGCTTCACCAGCCCCATGATCACATCGTCGCGCACCAGCGATTCCCAAGCGGTCGTCCAATACTGGTGGACGTCCAGGCCGAGCAAAACTCGCGCCACCACCATGCCGCCGACCAACCCCATCAGGTCGGAAATAATGGTGAGGAAAATCAGCATGAAAACCGTGGCCGCGATGCGCGGCGCGATCAGCTTCTTCAGCGGGTCCGTGCCCAGCGCGCGCATGGCGTCAATTTGCTCGGTCACCATCATGGAGCCAAGTTCGCTGGCGATGCCCGACGCGTTACGGCCCGCCACCATCAGGCCGGTGAGCACAGGGCCGAGTTCGCGAACCATGGAAAGTGACACCAGTTCGCCAATAAACGACAATGAGCCAAAGCGTTGCAGGCTATTGGCGCTTTGCAGCGCGAAGACAAAGCCGGTGAAGAATCCAGTCAGGATGACGATGGGCAGCGAGCCTACGCCGATGAAATCGCACTGCACCAGAATGTCGCGTAAATACCGCGGACGCTGGAAGAGCGCGGCGACCGAGCGTGCCGCCAGCAAGCAATACTCCTGCACGGACAGAACTTTTTCTTTGGCGAATTCGGATGGGGAGATAAGTTCCAAACTTTCACCTGACTGTGCCGGAGTTTGTTTCTCGCAGGACGGCCTATTGAGAACTATAGCAAACGGTCGGCGATGTTTGGGATGGCGGGTGCCGACTATTCGCGAACTTTTTTCTTGATCTCAATGCTCAGGCGCTTGATTTTCTGGTTGAGGGTGGAAAGGGGCACGCGGAAGCGTTCAGCCGCCTCAGTTTGGTTCCAGTTGCATTTTTCCAGCATGCTCACCAGGATGCGGCGCTCGCACTCCTCCAGAATGTCAAACAGCGAGGCGTCGGTGTTGTGATCCATTAGCGGGATTAGTTCCTGGCGGTTGGCGATGTGGTCCGGAAGCAGGTCCAGGCCAATTTCCGTGGCGTTGGAGAGCACCACGGCGCGCTCCATCACATTTTCCAACTCGCGAACGTTGCCCGGCCAGGAGTGGTTGACCAGGGCGCGCAGCGACTCCGAGGTGATGCGCCGCAGCGGGCGTTCGTTTTCCTCGGAATACTTCTTCAGGAAGTGGTCCACCAGCAGCGGAATGTCTTCCTTGCGCTGGCGCAGGGGAGGGAGGTCAATGTTGATGACGTTCAGCCGATAGAACAGGTCCTCGCGGAAATGCCCTTCCTTTACCTGTTGGCGCAGGTCCACGTTCGTGGCCGCCAGAATGCGGACATCCACGCTGATTTCCTGCGTGCCGCCCAGGTGCATGAACTTCTTTTCCTGAAGCACGCGCAACAGCTTGGCTTGGGTCTCCATGCCCATCGTGCCGATTTCGTCCAGAAACAGCGTGCCCTTGTCGGCCACTTCGAACAGGCCTTTTTTTGACGCGATCGCGCTGGTGAACGCGCCTTTCACGTGGCCAAACAAAGTGGATTCCAGCAGGTCGCCGGGCATGAAGCCGGTGTTGACGGGAACAAAAGGCTGGTCTTTCCTTTGCGAATACAGGTGAATGGCTTTCGCCACCACTTCCTTGCCCGTTCCACTCTCGCCCTGGATCAGCACAGTGGAGCGGCTGGGCGCGACCTGCGCGATCAGGTCAAAGATGCGCAGCATGGGCTCGCTTTTGCCGATGATCTGGTCGAAGCTGTAACGCTGTTTCAGCGCGCGCTTCAGTTGGACGTTTTCTTCTTCCACGCGGCGGCGGCGCACCGTCTCGCGCACATCGGCCAGCAGTTTTTCGTTGTCCCAGGGTTTCTGGATAAAGTTGGTGGCACCGGCCTGCATGGCGTGGACGGCGTTTTCCAGCGTGCCGTAGGCGGTAATCATGATCACGGGCAGGGATGTGTCTCGGTCGCGGATGGTGGCCAGGACTTCGAAGCCGTCTTGATCGGGCAGCGCTTTGTCGAGTAAGACGAGGTCGAAGGGTTTTTCGCCCACCCGCGCCAGTCCCTTGGCCGCGTTGGCGGCAGTCGAGACTTCATAGCCTTCGAGTTCGAGGAGGGTTTGGAGCGATTCCCGGATCTCGGCTTCGTCGTCGATGATTAGGATTCGCCCGCTGGCGGGAACGGCTGCTGTCCCCGCTGCTTGCCGCGTGAGTAAACCGGCGTCAGACATGGAGTGCCTTCCTGCTTAAGGGGAATTCGAGATGGAACGTCGTGCCTTGGCCCACAGAACTATCCACGCGAATTTTGCCCGCGTGTTCTTGCAGAATGCCGTAGGTGACCGCGAGACCCAAACCGGTGCCGCGGTTTTGGCCTTCGCGTGGTGCGTTTTTGGTGGTGAAGAACGGGTCGTAAATGCGCGCAATGTGCTCTTGCGCAATGCCGGAACCGGTGTCGGAAATGCTGATGCGCACCGCATTCCCGTTGGAAGTGGCGATGCGCAGCGTCCCGCCGCCCGCCATGGCGTCTTTCGCGTTCAGGAACAAGTTCAGGAAAACCTGTTGCAGTCGCCCCGTGCTGCCGTAGATACAAGGCAGGCCGTCGTGGAGGTCGGCTTCGACTTCCACGTGCGCGGTCTTGAACTGATGTTCCAGCAGCGCCAGCGTATCGCGCACCACTTTATTCACGTCCACGTCGCCGAATTCCGCGCCGCTGGTGCGGGAAAAATTCAGCAGGTTGTTCACGATCTCGGACGCCCGGAAGGTTTGCCGCGTGATCTTTTCCAGCAGCGCGGCCTTCTTCTCGTCGCCCTGCACTTGCTTGGAAAGCATTTGCGCGTAGGAGGAAATCACTGCCAGCGGAGTGTTCACCTCATGCGCGACGCCAGCGGCCATCAGGCCAATCGATGAGAGTTTGTCCGCCTGTGCCAACTGCGACTCCAGTTCCACGCGCTCGGTAATGTCGTCGACAATGATCAGTCGCCCAATCACATTGAACTTTCGCGTCACCAGCGGCGCAATCGCCACATTCACCCGGCGCGTTTCCCCGGAGGGCGTGTCGAGCCGGAACTTGTACAGGTTGTGAATGCCCGTATTTTGCCGTACCTGGTAGAACTCCTCCATGAACGAGGCGGGCAGAATTTCGCTCAAGGGCCGTCCCACCGCGTTGCGCCGCGGCAGAGCGTACATCACTTCCATCTGCGAGTTCCAGGATTCGATGCGATCTTCCAGATCCACCGCCAGAACGCCGACGCTGATGGACTCGACAATGCTTTCGTTGAAGTCCTTCAGCCGCTCGTATTCGGAGACCTTTTGTTCTAGTGACGCATAGAGCCGCGCATTCTGGATGGCGATGCCGATATAACCCGCCAGCGTTTCCAGCAGGGCCACATCGTCGCTCGTCAGGAAGTCGCCGTCCACCGTCTTGCCCAGGCCCAGCACCGCAATGGTGCGGTTTTGCGCCACGCACGGAATGTAATAATTTAGGTCGAGCTTGGCGATGGATTCCCGAGCGGACGGCGTTTCCCGGGGCAGCAAATGCGTATTCTCGAAGAATAGATGCCCAGCGCTGTCTTCCGGGCGCGCGCGGCCCAGGAAGCTTAAATCCATGCCACTCGCCGCCGCAATGCCAAACGATTTTGCTAATTGGAACTGCGTCGGAATCTCATGCGACGCCAGGAAGACACCCATGCGGTCCACCAGCAGCGTATGGGACAGCCGATCCACCACAGAGCCCAGCATCTTGTCCAAATCTTTTTCCGAACTCAACTCGCGCCCGAACTCTACCAGTGTTCTGCGGTAGTCGTAGCGCGTCCGATAAAAGACTTGATCCAGTTGCTGCTGAATCCAGTTCTTCACCGGATCAAACAGCAGCGCCGTCACCACCATGGCCAGGATCAGACCCTTGGGCCCGCTGCTCGGGATGCCCGCTTGAATCAACTGCGCCACGCCGGCTACCACGCCAAAGTAAACGCCCACAATCGCGGCTGCCGCCAGCGTGTACACCACACCACGCTTGAAGATCAAGTCCACATCCATCAGCCGGTAGCGGAAAATGGCATAGCCGAACGTCAGCGGCAACAGCACCAGCGAAAGCACCGACCACTTCATCAACCCCGCGGGAATTACATCATTCAGCGCCGGAACTACAAAAGGCAGAACATAGAACAGCGTGAAGGGCGCAACCGCCAGAATCGTCCCGCGCATCAGCCACTTCATCTGCTGGCGCAGAACCGGCTGCGTGGCCTGGCGGTAGGTGCTGCGCATCACGAATGCCGCCACCAGAAAAAACGTGGCCAGATACGCCATGCTGAGCCGGTCAAGATTGAAAATCAGGTTGGCGCGAGCCGTCAGTGTTCTCAGCGCCATCACTTGCACGGCCAGCAGGATCGCTCCCGGCGCATACACCAGCCACAGCCAGGCACCATGTGCCCGCACCCAGGGCCGCTTTTCTGGAAAGACCAGCGCAAAGTGCAGGAACAGCGCCGGTTGCAGCAGTCCCGCCACCACATTGCTTCCTAGAATAATCCAGTCAAACTCGTTCAACTTGCCCGTGTATTTGAAGGCGTAGTAAATGAACGACGCGAGGCAGAAGAGGTAGAAATGCAGCGAACCGGGCGCCGTCCAGCGCCGCAGCAGGACGTACATGCCAATGCCCAGATAAATCAACGCAATAAACCGCAGCCAGTCATTCGCCGAGCGATCAGCCGGCACTAGCACTACCACGGTGTCCAGCGGAATGCCGCCGCGGAGCAGGGAATAGGTGGCTTTCGCCCAAACGCCTCGGCGGTAAATCTGCCGCATCAGCGCGGGCATTCCGGAAGTATCCTGCCGCTCCACGGCTACCAGCTGGTCGCCTGCCTTAATTCCCGCGCGCTCGCCGGGGCCTTTGGCCTCCACCCGGCTTGCCACCAGATGCCCGTTGGCCTCGTCCCACGCCACGCCGTCGTAAGGAACCAGGAATGCGTGTTCCTTGGAGTAATTCAGTCCCGCAAAAATCACTGCCGCTGCGGTTAACAGCCCCAGCAGGACAACGGTGAAGCGAGTTTGAAATTCGCGATTCATGGTTCGGCCGGATCCCGCCGCGATTGCGTCGGCAGTTCCAATCGCATTCTCACTTCGATTGAGCAACTTGAATGCCACCGTCTCTCAAATCTTGAATGTATAACTATCTAAAAACACACACTTTACACTCTTACAAGCATCCGCTTCCTGTGAGTATATGCTTTTTGGGAGCAATCTCTTGGAAAGCGGATTCCCTCGAATCGCTACCAAGTCCATCTGCTGATTGGCGCCCGCGTGTAAAATCGCGGCTAGTCCGACCTTAGTCGCCCGGAAAGGTGAACCAGCTGTAGTGGAATTGCAAGCAGTGAAATCCGAAGGGGGAAGCGCCGCTACCGGAATTAAGACTCCGGCCGGTGTCGAAGAGCGCTTCGCCAACCTTGCCGAGGGCCGGGTTCGCTACCTCCAGACCGGTTCCGGACCGCCCCTGTTCTTGCTGCACGGCTTGCTGGGCTATTCGTTCTCTTGGCGCTTCAATCAGGCGGCCTTGGGTCGGCACCGCACGGTCCTCGCGCCCGACCAGCTGGGCGTGGGTTTTTCGGACCGCCCTCCCGCTCTGGAGTGCCACATGAGGGCCGTGGCGGCCCGTACGCTGGCGTTTATCGATCAAATGGCTCCAGGGTCCTTCGACCTGCTGGGAACGTCCCACGGGGGCGCTATTGCCATGTGGGTAGCTGGTCTGATGGCCGAGCGCGGCGACCGGCGCTTGCAAAGGCTGATTCTAGTTGCCCCGGCCAATCCCTGGTCGCCCCACGGACGTAATCTAGCCCCATTTGTGGCGCAGCGGCATGTATCCGCAGCTTTGCGGGCGACTCTGCCCAGGTCGCGCTTCGCCTGGGGTTTCTTCATCCGCCGGTTATTTGGTGAGTCAGGGAAGATCCCGTCGGATACGGTCGAGGGCTATTCCGCCGCTCTGGCCCGCGCAGGCAGTTGGGATTACGGCTTGCGCGTCCTGGAAACCTGGCTCGAAGATCTGGAGGAGCTGAAAACCCTCTTGCCCAGGTTGGCCGACATCCCTACGCTCGTGGTTTGGGGAAGCGCCGATTTGGCCGTCTATCCCGAGTCCGCCGAACCGTTGCGACAGCATTTCCGTAACTGCGAGTATGCGATCCTTCCGGGCGTCGGTCACTTGCCCTACGAGGAAGCGCCTGAAGATTTCAATCGTATCGTGACCGAGTTTCTGCGTAAACCATAGTAAATAAACACTTACACCCGCCAGCGGAAGTCCCAGAGTGCCGCGGGGGTCAGAACTCCGGGAGAAACATTTCGATGTGGCATCACCTATTCGAGGTCCTTAAAGGCCACATGGCCGATCACGGCTACCTGACCGTGGCGGCTGCCTTGCTGCTGGAGAACGCGGGTTTGCCCGTGCCCGGCGAGACGATTCTGCTCCTGGCCAGCTTTCTGGCCTACTCGCAGCACCAGCTCAGCCTGCCTTGGATCATCCTCACCGGTGTGATTGCCGCCACCATCGGAGACAACATCGGCTTCACCATCGGCCACTACGGCGG
>JAYWAL010000084.1:0-13783 GCA_043782485.1 Acidobacteriaceae bacterium | reverse complement strand
GGAGACCAAAGAATTCCCTGTGCGGAACTCCAGCCGGAAGAAAGCTTCTTGTGCTTTCCATTCGAACTGCCGTCGGTGGCAACCACAGCAATGGACCCCTGATCGTCTCCGCCGGGAATTTCATGGTCGGCAAATGCCACCCACTTGCCGTCGGGGGAGATCTTCGGGTCGCTGATCCAGCCGATGCTGTCGAACAACACCTTGCCGATGGGATATTCCAGGCGCCAGTGTTGATTATCTGGGGAGTACCGGACCACAGCCATGTGTTCGCCATCGGCAGCCCAGTCCGCGTCCTGGACGTTATCCAGCATTTCCCGCGGCGTTCCACCGCTCAGGGGTACCCGCGCCATTGTTCCCGCAACGGAATATCCTCCGTACCCCACCGAATTCAGCCGAATGGCAAGTTCGCCGTTCTTGGAAATCGAAAGCAGTTCGGCACCCTTCATGCCCAGTTCGCGCGCGCCGGGATCGTCGGTGCGCGCAAGGTAGAGTTGTGGTTCGCCCCCGTCCCACAGCGCGCTGTAGACGATGCTCCCATCGGGCGTGAAGCGCGCGTTACCGATGGGGCCGGTGCGGAAGGTGATCTGCTTGTATTCGGCGAGAGAGGTGGAAGTGCTGCCGTGGCCCAGCCACCAGCCCAGTCCCAGCGCGAGCGCGGCAAGTCCCAGACCGCTGACGAGTGCGATCAGCAGCTTTTTTCGTGAAGGCGAAGCTGAGGTCGTTTGCGCCCGTGCCGTCGTGCTGGAAAGCCCCGAAATATGTTCCAGATCGAACGCAATATCGCTCGCCGAATGGAAACGCGCCTCGGGGTTCTTCTCCAGGCAGTGGTGCACAATGCGTTCCAGTGCCGGAGAAACGCTACGATTCGTTTCCGCCAGCTCCGGTGGTTCTTCCTTGAGGATCGAACTCATCGTGTCGGCAGTCGTCTCCCCGTGGAACGCCCGCTTGCCGGACAGCATCTCGTACAGAATCGCGCCATAGCTGAAGATGTCCGAGCGCGCATCCAAAGCCACCCCGCGCACTTGCTCGGGTGACATGTAGCCAGCCGTTCCCATCACCACGCCGATGTCGGTGGCGTGGGTCATGGTTGCCATCGAGGTGTTCGTGCCGTCGTCCGGCTGGGTCAGCTTGGCCAGGCCGAAGTCTAGTATCTTGACGCGCCCGTCTTTGGTCAGGAACAGATTATCTGGCTTCAGGTCGCGATGAATGATGCCCTTTTCGTGGGCCGCCGCCAGGCCGTGGGCAATCTGCAACGCATAGTCCAATGCCTTGCGCATCGGCACCGACCCGCTGCGCAGCCGCTCGCGCAGGGTCTCTCCCTCGAGCAACTCGGAAACCACGTAGGGCGAGCCATTGCTCGTCTCGGCCCCAGCCGAGAGACCAGTCCCAATGTCGAAAACAGAAAGAATGTTGGGATGATTCAGCGCCGCCGTCGCCAGCGCTTCCTGCTGGAAGCGATGCAGGCGGTCCGCGTCCAGAGAAAGCCCCTGCGGCAAAACCTTGATGGCTACATCGCGCTTGAGACGCGCGTCACGGGCACGATAAACCTCGCCCATGCCACCCGCTCCCAGAAGGCCGACGATCTCGTACGGCCCAAGTTTTGTGCCCGGAGTTAGGTTCATTCGTGGCGAGATTATAAATCAGCGGCGACCGCAACCTTTTGCGCGGGCGCATACTCGTTGTTTGGTGATTTTGTTTTAGCTCTGTCATCTTGAGCGCAGCATTCCCGCGCCAAGCGGGAATGCGTAGTCGAAAGATCCCTGCCCTGAGCGCGCCGATGGGACTTCGGTCGTCCAGCGTTTCCGCCGCGCCTAAGCAGCAATCCCCCATCCCAGAGTAAACTCTAGGCTCCGCAATGCTCACGCCCGAAGAGGAACCATGAAAACCCTGCTCATGCTCTGCCTGGCTCTCCCCGCTGCCGCACAAACCAACGCCGCCGACTGGCGCACCCCCACCGAAATCTGCGATTACCACTGCACCCCGCGCTACGACGAAACCATGGCCTATATCCGCCGCGTCGCCGCCGTCGCACCCAAGCAGGTCAAAATTGAGCCTTGGGGAAAAACCGGCGAAGGCCGCGAACTCGTCGGCGTCATCGTCTCCAAAGACGGCGTATTCGATCCCGCCACCATCCACAAATCTGCCCGCCCCGTGGTCTACATCCAGAACGGAATCCACGCCGGAGAAATCGAAGGTAAAGACGCCTCCCTCGCCTTGTTGCGCGACCTGGTCGTCACGAAAAGCCGCGTCGCCCTGCTCGACAAAGCCGTCATCATCATCGTCCCCGTCTACAACATCGATGGCCACGAGCGCGTCTCGCGTTACAACCGCATCAACCAGAACGGCCCCGATGAAATGGGCTGGCGCACCCAATCGAACAATCTGAACCTGAATCGCGATTACATGAAGGCCGACTCGATTGAGGCGCGGCAGTTTTTGGCGTACTTTACCAAGTGGCTGCCCGATTTCTTCATCGACGACCACGTCACCGACGGTGCCGACTACCAGTACGACGTCACCTACTCCATCGATTTCGGCCCCGATGTCGATCCCGCGCTCGCCGCATGGCAGCGTGACGAGCTGCGACCGTACATCGAAAAATCTGTCACAGATAGCGGCCACCTCATCGGCCTTTATGTCGGCGTCGGCGAAGCCAATCCTCTCAAGGGCCTCAGGATGGTACAGGACGAACCCCGCTTCTCCACCGGCTACATGATCGCGCAGAACCGCCCTGGCCTATTGGTGGAAATGCACATGCTCAAGGATTACAAAATGCGCGTGCTCGGCAACTACGAACTGCTGCGCGCGATTCTGGAAAAAATAAACACCGACGCGGACAAACTCCTGAGGATGAACCGTGCCGCCGATGCCGCTACGATTGCCGCGGGAAAGTCCTACGACCCGCAGCGAAAGATGGTCCTGCGCACCGCTGCCAGCGACAAATCCACGCCGTTCCATTATCTGGGCTATAAGCGCAAGCGTGCGCTGAGCGAAGTCTCCGGCCAGGTCTGGAATGAGTACACACACGAACCGGAAAACACCGATATCCCGCTCTACAACGATTTTCAGCCCGCGTTTTCCGTCGCCCCGCCCCGGGCCTACATCGTTCCCGCGCAGTGGACTCGCGTCATCGATCTGCTCCGCGCGCACGGCATCCAAATGCAACCGACCACCGCCGCCTGGGAAAGCGAAGTCGAAATCTACCGATGCACTCCGCACTTCCACAACATACTTTTCGAAGGCCGTCATCCCATGTCGATCGGCGATTTCGAGGACGCCGGACACTACCAGCCCATCTGCAAGCCAGCCAAAGAAAAGCTCTGGTTCGCTCCGGGCTCCATGGTAGTTCCGCTCGACCAGCGCACAGCCAAGATAGTCGTTCACTTACTGGAACCTGACGCCCCGGATTCCATGGTCCAGTGGGGCTTCTTCGACGCCATCTTCGAGCAAAAGGAATTCGGCGAACCCTACGTCCTCGAGAAACTAGCCCGCGAGATGTTGGCCAAGGATCCTGGTCTCCAAGCGGAATTCGAAAAGAAGCTAGCCGACGATAAAGCCTTCGCCGGTGACTCCGACGCGCGGTTGAATTTTTTCTTCGATCACTCCCCGTACCGGGATTCCAGAATTGGACTGTACCCTGTAGGACGTTTGGCCACCCTGGAAGGCGTGCCGCTGAAGTAGTCCCGGATTCGAGTGCGGGGCGCCTCATGCGACCCTTCCTGGTGGTTTCCGCCGGGATTTAGAACGAAGCTTCATATCAGGGCATACCTTCAGGCATGCCGAAAGCGCAACAACTGAAGAGCGCCTTCAAGCGCTGCGCCTTCCGGAATGTCTGGAAGAGCCGGCTTCACCGAGCAGGCTTCGCCGCGGAACGATAAGCATTCCTCTTTCCAGCCCACGACACAACCCGATATCCCAACAGCACAGCCACAATCGCCCCGTACGTCAAAGGCAACCGGTGGTCCGCCTTCACCAGCCAATAGTAATGAACCACCCCTGCTAGCCCGCTCACATAAATTAACCGATGCAGCACCACCCAGCGTTTTCCCATGCGGCGGATCATCCCTTTCGTAGACGTAACCGCTAAGGGAATCATGAGCACAAACGCAAGAAATCCAACAGTGATAAACTTGCGCTTGACCACGTCATCCGTAATGTCGTGCCAAACGAAGAACTTGTCGAACCACAGATAGGTGGTCAGGTGCAGGACCCCATAGAAAAAAGCGAACAGCCCCAACATACGCCGGTATTGGATCAGCCAGTATTGTTTCGTCAGCTGCCGCAGGGGTGTAATGCACAGCGTGATCACAAGAAAGCGCAGGGTCCAATCCCCCGTGGCGTGGGTAATCACTTCCAGCGGGTTCGCGCCAAGATTTCCCTGGTAGGCGGAAATGCCCAAACGCGCTACCGGGATCAGGCACGCCGGGAACACCACGAGTTTGCTCCAACTAATGGCTTTCATAGAATTAAAATTGGGTCTGCTCTTTCCGGTGAGGTTCTTATAGACGCGCTTCGGAATGACAATTTTAAAGAAAGACTGATTCAGACTTCCCTAGAGCTTGTTGCATAAACAACTATAGAAACGGCGACATCCTTGCTGCAGCGGCTGAAGCCGCCAAACGATGGACACCGGGGCACGGCTTAAGCCGCGCCCTGATACTAGGCGTTTATGAAATGCGCTCTAGTAATTCTTCTTTAAGTCCATCCCCTTATACAGCCCAGCCACCTGATCGGCGTACCCATTGAACATGAGCGTGGGTCGTTTCAAGAACTCGCCGATGCGACGTTCTTTGGCCTGACTCCAGCGCGGATGGTCCACCTCAGGATTGACGTTGGAATAGAAGCCGTATTCGCTGGGTGCGGACCGGTTCCAGGCCGTGGGCGGCTGGTTTTCTGTGAATGAGATCTTGACAATGGCCTTCGCGCTCTTAAATCCATACTTCCATGGGACGGTTACGCGCAGCGGAGCTCCGTTCTGATTTGGCAAAATTTCTCCATACAGCCCAAATGTGAAAATAGCCAACGGATGCATGGCCTCATCGAGACGCAAGCCTTCAGTATAGGGCCACTCCAGAACCGGTACCCGTTGCCCTGGATACTGCTGCTGGTCTTGTAGAGTCGTGAACTCGACAAACTTGGCCTTCGGCAAAAGGTCCGACTGCTGAATCAGGGCGCTGATCGGAAAGCCAATCCAGGGCATCACCATCGACCAGCCTTCCACGCAGCGGTGGCGGTAAATGCGCTCTTCCGGCGCGGCCAGTTTGAGGAACTGGTCAATGTCCCAGGTTTTCTTCTTCTTCACCAATCCGTCCACGGTCACGGTCCAGGGGCGCGTCTTGAAGTTCTTGGCCAGACCGGCTGGCTCGTACTTATCCGTGGAAAACTCGTAGTAGTTGTTGTAGCTGGAGATGTCTTTCAACGAATTCAGCTTTTCGCCGGTGGCGCTGAGCGGGCTTTTTCGCACCCCGTCGATCTTGCCTGCAGGCGTCGACCCCGCGGCCGCGTGAGCCAGGTCCGGAAAGGCCATCCCGCCAAGTAGCCCCGCACCCGCCGTGGCCGCACCCGCAAGTCCCGCTGTTTTTAGGAAGTCCCGGCGGTTGAGGTAGACGCTTTGTGGGGTAATCTCCGAGGAAGGGATGGAGCTGGAATCGTTGCTTCTCAACAACATGAGGGTCTCCTGATGTTTCCTATAAGAACTACGCTAGCACGGACCGTTCGGATGGGTCGGGCGGGTGTCGCACACACTAGGTTCTCCTGATAGGAGTGGCAGGAGGGCGCAAGAGTTGCAAAAAGAAATGGCTGAGCCAGAGCGTAAGGGTCCTAATTGGTTCGCCCCTTGTTGTTTGCCAGGATTATCGTAACCGCCAGATTCTAATAGGGATGGAGGACTTGCAATGAATAGGCACGAGCTCACGGCCGAGTCCAGTATTTTGTGGATACCGACAGTTCCGTTAGTCACTCCTGGACTATCACAATTGCTTGGCCCTGGTCTTGAAGATAGTGGAAAATAGAGATACCGCAGTATCCCCGCGTCCAAAGAGAGGGCTTTTTCGCCGCAGGTACAATGAATACAGTCATGCACAAAGGCACAGGGAAAGACGCGCCACCGACTTCGGTTTTGGTGAGCGTGGTAATTCCTGCCTACCAGTCCGCCGGCTACATTGCGGAAACCCTGGACTCCGTGCTGGCCCAAACCTTTCCGCGATACGAAATTCTGGTGATCAACGACGGTTCGCCGGACACAGAGGAGTTGGAGCGGGTGCTGGCCCCATACCTTGTGTCCATCCGCTACATGCAGCAGGTTAACGGCGGACCCAGCGTGGCTCGGAATCGGGGCGTGCGCGAGGCGCGAGGGAAGTACGTGGCGTTCCTTGACAGCGACGATACCTGGATGCCGGACCACCTGGCCAAGCAAGTAGAACTCCTAGAAGGGGATCCGGGATTGGCGCTGGTCTATTCAGACGCGGTTTTGCTTAAGGGAAACGCCCCGGTGGGGCGGGCGTTCGAGCGCGCGCCGCAGGATCTGACGGTGACGTTTGAGGCGCTGGTGGCGGAACGCTGTAGCATCGGAACTTCGACGGTTGTGGCATCTCGGCAAGCCGTTTTGGAAGCGGGTGGTTTCGAGGATCGGCGACGCCGTTCGGAAGATTTTGATCTGTGGTTGCGGATGGCGCACCGCGGCGTGGGCATGCGCTACAGCACCGGGGCGCAGGTTCGGCACCGGGCCGGGAATGGCTTGGCCATGGACGACAACGTCATGCTCCAGGCGCAAATTGATGTCTACGAAAAGACTTTACTAACCTTACCGATTACCGGGCCGCAGGCCGAGTTGCTGTGCGACAAAACCCAAGAGCTGCAAGCGCGGCTGCAACTGAAGTTAGCCAAGCAAGCGCTGCGGGAAGGCCGCTTTGCCGACGCTTTGGCCGCTGCTCGACGGGCGGAAGTGATTCTCAAGAGCACCAAAATCTCTTTTGTGATTGCAGGATTGCGCGTGGCTCCCCGCAGTCTCCGGGCTGCTTTCAGCGCCTACGAAGGGTGGCAGGAACGCAAGCAGCATCGGCGACAAGCTCGTCTTCTGGCGGAAAACAACAAGCCCGCGTACAGGGCCGCTATGGAAGTGGCAAAAAAATGGGACTGAATTTTGTCAGGAGTTAGGAATTCATGATCGCTAAACTAAGCGCCTCCGCCCGTCACTTACTCGGACACGATGCGGCGGGGCGAAATCTGCCCACTTTTCCGGATGACACGTTTATTGTCTCCTACCCCAAGTCCGGCAATACCTGGACGCGTTTTCTGGTGGCCAGCCTGATTCACTGCGAAGAGCCGATGACGTTCTTGAAAGCGGACAAAGTAATTCCTTCGATTGATTCGCAATCGCGGAAATACTTTAAAAGCTTGCCCCGGCCGCGCGTGATCAAGAGTCACTTCCCGTTCGACCAGACGTATAAGCGCGTCATTTACATCGTTCGCGATCCCAAAGACGTGGCCGTTTCGCAGTACCACTACCAGATCAAGCGGAACGTTTTGCAGGACGGTCACCCAATTGACGAGTGGATCGGCAAGTATGTTGCGGGAGAGACCTGTCCCTATGGCTCCTGGGGCGAGAACGTGGGCAGCTGGTTGGCCGCGCGCCAGAACAATCCGGATTTTCTGCTGCTCCGGTATGAAGACATGATTCAGCAGACGGATGTTGAGCTGATTAAGATCGCGAAATTCCTGAGCATTGACCCCACTCCGCAACGTATTCAGTGGGCGATTGAACAGAGCACTGCGGATCGCATGAGGAAAATGGAACAAAAAGAAGCGGGCAAATGGGAGTCCACCAAGGACACGCGCAAAGACAAATTTTTTGTCCGCAGCGCCAAGGCTGGAGAAGGCAAGGCAACGCTGTCACCCGCCGCGATCGCCCAGATTGAATCGGCCTGGGGGCCTCTTATGCGCTGGGTGGGCTACGAAACGGTTTCCGCCGCGGCATCCGCCGACGCTGGATTTCTGGAATCCGTGCTGGAGCACCCGGCGCGATGACCTATCATCTGAAATTGTTCGCCAAGCAAGTGCTCGGCCGAGACATTGCCGAACGCAATTTCGCGGTTTTTGACGATGACACGTTTCTGGTGTCGTATCCGCGCTCCGGCAACACTTGGACGCGCTTCCTGATCGCGAATCTGGTGTACCCAAAATTGGACGTCTCCTTCACCAATATCGAGCGCCTGATTCCCGATACCTCTTCGCAGTCTAGTCGTGTGCTGCGGAACACGCCCCGCCCCCGCATCATCAAGACACACGAATATTTCGATCACCGCTGCCGCAAGATTATTTGCATCGTTCGTGACCCGCGCGATGTGGTGCTTTCCTACTACGATTTCCAGCGGAAGTACCGCCACATTCAGGATGGGTACCCGATGCGCGACTATGTGAATGATTTCGTTTCTGGAAATTTGAATTCGCGGGGCTGGGGAACCTGGGGCGAGAACGTGGCCAGCTGGTACTACACACGGGGTAAGACGAAGAACTTTCTGTTGCTGCGCTATGAAGACATGATGACAGACCCGGCCCGCGAGCTGGCGCGAAGCGCCGTGTTTCTGGGTCTGGACCCTGATCCGGCGCGAATTGAGCAGGCCGTGCAACGCAGCTCCGCCGACAAAATGCGAGAAATGGAAAAACGCGAGTCGAAAGACTGGGTAGCCACGAAAAACCACCGCCAGGACATTCCGTTTGTGCGTGTAGCCAAATCGGGAGGCTGGAAGGAAAAACTTCCCGCCGAGTGTGTGGCCCAGATTGAAGCCGCATGGGGAGAGTTGATGG
Organism: Acidobacteriaceae bacterium; assembly: GCA_043782485.1. Classification (GTDB taxonomy): domain Bacteria; phylum Acidobacteriota; class Terriglobia; order Terriglobales; family Acidobacteriaceae; genus JANXUC01. The sequence goes on along the minus strand of JAYWAL010000084.1, from coordinate 4,978 downwards.
TGGTCCTGGGGTATGAGCTGGTTTCAGGCGGGGCATCCGTGCATGTTTCTCAAGTGGAAAAAACAGGGCTTGTGCAGCGGTAATTCTCCGAGCAGCCCGTGGCGTGAGTTAAGATTCACATCAGGAGTAAGGGTTCGTATCAGGCCACCGCTTCAGCGGTAGCGTCGGAGCTATGTTTGGAGTGCGTCTTCAGGCGCTGGATTTTGAACTCCGACTCCCACCGCGGACTCTAGGGAACACCCCCGGCCATAGGCTGCTTGTTCCGGACGAGCAGCCAATTCAACGCAGCCACTGCCCCGGTAGCCAATAAAATCACCGATCCCCCTCGATCCACTTGCGTTAAAAGAATCGCGCAAAGCACCACGCCAATTCCCGCCCACCATAGCCCACCCGGCATCCGGAGCAGTGCCCCAGTAGGCATCTTTCTGCGCAAGACGGGAAGCGCGGCGCAGCATGCCCCGTAGTAGAAAAGGCGCGCCACCGCGGAGAGCGTCACGTTCCACGCAAAATTGCCCCACAGCGCAAACGCCCAGATGAGCAAAGCAAACACGAAGATGGAAACGAAGGGCGTGCGAAATCTGCGGTGCACCGCCGCAAAAAAGGCGGGAAAGTCGCCCTGCTCCGCCATGGCGAATGTAATTCTGGGAACGACCAGGGTATTGGTGCTCAGGTTGCCAAGCGCCGCAACCAGCGCTCCGATGGTTACCAGAACCGCGCCACCCGCGCCAAAAAAGACGCGCGCTGCGTCGGTCAACGGCCTTTCGCTGTGGGCGACACCCGGTACCGTGCCCATTGCCACCCACTGCACCACAATGAAAATCACCATGCAGGTCAGCAAGGAAGTGAACATGGCAAATCTCGCGTCTCGTCGCGGGTTCCTGGCTTCGCCGGCAGAGACGAGTGCGCCTTCAAACCCGCCGTAGGCAAACACCAGCAGCAAGGTTGCCTTCAGCCACGTGCTGATACCGGGAGTGAGAAGAGGAGTGGTCTCCGCCACTGGGGCATGGGTCAGGAGAAAAATTCCACCCACGATACAGACCGCCAACAACGGCAACAGCTTGGCCACCGCGAAGACGTTGCTGACTCGCGCCCCTTGGCGCACACCAAAAAAGTTAATGGCGGCGAGACCCCAGATAACAGCCGTCAAGATCAGCAAGCGGGGCAGCGGGTCTTTGGCGCGATGCCAAAATTCACCCAAATAGAGGACGAACACGTTGGCATTAGCCGCAGCCGCCGTGAGCCTTGCCAACCAAAGAATCCAGCCCGTTTGTAGGCCAAAGAAGCGGCCAAACGCTACCCTCGAATATAAATACGGTCCACCAGCCGCGGTAAAGTAGGAGGCCACCTCGGCCATACAAACCATTACGACGCCAGTGACCGCGCCTGCGAACAGCATCCCAAGTGGACTGGCGCGACCCAGCAGTTCAGCCGCTTTTGAAGGCAAGCCAAACAGGCCGCTGCCAATCATGTTGTTGATCATCAGGGCCGTGAGGGTCCAGCGGCCAATCGCGCGGACAAGGCGATCGGGCGTCGCTATGTTGGGTGCGCCGGGCACCCCTGTTGCCGAGAATTGATCTGGCGGCATCCCACGTTGTATCACAGGCCATGGGCTTTCGTGCTGCGACCTTAAAAGACCGTTAGGGAAACTCTGTTTAGCCGCTGAATGAGTGCAGAGTCTTAAAGCGTCTGTCATTCTGAGAGCCGCAAAGAATCACTACACTCTGGATATTTAGAATTCTCCTTCCAACTTTCTGGGGACAAAGCATCGGCCAGAAAGCCGTCGGGCACCAGCAGCCCGCGGTGAAAGTAAGATTTGTATCAGGGCACGGCTTCAGCCGTGCCGTAAGTGCTGTATTTTTAGTCGCCTTTAGGCGCTGCGATTTAGAAATTTGAGTTAAACCACGCGCTGCCAGGCGGTTTTCGAAAACGAAGCTCCGCGGTCCGAAACTCCCAAGTTTCTAAGCTCCATGTCTGGTTCTGGCGATGCGCGACTAAAGTAACTCGGCATCCACCACACTCCACGGATGCGATGGACGACCAATACTGGACCGCTCAACGGTAACCTCGAATTACCAAAGCGCATGCACGCGGGGCATCTACTCTCCCGTGGATCGCGGTGAGATTGTAGAGCTACCCCCACAGTAGCTTACGAGGGTCCGCGCGCATGAAGAACGAAGAGTACATGGACGAGATCAACGTGCGCATCTTACGCGTGACGGAAGACTTGCGCGCGATTCAGCAGGAGCTGAATTGCGCCGCCATGCAAGCACCCAACAATCCGGAGTTGATGGAATCGCTCAGCGGAATTTCGGAAACGGAATCTTTGCAGGTGTTGCAGTCGGCCATTGACCAGATGCGGCACTTCCTTTGGTTTTACGGGCAGATTTTGACGGGGGAGCCAGCGGTGAGTGACCACCTTCGTCAGCGCGCACACCAGCCGCGTCCAGGAGCGGCCCAGCAGCCCAGTGTTTCGGAGAAGACGGCGTGGCCTTCGGAAACTGCGTTGATTCGAATGCTGGCGGACGGACGCAATCGCAAGCCCAACTAGGGAATCCAGCACCCAAATCGGGAAATTCTCACAACTGAAACATTTTGAATCTTTCGTGAAAAAGCAAGAGCACGAAGGTAAGTGGCAGACTGTTGATCGTTGCCATCAAAGCTTTCTATTGGCCAAATGCTAGCGAATGTCATCTAATTAAGGCATGAGCGACAAAACCTTTAAACGCTATTTATTCGCGAGTGATTTTGACCAAACACTGACTTTTAACGACACCGGCTACGTGCTGAGCGAACTGGTGGGTATTCCGACCGCGGAGTTTGAGCGGAAAGCAACCGGAATGGCTAAGCTGAACCTGGTCCAGCAGGGAGCGGAGCTGTCGTACCTGTTACTGCACGATCCGGAATTCAAGTCGCGCGTGCGTCGCGAACACCTAGTGGAAGTCGGTAAACGCATCCGCCTGAAAGAAAATATTGAGCTGCTGTACTCGATGCTGGAAACCGGAATCGAAGGTTACCAGTTCGACTTCTATGTGCTGTCCGCAGCACCTGTGGAAGTGATCCATTCAGCGCTCGAAGGCATGGTGCCAGCGAGCCACATTCTGGGCACGGAATTCAAATACACCGCCTCGGGCGAAATTGATTCGATCACGCGGGCGACGGCGGGCTATGGCAAGGTGGCGGCGCTGAACCAACTACTCGCCAACCTTCAGATCGGCCCTGGGCACGTCGTCTATGTGGGCGATGGCAGCTCCGACTTGCACGTGATGTTGCAGGTGAATGGCAACGACGGATATACCATTGCCGTATCGGATTCGAAAAACGTAACGCAAATCGCCAAGCGAACGGTGTTGAGCACGAATGCCCTGGCGATTCTCGCACCCATCCTTGAGGAAATTGTAGGCTGGCAGAGACCGCGCGTGCGCGAGTTCTTTGAATCGCACGGTTTGCTGATTCAGGAGTGGGACCGCGTGCGCACGGACTGGCTGAAGTTGAAGCCAGCGGTGGCGAAGCGCGCGGCGGCCCCGGCTTCTTCGTTTGCGGAGCGGGTGATTTAGGTTTCGCTCGGCCGATGTGTCCTGTTCAGGCCATGCGGCCACCGACGATGGTCTTCCGCACCTCTCCCGTCGGACTGAGAACCACCAAGTCAGCGGCAGCTCCGGGAATTAACTGGCCGGCGCTGCCGCTGATTTTCGCGGCGTTGGCTGGATTCAACGTCGCCAAGCGGACGCTGCGGGCCAGATCCCATCCGGCAAACGTCATCACGTTGCGGATCGCGCGATCCATCGTGAGAACGCTGCCCGCCAGGGAGCCGTTACTCATGCAGCGGCCATCTCTTACGTCGACTTCCAGCGGACCCAGCCGGTAGCGGCCGTCGGGCATGCCAGTAGCGGCAATGGCGTCGGTGATCAGCACGGCGTGGTTAGCGCCTTTCAATGTTAGAAACATCCGCACAATGGCTGGGTCCAGGTGAACGCCATCGGCGATGATGTCGGCGGTAATGCGCTCGTCGGTGAGTACCGCGCCCAGTATGCCGGGATCGCGATGGTTCAGCGGACGCATGGCGTTGAAAGTGTGGGTGGCGTGGCGCGCGCCCGCCTCGATACCGCGGGTGGCCTCCTCAAAGTTCGCATCCGAATGGCCCAGGCTGACGCACACACCCCGCCGCGCCGCTTCGGCAATTACCGCCAACGCTCCGGGCAGTTCAGGGGCGATGGTCATGAGGCGAATTTGCCCGCGCGCCGCCTGCCAGAAGCGTTCAAATCGTTCCAAAGTCGGTTCAAGGAGATCGGCGGGCAGGTGAACACCGCGACGGGCGTGGCTAAGGAACGGGCCTTCGAGGTGAATGCCCAGGGGCCGCGCGGCGGGCGAGTCTCCTTGACCACCAGTTCTTTCAATCGCGGTCGCGAGCGAATCTAGGGCGCGGAGTGTAGCCTCTTCGGGCGCAGTGACTGTGGTTGGAAAGTAACTGCTGACGCCGTGGCTCCCCAGGAACTTAGCGATGGCGGAAAGTTCGGCGGTATCCGCGGTCATAAGGTCGTGTCCAGCCCCGCCATGAACGTGGATGTCGACGAATCCGGGCGCGAGCACGGAGCCAGCGAAATTGAAATGCTGGGCATTCGCCGGAATCGCGCGCTCGTCGGCGGAGGCGATTTCCGTGATGCTGCCGTTTTCAATGACAACGATCGGTTGGTCGATGACCTCAAGCGGCGTGAGGAGGTGGTCAGCGGTGAGCGCAATCATACAGAGGATAGTAACGTGAGCACGGCGCAGGAAAGAAGCGGCGCGCCAACAAAGGCTGTGAAAGGCCAAATAGCGCGAATGCTATAATGTGATAGCCAAAGTGGACAGGTTCCCGCCTGGAATCGCCGCTTGTGGCCTAGTCGGGGAGTGGCTCAGCCTGGTAGAGCACCTGGTTCGGGACCAGGGGGTCGGAGGTTCAAATCCTCTCTCCCCGACCAATTAACCTCAATCCCGTCAT
>JAYWAL010000083.1:0-36250 GCA_043782485.1 Acidobacteriaceae bacterium | reverse complement strand
TGTCATCGGCGGCGCGGTAGAGGGCTTCGGCGGCGAGGGGCGATTCGGGGAAATACTCCGCCGTGCGGTAGTAGAGGCGGGCGGCATCGTTGCCCGCGCCTTTGCGTCCGCCGCGGCGGCTGGCTTGGTCTTCCGAGTCGATCGCTTCGCCGTAGAGGATTTGATCGCCGTTGGGCGTGGACTTGCGAATGACGCCTTTGCCGAGAATCCAGCCGGTGACGGTCTTTTCCTCGCCAAGTTCGGCGGTGATGTGCAGCCATTCTCGGCTCGATTCCAGAACGACGAGTTCCTGGCCGCGGTCGATTTGACCTAGCTTGGAGGACTTGGCGTCCGGCGAGACGTAGATGACGGCTTGTCGAATCATGGCACCGCGGTCGTAGGTGGCGGCGGAAAGCACGGCAGGGAACAGAAGCAAGAGCAGGACACGACGCATGGCTCAATTCTGGCCGAAGTAGGAGCCGAGCGCAAGGCGGCCTAGGACTGTCGGCGCGGGCGCATCGGCGGATCGTTCTGAATTTCTTGCAACACCGACGGGTCGATATTGCCTCCGCTGAGGATGGCGACATTGCGGGATGTCTGCGGTAGTTCGTCGCGATGGAACAGAAAAGCGGCGACGGCGACCGCGCCACTAGGTTCGGCAGCGATCTTGGGATTGACGGAGAGCCTGCGCACGGCCTCACGAATTTCCTCTTCGCTTACGGTGACGATGTCGTCAACGAACTTGCGAATGTGGGCGAACGTGATATCGCCGAGGCTTTGCGTGCGCAGACCGTCGGCGAGCGTGCGGGTGACTTCTTCCGCGGACCAGTCGACAATGTGACCGGCCCGGAAGCTGGCTTGCGCGTCAGCGGCGAACTCGGGCTCGACGCCAATGACTTTTACGGGATGATGGGTGCCTAGTTTGAGAGCCGCTGCGATTCCGCTGAGCATTCCGCCGCCGCCGACTGGAACTAGCACGGTCTCCACATCGGGCAGGTCTTCCAAAATTTCCAGCCCCATGGTTCCCTGGCCCGCGATGATGAGTTCGTCGTTGTAGGGCGGAACGATGGCGTAGCCGTGTTGAGCCGAGAGTTCTTCCGCGCGCAGTTTGCGTTCTTCGCTGCCGGAGCCGACGGTGACGATTTCCGCGCCTAGCGCCGCTGTGCCGTCGCGCTTAATTTTTGGCGCGTTGCCGGGCATTACGATGACGGCTTTCGTTCCCAACGCACGTGCGGCGTAGGCGACACCCTGCGCGTGGTTGCCGCTGGAGTAGGAAATGACTCCTCGACGTCGCTCGGCTTCTGGGAGCGCGGCAATCTTGTTGTAGGCTCCGCGAAGCTTGAACGCGCCGATGGGTTGGAGGTTTTCCGGCTTGGCGAAGAGCTGCCAGAGTTCTGGATGGGGGCTGTTCTTCTGCTCGATTAGCGGGACGTTGAGAAGCGGGGTGCGGACGGCGACGCCAGCGATGCGGCGTTGAGCAGTGCGGATGTCGTCGAGTGTGACCATGGTCGAGAGAAATTGCAGGTTGGAGAAGTCAGAACGGCGAAGTCAGATTGCAGAGATAAAGCCAATCCATCCGCATGAGAAAAATGGTTTTTGTTTTTACTTCTGCAATCTGACTTCTACAATCTGCAATCGCACTACTTCTGCATTCTGACTTCTTACTTCTGCAATTTCTTTAGATCTCCACAATCACCGGCATAATCAGCGGCCTGCGCTGAGTCTGCTTCGAGATATAGCGCTTCAAATCGGCGCGGACTTTTTCCTTGATGACGCCGTAATCAGTTTTTTCCTCAGCGCTGGAAAGCTCAAGAGTCTGCATGACAATTTCACGCGCCTCGGCGGCGAACTCATCGCGATCCGGCGCGAAGCCGCGGGTGACAATTTCCGGCGTCGACTCCACTCGTCCCGTGAGCTTGTTGATGGCAATAATCGGCAGCACAATGCCGTCTTCGCTGATGTGGCGACGGTCTTTGATGACCACGTCGTCCACAACATCCGTGCGCGAGCCGGAGTCAATGCAAACGCGGCCCACGTTGACCTTGCCCGCCTTACGCGCGCCCTTGTCATCGAATTCAAGAATGTCGCCGCTCTCGATCAAAATGACGTTGCCCACGGAATTCTTCATCGAAGCAGCCATTTCCGCGTGCAACTTGAGCTGGCGGTATTCGCCGTGCACGGGAATAAAGTACTTGGGTTTGACCAGATTGATGAGCAGCTTGAGTTCTTCCTGGCTGGCGTGTCCGCTGACGTGCACCGGCGGCGAAGAGCCGTCGTCGTAAATCACATGCGCCTGGCGACGGAACAGGTGGTCGACCACGCGGTAAATGGCTTTTTCGTTCCCGGGAATAATTCGAGACGACAGAACCACCGTATCGCCTTTTTCGATTTTTGCGTGCTTGTGATTATCCACCGCGGCGCGCGAGAGCCCTGACATAGGCTCGCCCTGTGTTCCGCTAATGAGAACGCACACCTGATCGGGCGGCAGACTCTTGATGTCACCCGGGTGTAGCAGCAACCCCTCGGGAATTTCCAGATAGCCAAGGTCCTCGGCAATCTCGGCCGACGTATTCATCGACCGGCCAATGAACGCGACCTTGCGCCCGTATTCCCAGGCCAGATCGACCGTCAGCTTGATGCGATGAATCGACGACGAGAAACACGAGATAAACAGCCGTCGCTCGGTAGTGGCAAAAATCTCTTCAAACTTCGGTCGCACCGCGCGTTCGCTGGGTGTGTAGCCCTTGCGTTCCACGTTGGTCGAATCCTGCAACAGCGCCAACACGCCCTGTTTGCCGTATTCGGCAAAGGCGTGCAGGTCGAAATAGTGTTCGTCGGTGGGCGTGGGGTCGATCTTGAAATCACCCGTGTGAATAATCACACCCAGCGGGGTATGAATGGCCAAAGCCACGCAATCGACCAAACTATGCGTCACGCGAATCGGATTAATGGTAAACGCGCCGATTTTCACCCGTTCTCCGGGCTTGATCTCATTCAGCACCGCATTGCTCAGATGCTCGTGTTCTTCGAGCTTTTCTTCCACGTAGGCGAGCGTGAATTCCGTTCCGTAAACCGGAACATCGAGCTCGGTTAGAACCCACGGCAGGCCGCCGATGTGGTCTTCGTGAGCGTGGGTGAGGAAGATGCCGCGAACATGCTTGCGGTTCTCGATGAGGTAGGAAATATCGGGAACGACGATGTCAACGCCAAGCAGCTCGGCTTCGGGGAACATCAGGCCAGCGTCAATGACGATAATGTCATCGCCATAACGCACGGCCATGCAGTTCATGCCGAACTCGCCGAGTCCGCCAAGGGGGATGAGTTGCAGTTTTCCAGTAGGCATTCGAAGCTCTGATGCTAGCACAGGCGTGCACGGAACCTCACTCCCCAGTTCTGCATCCAATACTGTAGGGTAAAAATAGTCAATGGCCGACCAACCGAACCGATCCTGGCTGATGCGCAAACTCGAGGGTGCCCTCCAGCGCGGTTTCCTGCGCGCTTACCATCAGGTCCGCGTGGACCCGGCGCGCTTTTTGATGCAGCTCCGCTCGGCCCATGGCCTGCCGATTTCGGGGTACGAGGGCGTGTTTCAGGTCGATCTCCGCCTGCTCGATAAAGTCGCGGATGAGACGATTCACAGTGGAATGCGGCTCGCGGGCCTTCAGGGAGCAGGGTTTGGCCTGGGTGGCGTGCTCACTCTGGTTCCCGACATGAGCCTGATGGCGGCCATCACCTTGCGTACCGTCCAAAAGCTCAGCCTCATTTACGGATTCGAATTCAACACCGACAAGGAAATGGCCGAACTGTGGGTGGCCACCGCTAGCGCAGCCGGCGTCGATATTGGCCGCGAACTCGTCGAAAAAGAGCTTTTGAATAAATTTGTCCCGCGCGTGATTCAGCGGATAGCCGTTTCCGCCAGCGCGGAAGTCGTCGAGAAATGGGCTGCTCGGGTGATTCCGGTTCTTAGCTCTGTCCTTGGCGCGGGCCTGAACTACTACTTCATTCGCGCCTGGGGTGGGCGCGCGAAAAAGTACTTTCGCGCCAAGCACCTGGAAGCTCGCCAGCGCAACCACAGACCGCCAACCACCGTCTCGGGCGATGCCGTTCCCGCTCTGGGCACGCAAACCATTTTGCCACCATCCGGAGCGGCGTTGACTCGCTCATGAATCCTCCAATTCCAAAATTAGGCCAGCCAAGCTTTCGTGTAAACGACATTCTCTTGACGGACCAAGGAAACTCTTCTCTCATGCCAAAATTTGAATGCGCCGCCATTTTGTTTGACATGGACGGCGTGCTGGTCGACTCCACCGCCGCCGTAGCCGGCACCTGGGGCCGTTGGGCTGCCTTGCATTCTCTCGATCCGCAGCGCGTCATCGACGGTGCCCACGGCCGCCGCACCGTCGAAACCGTGCGCGAGTTCGCCCCACATCTCGACGCTGATGCCGAAGCGCGCCGCATCGAAAGCGCCGAAGCCATGGAACTCGATACCGTTACCGTGATTCCCGGGGCCGTCGAATTGCTGCGAAGCCTGCCAGAGGCGCAATGGGGCGTGGTTACCTCAGCCACGCGGCCCATGGCCATCGCCCGGCTCCGCGATGGAGGCTTCCGTTCTCCGCGCGTGCTCGTCACCGCCGACGAGGTGGTCCACGGAAAGCCGCATCCAGAGCCGTATCTGAAGGGTGCCGCAGGACTGGGCATTGCGCCGGAACAATGTGTGGTTTTCGAAGACTCGCCAGCCGGAATCCGCGCCGCTAACGCTGCCGGGATGCGGGTGGTTGGCTTACTTACCACCTATCCGCCAGCGGAATTGCATCAGGCCGAAGGGATGATCGTCGATTTCACGAGCATTCACGTCGAGCAAAACAAAAACGGAAAACTCGAAATCACCCTCGCGGACTAACCGCGCCGACGTGAAGGCAGGCGCCGTCGCCTGCCTAGTTTAGGTTCCGGAAAAGCCTACCGCAACAACTCCTCCAGTTCCAGCGCCTTATCCGTCTTCTCATCCCGATACTTCACGATCACCGGCGTATACAGCGACAAATTCCACTCCGCCGCCTTGCCTCGAGTAATCGCCCGCGATCCGGGTACGACGACCGCGTTCTCCGGAATTTCTAGAGGCTTCTCGGCGGTTGCCCGATAAACTTCCCCGCGCACAATGTCATACACCGGCGTGGACCGCGTCAGAATCGTCCCAGCCCCCAACACGGCCCGCGCCCGTACCAGCGTCCCCTCATAAACCCCGCAATTTCCGCCCACCAAAACATCATCTTCCAGAATCACAGGCGCCGCGTTCACGGGCTCGAGTACGCCGCCAATTTGCGCCGCCGCGCTCAAATGCACCCGCTTGCCCACCTGCGCGCACGAACCCACCAACGCATGCGAATCTACCATGGTGCCTTCGTCCACATACGCGCCAACGTTGATAAACATCGGAGGCATGCACACCACTGACGGCGCAATGTAGGCCCCCTCGCGTGCAGAAGACCCACCCGGCACCACGCGCACGCGATCGCTCAACGTAAACTGCCGCGCCGGAAACGTGTTCTTATCCACGAACGTCAGCGCATCACCACTCTCTTCCAACTCCCCCAGCCGGAAGCCCAGCAATATCCCCTGTTTCACCCAGGCATTCACTCGCCACTCGGTGCCGTTTTTCTCGGCCGCGCGAACCAGCCCACGCGTCAGCGCATCGCGAAATTCACGGAACGTTGCCAGCGCTTCCGGAGTAGCCTCCGCCGCTCCGTCAGCCAGTCGTTCGATGGAAGATTTTAACGAAGCTACATCCAGGCCGTTAGACACACTTGCACTCGCTGCGAATCAAAATATTCGGCATCGTTTGCAACGCGCTCCGGGCCTCAACGATGTTGGGATAAGGCCCGTGCCAACTGGCGTGCAGAGGATCATGCCCAGCCGGACGGCCCTTCCCATGATTGCATTGTCCGCAACTGGAACGGTGCAGTACAGCCTTATGCGGCCCAGCCTGCCAATTTTCGTAAACAAAAAAGTCCACCACCGCCGGAGGCGCAGCCGCAGCGGGTTTTTCCACCAGTCCAACCTCTGTCGCCACGCGCTGCAACTTTGCCCGCGTATCCCGCTTCATCGGCAGCAGCGGTAGACGATAAATCTCTTGCATCTTTCCCATCATCGCCAGCACGGCCTTTACCGGCAGGGGAGAAGACTCAATAAAATTCGCCTGCATCAGCGGAAAATACCTGTTGTGCACCTTCCGCGCCTCAGCCCAATCCCCCCTCAGCGCCGCCCGCGTCATTTCCGCCATCTCTCGCGGAATCTCATTCGACGCCACTGAAATCACGCCCACCCCGCCCAGAGAAATCACGGGCAGCGTAACCGCATCATCGCCGGATAAAACCAAAAAGCTCTCCGGCACCGAGTTCAACACTTCCGCAATCTGCACCATGTTCCCGCAGGCTTCCTTCACGCCCACAATATTCGGAACTTCCGCCAGCCGCGCCAGAGTCTGCGGCTCCAAATTCGCACTACTGCGCCCTGGCACGTTGTAAAGAATCACCGGCTTCTCGACCGCCTCGGCAATCGCGCGAAAATGCCGGTACTGCCCTTCCTGCGTCGGCTTGTTGTAAAACGGATTCGCCGTCAGTATGTAATCCACGCCCGGCCGCGAAGCCACTTCCTTCGCCTTCGCCACCGCGTCGGCCGTCGCATTCGACGTTGCCCCGGCCACAATCGGCACCCGCCCGGCAACGACTTCAATGGTCACATCAATGACGTACAACCATTCGTCGTGCGAAAGCGTTGGCGTTTCCCCGGTCGTTCCGCACGGCACCAGGAAGTCGATGCCAGACTCCACCTGCCACGCCACCAGACTGCGTAACGCCGGGCTGTCTATCGAACCATCCGCTTTAAAAGGAGTTACTAGCGCAGTGCCGCAGCCACGAAGCGTCATTCCAGCGACCGATCCGGCTGGCGCAAGGTGAGCTCCCGCTCTGCATTTCGCCGCCAATTGTTCAAAGTTGGTAGAGCCAGAATATCGCCCGCGGAGTGCAGGCGCAACTTTCCGCTTCGCCCGCGCCAACGTAGGGGCAGGCGCCCTCGCCTGCCCAGCGGAGCAACGCTCCGCCGAAGCCTTTAAACCTCCCGCCAAATATCCTTAAAATCAAAAAACCCTTTCTTCCCCATAATCCATTCCGTCGCCCGCACCGCCCCCTCGGCAAACCCCCTCCGTGACTTCGCATCATGGCAAAGATAAATCCGGTCAAACGGAGAATCCAAAATCACCTCGTGTAGTCCCACAACTTCTCCTTCGCGAAACGAAGTAATCTCTATCTCCTGCCCGCAAGTCCCGCGAATGGCGTTCTGAATCGCAATTGCCGTCCCCGACGGTGCATCTTTCTTATGCACATGGTGCCGCTCAAAAATCTGCCCTGTATACCCATGCTGCGTCGCACTGGAAGCCGTCCGCGCAAGTTCCAGAAAAAGATTTACGCCGACGGAGAAGTTCGCACCAAACACAAAGCCGGTGCCGCTGTTCTCAACCATCGCCCGCACTTCCGGTAGCCGGTCGTACCAACCAGTTGTTCCCACCACCAAAGGCGCACCCACTCTCACGCACGCGGCGATATTCTCCATGACCGCGTCCGGAGTGGTGAAGTCGATCACCGCATCAATTCCGCGCAATCTCTCCGCAGTTAACGCGGCCCCACGCGGGTTCTCCGCTGATCGTACGGGTTCCACCTCGTGATGCCGGTCGCACGCAACCTCAGCCACCAGTGAACCGGTTTTGCCCACGCCTAAAAGAAGAAATCGCATCCTGAAATTGTAAATCTCTCTGGGGTTCCCTCCCAACTGTCATCCTGAGCGTAGTCGAAGGATCCCTGCCGGAGAGTTTGGTTGGTTCGCGCTAACGGCAGCCCCGAGCTTAGATTGGCAGCCTGTGGTAAAAATCGGAGTTCAAAATCCAGCGCCTGAAGGCGAAGTCAAAACAAAGCAACTTACGCCACCGCTGAAGCGGTGGCCTGATACGAATCCTACTTCTGCCACGGGCTGTTATTTTAGGTCTGGCTTCTGAATCGTTTCAAGCAAACACCGCGGGATCCAACTCCGAGAAAAACTCCCGATGCAACCGCCGCACTACATCCACCATGTCGTCCTCTTCCACCACAAACGTCAGATTGATCTCCGACGCCCCCTGAGAAATCATCCGCACTTTAATGTTGCCCAGCGCGCCAAAGACCTTCGCCACAATGCCCGGTGTCTCGCGAATGTTTTCCCCTACCAGACAGACTAGCGCCTTCTTGCCTTCATACTTCACATCCGCCAACTTGCCAAGATCCGCCGCCAGCGCCGGAATACCCTCGCTCGAATCTACAGTAAGCGAAACGCTAACGCCGGAAATGGACACGGCGTCGACGGCGAGGTTGTGCTTGTCGAATGTATCAAAAATAGAACGCAAGAACCCCTGCGTGGAAAGACTCCGCGCTGCCGCCACATCCACCAGGTTCACACGCTTTTTCACCGCTATCGCCTTAAACACATTGCGGCACGCAGGCGCAGTCGCCTGCACGCAGGTCCCCTCGCACCGGGGATTGCGCGAATTCCGCACATACACCGGAATATTTCGCTGCACCGCGGGCAACACCGTAGCCGGATGCAGCACCTTGGCCCCGAAATACGCCAGCTCCGCCGCCTCTTCAAAACTGATGACCTTAATGCGTCGAGCCTCGGGCACCAGATTCGGATCAGTCGTCATCATGCCATCGACATCCGTCCAAATCTCAATGCGGCTAGCCTCAAGTCCAGCTCCAGCGATGGCCGCGGAAAAATCACTCCCTCCACGCCCAATCGTCGTCGTTACGCCCTTGCGCGTAGCGCCAATAAATCCGCCCATGACCGGCACATGGCCTTCGTCGACAAGGGGCCGTACCCGCCGTTGAAGTCGCTCGTAAGTCTCTTCAAACTGCGGGACAGCGCGCATGTGGGTCTCGTCGGTGACCAGCACGTCGCGCGCATCCACATGCACAGCGTCCATTCCCCGCGCCTGCAAGGTCGAGGCCACGATCCGGCTGGACAGTCGTTCTCCAAAAGAAACGACCAGATCGCTCGTTCGTGGCGTGATTTCCCCAACCGCCGCAATCCCGCGCAGCAGCTCATCTAAAGCATCGAACTCCGCTTCGAGTTCCGCATGAAAGCCCGTGAATACGCTGGTGCCCAGCAGTTCGCTCGCGGTGTTGTAGTGTCTTTCACGCAGACTCCGCGCCAAATTCAGCGCATCCTCACGGTGGCCGTCGCCCGCCGCGCGACCCGTGGCCAGCAGCGCATCCGTCACCTTGGACAACGCGCTCACCACCACGACAGGCTTTTCGGCCAGCCTAACGCGCACAATCGCAGCCGCGCGATCAATCGCCGCCGCGTCCTGCACCGACGTGCCGCCGAACTTCATCACGATCATTGGAAGGTAATCACGACGGCAAATATCCCTGCGCCCGGAGCAACTCCCCATTCAGCACCGCCGCCCCAGCCGCCCCGCGAATCACGTTGTGCGAAAGCACCGTGAATTTCCAGTCCAGAACTTTGCAAGCCCGCAACCGACCGACGCTCGTCGTCATGCCGCCGCCGCGATCCACATCCAACCGCGGCTGCGGACGGTCCGGAGCCGTCATATAAAAGACAGGCTGCGCCGGAGCCGTCGGCAACTTCAACTCCTGCGCAATTCCACGATACGAATTCCACGCCGCGATAATCTCTTCCGCCTTCGCAGATCTTCCTAGCTTCACCGTGATTGATTCTGTGTGCCCATCTTCCACAGCCACGCGATTGCAATGCGCACTCATGCCAAACGCCGCCGGAGTAACAGTCGACCCGGAAAGCTGTCCCAGAATTTTCTGCGTCTCTTCTTCCATCTTTTCTTCTTCCTTGGCAATGTAGGGCACTACATTGCCAAGAATGTCCAAAGACGGAACACCAGGATAACCCGCCCCGCTCACCGCCTGCATCGTGGTAACCATTACCGTTTGCAAGCCAAATGCTTTCTGTAAGGGTGCCAAGGCCAGAACCAAACCAATGGCCGAACAGTTGGCGTTGGTCACAATAAACCCGCCTGACTTCGTCCGCCACGATTGCGTGTCAATTAGCTTCAAGTGCTCGGGATTCACTTCCGGAATCACCAGCGGCACATCGCTCTGCATCCGGAACGCACTCGAATTCGAAACCACCGCGCACCCGGCCTCTGCAAACAAAGGCTCCAGCTCGGCGGCAATCGAAGCATCCAAGGCCGCAAAAATCACCCTCGGCGCGCCGCTCGTGCTGTTCGCCGGAGACATTTTCATCCCAGCAATTCGCTCCGGCAGCTCCGTCTTCACGCGCCACCGCACCGCCTCGCCATACAACTTACCCTCCGACCGGTCCGATGCCGCCAGCCACGCCACCTCAAACCAAGGATGATTTTCCAGCAATTGGATAAAGCGCTGACCCACCACGCCGGTCGCGCCGAGAATGCCTACAGGAGTTTTTTTGTTTTCAGCGGCCACACGGAAATTTTACAACAATGGTGATGGAGGCACGGGCGTCCCCGCCCGTGCGCCCAGAAGATGCCCGCCGAGCCGCCCGAGCTTGTCCGTCTGGCGCAGTTGGCATTTACTCCAGCTCGCTCCCAGGCACGGCGCTCGTTTACCACCCCGCAGCCTCCCTTATCGCGGGTTCCAAATCGCGCACCATCGCCTCGTGCTGCTCGGCGGTGGGGTGGGCGTCGGTGGGATCGCCGGGGTAGTGACGGGAAGGGAAGACCTGAACGCGGGGGTCTGCTAGGCGGGCGGCGATTTCCTGAAGGTAGCTGTTCAAGACGGTCTTCTGCGGGCGGGCTGGGTCGTGGTCGTTGACGAGGGGACCTTCGGTCAAAATCACGTGCGCTCCGGGATATGCGCTGCGGATGGTGTGGACGAAGCGGACGTAGGTTGCGACCCATTCCTCGCGCAGGGGGAAGGCCGGGATTTCGAGAGCGAAATCGTTGGTGCCGAGAGAGACGACCACCACGTCAGGCACGTATGAGGCGTGTTGCCAGACTGGAGCATTCGCAGCAGCCTTCGGATCATCTAGTTTCGGGTCATTCGGTTTCGGCTCATCTGGAACCGCGAGGTTAAAAAACTGCGGTGCGTTGAGGACGTTGCGATGGTTTTCCCAATCGCGCAGTAAGCCGCGGCCTCCGTAGCAGACGAGGTGGACTTGGGCATCGAAGGTACGAGCCAGACGCATGCTGTAGGAGTTGTAGGCATTCCAGGAGGTGGCGCGGTCACGCTTCCAGGCGGCTGGGTCGGTGGTTCCCGGTACCGTTCGCTCCATGGCCTCGGCACAGGTGACAGAATCGCCGATGAACATCATGCGACGGCGGGGCCAGGGTGCGGGAGTAAGCAGCTTTGCGCCCAGGGAGAGGCGGAAACCCACGATTGTAACTACTCCCAGCCAGGTTTCGGTCTGGCGCACGATGTCGATGGTGTGTTCGCCGGGAGGCAGGGCCTCTGCCAAGGGGAGTTCGGTTTCTCCGGTGGGGAAGCGGACTGGACGTGGTTGTGTTCCGTCTAGAATGACCGCGAATATGTTGTCCGGAGTATCCGTGCTGGCCCGCATCGCGAGCGACGTACCTTCGAAGCGCAGACGCAAGGTGACGCCCGGGTAGCCGATGCGGAAACGCTCTGCGGTGTTAGCGTTTCTGAGTTCGAACCGGCCCATGATGGCGACGCGAGGGTCATTTGGCGGGATAAGATCGGGCTTCTCAGCGCTCACGGGAGACTGCGCCAGACCCGCTTCGGCTGCGAAAGAAACGATCATGGCAAGTTTTACGAGGAGGTGTCGGCTCATGGCTGGCTCCACTGGCGATTCGATAAGACGCCAAGAATACCATCCGTGTGGCGGCGATCCCATTGCCGCAATGGCGCTGATCTCCATATAATCTGGCGTTCGGTTAATTTGTTGTTGAAGGACAGCCCCTTGCCCATTGGAACCGCATTTCACGAAAGAACTTTGCCGCTTTGTTACAGCATGAGCTATCGCGAGTGGTCGGGCTATTACACGCCCAGCGTCTATGAGATGCACCACGAGCACGAATACAACGCCATTCGCAACGCGGTGGCGGTGATTGATATTTCTCCGTTGTACAAGTACGTGATCACGGGCAAGGATGCGGCGAAGTTGGTGAACCGCGTGATCACGCGCGACGTGAACAAGGTCAAGGTTGGGCAGGTGATTTACTGCTGCTGGTGCGATGAGCAGGGCAAGGTGATTGACGACGGAACGGTATCTCGGCTGGCGGAGAACACGTTTCGCTGGACGGCGGCGGATGCCAGCTTGCGGTGGTTCCGGCAGAATGCGATTGGGATGGATGTGGAGATTGAAGACATCTCGGAGAAGACGGCGGCGCTGGCTTTGCAGGGGCCTACTTCGGCGAGTCTGTTGAAGGCTGTGGCTGATGCGGACATTGCGAATTTGAAATACTTCCGCGTGACCAGCGGGAAGATTGCTGGCGTGCCGGTGGATATTTCGCGGACTGGCTATACGGGCGATTTGGGGTATGAAGTTTGGGTGCCGTGGAATGAGGCGGTGAAGGTTTGGGATGCCCTGATGGCGAAAGGCAAGGCGTTCGATTTGCATCCGGCGGGGATGTTGGCGCTGGATGTGGCGCGCGTGGAAGCGGGGTTGCTGCTGATTGAAGTGGATTACACGAGTTCCAAAAAAGCGTTGAACGAGATTCAGAAGTTTTCTCCCTATGAGCTGGGATTCGGGAAGATGGTGCATTTGGAGAAAGAGAACTTTATTGGGCGGTCGGCGCTGGTGCGGGACAAGAAGGAAGGCGTGGCGCGGCAGCTGGTTGGGCTCGACATTAGCTGGAACGACGTGGAGAAGCTGTTTGACGACGTTGGACTTGCGCCGCAGATTCCGTCGACCGCTTCGCGCGCGGCCGTGCCGCTTTATTACGGCGGGAAGCAGGCGGGGAAGGCTACGACCACGTCGTGGTCTCCGCTGCTGAAGAAGATGTTGGCGCTGGGCAGCGTGAAGACGGAATGCGCGCAGTTGGGGACGAAGCTCCAGATGGAGTTGACCGTTGAGGCCGTGCGCCACACTGTCACGGCTACGGTGGTGCCGATGCCGTTCTACAACCCGGCGCGGAAGACTGCGGTGCCGGTGTAATGGCAGCGGCGAAGGTTTTGGCGGCGTTGGTCCTGCTTGGCGGGTTGGCGTCCGCGCAGGTGACGGCGATTAAGGCCGGGCATATGGTGGACGTCGACGACGGCGCGTTGTTGGCGGACCAGATCATCTTGATTCGCGATGGCAAGATTGAATCTGTGGGCAGGGGCCTGGCTGTTCCGGCTGGGGCCGAGGTGATAGACCTTTCGTCGATGACCGTGCTGCCTGGATTGATCGATTGCCATACGCACTTGGCTGACGGCTTGCATGGTAGCGAGCCGCTGCACCAAATTCAGAAAAGCGCCTCGCAGGTGGTTCTCGAGTCTGTGCCCAATGCACGGGTTACGCTGGATTCGGGGTTTACCACTGTGCGCGACGTGGGCGTGTATCGGGCGCTGAATGACGTGGCGCTGCGCGATGCGATCAACAACGGATATATCGTCGGGCCGCGGATGTTTGTGGCGGGCGCTTACATCACCATTACTGGCGGTGCGGGCGCGATGACTGGGCTGGCTCCGGACATTCAGTTGCCTCAAGACATGCGCTTTGGCGAGGCCAATAGTCCCTGGGAAGTGCGGCAGAAAGTGCGTTTGCTCTATCACAGCGGCGCGGACCACATCAAAATCTTGACCACTGGCGCTGTGCTGACGCATGACAGCAACCCAAACACCATCGAATTTACGCCTGAGGAGATTCAGGCCGTTGTCGATGAAGCCAAGCACTTTGGTCTGCGCGTCGAGGCCCATGCCCACGCCGCTGAGGGAATCAAGAACGCGATTCGCGCTGGCGTGGCGTCGGTCGAGCACGCCACATTGATCGACGACGAAGGTATTGCGCTGGCCAAGGAGCACGGCACATACCTCGACATGGATATTTACGATGACGAGTGCATCCAGAGCGACAAGACAACGCCGAAAGACTTCCTGGAGCACGATGCAGCGCTGGGCGAGGCGCAGCGGCAGAACTTTCGGAAGGCCGTAAAGGCTGGAGTGAAGATGTCGTTCGGGACTGACGCAGGTGTTTGCCCTTACGACGCCGCGCCGAAACAGTTCGCGTTCATGGTGCGCTATGGCATGACGCCGATGCAGGCAATTCAGTCGGCGACGCGCAATGCTGCGGATTTGTTGGGGAAGTCGGACTTGCTGGGGTCGATCAAAGTGGGGAAGTATGCCGATGTTGTGGCGGTGCCGGGGAATCCTCTGGATGACATCAGCGTGCTGGAGCATGTGAAGTTTGTGATGAAGGATGGGAAGGTTTATAAGCGGGAGTAAATTAGGTCATCTCCGGATTTTGGGGAGGCTCTTCTAAGCGTTTTCTTACTTCCGCGATTTTCACGCCGAGTTCGTCCAAAGCCAGCGCTGCAATTCCAATTTCTTGCAGCAATAGTCCGAGCAGCAAGTGTTCACTGCCGATGCTTCGATCTCCCCGCCTCTTTGCTTCATCAGCAGCGCACGTCAACACTTGCTTGCTGTCCTAGTAAGGGAAATATTAGTGTGTATGTTTTCTCTCTTTCTTTCGTTTGGCGAGTGCTTTGCTATTTTGAAACGAAGTCCTTCTGTACTTGTGCTAGAGGCATACCTCAGTAGCAATCGTGGATCCTCCCGAAGCAATCCAAATAGGAAGTGGTCGGTGTCAACGTCTGGAGATCCGGATGCAATCGCGTCGTAGCGGGCGAGAAGATGATTCGGCTAACAGTCTCGGTGTAACGCTCAAACATAGGAACCCCGCTTACTCAACTAATGTGGTCTTTGTGGTGCGTTTCCAGTAGAGATATCCCGGCACGCCCGCCAACACGATCAACGTGCCCGCCAGAGCTTCCTTCGGGCGCTCGATGATGGTATTGATCGTCCAAACCGTCCCAATCAAAATGTACAGTGCGGGCAGCCACGGATATCCCGTGCATTTGTACGGGCGCTCGGCGTTCGGCCGTTTCCAGCGCAGGATGAACATGCAGGCCACACCCAGCGTGTACGACAGAACCATCATGAACATCACGTAGGTGTAGAGCTGGTCATAGCGCCCACTCAGTGTCAGCACTCCGGCCCACAAGCCTTGGCCGATCAAGCTGAACGCCGGTGTCCGCCAGCGCGCATGGACCTCACCCATCTTCGGAAAGAACGCGCCATCTTTAGCCATGGCGTAGTAAACGCGTGCGCCGGAGAGCGCACAGCTGGCCATTGCACCGAAGCAAGAAACTGCGATCAAGGCAGAGAGCCAAGTTGCGGCTCCCGGTGAAAAAAGTGCCTCTGCGGCCGCATGGGCAATCGTCTCGTGCTTGGCAATCTCTGTGATGGGCAGCGCATAGACGTACGTCATGTTCATGGCGACGTAGATCAGGCCGACGGCCACGACGCCGAGCAGCATCCCGCGCGGAATGTTGCGCTGCGGGTCCTTGACTTCGCCGGACACCCAAGTGATGTAAATCCAACCGTCGTACGCCCAGAAGACGGCGATCAGGGCGACACCGAAGGCGGAAATGAGTTGTCCTGCGGAGAGGCCGACCATCAAGCCGGCTTTGGTCCCCGAACCGGCCGAAGTGAAGTGCGACCAGCTTCCTTTGCCGATGGTGAAGCCCAGAGAAATGAATGCGGCCATGGCGGCGAACTTGGCCCAGGTGGCAATGTTCTGAAGCACGGCGCCTGCCCGAAGCCCGACCACGTTCACCCAGGTTACAAATGCGATGGAAAGTAGCGCGATCAAATCTACGCGAGTGAAGGCAAAACTAGCGATGCGAAAAATAACGTGCGCTGACGATAAAACCGGGAACACCGCCCCCAGATAGCTCGCCGACGCCACGGATAGCGCCGCAATCGTTCCACCATTCGAAACAGTAAAGATCATCCAGCCGTAAAGAAATCCGACGAGATCGCCGTAGGCCTCGCGCATGTAAACGTACTGCCCGCCGGAGTCAGGAAACATCGCGCCCAGTTCGGCAAAGGCGAAGCACGCGCACAGGGAAATCAGGCCACCCAGAATCCACACACCTAGAAACAGCAGCGGATGCGGCAATGGTCCAGCAATGTCTTTTGCCGTAAGAAAAATGGACGACCCAATAATTCCGCCGACCAGCAGCAGCACGCAATCGACCAGCGAAAGTCCTCGCACCAAGCCCTGTTGGGCTTCTTCGGCGTTGTCAATTGAAGTCGCCATGTTCTATCCCATCCCCAAGTCGTCCGAGGATTCCAGCGCGGTTCCGCACTGGCGGCAGATGACAGAAAGGCAATCTCCGCAGGTCAGCGGATCGGAGACTTCGCTGGCGCACTGCGCGCAATACAGCGGGCTAGGCGTGGGCTTCGCGGCTTCAGGAGTTGGAGCCATGTGGTTGCCAAATGTAGCATAGAAGCGTGCTGCGAGGACACCGATGACTGACACACGACCGATGACTGCCGACGAAATCCTGCAACAAGAATTCAACCGCTGGGCTGCCGCGGGTGAAGGCGAAAAGATGGAGCAGCATCATCTCGACATCACCCTGAAGACCCTGCGACTGATGGATCTGCGGGCGGGCCAGCGGGTCCTCGATCTCGGATGCGGGGCCGGATGGGCAGCGCGGTTGATGGCGCGGGCCGTCGCCCATGATTCCGAAGCGGAACCCGCGAACGTCGTGGGGCTGGACGTTTCCGACGAGATGATACGAATCGCACAAGAGAGCCCGCGGCGCTTGAGCAATTTGCGCTACGAGGTTGGCTCGGCCACCAGCATTCCCGAGCCGGACGACTCCTTCGACCGCGTCCTCTCCGTCGAGTCTTTTTACTATTATCCCGACCAGGGCGAGGCTTTGGATGAAATTTTCCGGGTAATGTCGCCGGGCGGCCGGCTGTTTATCCTCATCAACCTCTACCGCGACAACGAGTATTCCCTGCAATGGGTGGATAAGCTCAAGGTTCCGGTCCACGTCCGCTGGGCGGCGGAATATATCGCCATGCTGCGGAAGCACGGTTTTGAAAACGCCGAGTCGCGCCAGATTCCGGACGATACGCCCACGCCCGACGACTACAAGACCAAATCGTTCCACAGCCTAAACGACTTGCGCGCTTTTAAACGCACCGGCGCTCTGCTGCTGATGGCTTCGAAACCGGCGCGCTAAAGCAACGGCCGCTTAGATTGTGTCGCCATCGTCGTTTTTTTCTTTTCCCTGGCCGTGGCCGGTTACAGGGCTGATTTTCTTGCCGTCGTTGGCCCGCCTCAACTCAATTCTTCCATTCACATTGGAGAGATCAATGTCGGTCCCGCCATGTCCGAGGCGGCCCTCCAGGTTGCGTCCCACCCAGGATTCCTTGTGCACATCGAAACCGAAGTCGGTTTCAATTCCACCGGAAACGACACTCGCGTGGATATCCGCATTGGCGTCGGAGGGGATCGTGACTTTCAATCCGCCATTGACCGACGACACTTTTACCGGTGATGTTGGCATTTGCTGAAATTCGGCTTCCGTGCGGCCATTGACGGTGGAAATTTCGGTTCGCCCGCCAAGATTTTTTACCAGCAAGCGCCCGTTCACCGACGAGGCGCGCACATCTCCGGAGATGTCCTGGATCGCCAACGATCCATTCACAAGATCCACTTGGTCCAGGTGTGCTCGTCGCGGCACATGCAGTGTGTACTCCACGCTGGCCGGACTATTTTCATCGCTCCAGTTGAAAGTTTGGTCATGCTGCGGGTACTCGGTGTGGATGGTAATGGAGTTGGCATTCGAGTCGATGACGATCTTGGCCTCGTCGAGCCGTTCCTGCCGCTTGGCCCGTTTCACCGCGTCCACTTGGACTTCGTTGCGGTCCCACCCGGTGATGTGCACGGCTCCGTTAAGGTTTTCCAGTGCGACGCGCCCGTCCGCGTTCAAGGCGTAAGTCTGATGAAATTCCTGCGTCAAAGGCTCGCTGGCCCAGGCCCGCCCCGCGAACAGGACCGCGCAAGCTGTTCCAACCACAATTCCTAACCAAGTCGCCAAGCGCCGCTGTTTCCGCATATCCGCTCCTAAAACTGCTATTCCCCGGTATAGACGGTAACTACGCTGTTTGGTTAGGTTTAGTTCCCGGAGAAAGTGCGACGCGGTGCCGGGGGAATCTGGAGGCAAACTATCGTCATTCACCGAGGCTGGTAAAGGAACGGTAGGATAGAACTCTGGGGCCGCTAAAGGCTTCTTTTTCTGCCAGATGGAGCGATGCTGTGAACTTTCTTTTGACTGAAGTCGAAGTGCGCGTGCTGGGTTCCCTGGTGGAAAAAGACGCTACCACGCCCGACTATTATCCCTTGTCTCTCAACGCGCTGGTGAACGCCTGTAACCAGAAGTCCAACCGCGACCCGTTCATGACTCTGACGGAAGAAGCGGTTCGTCAGGCGCTGGCTAGCCTGAAGGAAAAGCGCTTGGCTGGCCATGTCAACAGCGCGGACAGCCGCGTCACCAAATACGAACATCGGATGCAGGAAGTCTTTAACTTTAGCCGCGGAGAGAATGCGGTGCTGTGCGTCCTGATGCTGCGCGGCGCGCAAACGCCCGGTGAACTGCGCGGTCGAACCGAACGCATTCACCCTTTTGAACATCTGGATGAAGTGCAATCGGCGCTACAAAAACTGATGCAGCGGGACCCGCCCTTGGCGCAGGTTCTGCAACGCCAGCCAGGAACGAAAGAATCGCGTTACGTCCATCTGTTTTGCGGATTGGTGGAACCCTTTGTGATGCCGGAGCCAAACACGACGCCGCGAGCCATTCGCATGGACAACGCCGAGCGTCTGGAAAAGCTGGAGGAAACGGTGGCTGGCTTACAGAAAAGTTTTGAAGAGTTGAAAGACCAGTTCGCTGGCTTCCGTAAGCAATTCGAATAGCTTGCGGTTAGACGAGTAAGTTCAGAAAATCCCCCGGCGAGTTGGCAAATCCTGGAAACACCGTTTCCAACTTGTGGTTGCCCAGGTGCCGGTAAACCGCCTCGCTCAGCACGCGGCGGAAGTCGGTAGTAACGGCCAGATCGCGGCCCTCGTTGAGTTGGGCCTCATTCAGTCCGGGCCAGCGTCCATAGACCTTTCCACCGCGTACAGGTCCGCCCATCACGAACATTGCATTGGCATGCCCGTGGTCGGTTCCGCGGCTCCCGTTTTCACGGGCGGTACGGCCAAATTCGGACATGGTTACGACCACTGTTTCCTCCGCTAGGCTTCCCAGGTCCGTCCAAAACGCAAACAAGCTTTGCGAGAATTCGTGGAGGATCTTTGCCAATTGGCCTTGCGTGCTGCCCTCATTCACGTGGTGGTCCCAGCCGCTGATATCCGCGAATGCCACTTGCACGCCCAGGTTGGCCTTAATAAGCTGCGCTAGCTGCTGCAGGCTGTCTCCGAATCGACCTTGCGGATAGTTCGCGCCCGGTGCCGCCTTGTACTTCGCGGGATCAGCCGACTTCAGCATCTTCACGGCGTCAAACGTTTCCTGTCCAGCGCCATGCAAGACCGTATCCAGGGAGTGTTCGTACATGGATTCAAAAGTGTTGGCGGCAGGCGTGGCCTTTGGGTTCAGTCCGCCCACGCCAAAGTCGCTGATGCGGTTCACCGCTACTGCTGGCTCGGGCCCGGAGAGAATTCGGGGTAGTGTCGGCCCCATGGCAATGGCTCGAAACGCAGCTCGCTTGCCAGCAACATCCGCCGGTTGGCGCAGGTCCCGCAAGGCCCGGTTCAGCCAACCATCTTCGGTGGCTTTGACGCCAGGCGTGCCGGATTCCATATAGTCCTGCGCGTCAAAGTGTGAGCGTGTTGTGTCCGTGGAACCGGCGGCATGCACAATCGCCAGGTGCTTTTCCTTCCAAAGCGGCAGCAGAGACTCCATGGCGGGATGCAGCCCGAAAAAACCATCGAGATCCAGCACGGCTTTACGTGGAATATTGATCGTAGGCCGCATCGTGTAGTAGGAAGGTTCGGCGTGCGGCACCACGATGTTGAGTCCGTCGGCGGCTCCGCGCTGGAAGATCACAACCAGACGCTTATTCTTGCCCAGCGCGCCGGTAGCTCCGTCCGCTGCCATGACGGCTCGGCTCAGAAACGCCGGAAGTGCCGAGGTACCAACCAAGGCCAGCGCTCCATTGCGTAAAAACACCCGCCGGGTAATAGACATAGTTCTTCTCCTGATTACCGTTTCTGGAACTCTGGCGATCCTAAAATTAACCCCGCAATCGCGCCGGCGTTCAGTGTGCGGGCACTGTCATCGAGTTTCCTCCGCGTGATCTGTGGGTCATCGAGTTGCTTCACGATGGCTGCATGGGACTGCTCGGAAATTGCCCCATCGAGATAGGCGTGCTCAAAAGCACTCAAGGTCTCGTGTGCTCCTGTAGGTGGCGTCGCGCCCAAAGCAGCCCCAGTGTTGGCTTTTACACCCTTGAACTTGTCATTCGCCAGCGCCAGCGCAAAGTTCATTCTCCCCAGCAGCGCCGACGAACTCACCCACGCGTCGGACTTCATGGAATATCCCGTGGGCGGCTGCATTCCATAGAGAGGCATACCCATGTGTTGCAGCGCTCCCAGCAGGGGCGTAGCGTCTTGCACCGCGGCATCGGTCGCGCGTAAGGCTGAGACCACGAACTCCAGCGGCGTCTTAACTTTGGCTTGATAGGCTTCCGGTGCCCAGAATTCCGGCGATTGATACATGGTGCGCAACACTTCGCGGATATCGCCTTTCTTTTTCAGGAACGTGTCCGCCATGCGATCCACCAGCGGTCGCGGTGGAGCATCCGAGACAAACCGCTGCGCCAGCTTGGTGCAGATGAATTGGGCTGTGCTGGGGTGATGTGCCAGCAGGTCGAGTACCTCCAGTCCCTCCTTTTCGCCGTGTTCCTTGATCTTCTTGCCCAGAACCAGCTTGGTTCCGGGCTCATGACGGCGTTCTTCGAAAGCAAAGTCGCCGCCTTTGCGCGGCTCGCGAATCGTCCAGCCGGTGAAGACGCGAGCCACCTCGGTCACATCGCGCTGCGTGTAGCCACCGTTGACGCCGAGCGTGTGCAGCTCCATTAGCTCACGCCCATAGTTTTCGTTGAGTCCGTCGCGATTGGGCTTGGCCTTTCGGGGACGAGCGGGAGTAGGAAGTCGTCTCGGCCGTCCGAGCCAGCCAAAGCCGGAGTTCTGAGGCTTGCGCAGTCCCCGTGCTTCATCTGAATTCGGCCCCACGCTGAGCCAATTGTCGAGATAGAACAGCATCGCGGGACTCTTGGCCGTCGCCACCAGCAAGTCCTCAAATTTCCCCAGTGCATTTGGACGGATCACGTCGCGCTCGTAGCTGGTAATCAAGTAGCGGTCCGCGCCCTTGCCCACGAACACGTTGAAGTGGTTGAACCAGAAATCCGTCATCACTTCTTCCAGCTGACGATCACTGTAAGTGGCGCGCAGAAGCTTAGCTTGCAGCAATTCTGACTGCACAACTTGCTGCGGATTGACCAACGCCATCGCGGTTTCTCGCTGTTCCGGAGAGAGCGTCGCCATCACCTGCTCCCGCGTGTCTGATCTCCCGTTGAGCAAAGCCTTCTGATCTTCCGGTGGCATCTGCATGATTTCCGCCATGCGCTGATCGGGCGGCAGATTCAGTAGCTCTTCCCCCTTCATATCTGCGTAAAGTTTGGCCGCCCGGCGTTTCGCTTCTTTCCCGTCTGCGAATGGTTGATCAGGTAACGATTTGTCAGGCACATCGGAGCTACTCGTCGCGCTGGCTGCTAGAGCAGTCTCCGGCGTGGTGCCGGAGATTTTTGCATTTTCGTTCTTGCGATCTTGTTTGTTTTCGTAGCGGGCGATTTCAGCCTCGTAAATGGCTCGCTTGGCAGGATCGCGCGGCAAGGATTCCTTACCGTCGATAACGGCTTTGATCACGGGCGGGGGAGGAAAATTCTCCACAATTTCCCGAGTATCCATTCGCAAAGTCCGTAGAGGAGAAAGACGAGCTTCGAGCGCGGCATCGTCAATTTTTTCCGGGTGCAATTGCTGCTCGAACCAGTTGTCTACACCCATTTGTGATACACGATCCACATCTCCGTGCCGGGGACCGAACGTGAACCGGTTCAGCACGTGCAAAACGCGCTGCCGGTCGCCGACGCCGGAAGGCTCAGACTTCTTCTTGCCAGCCGCCAGAACGGTGAGTCCTGCCAGTCCCAGGCAAAGCGGTAGAACCCAATTTCCATTTCGCGCTCTTCGCATGCCAAACTGACCTCGAGGGTACGGGTATCTTGCTCTCGTATTCTGAACCCGACCTATTGGAAAAAGTTGCGGAAAGCTGGAAGGGCGTTTTGGCTGGGAAAGCGAGATCTTTGCGGAGTCGGGTGTGCGATCTTGGTCCAACAACATCAGAAAAAAGTTGAAATCACCAAGCCGCCTAGACCAAATAATTGCGCTCGTGGGAAATCTTATGTTGCAGCATGGCGGCCAGTTGGTCCACGTCCGCGGGAGCCAAACTCCCAGCCAGACCACCCTCTAGCAACTGAACCCGCCCGCTCCCGGTGGCATCGCGGCGAATCTGCAGCAGTAACGCTTGCAGCACATCGGCGTCGAATTTGGTCGGTGCCAGGCGCACCAGTTCATGCAAAGACATGCCTAATGGCATACGTTCCCGGTAGGGACGCTCGCTGGTCATGGCGTCGAAGGTATCGGCCAAAGCGACGATTCGCACGGGAAGCGAAATCTCGTCGTTGCGCAGGCCATCGGGGTAGCCAGAGCCGTCGCCCCGCTCGTGATGCCCGCGGACGATCTCCGTCACTTGTGGCCAGGGAAATTGCACATCTTTGACAATGTTGTAACCGACGAGGGTGTGGTCGGCCATGGCGCGGAACTCATCGGCATCCAGGGCGCTGGGTTTCCCAAACAAGTGCTTGTCCACGGCGACCTTGCCAATGTCATGCAGGTAGCCAGCGGAGCGGAGAGCGACAATTTCCGCCGAGTCCATGCCCAAGCCCTCGGCAATGGCGGCGCTGTAGCGGCCCACCCGCAGCGAATGGCCGTGAACGTTGACGTGCTTCACGTCAATGGCCGTGGCAAAGGCTTCAAGGGCGCTATTGTGAAAGCCGTGCAGCGAAGCGACCAACTTCAGGTTTTCGTTCACACGTTGCGCCAGACTGCGCGACAGATTGTGGTTGTGGACGGCCAGCGCCACGTAGTTGATGAGCAAGCCAAGCGCTTCCAGGTCTTCGCCGTCGTAAGGGCCTTCTGCGGCTCGGCGGCCCAGGGCGACCAACCCAACCAGCTCACGGCCCACCCGTAGGGGAGCCAGGCACTTGAACATCTCGGGTGCGACGTTCCCGTTCTGGCTAAGAAACGTATCGTAAGAGCCGCTCTGGATGGTCTGTGCCCCACGCGCGATCAGCAAGGCGTGCGCGTGTTTCGGAAGCAGGGGAATGATGGCCGGGTCCGGCAGCATGACGAAGCCCTGCGAAACCACCGAGGTCAGCATGGAGGGCTTGTCAGTAAAAGTGAAAAGCGCGCCCTCACGCGCTCCGCTGGCCTCAACCATTGCGGCCAACATGGAGCGCGCAATTTCAGGGAACTCGTGTTCAGCGGTCATCTGTGGGCCCAGGTCAGAGAGCGCCTCGACCGTGCGCAGAACTCGCCGCAAATTATCGTTGTTCAACCCGACGTTCACCTCGGCCGCGTGAAGCGGGACAAGCACGATCAAGTCGAGAGTACCACGCGAAAAATTCCGCGTGAGTAGCCTTTGTTGGTTCGCAGACGCCACGAACGTGCCATAAAGCGGTCTCAGAAATGAGAACGGAGTGTGGAAAAACGGTCGATTACGAGTAGTTGCCGGTCAGGAGAGGGTTGGCCCACTTCTTCATGCTCCAGAATCCAGGTGTTGTCGTGGGGAATGAAGACCGCGTTGAGGTCCGCGGCAAGCGAGGGGTTGATGTCGGACTTGGGACTGTTGCCGATCATCCAGGTTGCATCTGGAGCCAGTGCGTATTTGGCGGTGATACATCGGTAAGTTTCCGGGTCTTTTTCCGCCACAATTTCAACGGCTTCGAAGTATTTCCCCAGTCCTGAGCGCTCGACCTTTCCGGATTGCTCCGGGATGGCGCCCTTAGTCATCAGAATCAGGCGATGTCGAGTCGCCAGGTAATCGAGTGTTTCTGGAACGCCGCGCAGGAGTTCCATCGGGTGTTCCGCGATGATCCCGGCGAAGCCTTGGATGGTTTCGTGCATAGCCGGTGTGACCGGTTCGATGGAGAGGCGCTCAAATGTATTGACCAGCGCATGGCGGAAGCTATGCAGGCCGTAGCCGTGTTGCACGATGCAATCGCGTTCGACATCGTTGAGCACGCCACGGACTTGCTCTGGGGAATGGTCTTGATGGTCCAGAAAAGAAATGAACTGGGCGATGGCTCGCTCAAAGTAGATGTTGTTCTCCCAGAGCGTATCGTCAGCGTCGATGAGAAGGGTTTGGGCGAGAGGAAGACTCATGACGGTCGAAGTTATTGTGCAGCCAATTTCTTTGCGGCGCCTTGCAGGACAGCGTAGTCCTGCTCGCGGAAAATTCCGTGCCCGCGCCATTGCACCGCGCCCTTGGCGTCCAGGAGCAGAAGGTAAGCATCGTGGTCGTCGGCAAATCCCACGAAACGCTTCAGGTCCTCCGTGCCCTGGAAGAGCGTGATGAAGTGATCCTGTTCCGCTAGTAGCGCTTTTTTTCGCATACTGCCGACAATCATGCCACGAATGAATCTGGGTGCTCCTTCCAGTTCGGCCACGGGATAGATGGCATAGTGGGAATCTGCTCCAAAGTCCTTCCTGAATCGCTCGGCCCAGGCCTGATTCGTGTCTCCTCCTTTCTTGGAGAACCCAATTGCCAACAAGGCTATTTTTCCTCGTGCATCGTCGGGCAAAACCACCTTCCTGCCGGAAAGCGCTTCGCCTTCGAAATGGAGCAGAGCGGTCGACGCCCCCTGGCCTCCTGCGGTGATCGAGGCCAGGCAGAGAACAACGGCAGGGAATAGGCGCATTCGATGCGGCTTTGTCATACTAGATCGGGTCATCTGACATCGGCGTGACATTGGATCAGCGTGATATTAGATCAGCGTGATATTAGATCAGCGGCTCCAACATCACACTGACGGTCGCACTCTCAAAATAGTATCCTCTAACTCATGCGTCTTTCACTAGTGCCGCTTGTTTTTCTTCTAGCCTTCGTCCCCTCGACTTCCGCCGCCACTCACAAGACTCCTCGCTTGATGACAGGTACTGCGGCTAAGGGCGCGGTATCCCCAAAGTTGCAAGTGGTAACGGATCTGGATCAGCGCCTGGCGAAATTTCGCGCAGTGCCGATGCCGTTTCATTCCGCTGGGCTGAGTCCGCGCGAGCAGAAACTCGTCAGCAAGTTGATGGAAGCCTGCCAGTCCCTGGAGAGTATCTACTGGCGTCAGAGTGACCCGGAGGGGCTAGCGTTGTACCAGTCGCTGGGCTCAAGCCAACATGCCGCGGACAAAAAGTTGCGTCGCTATCTTCGCATCAACGGTTCGCGCTTTGACCTGGTGGACGAAGACAATCCGTTTGTTGGCACCGAGGCAGCACCTCCGGGACGCGCTTTGTATCCGAAAGACGTGACGCAAGCCAAAATAGACGCGTTCCTGAAGGAGCATCCCGACAAAAGATCCGAAATCTACAACCCGCTGACCGTAGTCCGGTGGCATGGTGACGTTCTGGAAGGTTTGCCCTATCACATCGCGTACCGCGCATTTCTGGAACCTGCCGCAAAATCCTTGCGCGAAGCGGCGGCGTTCAGCAATGATCCGGCGTTCGCCAAGTTTCTAAGCCTTCGTGCCGATGCGCTGCTGAGCGACGACTACTTCGAAAGTGACCTCGCCTGGCTCGATTTGAAAAACCCCAAGTTTGACATCATCTTCGCGCCCTACGAAACCTACCTCGACGGACTGCTCGGCGTGAAAGGCTCCTATGGTGCGGCCGTGATGATTCGCAACGAAGAGCAGAGCAAGAAGCTGGAGCTTTTCGAAAAGTACGAGTCGGATATTCAAGATGCTCTGCCACTCGCCGCCGAAGACCGTCCCTCCAAGCGTGGTTTCCAAACGCCGATGGAAGTCATGGATACGCCGTTCCGCGCGGGCGACCTGCGGCATGGTTACCAGGCCGTGGCCGACAATCTGCCCAACGACCCGCGAATTCACGAGAAAAAAGGCAGCAAGAAACTCTTCTTCAAGAACTTCATGGATGCCCGCGTCGAGTTCGTCGTCCTGCCCATTGCCCGCAAGCTCATGAGCGCTGACCAGTCCGGCAAGGCGTCCGCCGAAGGCTACATGATGGACACAATCATGCACGAGATTTGCCATGGCCTCGGCCCGGCATTTTCCCGGACGCCTACGGGGCAAAAGGATATCCGGGAAGCCATTGGCCCGGCATTTGGCGGCTTGGAAGAAGCGAAAGCGGACGTTGTAGGGCTGTACGGCCTGCACTGGCTCGTCGAGCACAATGCTCTGCCAAAGGAACGCCTTGAGGAATATTACGCGTCGTATCTGGCGGGGATTTTTCGTACCGTGCGCTTCGGAACGGTGGAAGCCCACGGGCGCGCGGAAATGATGGAGTTCAACTACCTCTCCGAGCACCTCGCGATTCAGCGCGATGCCTCGGGCCGCTACGCTATCGGCTTCGCGAAAATACCCGACGCCGTTGCCAGCTTGGCCAAGGAACTCCTGGAGATTGAAGCTACTGGCGACCGAGCCCGCGCTGAAGCATGGTTTGCCAAATATGGCACCATGCCTGCCGAATTGCAGGCCGCGCTCAAATCAGCATCGGATGTCCCGGTGGATGTCGATCCCGTATCGTCGTTACCGGAACCGATGCGGTAGAGTGGTCAGCTCTCAGCTTTCTGTTTTGGGAAAAGTAAGTTCGCATGTTCCCGGCAGTCGTTAGCTGACAGACTGAGAGCTGATAGCTCTCACCAGCTATCCGCCAATAAACTCGACAGTCGCCTTGCGCGGAATGATCCCAGCCGCATAACCCATATCCAGCAAGCGCTTCACAGCCTCACGCCCGTCCGGCCCGTAATCGAGCGTCCGCTCATTTACATACATGCCCACAAACTTATCCGCCGACGAAGTATCGAGATCGCGCGCGAACTGCATGGCATAGGCCAGCGCTTCCTCGCGGTTGTCCAGTGCATACTGAATGCTTTCGCGCAGCGCCTGGCTAACGCTCAGCATCAACTCCGGTCCCAGGGCGCGGCGAATCGCATTGCCACCCAGCGGCAACGGCAGCCCGGTCATCTGCTGCCACCACTTGCCCATATCCACCACGCGTTGCAGTCCCTCTTTCGAGTAGGTCAACTGGCCTTCGTGGATAATCAATCCCGCCTCGTACTTGCCCGCCAAAACTTCAGGAATGATCTGGTCAAACGGCACCACTTCCGTCTCTACACCCGGCGCAAAAAGCTGTAACGCCAAGTAGGCAGTCGTCATCTTGCCGGGAACAGCGATGACCTTCGTCTTGACTTCTTCCGGCGTAAACGGCCGCACGGAGACAATCATGGGCCCGTAGCCATCGCCCACGCTACCGCCGCTGGGCAGCAACGCATACTTGTCCTGCACGTAGGGATAGGCGTGGAAGGAAATCGCCGAAACGTCGTACACGCCTTCCATGGCCGCGCGGTTTAAGCTTTCAATATCGCAAAGCGTGTGCGTAAAACGCAGTCCCGGCGTGCGAACCTTGTTCGTCGCCAGACCATAGAACATGAAAGCGTCGTCGGAATCCGGGCTGTGCGCCACGGTAATTTCGCGTACTTCAACAGACGTGCTGGTAGCCATGACTTCCTTTTCCTGAGGCCGGAGTATTGGGGCCGAATCCTGACAAGAACAAATGAACTACTGCGCCCGAAAGCCACGCCCGAACCGCGTGCTGGCTGCCGCCGCGAACAAAACCTTGATGATTTCCGCAAAGAAAAACCAGTACAGCCCAAACATAAAAGCCTTGGCAATGGAGTGGGTGGCTACCGCCAGCCAGGTCAAACCACTCGCAAACAGCAGAACCTCAGCCGCAACGCCCGCCAACGCGGCGCGCGTAAACGTCCTCTCCCCGCGCTCCAGAATCCATCCCGCAACGAACGCCACCAGCGGGTACGCCAGCAGGAACCCCCCGGTGATGCCCGTCAACTGAGCAACCCCTCCCACGCCACCGATGCTGAAAACCGGCAGCCCGGCAGCGCCTTCCATCAAATACAACGCCAGAGCGGCAAATCCAAGACGGCTGCCGAGGGCGAGTCCCACCAACAGCACGCCAAAATTCGACAAAGTCAACGGAACAGGCGTAAATGGCAGCGGCACAGAAACCCGCGCACACACCGCCACAAACAGGCTCGCGCTCACCACCAGGGCCACTTGTGTGGCGAAACTCCAGGGCCGACTCTCAATGCTTTCCAGGCCTACTGCTGCCGTCTTTGCCATGTCTGTTTGCCTTTCCAGCTAGATTTCCGGATCGTGGTTGTCCGGCGCGTCCCCGTGGCTTTCCCCTGACCCTCCAGGAGCCTTCCAATGCCGCCGAACGCGGGCGTAGATTGCCACAACTGCAATCCCCGCGACCGCTCCACTAAGCCCGAGGATGATGAACAACCACATCATCCGCATAAGTTCTTAGGATATCAAAGAACTTTCGTTTCCCAGGGTTTACTTTCCCGCCATCGCCTTCTCGACTTCATCCGCCAAACTGGGCAGCGCCGCTGTCATCTTTACCAGCTTGCCGTCGGCGGCCACGTAAAACATGTCCTCAATGCGCACGCCAAACTTCTCTTCCGGAATATAAATTCCCGGCTCAATGGTGAAGACAGCCCCGGGCCCCAGCGGCACCGTGTAGTCGTTATCGTCATGCACAAACAGCCCCACGTAGTGGCCCAGTCCGTGAATGAAGTACTGATCCAGCGCCGCGCCGTGCAAGTCCTTGCCGTGCGTTTTGATGTATTCCCGCGCCACGGCATCGAGTGAGTTCTCACCCTTCCGGCCCATCGTCGATTTACCTGACTGAAACGCCGCGATCGCAGCCTGCTGCGCGCCCAGCACAATGTCATAAACTTCCCGCTGCCGCGCCGTGAATTTCCCCGAAGCTGGCAGCGTCCGCGTGATGTCGTCGGCGTACATCGAGTACTCACCGGCCGCGTCAATCACCACCAAATCGCCCGCGTTGATCGGCCCAGAGTCGTCCGAATAGTGCAGCACCGTTCCATTCAGCCCGGAGCCGACGATGGGCGAGTATGCCACTCGCTCGCACCCACGCTTTGCCTGCTCATAATTGAGAAGCGCGGCCACCTCCCGCTCGTTCATTCCCGGCTTGATCGCCTTCATCACCGCCAGATGCGATGCCACGGAAGCGTCGGCCGCCTTCTTCATCAACGCCAGCTCACCCGCGTCCTTCACCGTGCGCAGCGACGCCAACAGCGGCCTGGCATCGGCCGTCTGAATGCGCAGCGGAATCGCTCGCGACCGCTTTAGCCACTCCAGCAAACCCGCTGAAACCGGCTCCACCGTCTCGGACCCAGTTACCTCGACGTAAGCCTTGTCATTCTCCGCCGCCGTCTTGCCCTTCATGAGCAATCGCGGCAGCTCTTCGTCTAGCTTGGTTAAAGACTCTACGTGGTCAAAGCCGGTCACGGAAGGCGCGTCGGCGCTATCCGGACCCAGCTTCGGCCCAGTCCAGCGCTCTTCCAGCAGGTCGCGCGGAGGTAGTAACAGGATCTCGGTATACGGGTGCCCAGCCTGCGCGCCCACGGCGTCGCGAGCCGGAGCCACCAGCACCGCCGCTCCAGGCTCATTCCAGCCCGTCAGGTAGTAGAAGTTGTTGTTCTGGCGAAAGCCGTTGGCAGCCCCGGCATCCTCCTCGGCGGCAAAGATCACAGTCACGCCATCCGGAGTCTTCTTGGCCAAAGCCTCACGGCGCGCGCGGTAGTCAGAGTTGGGTTGGCGTTCCAACGCCAGGGAAGGTAGGGCCAGGGACAGCAGGGAACCAGCCAGCAGGAACAACGGAAGTTTGCGCATGGGCGCGATTTTACCCCATTTGCAAGCACGCCTGCTCTGCGTGGGGACGCCCGCCCCCGTCCGTCCAAGAAGCGAAACTCCGTTCAGACACCTACCGCATACGGCTTCACGTGCCCCTCACCCGAAGGCCTAGCCGCTCGTGTAAAGCGCCCCTGGAGCAGCGACATCAACCCCGTACACCAATACCCAAACACAAAAAGCAACAGGAACGGCACCGTAAAGAAGTTGTCATTCTCGATGGCATACCAAATTGTCGATGCAAAATACGTTCCGATCAGCAGCTCAATCCAGGGCACCCAGCTGAGCCGCTTCCGATATTTAGTCGAGCGGACTTTATCCAGCTTGGTTTCCACCCGATACTTCGGCGTGCGAACAAATTCCGATTTTTTCCCCACCAGAGCTTCCAAAACCGCCCGCGTATTCGTCACGGTCAGGCCAATCCCCAGCGCCATTAAGAAGGGAAGATACAGAAACGTCCGATACCATTTTCCCGGGAAGAGTTCCTTCTGCGAAACCAAATAAAAACTCGACACAGAAAATGTCGAAGCCATGAACAAGGGAAAGTCGATGTACAACATCTGAAACCAGCCCTGATAAAAGCGAATAATCATGGCG
Source organism: Acidobacteriaceae bacterium (assembly GCA_043782485.1). GTDB lineage: Bacteria > Acidobacteriota > Terriglobia > Terriglobales > Acidobacteriaceae > JANXUC01. Next base: position 5,534 of record JAYWAL010000083.1, on the reverse strand, counting down.
GGAAGCAACAATACGGACAGCACAATCATCAAGGGATAGCTTAGGTTTGCCGTCAGATGAAACCAGGCCTCGGCCTTGGTATGAAACGGCTGGTCGCTCTTCAGTACCTTCGGCAAAATCTTCTTCGCCGTTTGAATCAGGCCCTTCGCCCAGCGCGCCTGCTGCGTCTTGAACGCTGTCATCTCCACTGGCAACTCGGCAGGGCACTCCACGTCTTGCAGATATAAAAACTTCCATCCCGCCAACTGAACCCGATAGGAAAGATCCGTGTCCTCGGTCAAAGTATCGTGTTGCCAGCCGCCGCCGTCCGTAATGGCCTGCCGACGCCACATTCCAGCCGTCCCGTTGAAGTTGAAAAACACCCCGCTTCGCGCCCGACCGGAGTGTTCCAAAACAAAATGACCATCCAGCAGAATCGCTTCCACCTGCGTCAGGAACGAATACGAGCGGTTGATGTGCGTCCACCGCGTTTGCACCATCCCCACCTTCGGGTCGGTGAAGTGATGAATCACCTTCATCAAAAAGTCTTCCGGCGGTGTAAAGTCGGCGTCGAAGATGGCGATGAACTCGCCCTTTGCCGTCTCCATTCCATGCTCCAGCGCCCCAGCCTTATACCCCTCGCGATTCGTGCGATGAATATGCACCACCGGATTCCCCAACGCCGCATAGCGCTCCACCAAAGCCCGCGCTACCTCCACGGTCTCATCCGTCGAGTCGTCCAGTAGCTGAATGTCGAGCTTGTCCTTCGGATAATCCAGTTTGCAAATCGATTCCAGCAACCGCTCAATCACAAACTGCTCATTAAAAATCGGCAACTGCACAGTCACTCGCGGCAACTGAGCAAACCGCTCCAATGGCTCCGTAGTCTGGTTTTTCTTGTTTTTGTAATAGAGATAAACCAACCAATACCGATGCCCGCCATACGCCGCCAGCAAAATGAGCACCAAAAAATAAGGCGTCAGCAGCGCGGCATCAAAGCGGTCAATGGAGTACAGGCCAAGAAATGTCTTATCCAGAAAATGATGCCGGAAGTAATGCCCCAACCCACTCGGCGCAGCCAGCGCAAAAAGAATGAAATAACAGGACCCCAGAAAAGACTCCTAACTTATCAAAGACTATTCATCTAAAAAGGCAGTCATCCTGAGCGTAGGAATGCCTTCACGAAGTGAAGGCATTCCGCAGTCGAAGGACCCCTGCCATAGCAACTCATCTGACGCTCTCCAGCTTCTAACCGAATTCTCGCAAGAAAGCCGGAACCACCCCACCCGCTACCAGCACCCCGGGGATTCTTCGCTACGCGCAGAATGACAAGGGAGAGAGAAACCCTAATTCAAAAAATACTGCCGATACAAAGTATCCCGCTGCGCCGGACGAAACCCAGCATCCCGAATAATCCGCCGCAACTCTTCCTCAGTCGTAGAGTTCGTCACACCAGCGGCCCGCACCACATTCTCTTCCAGCATGACGGACCCCACATCATTCCCGCCAAACCGCAACCCCATCTGGCACACCTTCAACCCCTGCGTCACCCAGCTGGCCTGCACATTCTTGATGTTCGACAAGAACAGCCGCGAAATCGCCAACACCTTTAAATACTCCACAGCCGTAGCCTCATCCCACTTGCGCCCACCCAAAGCCGTGTTCTGCGGCTGGAAGCTCCAAGGAATAAACGCCGTAAACCCGCCTGTCTCTTCCTGCAAATCATACAGCGCCTGGAAGTGATTAATCCGATGCTCATAACTCTCGCCCACGCCAAACATCATCGTCGCCGTAGTACGCATCCCCAACTGATGCGCCGTTCGATGCACCGAAATCCAGTCCTCGGTCAGGCACTTCAACCGCGCAATCTTGTGCCGGACTTCATCATCCAAAATCTCCGCCCCGCCGCCAGGAATCGAATCGAGGCCTGCATCCCGTAGCCGCACAATCGTATCCCGCAGGCTCAGCGAGCTATATTCCGCAATCGCCAAAATCTCCGACGCCGAATAGCAATGCAAATGCACCTGCGGAAACCGCTCCCGCACCCCGCGCAGCAGCCGCTCATGCCAGTTAATCTTCAAATCCGGATGCAGCCCGCCCTGCATCAACACGCCCGTCCCGCCCATCTCCACGGTTTCGCCAATCTTCGCGTAAATCGTCTCGAAGTCGAGAATGTACCCTTCTTTTGCCGCAGGCCCTTTCAAGGGACGATAAAACGCGCAGAAGGTGCAGTATTCCGTGCAGAAATTCGTGTAATTGATATTCCGGTCGATGACATACGTAGCCACCCCCTCCGGATGCAGCTTCCGCCGCAGGGTGTTGGCCTCCATGCCAATGCCAATCAAATCGTCGGAGTTAAAGAGGTCGAGCGCTTGCTGCTTGGTTAGGGACATGCTGGGGACTCCTGCGAACGAACACCCGTGAACGTTCACTGTGAACCCTAGATTTTACAGGGAGCGGCGTGGAAGGCCAAATCGAGGAGCATTTGAGGAGCGAGGAGATCAGGTTGGGGGGTGCTCCATCCTCGTCGCGTTCTGTGCGACAGAGCCTGCCCTGAGCGAAGTCGAAGGGGCGGGGGTTTAGGGAGTGGCCAGCGCCATTCCGACCAATCTCTTGTCACAAAAAGCTCAACTGACACCTGCTTTCCGTCGTCCTACCTTTCAACCCGCCCGAATCGGATGTATAGTTCGACCGTGAGAACGACGGTCCTCAGCTTTTGCCTACTCTTGGCATTCCAGTTCGCATTCGCGGAATCCACGTTCCCCGACTTCCCAGTCACATCCGCCAGGAAATGCAGTGTTTCCGCTGAGAACAAGGGTGTAACCGTCGGCCTCACGCCCGTCGAAGACTCCCAAAGACAAGTGACATACTTCCGGGCGCAACTGGGAAAGAAGGGTTTCGTCCCGGTCTTTCTTGTGATCGAAAACGGAACAGGCACCGACACCTTGCTGTTTGACAAAACTAAAATTACTTACGGAACCGCGAATTCCTCGATTCCCGCTGTCCAAATCGGCCCGGGCGCAGCAAAGCTGGTCACTGTTGATCTAATCCCGCTGATAGGTTCGCTTGTTGCGGCCCAAATCGCCGCCCCCGCTTCCATCGTTCGCCAGAACTTGATGAAAAAAGAAATCCAAAGCACGACGCTGGCTCCCGGAGCATCCGCGAGCGGCTTTCTCTTCATTCCCATTGATAAGAACTCTCCACGGGCCAAAATTACGCTGCGGGTTCCAATCGGCAAGGCTGGCACCAGCGAAACATTCGATCTGAATTTGATGTTCTAAGGGGGATTGGAAATGCGTCGCGCGTCCCGACATTATCTGGCTTTCACGTACAGTCTTCTCGCGTGTGCCGTGGCGCACATCCCCGCCTTTGCCCAAGCCTCGCCGGCAACCAGCACCAAACTGTCTGTGGGTGCAGTTGTCGTCCTCACTCCCGACTTTTGTGCCACCAAGCTGGGAATGGCGGAGGTGGGTAAAGCTGTCTGCCCGGAGCTGGAGGCAGCGCTCAAAACTGTTTTTGACAAACTAACCTCGGTGCCGGAAGTTCCAAAAACCGCAGAGGCACGACTGGTTCTGATTCCAACCTTTGCGAATACCGGCGCAACTCAAGGGCGGTGGGCCTTTTCCGACCGCGATCTGGATATCTATTTGCAATGGACTGCGAAAGACCAATCCGGCAAAACCCTATGGATCCAAACCGTAGAAGGTTCGGCCACACACCATATGGGGAATGTTTTTACCTACCGCAAAAACATTAAGCTGATCGTCAGCGATGCAGCAAAAGATGTGGCCGCAAAATCAGCCATCAAGATCTCAACCGCCGAGCAGATTCGCGCTCTCTCTCGGTAGAACGCATGGGGCTGGGGCTGGGTGCCCGACCCTCGGCGTGTTCAGAGGCGAGAGGCGATGCTGCTGGCACACTATCGCAAGGTTGGCCTTTGCGCCGAAGAATAAACTGAAACGATCGCTTTCAGGAACACCCCATCGCGCCTACGATCCCTTCGCCCAATTTTCAACCTTGAGCTTCCTGATCCGACCCAACGCTTCATCGCTTGTGACGAGGACAGAGGGGGAAGTCGGAATGAGATCTCCGCTTGGGTTCGAGAGAAGCAACCGTCCAAAACCCGGCCTGGACGCTCTGCATCTGATTGTGGCGGTAGCCGGCACTGTTGATAGCATGGCTTTGCTGGAAAAGAGGAAAGAGAATCGATGATTCCCAGACTCCGCCTTGTATGTTTCTTCATCCTGACCGCGCTCGCGTCGGCGTCCTGGAGCCAGATTCCGACGAGCGAAAGTCACACCTCCTCGACCGAAGGCAAGATCGACCGCATCTTCGCCGCGACTTCTGACACGCACTCCGCGGGCGCGGCAGTCTTAGTCCGGAAGAACGGACGAACCCTCGTCCAACGGGTCTACGGACTGCGAGACCTGCGAACGCGAACCGCCATCGACCCGCAGACTAACTTTCGCCTCGCCTCCTGCACCAAGCAATTCACAGCCCTGGCCATCATGCTTTTAGTCCACGACGGAAGGCTCCGCTACGACGAGCGCCTAACCGATGTGTTTCCGGATTTTCCAAAGTACGGGCAAGCCATCACCATCCGGAACCTACTGAACCACACCTCCGGCCTACCCGACTACGAAGGTCTAATGGATCTGATTTCGGCCGGAAAGCCGCCGAAGTGGACTGAAACGCACCAGATCCAGGATGCCGAAGTGCTGGCGCTGCTCGAAGCCGCGACGAGTGGCAAATTCGCTCCCGGCACGAGTTGGTCTTACAGCAATTCCGGATACGTGGTTTTAGGGCTGGTAGTTGGAAAGGTGTCCGGCAAGCCCTTGGCCGATTTTTTGAGCGAACGCATCTTTCGCCCACTCAAAATGAATCACACTCTGGCCTACATCCAAGGCACCAACCAAGTTCCTAATCGCGCCTACGGCCATTCCCAAGAATCCGGAGCCATGCGAGAAACCGACCAAAGCTCCACTTCCGCAACGCTCGGCGACGGGGGAGTCTATTCGAACCTCGAAGACCTCGCCCGATGGGACGACGCTCTGGCTCACTACTCGCTCCTCAGCCAAGCCGAGATGCAACCGGCCCTTACCCCAGTCAAGTTGCCGGATGGTTCGCTGCCGGGCTGGGCCGGCGACCCAGGAGACACCGATCCTCTGAACGGGGAACCCGTTGCTTACGGCTTCGGATGGTTCCTGAACTCCCATCAGAGCCACCCCCGCATGTGGCACTACGGAGACACAGTCGGCTTCAAAACAGCAATTGAGCGGTTCACGCAGGACAACCTGACCGTCGTCGTCCTCGGCAACCGTTCCGACCTCGACGCTGAGGCATTGGCGCTAAAGGTTGCGGACCTATACTTAGCAGGAGCCGGAAGGTAGTAGAAAACGACGCTACTCCGCTGAGAACTTCACGTTCGGCAGAGCCCCACATGCTTCCGCGTCGTTGTAGAACAGACGAAGCCCCTCTAAGCAAGCCAGATCCAAAGAATAGTGAATGCTCTTAGTGAGGTAGCTGGTCACTTCGATCGCGCTCATTCCCACCCG
>JAYWAL010000082.1:0-14181 GCA_043782485.1 Acidobacteriaceae bacterium | reverse complement strand
CTACGGCACTATCGAAGGGAGCCTTGTCGTTCTTGGCATCGGTGTAGCGGTAGAAATACCAGGAGGAGTCAACGAAGGTATCCATCGTATCGGTCTCGCGCCGCGCCGGGCCTCCGCACTTCGGACACTTCGTATTGAGAAACTCCGGCACGCGGCTGAGAGGAGAACCCCCGGTAAGCGTAATGTCCACGTTGTCGGGGAGAATCACCGGCAAGTCTTGTTCCGGTACCGGGACGATGCCGTCCTTCTCACAATAGAGCATGGGAATGGGCGTGCCCCAGTACCGTTGGCGCGAGATGCCCCAGTCTTTCAAACGGTAAGTGACGGTGGCTTTGCCGAACCCATTCCCCTCCGCGAAGGCGGCCATGCGGAGGATAGCGTCGGCACAGCTCAGGCCGGAGAATGCGCCTGAGTTAACCAATCGTCCTTCGAAGGGCGTAAAAGCCGACGTCTGCATATCGATTGGAGAATCCGCGTCGGTCGCGCCCGTCGGCTCAATTACCTGCCGAATCTCCAAACCATATTTCTTGGCAAACTCGTGGTCGCGCTCGTCATGCGCAGGCACGGACATAATTGCGCCCGTGCCGTAGTCCATCAGAATGTAGTTCCCTACCCACACAGGCACGCGTTCGCCGTTAAATGGATTCACGGCAAAGCGTCCAGTCGGCACGCCGTGTTTCTCAATCGCGCCAATATCCCCGGCTTCGCGGGCGCTGCGTTGTTCAGCCACCAAGCCATCGACCTTCGACTTGAGCGAAGGATCGGCTGCCCACATATCCGCCACCAGCGGATGCTGCGGCGCGAGCTGCACCGAAGTCGCTCCGTAAATCGTATCCACGCGCGTGGTAAAGACGGTAATCGTCGCGCCTGCTGCACCCGTTGCGCCTTCGAGCTTGAAGTCCACAAGCGCGCCCTCGCTGCGCCCAATCCAATTGCGCTGCATGGTGCGGACCTTCTCGGGCCACCCTTCCAGCTTGTCCAGATCGCGCAACAACTCGTCTGAGTAACTGGTGGTGCGCATGAACCACTGCTCCAACTCCTTCTGGATGACTGAGGTAGTCTCATGCCGCCAGCAAAATCCGCCCACGACTTGCTCATTCGCCAGGACGGTCGCGCAGTCCGGACACCAGTTCACCCGGCTATTCTTGCGGTACACCAGCCCACGCTCGTACATCTTGAGGAAGAACCACTGATTCCAACGGTAATAATCCGGCAGACAAGTGGTCACTTCGCGCTGCCAGTCGTAAGCAAAGCCGAGGCGCTTCATCTGCACCTTCATCTTGGCAATGTTGGCCAGAGTCCATTGGCGAGGAGGCGTGTTGTTCTTAATGGCCGCATTCTCCGCCGGCAAGCCGAACGAATCCCATCCCATCGGATGCAGTACGTTGTAGCCATTCATCCACATGTAGCGGGCTAGGGCGTCGCCAATCGCGTAATTCCGCACGTGACCCATATGCAGGGCGCCGGACGGATAGGGCAACATCTCCAGGACGTAATACTTGGGTTTCGACGAGTTCGCTTCGGCCTGGTATTGGCTGTCATCGGCTGCCCAGCGGTCCAACCATTTCTTCTCAATGACTTGGGCATCAAAGCGGTCGGTCGGAATGGGCGATGGGATCGGGTCAGACATAGTAAGGATTTATTGGCTCAGGAGTGCAATTTTTCATTTTACAACGAGGCGGATTCCCCAACAGCGGGGATTTTATCCCTCGCCGGGATGAAAAACTTTGCACATGTGGCCCAACCCCGGCCAACCTCTCTGCCCATAAGCCCCATCAATCAAGGCAATTAGGGCCAAAACCTTTAGTAATGAGAATGGCGCTTCGCGTGCATTGTCTTGTATGAGCATTATGTCTATTATTCCCATAGGGTATAGTCCAAACAGGGAGATTCTATGAAGGTTTCGCAAAAGGGCTTGTACGCCTTGCAAGCGTTGATCATGCTGGCTCGGCATGACAACCAGGGGGCAATCAAGATCCGCGACATCGCCTATGAGGAAAATCTGCCGGAAAAATTCCTGGAACTCATCCTGGTGGAGCTCAAGAACGCGCGCATCGTGGATAGCGTCCGCGGAGCCAAGGGTGGGTACCAGCTCCGGCGCAAAGCTTCCGACATTCATCTCAGTGAAATCATGCGGCTGATCGATGGTCCCCTTGCGCCGTTCGGCGACGCCGAATCTCTCCGCGATCTGATTGAGAGCGACGGCAGCCATCGTGCCTTGTATCAAGTGTTTTTGCAGGTGCGCGATGCCGCTGCCTACATCCTCGAGAGTACGACGATTGCCGATGTTGCCCGCATGCCTACCGGACCCTCCAAAAAAGCGAAGCTCACCGAAGCAAAAGTGCCATCGCCAAGAACTGCATCGCGCGAGAAGCGACCCGAGGCTTCGAGCAAAACCATCCCGATGCCCCGAAAGGAACACATATCATGAAGTTTCATATTTATCTGGCTGTTCTACTTCTATCTATCGGCACTGCCGCAGTGCCTGCGCTGGGACAGACTACCGTGCGCATCGGCGCATTTCCCAACATCACCCACCCACAGGCCATGGTGGGCAAAAACAACGGTTGGTTCGAAAAAGCGTTGGGCAATAATGTCAAGATCGAGTGGAAGAGCTTTAATGCTGGACCTTCCGCCATTGAAGCACTCTTTGCTGGCGCGCTCGACATCACCTACATCGGGCCGAACCCAGCCATCACCGGCTATGTCCGCTCGAATGGCGAAGCGCTGCGCGTTGTGGCTGGCGCCACCAGCGGCGGAGCGGCCTTGGTCGTCCGCAACGATTCCGGCATCCAGAAGCCCGAAGACTTTCACGGTAAGCGAGTGGCCTCGCCGCAAATGGGCAACACCCAGGACGTTGCCCTCCGCGCCTGGCTCAAGGCGCACGGCATGAAGTCGGCCGACAAAGGCGGCGACGTGATGGTCATGCCCATGGCGAATCCCGACCAACTGACTCTGTTCCAGAAAAAAGAACTTGACGCCGCCTGGGCACCCGAACCGTGGGCCACGCGCCTCATCAAGGAAGGCAACGGTCGCCTGTTCCTCGACGAACGCGATCTATGGCCCAAAGGGCAGTTCGTCACCGCTCACGTCATCGTCAGCACCAAGTTCCTGAAAGAGCATCCCGATGTGGTGAAGAACTTCATCCGTGCCCATGTCGAGCTGACCGACTGGATCAACGGCCACCTGCCGGAAGCGAAAAAGATATTGAACGCACAAATTCAGAAAGAAACCGGCAAGGCGCTCTCTCCGGCGCTCCTCGACGATGCGTTTGGTCGGCTTCAGGTCACCTACGATCCGCTGCGCTCTTCCCTGCTCAACTCGGCGCACTCGGCCTTTGAAGCTGGGTTCCTGGGAAAAACCATGCCGGACCTTTCCAGTCTTTATGATCTCTCACTTCTGAATCAGGTTCTTACTGAGAAGAAGCTAAAGGCAATCCAATGAGCTCAACTCCGAATTTAGCGGAAGAGCTCCGATACCAAAATCTCGCGGGCGGGGCCGGCGCTGCTGCACAACCTGCGGTCACGCCCAAGCTGTGTCTGCAAGATCTTTCGCTGAAATACAAAACCACGGGCGGCGAAAAATTGCTGGCGCTCGACAACATCAACTTGCAGGTCTCGGCGGGCGAGTTTCTCTGCATCGTCGGCCCGTCAGGCTGCGGCAAAAGCACGCTGCTCTATCTCATCGCGGGCTTGCATGAACCCAGTTCCGGCAAAGTGCTCATGGACGGCAAGGTCGTCGAGCGCACGGGTACCGACCGCATCATGATCTTCCAGGAACATGGCCTCTTTCCTTGGCTCACGGTCGAAGAAAACGTCGAGTTCGGGATGAAGATGAAGGGCATCCCCAAAGCCCAGCGTCGCGAGCAAACCCACGAATACCTGAAGCTCGTGCATCTCCAGAAGTTCCAAAAAAGCTACATCCACCAGCTCTCCGGCGGCATGAGGCAGCGCGTGGCCATCGCCCGCGCCTTAGCTACCGAGCCCGACGTCCTGCTCATGGACGAGCCTTTCGCAGCTCTTGACGCCCAAACCCGCGACCTGCTGCACGACGAGCTCGAACGCATCTGGGCAAAAACTGGCCGCACCATCGTCTTCGTCACCCACAACGTCCGCGAAGCCGTTCGCCTGGGTGACCGCGTTGCCGTGTTCACGTTCCGACCGGGCCGCGTCAAACGCGAGTACAAAATCGACCTGCCGCGCCCGCGACACCTGGAAGACGCAGCCGTGGCTGGAACTGCCCGCGACATCCTCACCGACCTGCGCGAGGAAATCGATAAGAGCCTGGAGGCTGAGTACAATGATGAAACGCGCCGGTAGACAAGTAATTTTTTACGCCGCCCTCATTGGCGTCTGGGCATTGATCGCCAGACTGCACTTTTGGCCACCCTACATTTTTCCACCGCCTTCCGATGTCTACGCTGCCTTGCGCGATGGCTTTGAAGATCACAGCTTCTGGATCGCCATTGGCGTCAGCTCGCGCCACATGCTTCTCGGCTACACCATCTCGGTCATTCTGGGCACGTTCCTCGGCATCTGCCTGGCCGCGAGCCAGTATCTGGAACAAACCGTCGGAGGCCTGCTCGTCAGCCTGCAAAGCATGCCCAGCATCTGCTGGCTGCCTCTGGCCGTGCTTTGGTTCGGTCTCTCCGAGAACGCCATCCTCTTCGTCATCGTCATGGGCTCCACGCTTTCCGTCACCATCAGCATGGAAACCGGCCGCAAGCAAATGCCCAAAATCTACAGCATGGCAGGCCGCAACCTGGGCGCGCGCAAATGGAACCTGTTCCGCTACGTGCTTCTCCCCGCCAGCATGCCTTATATCATCACGGGCCTCAAGCAAGGCTGGGCCTTCGCTTGGCGCTCGCTGTTTGCCGGAGAAATGCTCTCCGCCACGCTCGGCCTGGGTCAGCGCCTCAACGCCGGCCGCGATAACAACGACATGCCTCAGGTCATCGCCGTCATGATCCTGATCGTAGCCATCGGCTACATCGTCGATGGCTGGTTTTTCCGCTCGGTCGAGCGGAGACTGCAACACAAGTGGGGTCTGTTGCCCTCCACCTAGCGGGAAGGCTCTTCCCCCAAGAGCCCGAGAACTAACAACCAACGAACTTCGATTTCAAAACACTCTGTATTTAAAAAACTCAAGGAGCCCAATACCATGCGTCGCCAGTCATTGTCTTTAATTCCTATAATGTTGATAGTGTTACTTGCTATACCCTCCCAGGGGCAAACTCTAAGTCCCAAAAAAAAGCACCCAACCGCCAAGCCCGCCGCCACCAGCGAAGACGTCCAACAGCTCAAAGACCTCGTCTCCACCCAGCAAAAGCAGATGGAAGCCGAGCACCAGCAGGTCGAGCAGCTCAAGTCCCAGCTCCAGCAACTCGTCGACGCCACCCAGCAGGCCAATGCCCTGGCTCAAAAGGCCCAGACGACCACCGACCAAGCACAATCCACCGCCACACAAGCCCAAAAGGATGCCGCCGAAGCCCAGCGCCTCGCCGACCAAGCCTCCGAGAACGCCGTCGAGGCCAAAACCGGCCTGGCCCTGTTCAAGACCGCCGAAGCTGACAGTGTCAAGCGCCTGGGCCTGCTGGAGGGCATCAACAGCCGCTTCCGCTGGACCGGCGACATCCGCGTCCGCGGCGAAAACTATCAGCAATCTTGCGCCGCCTGCTTTGACCGCAACCGCGCCCGCGTCCGCGTCCGCCTCGGCCTCGAAGGCAAGCTCGGCGAAGACTTCACCGGCGGCCTGGCCTTCGCCACCGGTTCCCTCGGCGATCCCACCACCACCAACGAAACCCTCACTAACTTCTTCGACCGCAAGACCATCGGTCTCGACCGCGGCTACATCACCTACCAGCCGACCGCGCACAAATGGCTCCAGCTTACCGGTGGAAAATTCGCCTACACCTGGAACCGAACCTCCGCTACCTTCGATCCCGATATCAATCCCGAAGGCTTCTCCGCCAAGCTTTCGTTTGATCTCAAGACGCCGGTGGTCAAGAACTTCACCGTGCAGGGCATCCACCTGCTCTATAGTGAGAACACGAACTCGAAGCTGGCCTATGCCAACACGCACGATTCGTTCGCGACCGGCGGCCAAATTTCAGGCAAGCTCGACTTCGGCTTCATGACCAGCACGCCCAGCTTCACCATCCTCAACTGGCGCAACGTCGATGCCATCCTGAACGCCTCCGCCTTCGCCGTGCAGGCCACCACCACCGGAAACTCGCCTATCTCGCCCACGCCAGTTACAGGCTTGCCCACACCAGGAGAAGGCCCCGGATGCGCTGGCGGTCTCAACCTCCCAACTACCTCTCCCTGCGCCATCGCCGCCAACGGCATGACCAACGCAACCACGGTCGATGCCAAAGGCGCGGCGCATTTCCTATCAGGCTTCCTCTATGCCGATCTGATCCTCAACAACCAGATCAAAACCGGCCTCAGCCGTTTGCCGCTCAACCTCATTCTGGAATACGAAAATAACCTCGACGCCGCCGCCCATCCCCTCGACGCCAAGGGCAACCCCACCACGCTCGGCAGCCAGTCGCACGCCTACCTGTTCGACGTCAGCCTGGGACAAAACAAGAACAAGAACGACCTGCTCTTCGGATACGCCTTCGAACGCCAGGAACAAGATTCCATCCTGTCGTCATTCGCCGAAAGCGATCAGCGCGCTCCAACCAACATCCTTCAGCACCGCATCTACGCTCAGTGGCGTCTGCGGCCCAACGTCTCGGCCAACTACACCTATTGGATTGGCCGCACCCTTAACAGCAACCTGGAGCATGCCGTGCTCGCCCCAGGCACAGTCGCAGGCACACAGGAACCCTACCTGCGTCGCATGCAGTTTGACCTCATCTATTCCTTCTAAAGCGTAAGTAACCCGCGCGGGTGTTGGGAGTGTATTACCGGAGTGGTATCCCATTCACCCGCGCGGGTCTTGCCCCTCTGCTCGTGCAAACTTTTGCACAGTAATTCCCCGGTAACATGCCCGTAAGCGATTGAAAACAATACCCCCTGCGTCTGGCACATCACCTGCCCTTAAGAAAGCATCCACCCGTTCCCAGAAGGCGATCACCCCAACCCAGTTTCGGGTTGGTAGTGGGGCCTCAAGGAATATCAGGCGGGGGAGCTATCAAGGGGAGAGCGCAATGAAAAGCCAAAAAGGATTCTCACTGATCGAACTGATGATCGTCGTTGCGATCATTCTCATCATCTCAGCGATCGCCATTCCGAACTTGCTGCAAGCGCGGTCGTCCGCGAACGAATCAGCCGCCGTCGGCGCCTTGCGCACCATCGACGCCTCCATGACCGTCTACCAGTCAACGTATCCCGATACCGGGTATGCCGCGCAGCTTTCCGACTTGGGCGATGGCGGAGTTGCACCCTGTGCCGCCACAGCGACCAGCGCGTGCTTAATTGATTCCGCTTTGCAAACTGGTGTCAAAAGCGGTTACAACTTCGTGGTCGTGGGAATGAACGGCTTGCCCAACACCCAATATCTCAGCGTGGCCACTCCCGTAACCGGGAACCGCAGCTTCTGTTCCATGGAAGATGGCGTAATCCGCGTTGACCCCGCCGGGGGCGCAATCCCGGACTACGCGACCTGCGCCGCGCTCACCCCAATTGGATAGGTTCGGTGGAACGTGAGCCCGGCTTGGCGCTAAGAGCGCTGGGCCGGGCGCTCCCCTTCAGTGGGCAAATGACCCTTCCGCTAGAAGAACAACTCTCCCCTTCACTGCATGTCTCCTCACTGCATATCCATCAACTTGTCAAACGGCGTCCGCAGCAGAAAATACTCATTGATCGGTCGCTCATCTTCCAGAGCGGGAGTCGTGGGCGAGAGCGCAATCATTGGTTCCAACTGCACTTCGTGGGAGAGCAACAGCTCGACTTGTTTCACGGGAGTCTGCTCCGGGCCCCATTCCATCATGTCGCGCACTGCCCCAAGCGGCATCCCCGCCACCAGCTCAGCAGCGCTGCGAACCGGAATCGGTCGCTCACTCGCCAGAAAATGCCATCCCCAACCTTCCATGCCACGAAACACGCGAATGTAGGGAAAGGAATTTTTGAGCGCCCGCGCCACCGAGGCTTGCGTGGCATCATCCCCATCTGGCAGCCACTGTTGCAGGATTCCTCCCGGAACCAGTCTTTGCTTCGCCACCGTATAAAAATCCTGCGAATACAGCAGGCTCGAACCTGCCGTCTGGACCGGCGGCGGGGGATCCAAGATGATCGCGTCAAACGGCTCCGGCGACCGCTCTAGATATCGCCGTCCATCGTCGATCACCACATGCCCCATCGGCCAGGATAGGACCTTGTCCCCATCCGCGTGGTAGAAGGTCACCAGCTTGGGCACGCTGGGCACCAGCTCCACCACTGTGCTGGAAATGCCCCACGATTCCGCCGAGCGGAAACTGGTTCCCATACCAAAACAAATCACCAGAACGCGGCTCGGCGCATGATCCAGGGAAGCCAGCGTCATATGCGTCATCATTTTGGTGATGGGCGTCAACTTGGCCATGCCCATGCCGTTGACCAGCAAACGTCGCTCCGCGCCCACCCCCTTGGCAATCACCGTAGCCGTCGAATCGCGCAGCACGCGTCGCTCCGGAAATTGAATTTCATAGCCTTGCGTGAGAAAGAACACAGCAACGGAGCCCAGTACCATGGCGAAAGCCGAAGCCCGCACCAGAGGGCTCCAAGCGCGGCTTTTCCCACGCCACGCCATCGCTATCCAGGGCAGGACCAGCAGCAACATCGCAATCTGCTCCCCCACCAGGGGCAACAGCAAAAATCCAGCCAACAAAGGCCCAATGATGCAACCTACGACGTTCACCGCATACGCCCGGCCCGCGCGATCCGGGTCCCCCGCCGACCAGCGATCCACCAGCATCGGCGTCAGAAAGCCCATCATCCCAGCAAATGGCATCACGCCGACAAACACGCGTGCCACCAGGTGGATGGGCATCCGCGAGTCCGCGGTCAACAGCGGCAACACCCCAAACAGCGCCAGCGATATCCAGGTCAGCGGGCTTTCCTGCGTGTGCGTCTGACTCCACCAGCGGTAAATCCGCGCGCCAATCGTCGTGGCTAACAGGTAGGCCACCAGGATCATCCCAAACGAGTACACCACCGGGCCAATGTATGGCGTGAACAGGCGAATCCAGATCAGCTCCGTCGCCATCGTGGCGAGGCCGGTTGTGAACAAGAGCATTAGAATGCGGCGGCTGGCACCAGAGCTGGGTAGCGCGCTGCCTTGTGTTTCCACAACCAGCCGCGCCTGCGGTGATGACATAAACGACACGGAAAACGCCGTCACAGCGATCAGCGCATTCAGCGCAGCTCCTACCCGCGAAGTCCCGGCAAAACCGTAGACCTCAATCACCAACAACGGCAGGAACGAACCGCCGACCGCGCCCAAAACATTGGCCACGTAAAGAAAGCTGAAAGACCGTGTCGTCTGGTAGCGCGCATCCGTGCCAATGGCGTACATGGCCACAGGAATGGTCGCGCCCATGCACGCACACCACGGTATCATCGTCAAAGCCAGCCACAGTCCGGAGACCAAATAGAACATGCCCGAAGACATGGCGGCCGTCGCGGTTAGATGCTCGATTAGTCGATGGCCCCACACCAGTTCCAGCGGTACGACAAAAGCGGACACGCCGATCAACAACTCCAGCACCGCGTAGAGTCGCAGCGGCGGAGTGGTAAGCCGCGAACCATGGCGACGCAAAGCCCCGCCCGCCAGCCAGGAACCCAGTCCCAAGCCCGCCATGAACACGGCGAGCACCATCGAGGTCAAAGCCGTAGTCACACCAAACTGCGCCATCGAAAGGCGCAGCCAAATCAGCTCATACAAAACACTGCAAAAACCGGAGACGAAGAAAAAGAAGAAAAACCAAGCCATCCATGTGCCTCTCGAAATCGAATTGGGAACCCAACTGCGACTCCGACGCCGAGCCTAGGCCCTAGGCAGAGTTTCTTACGGTCACAGGCTACCGGCGGAATTATATCCTTGTTCAAAACTGCACACCTACTTTTGCGTGGCTTCAAGCGACCCGGTTTGCTGACCAGCGTTTCCCCAGCTAGACTTAAGTTTTGGGGGATTCGCCATGCTAGTCGTCATGCAGTCGCAGGCCACGGACGAACAGGTCCGCCAGGTCTGCAAGAAGATCGAATCTCTGGGCTATCGCGCCCACCCCATGCCGGGTGAACAGCGGACGGCCATTGGCATTACCGGCAACGCCGGACTCGTCGAGCCAGGCACCTTGGACGAAATGCCCGGCGTGCAGGAGCTGATCCGCGTCTCCAAGCCCTACAAGCTGGTCAGTCGCGACGTAAAGCCAGACAACACCGTCATTACTTTTCCCGGCAGCGATGCCACCATCGGCGGCCCAACGCTGGCCATCATGGCGGGACCTTGCGGTATTGAAAGCCGGGAACAGGCCTTTGCCGTTGCCGAGCGCGTGCATCGCGCCGGCGCGCAATTCTTTCGCGGCGGAGCTTACAAACCCCGGACTTCGCCCTATTCGTTTCAGGGACTGGCCGAAGATGGATTAAAAATTCTGGCGGATATCCGCAAGCAGTTTGGCCTGCTCATCATCACCGAGGCGATTGACCACGAGTCGCTGGAACTGGTGGATGCGTATGCCGACATCATCCAGCTTGGCGCTCGCAATATGCAGAACTTTTCATTGCTGAAACGCGCGGGACGAGCGAAGAAACCGGTGATGCTCAAGCGCGGTCTCTCGGCCACGCTGGATGAATTCCTGATGGCCGCCGAATACATCATGAGCGAGGGCAACTACAACGTCATCTTGTGTGAGCGCGGCATTCGCACTTTCACCGACCACACGCGCAATACGCTCGATTTAAGCATCGTTCCGGCCGTGCAGAAGCGCAGCCACTTGCCCATCATCGTCGATCCCAGCCACGGAACGGGAAAGCGGCATAAGGTCATTCCTTTATCTCGCGCGGCCGTTGCAGTAGGAGCGGACGGCCTGATGGTGGAAGTGCATTGCGATCCGGATCATGCGCTCTCCGATGGTGCTCAGTCTTTGTATCCCGACCAATTTGACGATCTAATTGCGCAGGTAAAGCAGATCGCTCCCGTGGTCGGCCGATCGGTGGCTGGGCGTCCAGCACCCGTCAGCCAGTGAGTTCCCTGCTGCCTTGAAAAAAATCCTTCTCCTACTCGTGATCCTTGGCGCGGCGCTGGGCGCGCTGGCGTATTGGTATTTTCGCGCCACCCTGCTGGTCGACCGCGGCCCGCTTTATCGCGAATACGCCTACGTCGCCAACGGCGGCAGCAATACCGTCAGCGTGATTGACCTGCGGACGTTCCGTTTGGCGAAAACCATCCCGGTGGGAATGAATCCAACGGGCGTAACCGCCAACGCCCTCAGGAATGAGATTTACATCGTCAACGCAGGCTCGCACAATGTGAGCGTGATTGACGCGGAGCGGAACCAGGTGGTGGCAACCATCGGCGTACACGGGCAGCCCTACTTCCTGGATACTTCGCCGGACGGCAAGCGCGGATATGTGGCCAACTCCGCGTCGAACAACCTGTCCATTCTCGATTTAGATCACCGGGTGGTCGTGGCCACCATTCCCGTGGGCGTGAGTCCGGGCAAAGCCGCGGTCACGCCCGATGGAGACACCATCGTGGTTAGCAATCGCGGCGGCAACTCCCTGTCGCTCGTCGATGCCGGCAGCGCTTCGGTTCGCGCTACGGTTCCGTTGTGTGCGCAGCCGGAAGACATTGCCATCACTCCTGACTCGCAGGAGGCATTCGTTTCCTGCTCCGGATCGAATCAGGTGGCGGCCGTGGACTTGAAGCAAGCGCGGTTGCTCGCCCTGCTCGATGTGGGCAAGACCCCGGCGCATCTGGCGCTCAAACCCGACGGCGGTGAACTGGTCGTCAGCAACTTCGACGGCGAGAGTATTTCGTTTATAGAAATCAGCTCAAACGAAGTGGGCGGCACACACCTGGTCGGCAGCAAGCCAGCTCGCGCTCTGGTAAGTCCGGACAACGCTCGCCTCTACGTCAGCAACTTCGGTTCCAACGCAATCGCCGTGTTCGACATCGACTTTGGACGCATCGTGGCGACAGTTCCGGTGGGCAGCCAGCCTGACGGTCTCGCCCTGACGCCCGACGCGAATCATTTGCTGGTCCTCGATTCGGGTTCGGGCGACGTGACGGTGATCGAAAAGCGCGTGCCCAAAAAATTCGAGAAGGGCGAATATTTCCTGCTGACGATGATCCCTGTCGGGCTGAAGCCAAACGGCATTGCCGTCAAGGCCTTCCGGATGCCGCCACCGAGGTAGCTGACCGTTCGAAAATGCGCCCTGGAATCGGGCCTTTTTCTCGCCGGTAAAGGACATGATTGCCCGTGAGTAAAATGCACCCCTGAGACGAAGTAATTAAGAATGAATAGCGAACGCAAGCAAATCACCCTTGGGCGGGCGCGGGGTTCGCGTTTCTGTTCGCTTCTTGCATTCTTTCCTACAGCCCTGTCATCTTCTCCAACCGCTCCGGGTAGCGTGCCCCCTCCGCCTTGATGTTCGCCGACCCACTTTCGAGCTGACCAAGATCCTCCGCCGTAAGTACGACTTCAGCCGCTCCGATGTTCTCTTCCAGGCGTTCGAGCCTGGTGGTGCCTGGGATGGGAATAATCCACGGCTTCTGGGCCAGCAGCCAAGCGAGCGCGATCTGAGCCGGAGTTGCCTTTTTCTCCTTGGCCATCTCGCCCAGTAGATCGACGAAGGCCTGATTGGCTTTCATCGCCTCGGGCGCAAAGCGGGGCAGAGTGCTCCGGAAATCGGTGCTACCAAACTTGGTGGTCTCGTCAATTTTCCCAGTAAGGAACCCTTTGCCCAGCGGGCTGTAGGGGATCAGACCAATCCCAAGTTCCTCCAGCGTGGGAATGATTTCCGCTTCCGGCTTCCTCCACCACAGTGAGTATTCGCTCTGGAGAACCGTGACCGGCTGGACTGCGTGGGCGCGGCGAATCGTATTCGCCCCTGCCTCCGATAGTCCAAAGTGCTTGACCTTGCCGGCCTGAATCAAGTCCTTGACGGCGCCAGCGGTGTCCTCAATGGGCACATTTGGGTCAACGCGGTGCTGATAGTAGAGGTCAATGGTGTCGACCTTGAGGCGCTTGAGTGAGCCTTCCACCGCCCTCTGAATGCTGTCCGGCTGACTATTCACCCCCGCAGCCCCCGGCGCCTTATTTGGTCCGGTTAGGTCGAAGCCGAATTTAGTGGCGATGACTACCTTGCCGCGGAACGGAGCCAGGGCCTCACCCACCAGCTCTTCGTTCAAAAATGGGCCATAGACTTCGGCGGTGTCGAAGAAGGTGATGCCGCGATCAACGGCGGCATGGAGAAGGGCGGTCATCTCTTGGACGTCTTTCGGTGGGCCGTAGGAAAAGCTCATACCCATGCAGCCGAGTCCGATGGCAGAGACTTCCAGGCCGCTATTTCCAAGTTTTCGCTGTTTCACTGTCTCTCCTTTGAGTGTTTCGCCTGAGGTATTTCGCGTTACGCGAGGGGGCGATGCCGATATTGTTGGTCGCTGACGTGTTCCATCCAGTCGACAACCTTGCCGTCGAGCTTTTCCTGAATCGCGATGTGTGACATGCCCGTCGTCGCAGTGGCACCGTGCCAGTGTTTCTCGTTGGGCGCGAACCAAACGACGTCCCCGGCGCGGATCTCCTCGATCGCTCCGCCTTCGCGCTGGGCCCAGCCGCAACCAGCTGTGACGATCAGCGTCTGGCCGAGCGGATGGGTATGCCAGGCCGTCCGCGCACCTGGCTCGAAGGTTACACTGGCGCCTTGAACGAAAGCCGGCTCGGGTGCCTGAAAGAGAGGATCGATCCTTGCCGAACCGGTGAACCAAGCGGACGGTCCCGGAACGGAAGGCTGCGAGCCAACTTTTCTAATTTCCATTGCTACTCCTCTTGGTTGAGGCGCGGTCGGCCTCGACTCGTCCACAACTCCACCGTCCAAGATTAGAAGCAGACGCAGTCCAAGCGGTAGCCCGATCCTTCCGATTTATTGCCTATTACTCTTGTAGTTAAAAAACGCTGGTGGGGCGCGAAACGTAGGGATATTCTTGAGCCAGCACTTGAGGACAGCATAAGAGTGAAGAAACCCAATAAAACAG
>JAYWAL010000081.1:0-14588 GCA_043782485.1 Acidobacteriaceae bacterium | reverse complement strand
CCGCCTTCGTGGCGCAGAATAAGGGAAGCTCGTTGCTGCTTCGTCGGCGCCATCAGCGCTTGTAGCGGTGGGCCTAAGTTTCTGGCACGGAAAAATCCGGTTCAGCAGGTCAGGTACGCTACGATGCGCTTGCTCCCCCAACGAGTCGCGTTGTTCATCCTTTTTGTCCTTGCATGCGCGCTTCCAAGTCGCGCGCAAATTTCCGGAACCGGATCACCACCCCCAGTTGAGCCAACGCCCAAGGTTTCTCGCTCCAAAACCCAGCCCGCGCGACCCAAAAGAAAAGTTCGGCACCGCGCCACTCCCCGGCCCATCGGCAGGAAAAACGGCAGCCAGCAAAACAGCACGCAAAAAGTGGTCGTGCGCCACGGCGGCACCACCGAGCCACTTGCGCAAATGGCTCCCGTCGCTCCGCAACGCCAGGATTCCGCCGAGCGCCGCAAGAGCGGCCAACTCCTCACAGCAGCCGAATCCAACTTGAAGAGCCTGACCGGCAGGAAGCTCACCGCCGATCAGCAAACCACCGTCACGCAGGTCCGACAATTCATGGAACAGTCTCGCGCGGCCCTCGACGCGGGCGACCTCACGCAAGGACTCAATCTTGCCTCGAAAGCTAACGTCCTCTCCGAAGAACTAGCCAAGCACTGAAGAAATCCTCGATTTCAGCCGATGGCACAAATGGTATGCTCTCTGCGATCAGTCGACGGATAACCACGCTCCGTCGCGGAGGATGAATGCGCCGAGGATGGTTACAACGAGATTGGACGCGCCATTTTTTCCTGCTAACCGGGGTTCTATTCCTGGCCTTTCCGCTGACCAGCGCCCAGTCAACAAATACCGCGGAAGACAAGTCGCAGCTCGTCCTGAGCCTGGAAAATGCCTTGAATCAAGCCGAGGTCCATCACGACAGCATCGCCCTCAAACTCCTCCTCGCCCGGTCCTTCGTCTACACCGACGTCGACGGCAGCTTCAAGAACCGCGATCAATGGCTGAAAAGTGTTCTTAACGAATCCGATGAATACTCCGAACTTACCAACGAGTCCCAGACTGCGCACGTCTACGCCGATACCATAATCGCCGGCATGTACCGCGAAAGAATCAAGGTCAAAGGGAAAGTGGTCGTCCGCCACGGTCGCTTTACCGATACCTGGATTTTCCAAAACAGCAACTGGGAATGCGCGGCCAGCCAAGCCACCCTCATCGGTCCCGCCTAGCCATCCCTCCCGCCTCGAACTCCCCGCGAATTCGTATAGATTGGAATCATGCGGGATATCCTCCAAAAACGAGCGCTGCGCTTCGTGCTCGCCGCCAACGTCATCTCCATGATCGGCAGCGGCATGAATACCGCCGCCATGGCCTGGTACATCCTGCAAATCACGCGCTCGGAAGTCGCACTGGGCACACTGGCCGTCTTGGCCGCCCTCCCCGCAATGGTGCTCATGATCTTCGGCGGCGTCATCATTGACCGCGAAGACCGCCGCCGCCTCGTCATGATGCTCGACGCCATGCGCGCCGCCGTCATTCTTACCGTCACGCTTCTAGTCTTCACGCATCACGTCCACCTGTGGCATCTCTACGCCATGCACATGCTGGTTTCGACTGGCTTCTGGATGTTCTGGCCCTCCATCACCGCGCTCATTCAGGAACTCACTCCGGATTCCGAATACGTGAACGCTAATACCTTCCTGATGATCGGCGTGCAGGGCGGATGGCTGATTGCTGGCTCCATCGTCGGCTTCGTCTACGAACACATCGGCCTGGGCGGAATCCTGCTCATTGATGTCATGACCTATGTGATTTCCTTCGGCTGCTACTTTGCCGTGCGCAAAGGCCGACATGTGGTTCCCCGCCCCGCGGAACTGCGTTCCGATTTGCACGCCGCCGAAACCGCCACAGGCCGCTTTTGGCGCGACTTGCGCGAGGGCTTGGCCTTCCTCCGCGTTCGTCCCAAACTCATCTTCCTCGGCGGCACCTGGGCCATTTTTCTAGGCGCCATGCTGACAGGCATCGTCGTCACTCCGCCGTTGAGCGAAAAAATCTTCCACGCCGGAGCTACGGGCTATGGCTGGCTGAACGCTGGATGGGGCACCGGAGCGTTCCTCTGCGGATTGTTCGCCTCACAATTGCTTCAGCGCATTTCTCCGCGCGTGGCCATCGCCGCCTCCATGCTCGTCATGATGTTCGGCATGTTCGCTTCGCCATTCTCGCCATGGCTCGCCGGAGCCGTCTTACTCTTCGGCATGATGGGAGCATCCCGCGGCATCTGCGGCGTGGCCATGAACACCATCCTGATGCAGTCCGTTCCAAAACACTTCATGGGCCGCGTCCAGAACGCGTATAACTTCGTCGGGACGGTACTACAAATTTTGCTGAGCCTCGCCACCGGCCACGTGGCACATCGGTATGGACTGGTTTACGGATTCGCCGTAATCGGCGGGGCCTACGTGTTCGCCTTCCTCTGCGCAGCCTGGCCCACAAACGCAATCGCTATTCAAGAGGATCGTCCAGATTTGGGCCTGTCATCCTGAGCGCAGCATGCGCGCGCAAAGCGCGGGAATGCGCAGTCGAAGGATCTCTGCCCAACCTCCGACCTCGACATCTCCAGTTACACCACGCTTGCCGATCTCCCGCCAACGATTTCTGGTCAGTGCCGCCCCAATTCGCTTGAGTCCAGCACTCCCGGCAAATCCCCCATCGCGGTAACCGGGGAATCCACCACCCGCGTAAAGTGCTCCACCGGCTCGTACACGCGAATCACAATCTCAGCTTCGGCCAACTTCGCGGCGTCCACCGGGAATTTCGTGAATCCCGTGGGGTCTCGATACGGCAGGATCAATCGAAAGTGCGAAGTCGCATCCGGAATGGGGCGTTCCAGATAAGGCGAGTAATTCGGATAGCAAGCTGTGTTCACCTTGTTGCGGCTGCCATCGCGCGGGTACTCCACAAAAACGGTCGCACAGGTCGGCCCCTTTCCCATTTGGAGGCAGTTCATCTCAATGGCCGTATAAGCTCCGTCCCGCTTGGTCTGGCAGCGTCCCCACCCCGCCAGCATCTGGTCGTCATTCACAGCTTTCATTCGGTAAGTGTTCCGCAACGCAAAAAGAGTCAGCGAATATTCCGCATGAATCTTGACTGGTGTGTCCTTACGATCCTCCAGAAGATGCGCTGGCACCTTGAAAACCTGTTCGTTGCGGACTGCGCCGCTGGCATGATCCTCGTGGCGTATTTCGATATCCTCTCCATTTCCACGGTAGAGCCGCTCCCCAGCCGCACTCACCAATGAGACTTCGGATTTGTCTTCCTTGAGCACCGCGTTCATCGGCAAGCCGCTCACCGCAAGTGGAAGCAAAAGCCGCGTCTCACCCGACTTCTCATCTCCCGGAATCCGATCCAAATCGCCACCCTGGCCGCTATCGCGGTCGGTCCAGGCCAGTGCGATTGCATCTGCCGCCCCCGACTGGGCTGAAAAAACCTTCTCTACCGCGAACATTGGTTTCCATGGCATCACCTGCGAACAAAGCACCACCAGGAACACGGCCGCCATGGCAATTCGTCCCCGCATCGTCTTTCTCGTGCGATATTGCACCACCAGTACTGCCAGCGCTCCCGCGAAAATCAGAACATAGCGCAGCAGGTTGGGAATCCATTCCACGCCCGTGCCATTCGTCGGATCAAAGGCACCGCCCGCCGCAATCGCCAACGCTGTAAATAGAAACGCCCCGCCGAATAGAACGACGCTAAAGACCATGGCGTCAGCAACGCTCTGTGTGAGCGCTCCGAGCGCCAGCGAGGGCAGGGTGATGGCCACAAATCCGGTCGCGGCCCGCACCAGCGCCGCACCCACAGTCTGCCGCAGGGAGAAACCGCTCCCCAACCCTTGCACCAAATCACCAAACACACTCGCGCCTTGCACCGCCAGCGTGGCATAGAGAATCTTGGCAATCAACACATCCCGCCGCCGGATGGGCCGCACCAGCCAATCCTGTTTTGTCCCCGGCAGCGGATCCTGATGCACCAGCATCACCAGCAAAATGACGCTCGCGATCAGCCACGCCATCATCAGCAAGATGCCGAACTGCTGAATCACGGGATTGCCGCCACCGAATTCTGTCTTCAGTTGCAGGCAGGCTAAAGCAATATGCAGGCCTGCCACAGCCAGGGTCGCCTTCCACAGCAGTTTCCAATCCTTTTTCAAAATGTGCCAGATCATCGTCCGACCTCGTCGTTCCGTGTTCTCGCAGCTCGCGAGAGCGAGGTAAAGATGGACCGCAACGACATGGGTTGTACTTCCACACGCTGCACTCCGTACATCTGCGCCGCCAATTGCGCCTGCAACTCGCCGTCGCTAAATTGCGTGTGGACGAAGGTGATGACGTTTCCACTCTCACTCACGTCAATCCAGCCTGCGGGAAGGGGCCGATGCGCGCCCCCCGTCCCCTCAGCCATCCGATTCAAGGTCACCCGAATCTCCTGCACCCGGCCGGTCAGCTCCTCCATCGACTCCTGAAACAGCAGCTTCCCCTCGTCGATGAAGGCCACATCCGTTCCAAAAGATTCCGCTTCGCTCAGCTCGTGCGACGACATCAGGATCGTCATCTCGTCCGTATATCCGGCCAGGCCTTCCATGAATTCATCCCGTACCAGCGGATCGAGCCCGCTGAAGGGTTCATCCAGCACCAGCAAACGCGGGCGGTAAGCCAGGGCGCACGTCAAAGCCAGCTTGACTCTCATCCCATGCGAAAGATCCTGAATCTTTCTCTCCCCCGGCAGCCGGAACTGCCGCAACGTATCCGCTTCCAAGTCCTGATCC
Source organism: Acidobacteriaceae bacterium (assembly GCA_043782485.1). Taxonomy (GTDB): domain Bacteria; phylum Acidobacteriota; class Terriglobia; order Terriglobales; family Acidobacteriaceae; genus JANXUC01. The sequence continues at coordinate 9,778 of JAYWAL010000081.1, read as the reverse complement.
CACGTGGAGTAGAACGGACGCAGGTACGACAAATATTCGTCCACGGTCAGCTTGCCCGGCAGTTCCTGGTTCTCGGATACATATCCAATTTGTGCCAACTCTCGCGGCGAGAGTCTCCGCGAGTCCACTCCCAGCACCGTCGCCTTTCCCGACGATGCCTCCAGGAGGTTCATCAGGATCTTGATCATCGTGGTCTTGCCGGCGCCGTTGGCTCCCACCACCAGCAATACCCTTCCCTCAGGCAGCGTGAGCGAAAGGTTCCGCAAAGCCCCATGGTTTCCGTAAGCCTTGCTCAGTTCGCGAATTTCAATCACTGGCCCAACTTGACGTCGGAGGTTTTCTCCCACGCGGCTTCGATGGCACCAGCCAACTCTGGCAAAGTGACGCCAACGCGGCGCGCCTCCGCAACCAGACGCGCGATCTCCTGGTGCATCAGTTGGCCCCGCAGGTCCTCCCCTTTGTGTGGCGTAGGGGCGACGACAGTTCCAATCCCGGGACGCATTTCCAGCCAGCGCTCGTGGATCAAGTATTGAACCGCTTTATGTGCGGTGTTGGAATGAATTTTCAGTTGCACCGCCAGCGTTCGTACCGAGGGGAAGGCTTGCCCCTCCGCCAACTCCCCGCTCAAGATGGCCTTCTGCGCCGCGGAAACAAGTTGGTCGAAGATCGATTCGCCGGGGTGAAGCTTCAGGCCGAAAGGTGTCATGCTGTAACTGTGACACATGTGTCACAGTCTGTCAAAATCCTAACGCTTTCGATCGGCCGTTCTTACCACCGTCGCTGCCATCTCACCGCCGGCAACTACTCGCTCTCTTTTGAGAACGCGCAACGTGCCAGCACCGATTGGAATCGCGGGTCTGGTCGCAATCCGTCCCACTTGGCATCAATCGGCAGGAACATCAGATGAACGTCGCGGGTATCCAAGGCGCGCTCCAGGTGTTGGAACGCCGCGGCCGCTTGGTCGAGGCCGACGTGCACTAAAGCGGCGGCAAAGGGCGGAATATAGCGCTCGTTGGAGACGGCCTCCAGAGTATCAAGCACGTCCTGCGCTTCTTTGATTTTTCCCATCTTCCCGAACATGTAACCGCGGATGGCGGTGGGCTTGCTGTTGCCTCCGCTGAAGCGGCTGGCTTGGTTGAGCGCAGCAAACGCCTCCTCCCTGTTGCCCAGCCGCTCGTGAGCTTGCCCGAGCTGAAAGTAGCCAACCCAGAATTCCGGGTCAATGGCCACCGCTTGTTGCGCAAACTGCGCGGCGGCGGCGAAATCCCTGGCAGCAAACGCCCCTTGCGCGGAGAGAGCGTGGTGGGTTGCGCTCAATGGATCCAGTTCCCGCGCGCGCCGAAAGGCTGAGCGCGATTCAACATGCACCCCCAGGTGAGCCAGCACAATACCCAACATCCTGTGCGCCATCGAGTAACTGGGATCAATGGCGATCGCTCGCCGGAAAGCGAGGGCGGCAGCTGGCCAATCCCAATCCAACCAGAGATGGACCAGCCCAGCCGAGGTTTGCGCATCCGGAGAGTTGGGATCGGCGGCGACGGCGCGAGCGGCTGCATTGCGAGCTTGCGCGGCAACCTTGAGCGGAGCTTGATCCGCCGTGATGGGACTGGAGGCAAAAGCATCGGCCATCCCGGACCACGCCAGAGCGTACTCCGGATCCCGTTCGGTCGCGCGCGCGTAGTACTCCATGGCGCGGCGCGTGGTCGCGGGCGAGAGCTGGTTCCAGAAATAGCGCCCGCGCAGATAGTAGTCGTACGCCTCCGGGTCCTTAGTTTTGGGACGGGAAAGCGCGTTGAGCCGTTCGGGAGAAAGTCGCAGCCGGATCTGCTCCGCGATCGCCGTGCTCAGTTCCCGTTGAAACGCAAACAGGCTGCTCGGCTCACTGTCGTAAGAGGTCGACCACATCTGGACTTGATCCTCCACACGAATCAGCCTAGGCGTGATGCGCAGCCGCGCTCCTTCGGTGCGCACCGAACCCTCAATCAAATAGGCGGCTCCCAGCTCACGCCCGATTTCGGCGAGTGTCTTATGCGTCCGCTTGTAGGCCATGACCGAAGTACGTCCGATCACGCTGAGGCGCTCAGGATCGATTTGGCCGAGCGACGCTATGGTTTCTTCCGTTAGGCCGTCGGCGAGATATTCGCGCTCCGGGTCAGCGCCCAGATTGTCGAAGGGCAGCACGGCGATGGTAATGCCAGCCTCGCCTCGCGCCCCGATGAGCGTGACCTCTGCAATGAAGCGATAACCTTTGCCGGGCACCGTTTCGATGAAGACGGGAGCGTCGGAGGGGTCTTGCAGAACGTGGCGAACTTTGCGGATGGCCGTGTTCAGGCCCGTCTCCACATCGACGAAGACCCCGGGGGCCCAAAGGCGCTCCACAATTTCTCCCCGAGTTACCAGTTGGCGGCGGCGTTCAACCAGCAAGATGAGCAGGTCCATCGGGCGACGCTCCAGCCGGACGGCCTGTCCATTCTGGCGCAGCTCGTAGGCGGCAATATCGAGTTCGAAGCTAGCAAAGCTAAAAATGGAATCAGGAGCCATGAGAGTCGCAGCTTTTAGAGTGACATAGTTCCGGGACTGCCGCCCAATGGCGAAGTACTTCACCCGAACCCTCTACAGAGAATCTACAGACGAACTTCAGGGGCAGTCCATGGTCAGGACGGCTCGCGGCTGCGAGGATGCCCATGGGTCGACGCTGCGGCGGAGGCTACTTAGCACAATGGAAACTCAATTGAAGGAGACATATGACAACGACATTCTCAAAGCGGATGGCAACGTTGACCCGGATGACAGCGATGTTGGTCGCCGGGGTGGTGGTCATGGGGGCCATGGCAATGGCGCAAAGTGACGACGCGAAAATGGTGGGCACCTGGAAGGTGCAGGTGACTCTGTACAACTGCGTTACGGGACAGCAGGGGCAGCCATTTGGCTCCATGCTTTCGTTTAACCGGGGCGGAACGTTGATTGGCACCACTTCGAATTCGGCCTTTCAGCCCGGCCAGAGGACTTCCGACTACGGTAGCTGGAGCCACGTGAGCGGGAACACCTATAAAGCGGCTTCGGAGGCCTACATCCTATTCAGTTCGGCTCCGAATCCTCCGGCACCGGGCTTTTCCCAAGGCTCCCAGAGAATCACCCAGTCGATTACGCTGAATGGCGACCAGTTCACCAGCGTGGCGACGGTGCAATTCCTGGACCCGGCAGGAAACGTGATCCGGGCTGGATGCGCGACCGCAACGGGACAGCGTTTCCAGTAATCGTCTCGATTGGGTTCAGAGCAGGCTTGCAGACCAGCTGGCGCTTCCGGGGGAAGGCCACGGCTGGAATGCAAGCCAGTTCCGCCCAAGGAATCTCTGAAGCGGACGCTCGAGCCGCAGGCTCCGTCCGGGCCGCTCTGAAGGCCCCGGCAAACCCATTTTCGCCCACGACGTTCTGATCGCAGCACAATCGATTCATTGGCAATTGATGCTCGTCTGGCCAGACTGGGCGAAACCCTGAAAACCCAAGAAATCCCGCAACCATCTGCTCTCAATATTTCTTATTTCCCTCGAAATTCATTAGAATTGCTGGTTCTCGGAAGTAGTCATCCCTTAGACGGAGCACGCATGTCATTCAGCATGGAAGGCCGCACGGCGGTCGTTTTTGGTGTCGCGAACAAGCGCAGCATTGCCTGGGGCATTGCCCAGGGCCTGCACGCCGCTGGAGCCAAGCTCATCATCACTTATCAGAATGAACGGCTGGAGCTTGAGGCCAAAGACCTGATTCTCTCGCTCCCCGGCGCTGAGGCTTACCGCTGCGACGTGGCCCAGGACGACGAAATCACTCAGCTGTTTGCCACGCTCAAAGCCAAGCACGGCAAGCTCCACACGTTAGTCCACAGCATCGGCTACGCGCCCGCCGAGGAGTTGAAAAACGACTTCATCAACACCACCCGCGAGGGCTTCCGCATCGCCCACGACATCAGCGTCTATTCCCTGATCGCCCTAACCCGCGCCGCCGCCCCGCTCATGGAAGACGGTGGCAGCGTCCTCACGCTCAGCTACTATGGCGCGGAAAAAGTTGTTCCACATTACAACGTGATGGGCGTGGCTAAGGCGGCGCTGGAATCGACGGTACGGTATTTGGCTTTCGATTTGGGAACGAAGAAGATTCGCGTGAACGCAATTTCCGCCGGGCCGATTAAGACTCTGGCCGCGCGCGGCATCGGCGACCTGGGCACGATGATGAAATCGCACGCCGAGCGAGCGCCGCTCAAACGCAATGTCGAGGTCAGCGAAGTCGCCGGGACTGCCGTGTTTTTATCCTCCGACGCCGCTTCCGGCATCACCGGCGAGGTGATTTACGTCGACTGCGGTTATAACGTCATGGGGTTTTGAAGAGCGTTCACCACGGAGACGCTGAGAGACTTTTTCAGGTGGAAAAGTTGCATGTGCGGCACATGCAATCATGTGCTGCACATGCTGGAATTTGGACGAAAAAGCACCATACTGCCATTAGGGTTTCATACTGGCAGTATGGTGCTTTTTGCGTCAGTTTTTTGTCGTGCTTTTCTCCGTGCCTCAGTGTCTCCGTGGGTGGATTGATTCGCCCCGGCGCTAACTAAGAATTCGGACGCGCCTCTCATTTTCGCCCAGCCGCTCCAATTGGATTTCCACGTCACGCTCGTCCAGGAAGCGCTGAAATTTCTCTCCCCATTCCAGCAGCAGCACCGAGTTCTCCGAGATTAAGTCATCGAGGCCTAACGTCTCCAGTTGCCGCGGGGTATCAATACGGTAGAGATCGACGTGATAAACGTTCACCTGCGGCCCGCGATATTCGTGGATGAGGGTGAAAGTGGGGCTGGTGACGTCGTCTTCCTGGGCAGCGTCGAAGGCGCGCGCGATTCCCTTCACCAGCGTGGTCTTACCCGCTCCCAAGTCGCCGCGCAGCAAAACCACCTTGGGCGGGGCCAACTCCGGGGCAAGGGAACGCCCCAGCGCTATCGTCTCTTCCGCGGAGTGCGTGAGCACCTCGCGTACGCTGCTACTGGCTCCCGTCGGCACGGTTTCAGTATAGCGGCAGACAGATTGCGCTGAGGCGCTGGAAAGTCGACGACCTCAGTTTTCGTTCCCGCCAAAGTTTATGCCATCCAACCCGGCGTGGGCCGGCTCGTCTTCATGCCCAGAAAGTTCACATCGGTGGAAGTTTCCACCGAGCGGCGCAAATTCTGGTGATCGTTGTCGCCCAGGGCAACAAAGCGAAACGGCTGCTGATAACCCATGCTGAACAGCCTGCGGGCCATCAACATTTCCGCCATGCCTTGCACGATGCCAGCCGGCGTCTGGAACGCGATTTCAACAAAATCGCCTTCCGTCAGCGGGTTCAGCATCGCCATCATTCCGCCCGTCACAGAAACGGTCTGGAGTTTGCCTTTGGAACGTCTCCCGTCCATCAGCCGAATGGCTGCTGGGACGGAGCCTCCTAGTTGGAGCCGAGGAGAGCGTCGTTGGGGGTTAGGGCGAGGGAAATGTGTCATGCTGTGGAACACTATGCCACCGGGCGGGCGGGAACACGAGATTACGGAAGCCGTAAGCGGAAACTCGAAAGGACTGGAAAGCCGCGCCAGTAAAGCGATACAACGGAAGGAGATACGGGCCGTCGACCGAGGGTCAGTGTCCTAACGGCCACGCTCGGCGGGAGACTCGCCACCGATTCGCACGGAAGTGGCATTGACGCTGGCACCGTTGACCGTGGAATGAATGCGGCGGAAGGCTTCCGGTAGCGCGGTCAGCAGGTCGGTGGCGGTAAGCGAGTATTCGCCGACTGTGTCCCGGGCAATGTCACCCGCCAGGCCATGCAGATACACCGCCGCCACCACGGCTTCGAAAACGTGCCCGGGGTTCTGGGCGACCAGTCCAGCAACCATTCCGGTCAGAATGTCACCGGTGCCGCCGGTAGCCATGCCCGGGTTGCCTGTGGGATTCACCCAAGCGGTGCTATCGGGGTGGACGACCAGGGTGCGATGCCCCTTCAGGACCACGATCACGTGGTGCTCGACGGCAAAGGTACGGGCCAGATTCAGGCGGTCCTGCTGGACGGCGTCGGCGGTGGTGCCTAAGAGGCGCGCCATTTCGCCGGGATGGGGCGTGAGGATGACCGAGCGGCCGTAGCCGGTCAGGCGCTCGGTGGCGCCCTGGAAGGCGTTGAGGGCGTCAGCGTCCAGGATGAGGGGGCCGCGGTAGCGCTCGACGCAGGTGCGAACGAGTTCCTGGGTCTCCATATGACGGCCGAGGCCGGGGCCGATGGCGATGGCTCGCTTGCCTTCGACCAGACCGTCGAGTAGGCCGAATTCGAAGGAACGCATGCCGATGGTGCCGCCGTCCGTGTCGGCTAGGGCTTCGGTCATGAGCTCCGGAGCGAAGCCGGCGACGGTTTGCAGGACCGAAATTGGCGTGGCCACGGTGGCCAGTCCCGCGCCCACACGGAGAGCAGCCATTCCCGCCATAGCGGCGGCCCCAGCTTTTCCGACCGAACCGCCCACGATCAGGGCGTGGCCAAAATCACCTTTATTGGAATCCGCCGGACGCGGACCCGTCAGGTCCGCCACTTGTTGAGCGGTGGTGAGGTGCAGCTTCAGATCGGAAGCAATCGCCTCTTCCGGGGAGCCAATGGGAGCGATGATGGTGGGACCCTTGGTCATAATTGAAAATACGTGCGCTGGGCGCGGGGCTGTGAAAGTAACAATGGCATCCGCGCGCGCCACTCCAGGTGCTTGCCGTGCGGCATCCGCGTCCGCGCCCGAGGGAATATCGACGGCAACCACGGGCACGGCACTTTGGTTCAGGGCCGCAATAGCTTCAGCATACACGCCTATGACGGGAGGCTTAAAACCCGTGCCCAGGATGGCGTCAATCAGGAGGTCGGCGCGGATTAGCTCCTGCACGCGGTCGGTTTGGAGGGCTTCTGGCGCGGTGACCGAAAGCGCCTTGAGCGGGAGGCGGCGAAACATCTCGGCGGCATCACCAGCTAGCTGGGTTGGGTTAGCAAGGAGCAGTACCTGGATTGCCTTGCCCGCTTCATGCAGCTGGCGGGCGATGACGAAACCATCACCGCCGTTGTTGCCTTTGCCGCAGAGGACGGTGATGCGATGCGCCTCGGGGTAGCGTTCCAGGACGAATGCCGCAACGGTCGAGCCAGCGTTTTCCATGAGCGTGAGGGAGGGGACGCCGAAACGCTCAGTGGTGATCCGGTCGATGATGCGCATTTCGGCAGCGCTGACGATTTTCATGCGGATATCTAGGGAATCCTGACTCGGTCCAGCATCTTGAAGTTCTGTCCTTCTTCGCTGCGCTCAGAATTACAGAAATATCTCAAGCCCGTTTGCTGATTGAGAGTCGAAATTGAAAAGCCAGCGCCTGAAGGCGCCCTTAAACAGGGCCTTTACGCCACTTGCGGACTGCCTCACGCTTACGAACTGCCTTGGGCTACGGCCTACCCTGCGCCGCGGGCTGCTACCTAGAGGCTAACCCTATTTCACGCCGAGGCGCCAGCGCTGGCTTCGAGGGCGCGTAACTGTTCGGGCGCTCCGATGGCAATTAGGTGGTCGCCACCTTCGATGCGATCCGTGGCGGAGGGGTTGAATTGCATGCCGCGGTCGTGCTTGATGGCGAGGATAATGACGCCGCAGAGTTGGCGAATACGGGTTTCGGCCAGGGTCAGTCCGGCGAAACGCGACTCGGGTGCCACATAGACCTCGTTGATTTCAAGCTCCATGCCGTGATGCGTGGTGGCGGTATCGAGAAAACTGACGACGTTGGGATGAAGAAAGGTTTGCGCGATGCGCGTTCCGGCGAAGGAATATGGCGAGACCACGGCGTTTGCGCCCGAGGTCAGCATGTGCTTTTCCGCGCCTTCGTCAACGACGCGGGCGATAATTTTCAGCCGTGGGTTCATGCCGCGCGCGGTCAAGACGGTATAGAGATTGGTGGCGTCGGTGGTGGTGGCGGCGACGAGGCCGACGGCGTGATCAATGCGGGCGCGGCGCAACGTCTCTTCTTTAGTCGCGTCGCCGCAGAGCATCAAGTAAGGGCCGGAATATTTGGTTACGCGCTCTTCGCTGGCGTCGACGATCACGAATGGCACCTTTTTGCGGGACAGTTCTTCGGCTGTGCTCTGGCCGACGCGGCCCGCGCCGCAAATGATGAAGTGGCTGTGCAGTCTGGCAATTTCTCGTTCCATTTTGCGCCTTTCCGATACATCACCCAACTCGGCTTCCAGCAGTGCCTGGGTCAGGAACCCGATGGTGAGAAATACGAGCGAGACGCCCACGACGATCAGAATAAGATTGAAGACCTGGCCAGCGTGGGAGAGGGGATGGACCTCCTGGTAGCCGATGGTGGTGAAGGTGACCACGACCATGTAGAGGCCGTCAAACCACGACCAGCCCTCGATGACGTGGAAACCGACGACGCCGGTGACCATGGCGCAGAGCAAAGCAAGGGCGACCCAGCGAACTTTGCGCGGCGTATGCACTGGCGGAGATTCTAAAGGAGGAATGGGATACGGCGTAGGCGCAAAAGGCTGATCCCTTAGGTCTCGGGGGCTACCTGCATTCATTGATAGCTCTCACGCGGGCCTGCAGGCCCGCTCTACCGGTTCGGGTCAGCTTCGAGTTCAGCGGGGCCGCATCGGCAGGAGGACTGAATTCGACCCTGACCTCAGCGGCTAAAGCCGCAGGAAATCAGAAGCCGCATTGGAGCACTGAAGTGCTGCTCCGCCCAAAAGCTGACAAGCATCGGCGAAGAACAGGTCCCTCCGCCGGCCAGCTGCTTCGAGTCGCGAAGCAACGGCCGCGGTCGGGATGACAAGTGTTTTGGTTGGCACTACCGTTTTGAACTCTGCATGGCTTGGACCTTGCTGTGGTGGCGGCCGTATCCGAAATAGACGAACATGCCGATACCGAGCCAGATAATCAGTCGCGCCCAGTTGACCCATCCTAGCTTGTACATCATGAAGCCGTTGAACAGGATGCCCATAACTGGAACAAACGGGACCCATGGAGTGCGAAATGGCCTGGGTTGGCCTGGATTCGTATCCCGCAGAACCAGCACGGCCACGCAGACGATGACAAACGCCAGTAGCGTTCCAATATTGACCATCTTGCCGATATCGTCGATGGGAGTCACGCTGCCAACCAGCGCCGCCAGCACGCCGACCAGAATTGTATTCTTCCATGGCGTACGGAATTTCGGATGAATTTCGCCGAAAACCTTCTTCGGCAGCAATCCGTCGCTTGCCATGGCGTACAGCACGCGAGTCTGCCCCAGGAGCATGACGAGCATGACGCTGGTGAGTCCGGCTAACGCGCCGACGGTAATCACGTGCGAGGCGGTCGTGAGCCCGCGGTCAAGGAAGGCGCGCGCGACCGGGGCTTCCACATTAATCTCCGGCCAATGCACCATTCCGGTGAGGACAGCCGCGACGGCAATATACAATACCGTGCAAATCAGGAGTGACGCAATAATCCCGATCGGCAAATCCCGCTGCGGATTCTTGGCCTCTTGCGCGGTTGTCGATACCGCGTCGAACCCTATGTAAGCAAAGAAGATCACCGCCGCCCCTCGAACGATTCCGCTCCACCCGAAAATGCCAAAATGCTCCACAAAGCCTGAAAATCCAAGCTGGAACTTGTCGCCGGGGTTGTCGGGGATGAAAGGCGTGTAGTTTTTCATCTCGATAAATCCCCAACCGAGCAGAATGAAAACGATTACAACCGTCACCTTTGTGAAAACGATCACGG
>JAYWAL010000080.1:0-2081 GCA_043782485.1 Acidobacteriaceae bacterium | reverse complement strand
AGAAAAGAGATTTACGGACCATGAGAACTGGATGGGTTGTGTTGTTGACTTGCCTAGCCGCCAGCGTTGGCTGTGGAGAACAGCATCTTCCTTTTGATCAGGGCGTCGCTACCGGCAATTGGCAAGTGAAATTTGTTGCTAGCGGTACGGGAAGTGAAAGAACGGGCGGTGGATTTCTCGGTCAAGTGGGGCCCAACGTCACCGGGGCGTTCGTCTTGGCGGGTTCTTGTGCGGGAAACGGTAACGTCTCTGGCAGTATCGACCGGCAGGATGTGACCATGAGCTTGAGCCAGATCGGGCAGAAACTATCGCTGTTGGGCACAATTTCGCAAGACAATAAGACGATGAGCGGCACGTATGGCAGTGAAGTCACTTCCTGCGTGACGCTGCCGGAGACTGGGAGCTGGACTGCGACTCAGGTCCAGCCCGTCAATGGAACGTTCACCGCTACCTTCACGTCGAGCCAAGGTTTGGGCACGGTAAAGTTGGCAGGGACGCTCGCCCAGCAACTCAAGCCGAACGGCGGAACTCTGGCGAACTTAAACGGGCCGCTGTCTTCCAGCGATTCGCCCTGTGTGGTCCTGGCCAGCGGAACTCAACTGGCTCTGCAAGGAACCATTACGGGGACGGAGGTCTCGTTCCAGATTTTTGATCTGGCGAGCAGCAACGGTCCACTGGGGAATTTCAGCGGCACGGTTAGCTTGGACGGCAAAACGATTACGGTACCCGACTACACATTTGTGTTTCCCGGATCCACCAGTGTGTGCGACTCCGGAAGCGGCACCGTGACTCTGCCCTAGGGTTCCGTTGCGTTGGTGAATCCAAGAAGAATCAAGATTCCAGGAGGAACGTCTGTGAAGAAGTTTGCTTCAGTAGTGCTAGCCGCGGTTCTCACGGTGTTGACGGGATGCGGCGGCAGTTCGAAGCCAGTGCAGACGGGTGCCTTGGCAGGAAACTGGCAGTTTACGTTGCAGAAGACAACCGCTCCTCGCACAACCACGCTGCTTTCGGGGTTTTTGCAACAGACGGGAAATGCAGTAACCGGCGCACTGGAGTTGACGCCCCCGCTAGCGAGTCCTCCGCCTTGCGGCGGTTCGTTCCAGCTAACCGGCAGCAGCGACGGCCAGAGTGTAACGCTCACCGTGAACGAAGGCGGCGCGACAGTGAGTCTGGCGGGCACGGCCAGCGCTTCGGCCATGGGCGGAACGTACAGCTTGGTAGCGGCTGGTTGCGGTAAAGATGAAAGCGGAACGTGGACGGCAACCTTGGTCAAGCCGCTGACGGGAACCTTTCAGGGCATTCTGCACTCTACCGATACCTCGGGAGTTTTGCCGCTGCTGCGCGGCGGCGACTTTTCGGTCGCAGGGTTGTTGCAGCAAGGTGATAACATCGGCGCGACCAAAGCCACACTGACGGGAACGATCTCCTCGGTGGTTCCTCTTAACGCACCCGGATATCCCTGCTTTACCGATGCCACGCTCAGCGGCACAATTACGGGCACTGCGGTATTACTGAACATCGTGGGCGCGAACGGTACGATTCTGGGCACGATCGGAAACGCGAGTACTGGAACAACACCGGTTCTGGCCAAGCCGGATGGGTCTGGGTTTTCCGGCATGAACGGCTACTCAATCAGCAAGGCGCCGGGCTGCAGCTCTCAGGAAAAAGGAAATGTCTGTGTCGATTTTGGCAACGGCGCAAGTTGCAAGCAACCGGTCGCCTATTCGCAAGACATTGTCGCGTTTAATCCGATTCTGGTGGCCACTTCCAGTTCGCAGCAAACGGTGAAGGTTACGAATCAGTCGTCGGTGGACCTTGACCTGTCGGGATTTGAGGCGGGTGTGCAAGGCGTGAATAGCGGAGACTTTACGGTCGACTTCAGCGCCTGCCCAACGACATTGGTTGCGGGAACGGACTGCCCAATCCAGATTGGATTTACGCCGACGGCGAGTTGCCTGCCATTTTCGCCAACCAATCCCCCGCTGTCGAGTCCTCTCATTTGCCCGTTGCCCAGAACCGCCACGCTGCAAATCTCGGTGCCGAGCGATCCAGAAAGCCCGCATGTGCTGCAACTGACTGGC
>JAYWAL010000079.1:0-37978 GCA_043782485.1 Acidobacteriaceae bacterium | reverse complement strand
TTTCTTTTGGCGACGATGCCTTCGAGACCCTTTTGTTTGGCGGCTTCGAATAGGGCCAGGCCCTGAGTGTCGACGTGGTCGGAGTAGCGGAGGAGACTCGCGGGGTTGGTTGGGATGAGAGCTGCGAGTTTCTTTTTTCGTTCTTCCAATGGAAGCTTGCGGAGGTCCTGATCGTTGAGATAAAGAAGATCGAAGGCGTAATAGAGGACGGCGATTTCAGGGCGGCGTGCGGAACGCGTCTTTGATAGGGAAGATCGGGGCGAAGTAAATCCAGTGCGCTGCTGCATTTGGCCGAAGTTGGAGCGGCCTTCGGCGTCGAGGGCTACGATTTCTCCGTCGAGAATGGCGGTGGCGGCCTGAAGTTGCGTGGGGAGGCTGGCGAGTTCGGGATATTGACTGGTGAGGTCGTTCTGATTACGGGACACGAGGCGGACGGTTTTGTTTTTGATGAAGGCGATGGCGCGGTAGCCATCCCATTTGATTTCGAAGATCCAGGCCGGGTCGTTGAAAGGCTTCTCGCAGGGAGTGGCTAACATCGGGTGAATTTCGGTGGGGAAAGAGTCGGGGCCTTTTTTCACCACGGGAGACACAGAGGAAGCTTTGGCCTTCGCGGATTTTTTCTTGGAGGGATTCTTCTCCGCGTGCTTTTTCTGGTCCAACTTGGCCACTGCATTGGCCAGCCATGCGGCTTTGAGTCTGCCTTTCGGTCCGGCGGGGCGGCTGACCCATTCGGCGTCGTGTTGGGCGGCGATCTCGCGCATGGTGCGGTTGGTGAGCGCGGAGCTGTCGTACTCCTCAGCGTCGTAGCCTTCTTCGACTTGGTCGTCGCGCTTCTTGATGAGCAGCCATTCGTTGCCTTTAGTGCCGGGACGCCGCGACTTCATGCGGACGATGGCGAAGTCTCCGTGGAGCTTTTTGCCCTCGAGGCGGAATTTGAGATCGCCTTTTTGAAGCATAGTTGCCGCTTCTGCGTCTGAACATGGAACATATTTGCCGTCGACGGGGATGGGTGATAGCGGCTGCCATTGGCCTACGTCCCAGACCATCACCGTGCCCGCGCCATAGTTGCCTTCGGGGATGATGCCTTCGAAGCTGAAATACGAAACCGGGTGATCCTCGACCTGCATGGCGAGACGCTTGTCTTCAGGATCGAGCGAAGGGCCTTTCGGCACGGCCCACGATTTTAGAACGCCGTCCATCTCCAGGCGAAAGTCGTAGTGCAGGCGGGTGGCCTCGTGGCGCTGGACGACGTAGCGGTGGCTGCCGGTGGAGTCGAGTTCGGGCGGCGGTTCGGGCGTGGCTTCGAAGCGGCGCTTGCGTTTGTATTCGTCGAGGGACATGGGGAGAGTGTACTGCGGTTCGACCGATAGGAGGCTGTTGTGAAAGGGCACGGCTTCAGCCGTGCCATACAAGAGCGAAGGACTAGGCGGCTTTAGCCGCCGAGGGGTCCACTTTTCGACTTCGGGGCTAAAGCCCCGGACTATTTTGGCTTGACTGGCACGGCTGAAGCCGTGCCCTTTCAAACATCGCCCCCCATAAAACAAATATCGTCCTCATAAAACAAACATCGCCCTCATAAAACAAACATCGTCCTCATAAAACAAATATCGTCCCCCGTAAAACACTCGCTGCCGAATTACAATTCTTTGCATGTCGCGTGAGTATCCGAGTGGGCCGCTGGTGGGTGTGGGTGCGGTGATTGTGGATGTGTCGAAGGGCGAAGGACGGGTGGTGGTGATCCGGCGTGGTCGCCCGCCGCTGTTGGGGGAGTGGTCGATTCCGGGCGGCGTGGTGGAGCTGGGTGAGACGGTGCGCGAGGCGGCGGCGCGCGAGGCTCTGGAAGAAACGGGCTTGGTCGTGGATGTGGGCGCGCCGCGTGGGTCGGGAAGTATTTGGGGGCAGCCCGCGTCAGGGCCGGGAAGCGTGCTGGGAGTGTTTGACCGCGTGATTTTGGATGACGCCGGGCGGGTGCGGTATCACTATTTGCTGGTGGATATTTTGTGCGGGGTGGTGTCTGGGGAGTTGCGGGCTGGGGAGGATGCGACTGAGGCGCGATGGCTGACGCGGGAGGAGTTGTTGGGGATGGCGATTGAGGAGGCGGCTAGAGGGGTGTTGTTGGGGGCATTACTCAGGTCGCTGGCTAAAGAGTCGCCATAAAGGTTCCTAGCATCCAGACGTATAGCGACCCCAAGCCCACGGCGAGTCGCCAGGGTTCGAGCGCGCCAGTGGACGCTGGCACTCCTCTCAGAACCACGGTATTGACGATGTAGTCGTGAAGTGTCTTCCGATCCTTCGTGACCATTATCAACAGGATGCTGACTAAGGTTCCTCCGAAGAAGCCCATAAATATTTTGGTCAGCGAGCGTCCGAATGATCGACCGTTGCCGATCCGATTTTGGTCATCATCGGTTACATAGACCCCGCAGAGGCGCTTGCCAACCGTGGCTTGCCACACGGATGCCTCTAAGAGCGCGGAATAAACCAGGCCCTGCGCCAGGCAATAAAAGCCCGTAATCAACAGCTTGGGGCCTATTCCAAAGGAGTGGAAAACTTGTTCCAGGTCCGCTCCGTCATTCCGAGGCACCCAGATTCCCACTGCGCGGAAAACCCACATGGTGAGAACCACGAGCGAAATGACCCCAAAGAGTATGAGAAGGTCCACCAGTCGCGCGGCGAACCTGCGACCGAAGTCAGCGTACAGCACGCCTTCCGTCAACACGAAGCCTCCACTGGATTCTAATTCCAGAAGCATAAACCGATGTGGAGGCGGACAGGAAGAAATTTTGGCCGCTTGTTACCGCCCACGACCGGTAAGTTGGCGAATCAACTCAACCTCGCGTTCCCGGTACGGTTTCCCATCTCCATAAAACACTTCATGAAACCAAACCTGGGGCGGGTTCGCGGTGTAGGGGCGTTCCCAGGAATCCCAAGGCAGATTGGTCTGTGTTTTGCCGACGACCAAGCCCCAGTTGATGGCGGCGACGTTATGTTTCTTGGCGATGGGCAAAATCGTATCAAACGTGCTGCCCGCGCCGCGGGCCATGAATTCGGTGCAGATCAGCGGTCGGTGGTAGGTTTCCAGAACGGTAACGTGCTGTTCAAAGTCTTCCGGCCAGCCGTAGTTATGGAACGAGATGACGTCGGACTGCTCAATTTGCACGCGGGCGATGGCATCCATTTTCGCGGGAGACGACCAGTCAGGCCCTTCCCACAATCCGCTGGTCAGTGGTTGCGATGGGTTCGCCGACCTGGCCCAGGCAAAAACCTGTGGCAGCAGCGCGAGCACATAGGACTGCTTGTCTTTGAGTTCGACTTTTCCATACGCGCCGCCGTTGCCGTTGCTGGGCTCGTTCCAGACGTCCCAGGCCAGAATGCGGTCGTCGTTAGCAAAGGCTCCTACAACTCCTTCGACATAGGCCTTGAGGCGCGGATACTGCGCGGCATCGGCGAGGGCGGCTTTTCCGGGACTCTGCACCCATCCGGAATTGTGCACGCCGGGAATGGGTGGATGCTGCGGGCCAAGCTTCGGCGAGGGGTCCCAGCAGGAATCAAAGAGCACGAGCATCGGGCGGATGTGGTGCTTGGCCGAAATCGCCAGAAAGGTGTCGAGACGTTTGCGGAAGCCTGGAGCATCTTGTTCCCAAAGCAGATCGTGCAGGAAGACGCGCATGGTGTTCATGCCAATGCCTTCGGCCCAGCCGAGTTCCTTGTCGATCTGCTCGGGATCGAACGTCGCCTCCTGCCACATTTCCAGCTCGTTGATGGCGGTGGCGGGGATGTAGTTGCTGCCGACGAGCCAGGGTTGATGCTGGTACCAGGTGTTGGCGCGGGCTTCGGTCCAGCGCTCACTAGCCGCGGAAAACGAGGAAACAAAGCAGAGCAGGAGGACGGCAAAACGGCGCATTGCGAAAATCCCTTCCCGAAAACGTTCCAAAAATAGACAACCCGCGGAGGCCATCCGCGGGTTGCCGGTAGACTGGTGAGATTGACCTAGGCCCGTTGCTCTGCCGTTGTCCTTGTGCGAACTTTGTGAACCACGGGTTCTCCAGCCGGCTAGCTGGAGCGGGCATTTCCTAATCGTTTCCCAAACACACCGGTCAGCGTACGAAGGGTGGTTCAAGCAACAAGCTAGGTCGCAGCTACCTCACTCGGTCGTATGACGCTACTTGGCATGGATCCCCTCCTTTCTGAGATGTAAGAGCAAAATAATCCCAGGGGGCGGCGCTCGTCAACTGGCCTGTTTGGGGCGCATCCGGGAAGGTAACGGAGGGTACGCGAGCAAGACCGCAGGCGAGGGTGCCTGCGGCTACGCAAGCACTCCTTAGGACATGTCTGCGGGTGACCTACTGAAGCGGGGCGCTGACCCGTAAACTCAAGTCTCCCCCTCAAATAGGCTTGGGTCCGGTTAACCCTTCCAGCGGTAAGCGCCGGGTTGGGCCAGGCCGATGTGGTCCAGGACGCGGTAGGCGAACTGGCGGGCCATTTCCTCGAAGCCGTTGGGGTGGTTGTAAAACGTCGGGATTAACGGGTAGATGGTAGCTCCGGCGTCGGCGGCGCGGTACATGTTGCGGATGTGGATTTTGTTGAGCGGGGTTTCGCGGACGCACAGAACCAGGGGACGTTTCTCCTTGAGGCTGACGTCGGCGGCGCGCTCGATGAGCTGGGCGGAGACGCCGTTGGCGATGCGGGCGAGGGTGCCGACGGAGCAGGGAAGCACGATCATGGCATCGGCGGGGTAAGAGCCGCTGGCGATGTTGGCACCGATGTCGGTATTGGATTGCGGGTGAATCTTTTTGGAGTCCGCGCCTAGGAGTTGGCGGACCAGGTTGGTTCGGCCGGTGAGTTCGAGTTCCTCGGCCATAACGCGCAGGGAGCTGTCGGAGGCGATGAAGTTGACGGTGCCGACGCGGGCATCGAGTTCGACGGCGCGAAGCAGTTCTCGGAGGAAGAGCGAGCCGCTGGCACCGGTGGTGGCAAGGGTGAGATTGAATTGAGTCGAGTTCGGCAAGATGTTTTGAGCATAGGAACTACGTTGCCCCGCCGTCAAGCGCCGATCAAGTGAACGATCAAGCGACGGTCAAGCGGATGGCACAGCCGAGGGCGGCTAGTGAAGTGGCGCAGGTTCTGCGGTCGGTTGCTTCCGTATGGCAACTACCGCAACAGTTCGGGCAACAAATCGGGCTACAAATCGGCGACGACAGGCTCTTGGCCAGCGCGCGGCGGTGGCTCGCGTGGAGCGGGCCATACGGTTGTCTGTGCGCGAACCTCGCAGCCGATATTTGCAGGAGTTTGCCCAGGCATTTCGGCGGTTCGAGGGGCGGCTGACCGGCGCGGAAGTTTTGGCCCGGGCGTGCGCGGCGGATGTGGTTCTGGTCGGTGATTATCACTCGCTGGCATCGTCGCAGGAGTTTGTGACTTCGCTGCTGGCCGAGTTAGGCGGACGGGATCCTCGAGGAAATGTGCTCGGGTTGGAGGCCGTTTATTCCTCAATGCAACCGTTGTTGGACGAATGGTGGCGGGGCGGAGTGGATGGCGACCAGCTCCGGGCGCGGCTGCATTTCGCGCGCGATTGGGGATATGACTGGGAGCCGTACGGCGAGCTGTTCGCGCAGGCGCGGCGGGAGTGCGTGGCGGCGTACGGGCTAGACAGTGAGCCGCGCTTTGATTTGCGGCGTGTGCGCATGCGCGACCGGCACATGGCGAGTCGGATCGCGGCCATGCGGCAAGAGCATCCCGAGGCGCGCCTGGTGGTATTCGTAGGGGAATCGCATTTGGCTCCAAGACATTTGCCGCGGCTGGTGGGCGAGAGTTTGCCAGGGGAGCGCGTGCTGACGGTCTTGCAGAATGTGGATGCTTTGTACTGGCAGGTAACCGATGGCGCGGGGCCGCTTCCGGCTGCCGTTTCCGTTTCGGAAGACGCGCTGTGCGTATTCAACGCCTCGCCGCTCGAGAAATACGAGAGTTATCAGGAGTACTTGGAGCACTGGCAAGGGTGATTTAAGACGCCGCCTTTAGTCGTTCAATCTGGGCGAAATGATTAGGGCCGTGACCCACCCAATACTGGACAATCTCCGCCAGCGTCACCTGGCGCTTCCGCTCCGGGTGGTAGCCGCTCTTTTCCAACTCGGCCGCGCCGATTCGGCGGAGTAAGCGAAGGTTATGGAAGCGGTTCACGCCAAACTGCGCGATGAGCTCAGGAATCGCCGCTTCCGTGTAGCCGAGGCTCCGCGTCCATGCGTCCTGATCCATATAGGAAAACTGCGGGTCTTGGTCGGCCAGAACTTGGCGGATGCGATAGGAAAAGAGAATCTCCGCATCGGCCAGGTGGCCCACGATTTCGTGGATGCTCCACTTGTCCGGCGCGGGCTTGCGTTGAAGAACCGTTTCCGGGACGCCAGCTACAGCCGTGGCCAGGCGCTTCGGGTCTTGTTCCGCTTCAGCAATCAGCTTCTTCAGTTCTTCGGAAGTCATAGAGGAAGTTATAAACCTCGGTTTGATTTTAACCACGGCCCTGTTTGCTGGTCAGCGGGATCGTGTTGACCGCCTGGTTTTTGCGGTCTTGGACTTGGTCCCGTTGTTTTGCTTGCCAAATACGCGGCCGAAGATTTTATCCACATTCTTTAGCTGGCGCGTCAAATCAAACGCCCGCTCGAGTTGCGCTTTCGGAACGCGTCCGGCAATGTCCTTATCGCGCAGAATCTCCTGCCGAAAGTTCAGGCCCTCTTTCCACGACCGCATGGCATGGGTCTGCACCATGCGATAGGCATCTTCGCGGGAAACGCCACTTTCCACCAAATCGAGCAACAGCTGCCCGCTGTAGACCAAACCGCCCGTGCTTTCCAGGTTTTCACGCATGCGGTCCGGGTACACGAACATGGTCTCAATCAGCTGCGTGGTCTTGGCCAGCAGATAGTCCATCAGGATGGTCGAGTCCGGGAAAATTACCCGCTCCACTGACGAATGCGAAATATCGCGTTCATGCCACAGGGCCACGTTTTCAAATCCAGCTTGAGCATTGCTGCGAATCACGCGCGCCAGCCCGCTAATCTGTTCGCAGGTAATGGGGTTGCGCTTATGCGGCATGGCCGACGAGCCTTTTTGTTTTTCGGAAAAGAACTCCTCGACCTCGCGGACCTCCGTGCGTTGCAGATGCCGGATTTCCGTGGCGATCTTATCCAACGTGGAAGCCACCACGGCTAAAGTCGCCAAATAAAACGCGTGCCGGTCGCGCTGAATGACTTGCGAGGAAATCGCCGCTGGCTCCAATCCCAGCCGGGCGCAGATCTTTTCTTCTAGTTCCGGTGTCAGGTGTGCCAAGGTCCCCACGGCGCCGGAGAGTTTCCCCACCCGCATATCTTCCGCGGCATGGCGAAAGCGGGTCAGGTTACGCTGCGTTTCGGAATACCAATTGGCCAGCTTCAAGCCAAACGTAATTGGCTCGGCGTGAACGCCGTGGGTCCGGCCAATTTGCGCCGTATCTTTAAACTCCCAGGCTCGCTTCTCCAGCGCCGCAGCCAGCCCGACGATGCCAGCGTCAATCAGTTCGGATGCCTGCTTGATGAGCAAAGCCTGCGCCGTATCCACCACGTCATTCGAGGTCAAACCATAGTGGAACCAACGCGACTCCGGGCCAACGAATTCCGAAACGGCGGTATTAAATGCAATGACATCGTGGCGCACCTCGGCCTCGATCTCCTGAATCCTCTCCAGCTTAAAATTTGCCTTTTCGCGAATGGTGCGGGCGGCGGATTTTGGAACCCATCCGGCTTCGGCCAGGGTTTCGGTGGCGGCCAGTTCCACTTGCAGCCAGGTGCGGAAGCGGTTGTCTTCGCTCCAGATACGGCCAATTTCAGGGCGAGTATAGCGGTGGATCAAGGTGGCTCCAACGTAAGGCAAGATTTGGAAGAACGAGTGATTCAGCGGAACCTACGATTCTAACTGGCGCGCCTTGCGGAAGGCTACAGGTCCCGGGTTTGGTAGGGATGCCGCCCCGGCCATCCCCAAAATCGCCTGTATTTCCCGGCCAAATGTCATATCAATCAGATAGCACCTTCGGCGAGCGTCAATGGCACAGCAGCGCCGTCTTGTCGAACTTGCCACGTGATTTTCGGAATACCAAACGGGTTCAGGCGGTGCTAAAACGGAACTTTATCGATGGAATGGAACGAACCCTCGTTTATAATCCGGCGCATGAAGAGCCGTTCGCTCACCCTGGTCGAGTTTCAGTGCCTGGCTGAAATTCGTCATCAAATACGCCGATACGTGCATACGGGGGAAGTCGCCGCCCGCATGTTGGGTTTGGAACCTCGCCAACATCAAATGCTCCTGGCCATCAAGGGATTGCCCGCCGGAGTGCGCCCCAACGTGGGCGAAGTCGCCGAACGGATGCAGATGCAACATCACAGTGCCGTCGAATTAGTTAACAGGTTGGTTGCCGCCGGATACGTGCGAAGGGAGCGCGAGGCCGACGACCGCCGAGAAGTCTTGGTGGCGCTTACAGCCAAAGGATCTCGGGTCCTGGTGGACTTAGCCGAACACCACCTATGGGAACTGAGCGAAGGCGCCACCCAGCTCTCCGCCTTGGTCCGGAAGGCCCTGCGCCCACTGGGTCGAGGCCACGCTGCATCGGCAGGTTAAGCGTGTGTTGGGCGAGCGCCTTCGTCCGTGAAAAAGGGGCGCCGACTAGGAACGGCGCAGGTCTAGGGGGCTTGCTGTGCCACAGTAATTAAGGGCTTGAGCGCCCCAACCGAGATCCCCAGCGTCCCGCCGGAAAAGCCATCCATGTAGGCCGTGTTGATGCCAATTACATGCCCGTGGGAGTCAAATACAGGCCCTCCGCTGCCTCCGTGGGCTGTGGGTGCGTCGTAGACCAGTTTGCTACCCACAACGTCTCCCAAGTGCCCGTAGGTGGCCGAGGGGCGTATCAGGGAGAGAGCGGCCAGCTCGCTGGCGGCGCTGGCATCATCATGTCGGTAAGCCAGCCGTTCGTAGACTACCTGGGGTGATTTTGCGACCATTCCGGCAATGCCCATGGGGTAGCCAATCACGGTCACGAGTTCTCCAGGCGTACCCGCCGAATCTGCCAGCGGTAGCGGAGGAAACTTCCTGCCGTCAGCCGCTTTCTGCATATGGACAATGGCTAGGTCGTGCAGCGGCGAGACCACGACTGGATCAATCTCAATCGGCGTGGCCATGTTCGGAAAATACGCTAAAAGCTTCTCCAGCTTGGCGTTAGCGCCCTTTTGGATCAGCGCTTCGGCCTCCGGATCGCCATACCAAGGCTCCGCGACGTGGCGGTTGGTAGCCAGCAGGCCATCTGCCACGACAAATCCAGTGCCAGCGACGCGCGCGCGCAGCGACGAAAGCGGGTTTTTCGGAAATCCGACCCGGTAGACCCCAAAAATGTAGCAAATCGAGCCGCGGTAGCGGTTCAGAACCAGGCTGGGCATTTCTTGCTCTTGGCGGAGTTCGTTGACCTCCAAGGTGAGCGTGGCGACTTCGCCGTTCAGCGGGTTCACGGGGTGGTAGTAGCGCGGCAGGGCGAAACCGACGACGGCCACCAGGGCCGACGCCAAGAGCGCGGCCGCTAAAGTACTCCAATCCAGGGACTTGCGTCGTGGTTCCATATTTTCTGGCATGGTGGCCCTGCGCCCTCAGGCGCAAAATCATCATTCCAGATTTACGGGGCGGGGGCTACGGTACGGAAGGCATGGGCCAGACGCGGTTTAGCGCTAAGTGGTTGGATCGCTGAGACTTACGCCGAGACGTTCCGCCATCTCTTCGTAAAGAAATCCTTCTCCCGGCCGGTACGGCTGAACCCATTCGCCATCAATGACGAATTGCGGAATCGCGCGCTTGCCGGTGTGCCGAATGACCTCATCGGCGGCACCAGGGGTGGATTCGATGTCGATCTCGGTGAATGGCAGATTGTGTTTGGTGAGGAAGCGCTTGGCGACGCGGCAGTCCGGGCACCAGGGGGCGGAATAGATGGTTAAGGTCATAACTTTCTCCATTCTAGATGATTTCTGGGGCTCCGGACTGCTGGTAGTCGTTAAGGTGAGGAGGGCAAAGCCGCCGCCCGCCCGCGGAATTTCGGTTTACAATCCGAAGTTCGCTGACAAAATCCACTTCCCGTATGAGCTCATCACGAGTCCAACGAAAAGGACGTTTCGAAAATGAAGTCTTCCCACGGATTCCTGGTTCTGCCTGTCGTATTGGCCCTCACGCTCGCCGCTAGTACCCAATCCGTTCCCGCGCCAGCTGGTCCGCAAGTCAAGACGGCGACGGGTGTGATCGAAGGAAAAGACGGTGGCGCTTTCCGCGCGTTCTTGGGAATTCCCTTTGCTGCACCGCCGGTTGGGGAGTTGCGGTGGAAGCCGCCTGTGCCGGCGGCCAAGTGGGAAGGAGTGCGCAAGGCTACGGAATTTGGCTCGCGCTGCATGCAGGCGCCCATTTTTGACGACATGGTGTTCCGCGATCCGGGCGGAAGCGAGGATTGCCTGACGTTGAATGTATGGGTGCCCACTAAGGCATCGTCCGCGAAACTGCCGGTGATGGTGTGGATTTACGGCGGGGGCTACCAGGCGGGCGGGACGTCGGAACAGAGGCAGGATGGAACCGTGCTGGCGCAGCAGGGCGTGGTGGTCGTTTCCATGAACTATCGCCTGGGGATTTTCGGATTTTTTACGCATCCGGAACTGGCGAAGGAGTCGGGACGGAACTCGGCGGGCAATTACGGTTTGCTGGACCAGTTGGCGGCGCTGCGATGGGTGCATGACAACATTTCGGAATTTGGCGGCGATCCGGGGAATGTGACGATTTTTGGCGAAAGCGCGGGGTCGTTTTCGGTGAGCGCGCACATGGCGTCTCCGCTGGCCAAGGGGCTGTTCGAGAAAGCGATTGGTGAGAGCGGGGCGGCATTTTCAACGGGCGGGCAGTTTGAGCCGCTGGCTAAGCGCGAAGTTGAGGACGCGAAGCTGACGAGTTCGCGCCTGAAAGTAGAGACTCTGGCGGAGTTGCGCGCCGTGCCTGCGCAGAAGCTGATTGATGCGTTCTTCACGCCTGGTAGCGATGATAATTTTTCGTTCAGCGCCGATGTGGATGGCTATTTTCTGCCGCAGCCGGTGCCGGTCATTTTTGCCGCAGGGAAGCAGAACGACGTGCCTTTGCTGGCGGGATGGAACCATGACGAAGGCGGTTTTGATCCAGCACAGGGGAGCGCGATTGAACAGATGAAGAAAATCGCACAGAAGGAGTTTGCCGCAAAGGTGGATGATTTTTTACGCTTGTATCCGGTGACGACTGAAGAGCAGGCGCAGCGTTCTGTTCTGGATTTCACGGGCGACAGCTTTATTGCCTGGTCGACCTGGCGGTGGCTCGAGGCGCAATCGCTAACCGGGAAGCAGCCGGTTTACCGGTATCGCTGGGACCTCGGATTTCCTGTGAGTCCGAAGGGATCTCCGCGCAAGGCCTACCATTCGGCGGAGATCGAATATGTATTTGGTCAGCTTGATTCCAAAAAAGGGACGGAATTCGCGCCGGAAGACCGCGAGATGAGCGCGCGCATGCAGAAGTATTGGTCCAACTTTGCGCGCACGGGCGACCCCAACGGCGAGGGACTGGCGAAGTGGCCTGCGTATGCCGAGTCGACGGGGTGGTTGGTGATGCATCTGACGGAGAGTCCTCAGGCGAGCAAGGATGAGTTGCGGGATAGGTATTTGTTTTTGACGAAGGCTTGGGTGAAGTGATTCGTTCGGGAGTGGCGCGGGTTGTTTGAGGGTGAAAATCCTGCCAGAGTGCAGGTGCAATGAAGTTTGCAGGGATCATCCTTCGACTCGGCAAGACCTACACTTCGTGAAGGTGTTGCTACGCTCAGGATGACAGACGAGTTTATTTTTCGCAGATAGGTCATGGCCAACATTCTTTATGGCGTAAACGGGGAAGGGGCGGGGCATTCGACGCGGGCGAAGGAAGTGATTTCGCATTTGATGGGGCGTGGCCATGCCGTGCACATTGTTTCGTTTGACCGCGGGCTGGCCAATTTGCGTAAGGACTTTGAGGTTACGGAGATTGCCGGGTGGCGGATTGAGTATGTGAACAATCAGGTGCGCTACCAGAAGACGATTGCCAAGAATCTGCTAACGGCGCGGAAGACGGCGGCCAGCGTTTCGCTTTTGAAAGAGCTGATTGACGAGAAGAAGATTGACCTGGTGGTGACGGATTTTGAGCCGCTGTCCTGCCATGCTGGGCGGCGTAAGCGGCTCCCGGTGATCTGCATCGACAACCAGCATTGCCTGACCAACACAGACGTTACCTATCCCAGCCAGTACCGGCGGGATGCGGCGGCGGCCAAGATGGTGACGCGGCTGATGGTGCCGAGGGCGAATGCCTATCTGGTGACGTCGTTCTTTGATGCCAAAGTCACCAAGCCCAATACGTTTCTGTTTCCTCCGATTCTTCGCGAGTGTATTCTGAAAGCGAAACCCCGGCAAGGAGAGCAGATTCTGGTTTACGTAACGTCGCCCGCGCCGGAATTGGCGAAGCTGCTGGCTAGTGTGCGCGCGTCGTTTGTGGCTTACGGGTTCGGGTGCGACGGGCAGGAGGGGAATATTTTGTTCAAGAAACCCAGTCTGGATGGGTTTTTGGCCGATCTTCTTTCTGCCAAGGCCATTATCGCCAACGCGGGATTTTCGCTGGTGACGGAGGCGCTGCACTTGGGGAAACCTTATTTGGCGGTTCCGGTGGAGCATCAATTTGAGCAGATTTTCAATGCTTATTGGCTGGATAAGGTGGGCTACGGGGCTTTCTGGGAAGAGCTGAATCGGGAACGGGTGGAATCGTTTCTGTTCAATTTGCCGCGGTTTCGGGAGCGGTTGGCGGGGTATCCGCGGCGGGGGAATGAGGGGTTGTTGGGGAAGTTGGATGGGTTGATTGGGGATTTGACTGCGTAGGATTTAAGCTGATGTAAGTCGCATTCCGGTGCCGCTGCCGCAGTGGCGCTAGCAACGTGTGGTAAGAGACGGAGTTTGCAACCCAGCGCCTGAAGGCGGACTCAAATCAAAACACTTACGCCACCGCTGAAGCGGTGGCCTGATACGAATCCTGCTTCTACCAAGGGCTGCCAGGGGAGCTTGGGCCAGACCACGCGGACGAGGGCGCCCACGCTACACAACCTCAAAGCAAAAGCCCCTTCGGCGCCGCTCAGGGCTGGCTCTGTTCGCAAAGTGCGCGAACAAGGACGGGGCACCCGCGAGTCCAACGGATCTGCGACCTCGCTGGCACAAGTCTCAACCCGAATTGCTGAGTTCCGACTAATCCTCCATCCTCTGCACCACCGACAAAATCTTCCACTGGCCATCCAGTTTCGAAAGTGTGAGGTAGTCCACCCAGTGGGGGGTGACGAGTTTGGCGGAGGCGATGTCGCCGGCGATGTCGAGGACGCTGATCTGCTCCGTCTTCTCCGCCTGGGGCTGGCTGGAGGGTCCGTGGTTGGAGCGGACTTCCTGTTCCATTTGCGCAGCCGTTCTTTCGCGCATGGGGATATCGCCGTGGATCATGTGCTTCAAATAGTGAGGATGCATCGTCTGCTTCATGCGGAGGGCGTCGCCGGTGTAATAGGCTTCGATGTAGTTGCGGACGGTGGTGCTGATAGCGCTGGTGGCGGTGGAATCGTTGGATGCGTTGGATGCGGGCTTGGCGGCGGGGTTTTGCGCGCTGGCGGAAATGCTGAAAAGCAGGATGGTTAAGGCTAGGCGTTGCATTGTGGTTTCTCCAGTGATGCGGGGTGCGGGCAGTTGGATTATGCGCTTGCCTGATTGCGGAGGCAACTGCACGGAAGGCCATGTCTGCGGGAGGAATCAGCGTTAAAGACCACGCGGGCGAGGGCACCCGCTTCTACACAACCTTAAAACAAAAGCCCCGCCCTGTTCGCAAAGTGCGCGAACAAGGACGGGGCACCCGATTGTTATTTGAAACTAGTCTTTGTAGAGCAGCACGCCTTCGGTTTCGGTCGAGTCGACCGGGCGGTAGAACAGCTTGTCGGCGTCGCGATAGACTTCGATGAACGCCGGACGCATGTTGAAGGTGCCCTGGATTAACGCCTCCGAGAGCGGGTCTTCGATGTACTTTTGCAGGGCGCGGCGCAGCGGTCTTGCGCCGTAGCTGCGGTCGCTGAGCGTTTGCGCCAGAATCCAGCGCTTGGCTTCATCGGTGACCGTGACGGTGATTGAGCGTTGGGCCAGGTTCTGATTCAGTTGCACAACCATGAGTTCCAGAATTTGAATCAAGTCGGTTTCGCTGAGCGCGCCGAAGATGATGATTTCATCGAGACGGTTCAGAAATTCCGGGTTGAAGGTGCGTTTGACCTCACCCTTGACCAATTCTTCGATCTTGTCCGAAACCATGTCTTCGTTCGTGGTCTGGAATCCGAAACCTTCGCGCTTTTGCAAGTGCCGCGCTCCGATGTTCGACGTCATGATGATGACGGTGTTCTTGAAGTCCACCGTATTGCCCAGACCATCGCTGAGGTGGCCGTCTTCAAAAACCTGCAACAGAATGTTGAAGACATCCGGGTGCGCTTTTTCGATTTCGTCGAGCAAAACGACAGAGTACGGAGCGCGCTTGACGCGTTCTGTGAGCTGGCCGCCTTCCTCGTAACCGACATATCCTGGAGGCGAACCGATGAGTTTCGAGACCGAGTGTTTCTCCATGAATTCGGACATATCGAAGCGGATGAGCGACTTCTCGCTGCCGAACATGAATTGCGCCAGGGTGCGCGCGACTTCGGTTTTGCCGACGCCGGTGGGTCCGAGGAACAGGAACGAACCGATGGGGCGGTTGGGGCTCTTGAGGCCAGCGCGCGAACGGCGAATGGCACGGGCCAAGGCGACGATAGATTTGTCCTGGGAAATTACGCGCTTGTGCAGCTCTTCTTCAATACGCAGCAGCTTCGCGGATTCTTCTTCCTTGATGGACATGATGGGCACGCCGGTCCAGCGCGAAACCACATCTTCAATGTCTTCGCGGCCCACCACGCCGCCGGAGGATTCGTCGAGGTGGTGCTTCTCACGCAGGGCGCGCAGGTTCTCGCGCTCTTTGCGCTCTTCGTCGGAATAGAAGCGCGCTTTTTCGAATTCGTGGTTCGCGATGGCGTTTTCCATGCGATGCACGATGAACTTGATGCGCTTCTGCACTTCGGTGATTTCTTCCGGCATGGTGGTCTGGCGCAGCTTGACGCGCGCGCCGGCTTCGTCGATTAAATCGATAGCCTTATCAGGCAGGAAGCGGTCGGGAATGTAGCGGTGGGAGTGCGAAACGGCGAAGGTGATGGCGTCGTCGGTGTAGGTGACGGCGTGGAACTTCTCGTAGCGTTCTTTAATGCCGAACAGAATCTTGGTGGCGTCGGCTTCGTTCGGCGGCGGAACTTTTACGGACTGGAAGCGGCGCTCCAGGGAGCGATCTTTTTCGATGGACTTGCGGTATTCGCCCGGCGTGGTTGCGCCGATGCACTGAATTTCGCCGCGGGAAAGGGCGGGCTTCAGAATGTTGGCGGCGTCGAGCGAGCCTTCGGCGGAACCTGCGCCGACAAGGGTGTGCAGTTCGTCGATGAAGATGATGGAATTTTGCGATTCCATCAGTTCCTTCATGATGGTCTTGAGGCGTTCTTCAAACTGGCCGCGATACTTGGTGCCGGCGACAATGAGGCTCAGGTCGAGGGCGAGGATGCGCTTGTCGGCGAGAAACGAGGGAACTTCGCCGTCAGCGATGCGCTGCGCCAGGCCTTCAACTATGGCTGTTTTGCCGACGCCGGGTTCGCCGATCAGCACCGGATTGTTTTTGGTGCGGCGGCAGAGGATTTGGATGACGCGGTCGACTTCGCCATCGCGGCCGACTAAAGGATCGAGCTGCGTGTCTTGCGCGGCCTGGGTTAAGTCGCGGGAGAACTCCGATAGCAAGGAAGACTCGCGCTGGCGTTGCGGCTGCGATTTTTCCTGCGTCGTCCGCGCCAGTTCTTCGCGCACGGTGGACAAGCGCAACCCGCGCTCGTGCAGGATTTCCGCAGCAAAGCATTTTTCTTCGCGCAGCAACCCCAGCAGAAGATGTTCGGTGCCAATGTGCTTGTGCGAAAGGCGTTCCGCTTCCTCAGCGGCGTAGGCGAGCACGCGCTTGCATTCGTTGCTGAGCGGCAGGTCGACCGAAGTCGAAACCTTCTCGCGAATGGTGGTGTGTCCTTCAATCTGCTTGCGGATCGATTCGATATTCGAAGGCGACCGCAAGAACCGGTTGGTGAGGGCCTTGTCTTCGCGCAAAAGTCCAAGCAGCAAGTGTTCAGTCTCGATGTAAGGAGACCCAAACTGGCTGGCTTCGTACCGCGCAAAGAAGATTACACGCCGAGCTTTCTCCGTGTAGCGTTCGAACATTTCGCCCTCTCCTGAAACCCCATCCCGCGCGGCCCCGCGCCGCTCTTCGGGGGTTCCTGGCCCCACTGACTATTATGCAATTAACAGGCCGAAAATCCCAACTGCCCGATGGTGCCAAGGCGTAGCGCTTAGGGTTCCTGCCGCCTGTCTTCTCTCGAAATTCATCGGTAAATTCGTTTTGTGAATCCGCAAATGCGGATTTTTGCTATACGGGTAACGAACCTGGAGAAACTTCCTCCATCCGCGCATCGCGTAACTGCAAAACCCGGTCACATTTCCTGGCAAAACCTAAATTGTGCGTCGCAATCAGCGACGTCAGTTGATGCTGGCTGTGCAGCTGCGCGATCAAGTCGAAGACGGCGTCGGCGGTTCGGCCATCGAGATCGCCGGTCGGTTCATCGGCTAGCAGAATTTTTGGGCTGGTGATGAGCGCCCGGGCTAGCGCGACTCTCTGCTGCTCACCGCCGGAAAGCTCTCCCGCCCGGTGGTGCGCTCTCGGCTCCAGCTGCACTTGCTTGAGCCAGCCCAGGGCTTGTTCTTCCGCTTGGCTCCGCTTCATACCGCGCACCAACAGCGGCATGGCGGCGTTCTCGAGCGCCGTGAACTCGGGCAGCAGGTAGTGGAACTGCCAGGCATAGCCAATTTCGCGGTTACGAAATTCGGCGGCGGCTTCTTCGGTAAGGGCGGCCACGTTGCGGCCGGAAATCTTGACCAGACCGCGCGTGGGACGGTCTAATGCCCCCAAAATGTGGAGCAGAGTGCTCTTGCCCGCCCCACTGGCCCCAACCAAAGCCAACATCTGGCCTTGGGGAGCCTGAAAAGACAGGTTGTCAAAGAGCAAAATTTCCCCCGCTCCGGAGCGGAAGGTCTTGCTCAGGCCCTCGACGTCCAAAATGGGCAGATCGAGGGATCCCTGCTGTTTACTTAGATGCAACTTGCGTCTCCGCGGTCACATCTTCCTTCACCGGCCAAATTTGGACCCTTCACCAGCGCGACCTCTCTAGTAATTAGATGACGTCTAGTAATTAGATCACGCAGCGCTGTGGAAGTTCCGGCCCCTACCAGGTAATCGCCATCTTGGCTCACTGTAAACCCGTTTTGGAGCCGCGCAACGTGACGAGAGTCACTCAAGGGCAGCTATCAGCCGTCAGTTATCACTATCGGCGGTCAGATAGCGAGGCAGCGGTTCAGCTGCCGCTTGGATGGCTGATAACTGACAGCTGATATCTGATTGCTGCCCTACTCGTAGCGCAACGCCTCAGCCGGGAGGATTTTGGCTGCAGACGACGACGGGTACAGTGTCGCCAGGAACGAAACGGCCACGGAGATCAGCGCCACGATGGCACCATCCAAAACGTGCGGCGCAAACGGCACGTAATCAATGGAATAGACCTCCGCCGAAAGGGAAAGCAGGTGATAGTGCGCCCCGGTCCACGACAGCGCAAAACCCAGGATCAGGCCCAGCACCGTGCCCACAACACCAACTAACATACCCTGCAAAATGAAGATGCGCCGGATCTGCGCCTGCTTCGTCCCCATCGACATTAGCAAGGCAATGTCTTTGGTTTTTTCCATCACCATCATGGTGAGCGAGATGAGGATGTTGAGCGCAGCCACAAACACGATCAGCCCGATGGTGATGAAGGTCACCAGGCGTTCCAGCCTTAGCGCGCGGAAGATTGCCTTGTTCTGCTCCATCCACTGCGTCGCCATAAAGCCTTTTCCGGCCGTGGCTTCCAGCTGTTTGGCAATTTCCGGGGCGCGGTAGAGATCGTCAATCTTAAATTCCAGCGTAGACACGACATCGCCCAGGCCGAACAGCTGTTGCGCGTCCGCGAGACGCACGAATCCCCAGGAACTGTCGTAGTCGTAAAAACCAGAATCGAAAATGCCCATCACGCGAAAACGAATGTATTTCGGCACCATGCCAAAGGGCGTGAGTTCTCCCTGCGGGCTGGTTACCAGCACGACCGAACCCACCGCCGCTCCCAAATCCGCCGCCATGTCCTTGCCCAGCACGATCGGCGGCATCGCTGCGATGCGCTCACGAACCGCGCCGAGTGAATCGGGAGTGCCATCCTGGGGCGGTGCCGGCTGCGCATACGACTCTTCCAGCGCCTCCGCCGAGCCAGTCTTCACGGACTTGAGCAAGTCGCTGACTTTCCGCTCTTCCGACGGAATCATCCCCTTCAGCACCGCCCCGCGCGCCCGCGCCCCGCGCGAGACCAAAACCTGCTCGTAAATCACCGGGGCCGCGGCAACCACATGCGGCTGCCGACTCAATGTTGATAGCAGAGTCCTCCACTCGCGAATGCCATCGCTCTCCACGCGCAGCAGATTTACATGCGACGTCGAACCCAGCAGCCGATCCTGCAAATCCTGTCGGAACCCGTTGTTAATCGCCAGCGCAATAATGAGCGAAGCGACGCCAGCGCCCACCCCCAAAATGGAAATGACGGTCACCAGACCCACAACGGCCTGCCGCCGCTTGGCGCGCAAATAGCGCATCGCAATGAAGAGTTCAAATCGCATAGGGGAACAGCGGTCAGCTGTCAGATCCGGCTGAGAGCTGAGAGCTGATGGCTAGTAGCTACTCCGGATTATAAGGACTCATCCGTGGGATCACCGCCGGAACCACTTTACGGTATCTCCGATATTCCTCTCCAAACCTCTGTTCCAGCTCCCGATCTTCCATCCAGATCATCACAGCCCCCGTCGCCATGCCGAGTGCTGTCAGGCCAAAACACACCACCAAACCCGATCCGGCGCTCCAAGCAACCATCTCCAAAAAATGCGCCAGATAAATCGGATGCCGCACCCGCGCCCGAATCCCGGCGACCGCCAGCTTCTGCCGGGAGGCATCCACCGCCATCACTTCCGGTAACCCGCCCAACTGCGACCAGCTAAACCCAGCTCCGGCACGTCGGTAAATCCACATTCCCACCGCCAACAAGACCGCGGCCGGGAGCCACGCCGCCGGAGCCGAGTAAAACCGCAAGTGCCGCCAGGGCGCGGTCACGCAGCCAAGGGCAACCCACAGCCCAATCCACAGCGGCACCAGAAGAAAAAAAGGATTCCGCCGCCGCGCCCGCCAGAAATCCGCGAAGGGATGAATTCCCAGCCAAAAAGCCGGGATGGTCGCGTAGACGATGCAGGCTAGCCAGGCGAAGGTTGCAAGAAATTGCAGCACCTGCGGATTCTAGCCGGATTCCATCTGCGGCGCTTATTTTCTCTTGTTCGAAACCGGAACGATACTTCTTCGCATCGGCACGAGCGCGCCCTTGGCAGGGTCCACTGCCGCCGCCCGCGGCAAAACTTCGCGCTGCACATACTGCACAAAGTCCTGAATCTGGTGCTGCATCTCTTCCATGCGTTCGCGCATCTGCAAAATAATGGCGATGCCCGCAATATTCACGCCTAAATCGCGCGCCAGCGAGAGAATAAACTCGAGCCGCAGCAAGTCTTCCTCGGTATAAAGCCGCGTGTTGCCTTCGGTCCGGGAAGGCTTCAGTAGTTCCTCGCGCTCATACAGCCGCAACGTCTGCGGATGAATCCCATACATCTCCGCAACCGCGGAAATCATATACGCGCCTTTGGATTTGCGTTTGGTCATGGGTCAGGGTACGGCATTACTGTATAACAGGGAGCCGTACCATGAGGACTCATTGTCTGGGCCTGTCCTCCTGAGAGGAGTCGAAGGATCCGTGCCCTGCCGATGCTGCGTAATTTCGTGAATTTCTTGCCTGAGCAGGGGTCTTTCGACTTCGCCCAAGATGACAAAACTCGTGCTGAAGCTGACGAGGGTGGTGCTCAAGGTGACGAAGCTGATGAGCGCACGGGGGAGGACGCCCGTGCCTCCATCGTCTTAAACTAGGCCACTGGTTGCGCGGGCTTATTCACGCTGCTCCAGCCTTGCGGCTTGAGCAGCAAGTTCACACCGAACGCAACGAACCCAGCCACGATCAACAGCACGCCGAAGGCGAACGAACTCATCCCCAGGATGTGTTCGCTCTGCCCGCGCACCGCTGACAGCGCTAGCAACAGCATCGGCGGTACGCCGATAAACAGGGCCCCCGCCAAGCCTCCAGGAACCCGGAACGGCCGAGCCAGCTCCGGCTCTCGAATGCGCAACGCAATCAGCGCGGCGAACTCAAGCGACAGGCTCGCGCCATAGAGCAGGATGTCGATTGTGACCAAACGCTCAAAGCCCAGACCCAGACACATCGTCCAGCCCAGAGCCAGCACGGCAATCGCCAACCACGGCGCGCGGGTTTTCGAGTGCAGCTTGCCGAAGACGCCGGGAAGCATGCCGTCCTGCGACATCGCCAGCGGCAGCCGCGAGTAGCTCATGACCAGCGAATTGAACATGCCAAACGCGCTGGCCATGGCCGCGAGAACCAAAGCTCCGCGCAACCAAGGGCCGCCTAACATCCCGGCAATGTCAGCCCACGAACCGGTTTCAAACTGCGCCGGAGGCAAGCCCGTCAGCCACATCGCGCCGATGGGCAGGACATAGCTTAGAGCCACGATGAGCACGGCATAAAGCATCGCGCGCGGATACGTCCGCGCCGGGCGCTCGACCTCGGCGGCGATGGTGCTGGCGTTGTCCCAGCCCATGTAGTTCCACATACAGATCAGCAGGCCGGTCACGATGCCCGCCGAAACGCCGCCTGTGTTGTGAGCGGACGCGTGCGTCAGCGCGCCGAATTTGAAGGGTGCAAGCATGACGATCAGAACAAAAGGCGCGGAGAGTAGAAAGAATAGCCAAAGCGAAGTGCTGGCCACCGTGCGCACGCCCGCAATGTTCAACAGCGCGCACACCGCCACCAGACCCGCAGCCACCATCAAATCGCGGTCGCCCACGGTGCCAAGATGATGCGTGCCCTCGGCAAACCAGGGAAATAAGCGGTTCAGATAGGTGACAAACAGCGTCGGGTAAATCGCCATATCGAAAATCGACGCCACGAGAGACAGCCAGGCTTCCTGAAAGCCCCAGAAATCCCCGAGTCCGCGGCGCACCCAGGCGTAGAAACCGCCCTCTTTGGGCAGCGCGCTGGAAAGTTCGCCGATCATGAACGCCACGGGCAAGGCCCACAGCAGCGGCGTGATCAGCAGAATGAGGATGCCTTTGCCGTAGCCCGCGCCATGGACGATGTCCTCGGTGCCAAAAGTTCCGCCCGAGACCATAAAGAAGGTCGCGGCGACCAAGGGCCACAAGGTGAGGCGAACGAATTGTTGTTTCTGGGATTTCGCCGGGGGCGGGGTGCTCTGAGAATTCTTGCTTTCAGAGAGGACTTGCGGTTTCCAGGTTGCGGTTCTCGTGGCAGTTGCCAATCTCGATGTGGTCCTCCCAAGCGACTCACTCTCACCACCTTGGCCGTTGCCGCCGAGGCTCCTGGTAACAGCGATTCCAGGCATTCCGGGAAGTTGGTTCGCGAATTCGAGAATACAGTTATTTGGATGCTGTGGAAAACTATTTTCAGGAAATTTTTTGCTGCGAGACGCGGGAGGGCAAGGCCGTAGGTAACGGCTAGCGACGGTGGCAGGTGTCCCCGCCTTCTGGGAGGAAAAAACCAACGTGCTACCAGCATGTTTTCATGCTGGCAGCATGCTTGAACTACTACTTGGTCGTAACTCGAACTACCTGCACCGGACCGAGCAAGCCGGCCGGTATCAGCGAGGATTTGGCGGTGTAAAACTTTGGCGACGTAAATGTGAATTGTTTCGGGGTGTTGGGTTGACGGTCGCCGATGATGCGGTTGGCCCAAAGGCTAATGACCTTGATTTCGAGACGGTTGGCACCGGGCTTGAGGACCGCGGTGGCATCCAGGCGGAACGGCGTCTTCCAGGCTAGGCCGAGAGACTTGCCATTGATGGTGACTTCGGCGAGATTTTTTACGCTACCCAGATCAAGCCATAGGCGAGCACCTGGTTTGAACCAGTCGACGGGGGCCTGGATGGATTTGGAATACGTGCCCGTGCCGGAGAAGTACCTTACGCCCGGGTCGGAGTTTTCGCTCCACGAGGACAGCGTGTCGAGTTTGAGTTTTTCCGGGGCGCCGCGGCCGGGTTGGAATTGGATTTCCCAGGGGCCTTGGAGGGTGGCCAGCGAGGTTTGATGCTTTGCCGGGATCGTGCGGGTGGGAGTTGCGGCGGCTTTGCGGAACACCACGAAGACCGTGCCCCAAGGTTCGAGGACCAGGGGGACCGTCGTTTGTCCATCCTGAGTCTGGAACGATGCCGGTTCGATCGCTCCGGTGTCCGGGTGCCAGAGTTCGGCTTGCTTGCCTTGGACGCGGAACGTTGCATCCAGGGTCGCGGGGTGATCGCGGCGGTTGTCGACGAAATAGAGGTCGGCGTCGGGGAGATGGCGGTGGACGAAGAGTAATTCGGAGTCGGTTTCTTTTTTAGAATAAGCGAAGTCCGGGGTGATGTGGAGAGCTTCCAATGCCTCGGAAATTTGCGCGCCAGCGAAAACCTTGCCTTTGCCATTCTTGATTTCGCCGGTGCCGGCACCCCAGAGCTGGTCGGCTAGAGCATGAAATTCGGCATCTTTGTCACTGAGGCTGGGGGTGGCAATGGGTTTAGCGCCGACGACGATCGCGCCAGCTTCCACCAGTTCTTTGATCTTACGCAGCACCGGCAAAGACATGTGCTGACTGCGGGGATCGAGAGCAAGAATGCGGTAGCTCATGCCGCTGGGTGTCGTGAGCAGGCCTTTCGACACAGAGAGTTTGTGGATCAGGGCGTCGGCGTTGAAGTAGTCGTAGTTGTAGCCCGAGGGGACGTCGGGCAGGTGGTCGCCAAAGATGGCGGTGAGGTTGGAATCTTCGCCGTAGAAATAGGCGACATCGGCGGCGAAGTGGCCTTGCTGGAGCAAGAATGAGCTGCGGGCGAGGTAAGTGATCCAGGCTTTGGACTGTTCGGACCATGTTTCATTTCTGGTAAACCACTGGCCGAATGGACCGAGGGCCAAGCCGGGGGCCTTGTCCAACAGCGGCTGATGGACGGAAGTGTGGATGACAAAACGATTCAGGCCCATGGCGAGTTCCTTGTCGGCTGTGGGCTTGAGCGTTTCGGGCGACCAGGCCCATGCACCGGAGGACGCTGTCATGGACTCAGCGGCGACTAAGTTTTGCCCATAGATGTGCGCGACCGAAGCGGACTCGCGGATGTCGGCGTCGTATCCGTAGAGCTCCTTGTTGACCCCGGGCTTCTGGGTCCACATGGCGGCCATGGGGACGTCATTGGTGCGCTTGACTTCCATACCGTCGCCAATAAAGGCGCGGCCGGATTCGTGGGATTCACCGTAGTGGCCCATGCCGCGCTCGTGCAGCATGGCTGTGAGCTGGTCGTAGTGATATTGGGCGAGAAGGTCAGCAAGTGTGCGGCGGAAGTCCCAGAGGAAGCGGTCGCTGGAATCGGAACTTTCGACCACGCGACCGGTGAGCACGGGCAGCCAGGGGCGCGGATCGTAACCGCGGCGCCTGGTAAATTCCGGGATGAGGTTGTCCGTCCAATTCTGCGCACCGGCTTCCCAACTATCGCTGATGACATAGCGCAAACCGCGTTTGCCCATCAGGTCGCCGACCGCGCTTTTGTAGTTGTCAAGGTACGTGTTCATGTACGCCTTGACGGCTGCGGGATCGAGCTTATCCACCTCGAGACCGGTGCCTTCGGGGGAAGCGGGATGGTTGGTGATTCCAAGAAGAGAATATCCGAGCCGAAGGACGGCCCAGCGCCCCGCGGGCGGGGTCCAGTCCAGTGTGCCATCGGTGTGCATCTTTGCGGTCAGGTCGATGACGCTGTCCTTGGCGATGGCATCGGCGGCGGGGAATGATGGAGTGGGCGACGCGGCGAGATCGGCCGCCAGAGGCGTGAATGCCGCCTTTTCTTCCACGCGGTTGACGCGTGCTCCGGCGTGCAGGGCGATCTCCGCGATGGGGTACTCCTTGGAGGGAGGAACGTTGAAGTCGCCGAAGTCGGCGTCGAATTCCATCGGGGGCGGGCCTTTGGGAGGCGCGGGGGTGGTGAAGGTCAGACGGAAGAATCGCGCTGTTGTTTCGGAAAAGGAAACCGTATGGACTTGAGCGCCGTTGTTGGGGACGGTGGCGACCCTGTGGAAAGTTTGGCCGTCGTCGCTGGCCTCGAAATCAGGGCCGGGAGCTGCGCCTCCCATGGAGTCAGCAAAAGGATTCACAGGTCCGCCCAGCGCGAAGGTAAGGGAGCGGATGGGTTGCGGTTTGGCGAATTCGAACTGAACCCAAGCCTTTTGGTCGACAGGAGCTTTGGGGAGGGCCGTAGTCTTTGCGAAGTCGCCATCGGCGAGCAGGGCCGCGTCGATGGTTCCAGAACTGGCAGTCACTTTCGGTTGCAGGTCGGAGGGAGCAACTTCGCTTTCCGGGAGGCGATAGGCAATTACAGCGCTGTCGGAGTAAAACTCCGGTGAGGGCGCTGGCTGCTGGCCGCTGATCATGGCGAGGAAGTCAAAGATCGGAATGTCCTGATAAGGACCGGTAACCGAGGGCGGCTTGGAAAGTGTGCCGGTGAAGGGCTGGCCGCCTGGAACGAGAGTTTCGCTCCAGACAAACTTCTTCATGCCGTTCGCGGGCTTGACCCAGGGGCCGCCGGATTCGCTCCAGCCGGGCGAGCCAGCGATGGCTTCTTCCAGGCCAAGTTGGTCGGCCAGCTTGGTGGTGAAAAGGAAAGCGTCCTTCCACTCGGGCGTCATATAGATGAGGCGCTTATCGACGAGTTTTGGAGTGTTAAGAGCGGCGTCGAAGTTCTGGAAGCCGCCAATGCCGACGCGGTGCATCCATTCCAAATCAAGCTTAATGCCTTCCTTGGTGATGTTGCCGTTCATCCAGTGCCACCAGACGCGGGGTCGAGCGGAGTTGGGCGGGTTGTCGAAGCCGACGCGGAGAGCGTCTTTTGCGGTTTGGGGCAAGGCCCAGCTGTTGAGGAGAACCGTCAAGACGACGAGTCCTACCTTGGCATAGCGATTGTTAAGGCTAACTTTCATGTACGAACTCCCGCGCGCAAAATATTGGAGGCAACGAAGAAGCCGACAGGCGTGAGAGCGAGCTGAAAACGCCGGACGAATTCGGCACCCATATTCTCTCTGGTAAGGGGGAGCGTCAATAGGGAATGTTGTGTCTGGCCGAGTTTTGCTGTGAGAAACGTGGGGAATCCAGGATTGCAAGATGCGGTGCCAGCGGAAGGGGGATTTGAGAATTGCGAAGGCTGAGAGCGAGCCCAAAAGCGCAGCATGACATTTCGCTCTGCAAAATCGAATTCAACGATTAATCAGCACACTACCCGCCAGAAATCGCCTTGCGTTGTGACACGGTAGCAGAGAAGAACGGGGCATTGTGTCTCCGAAATGTGCTTATCCGGGCGCGTTTGTCATTGCAAAACACGAGCAGTCCGTCAGTTTGCCGTTGACCCCTCGGAGCTTGGGGTGGGAGCATCGCGCCTCAGTTGGCAGGAGAGGTTTGCCCGCGCCAGCGCTGAGAGCGGTAGCCCGCTCTGGGAATTTCAACAAGTTGGAAACGGGAGAGGCTGAATATGAATACGATGACCACGACGTCGAGAGGGATTCGGACACGGACGCAAGTACTTCTGGTGTGTTTGTCCTTGCTATTGTGCGCTACCCGGCTTCTTGGTCAGGGCGGCGCGAATGCGACCGTCCTCGGAACGGTGACCGACAGCTCGGGCGCAGTGGTGGCTCATGCCAAGGTGGACGTGATGAACACCGCCACTGGAGCGACCTTTCATGCTGAAACCAGTTCGTCCGGAGACTACACGGCGCCGTACCTGAATCCGGGGACCTACAAAGTGACGGTTGAGGCGCCAGGGTTCCAGAAGTCTGTGTCCAACGAGTTCACCTTAGTGGTCGATCAGCAAGCCCGCGTCAACGTCGGCATGAAGCCAGGTGCGGCGTCCGAGACCGTGACGGTTGAAGCGAGCGCGGTCGCACTGGATACCGACAACGCTGCAATTTCCAGTGTCATTACGCAGAAACAGATTGAAGAGTTGCCGCTGAATGGAAGGAATTTTTTGCAATTGCTACTAGTCGGGGCTGGTGCGGTCACGGTTGGTGCTGAGCAAGGCACGATGCGCCAAGGCGCGGGGAACGCCATCAGTATTAATGGCGGTAGGCCGGAATCGAACAACTATACGTTGGATGGTCTCGCGAACACCGACACGGCTCTGAATACCCCAGCGATCGTCCTGTCTCAAGATGCGATCCAAGAATTTAAGGAGCAAGGTGGAGCTTATTCCGCAGAGTATGGCTTCAGCGCGAATCAGATCAATATCGTCAGTAAGAGCGGGACGAACGGCTTGCACGGAACGGTGTTCGAGACGTTTCGAAATGATGCGCTGGACGCCAAGAGTTACTTTCAAGCCAAAGTCCCCAAGTTGCGACAGAATCAGTTTGGCTTCGTTGTCGGCGGCCCCGCATACCTTGGAAAACTTTATGACGGTCGCAACAAGACGTTCTGGTTGGCTAATTATGAAGGCTGGCGCATTAGGAACGGCTTCGCAGCGAATGGAAAAACGGTCGATGCAGCGCAGTTAGGGGGAGATTTCTCTGCATCTGGTCTTCCCGCCTTCGGGTCAGCGGCGTGCGACGCTGCGCTGGCGATTGATCAACCCTGTATGCCTGTCGATCCCACAACCGGGGCGGCATTTCCAGGGAATGTTATTCCGTCGAGTTCGTTCTCGCGGCTTGCACAAGTGACGGCGGCCAGTTACTTCCCAAAGCCGAATGCGGACCCGGCGACAAACGGCGGGAACAATCTCCAACTGGTCGGCGCGTTTCCACTCACTTCGAACCAGCAGACCTATCGCCTTGACCAAAACTTGGGAAGATTTGGGACGATCTTCGGGCGGGGGACGTATGCCACATATACGAATACTAGCTTCAACGGATCGCTCTCAGAACCTCAGGGGGACCTGGCCTTCATCGAGAAATCGAAGAGCTGGATGGTCTCTCATACGATTTCGCTCGGACGCAACAACGTGAACAGCTTCCGTTTTGGATATCTGGATGCTGTGGCCAATGAGGGAGCACCAGCACCGCCGGCGTCGGCGATTAGTGCATTGGCGCTGACCGGGACGTTCACGAAATTCGGCGCACAGCAGGCCAGTTGGCCGAACGTCGCGATCTCTCAATTCAACAGTTTTGGAGGTCCGATCAACTCGTACACGGCGAGCGAGCAGCCGCTATGGGAATTTTCGGACTCTTTGAGTATGGTCCGTGGTAAACATACGATTTCGTTCGGGGCAGACTACAGGCGCTGGCATCTGATACGGAACCTGGATAATGATTTTTTTGGTGACTATAGCTTTTCCAATGCGCTAGTCAAGACAAATGGAACCAACTGCCCGAACGGCACGGGGCTGTGCGGGACTGGCAACGCCGTCGCTGACTATCTCCTAGGGTACTACTCGGGCGTCGGCGGATTTTTCCCCGCGCCGTTGAGCAACCCGGCGGTGGCGGGAAATCCGCAAGACCACGTTTTCAGTTACTTTGCGCCGTTTGTGCAAGATGACTGGAAGGTAACCGACCGCTTGACGTTGAACTTAGGTTTGCGTTGGGACTATAGAGCGGCACCGTACGAAAAGAACAACCGCTTTTTCTGGCTCGATACCAAGAACCCGCAGGGAGGGTTGTGCTATGCCGACAAGGCGCTCTCGACCAACGGCGTCGCTCCGGCTGGGAACGGCGTTTACGAGTACTGCGGGGCTAATGTCCCGCATGCTGGGTCCAAGAAGCCTTTTGCCCCGCGACTGGGACTTGCATGGCGGCCATTCGGTGAGAAGACCGTGATTCGTGGCGGCTATGGGCTCTTCTGGGATTCCTCGGTGGGTCGCGAGATCGACAACTCGGGCGACCTTTACCCGTACTCGGTCCGTCAAAGTCTCAGTCCCGCATCCAATCCTAATGTTCCAAAATCAACGAATAACCTATTCCCCAGCTTTACGACTCTGGGTGCTATCGACCCAGCGTCTCTGACATTTCTGGCGGTAATCGAGTCGGATAACCCACTCAACCCATATGTGCAGCAGTGGAATGCGTCGGTTCAACGCGAGCTGACCAAGAATACGACTCTTGAGGTTAACTACATCGGGACCAAGAGCATCCACTTGTTGGATCGCCGCAATATTGCGCAGTCACTGGATATTCCGGCAGCGGATCTTCCTTTCTGCCAGGCAGATCCAAACGATGTCACTCACAATTGCCCCCAATCGTCGCGTAAACCTTACGCGCATTTCCCGGGCATCTACATCAACAGTGACTGGCACGGACATGCGAACTATAAGGCCGCAAATATCAAACTGGAACGCCGCACCCCCTCTCTTGCCCTGACGGCCATCTTCACCTGGGCCAAGAGCATGGACAACAAGTCTGCGCCCGCAGCCATTGGCGGGACAGGAACGGGCTGGCAAGGTTTCATGAACAACCACAACACGGAACTGGATTACGGGCCGTCGGATTTTAACGTGGACCATCGCTTCGTTGCCAGCTACGTTTATCAATTGCCGATTGGTCACGGGAAGCGTTTCCTGGGGGGCATGAGCAAGGTTGCAGATGCGTTGATCGGTGGCTGGGAGGTGGCCGGTGTTACGACTTTCCAAACCGGATTCCCATATTCAATCAGCGCGAGTGACACCAACGGCTTGTTGGGCACTTTCTTTCAACGAGCGGATCAAACCTGCGACCCCAATAAGGGATTTACCAAGGGTATCAACGAGTGGTTCAATACCTCGTGCTTCGTGAACCCGGCACCGGGAGTATACGGAACGACGAAGCGCAACTACCTTCGCGGTCCTGGCATTAACAATTGGGACATGGGCCTAGCCAAAGCGTTCCGGTTTAGCGAGCGGGGAAGCTTCCAGCTGCGCATTGATGCGTTTAATGCCTTTAACCACACGCAGTTCAACGATGCTCCCGGGGGCCTCATTGGGTTCGGTAACGGAGGAAACGGCAATCCGGGAACTTCTCTAGGGAGTAGCTCGTTCGGAAAAATCACCAATGCGGCGCCCGGCCGTGTAGTCCAACTCGGAGGTAAGATTACCTTCTAACTTGACGCAGTTCTTTTCCGAGCCCGCCAGACGGATTCCGTCTGGCGGGTTGTTTTTGTTGCGGGTAGACTCAAAACTTATGGTTGATCTAGGCGTCAAAATTTCGCGGGCGTTACTCGTGGCTCTTTGTGGGTTGTCGCCATCTGTGTTGGCTCAATCCTCAAGTACTAGTAACACCGCTCCCAGCGCCACTGAGCGCTACGCGGATCATGGCCAACAAGCCTTGGCGCAGGGCAACTATGAGGAGGCCGAGAAGGACTTCGAAAAGCTGCGCGAACTGCAGCCGGCGATGGCCGAAGTCCACGCTAACCTTGGCCTGATCTACTTCCAGGAACGAAAGTTTGAGCAAGCGGTCCCAGCTCTCCGTCAAGCCCTTAAGCTCAAGCCAGGGCTGCCCAAGACAGGTACCCTGCTGGCCATGTCGCTTGCTGAGCTAGGACGCTACAGCGAGGCCCTGCCAGGCCTGGAGAGGGGATTCCGTCAGTCGGCTGACCCGGCGGCGAAGCGGATGTGCGGGCTTCAGCTCGAACGCGCCTACACGGGTCTGCAACGTGATAGCAAGGCTGTGGAAGTGGCGCTGGAACTCGACCGGCTCTATCCCAAGGATCCTGAGGTTCTGTATCACAACAGCAAAGTGTTTGGGAGTTTCGCTTTCCTAACGATGCAGAAGTTGGCGGCGGCGGCTCCCGGGTCAATCTGGCGCCATCAGGCAGCCGCCGAGGCTTACGAGAGCCAGGGTTCGAACGAGTTGGCCATCGTGGAGTACCGCCAGGTGCTGTCCGTCGATGCTGACCGCCCTGGAATTCACTATCGTCTGGGGCGGACGTTGTTGGCGCGGTCGAGGCAGAATCACACCCCCGAGGATGGTTTGGAGGCTGCAAAAGAGTTTGAACTGGAGCTGCAACTCGACCCCAGCAATGCCAACGCTGCGTACGAATTGGGAGAAATTGATCGCAGCGCGGGGAAATTTGAAGACGCGCAGAAATTTTTTGAACAGTCCCTGCACTACTATGCCGATTTCGAGGATGCGAATCTTGGACTGGCGGCTGTTCTCATTTCCCTGGGCAAGCCCGCTGATGCGCTGCCGCCGATTCAGAAGGCGATCCAAGTGAATCCGGAAAGCGAAATTGCCTTTTACCGTCTCTCGCAGGCGCAAGGAACGCTGGGCAACACTTCTGAACAAGAGGCTGCGTTGGTAAAATTCCGGCAACTGCGCAGCGAGAAGAGCAACCACCAAGAAGCCGAAACCAGGATTTTTGCTCCAGGGGAGGTTACGCCGCAGGAGCTGGAGCCAGCGGCAAAGTAGCGCGTCGTCAGATTAGCTGGCCTACTTTAGCGTTACCACGGCCACAGCCAGCCCATTTAACTGGAAGGTGTCTGCTGCCACGCTGGCGTTTGCGGGCGACTGGAATCCGGCGGTCTGGTCCACGTAGTCCATCCTCGCCCCCGCGGCACCCTTCAGCGTCACGGTCATCGGGCGATTGCGCTTATTGACCATCAGAATACGATGTTTTCCATCTCGCGTGACAACTGGCATGCAATAGAGAAAGGGGTGACCGTGGCCGTAAAGGTCGGGGGGTTGAGTGACGATCTTGTCGCCAGGGCCGAAGTTGTCGCGCAGGAGTTTCAGGGTTGAGAGGCGCGGATTCGGCAGGCCGGTTTCCCAGTCGACCATGGAAACGCTGGGAAATTGCGTCGGGTAGCCAACTAGTTGCGATTCGCCAACGGCGTCAATGCCCATCAGATTCAGCTCGCCGAAAAGATAGGCGTACACCCCGCTGGTTAGGCTCCAATAGGAGCTGGGGATGGGTTGGAAGACGTGGCCGGGGTCGCCTTGGCTCAGGTCCTCGGCGGAGATGGCGCCGACTTCGTCGATGGTCGTGCGGGCTTGGGGAGCCAGACGTTTGCGGATGGTCTCGATGAAGCGGACGGTATTGAGAAAGCCCTCGGCTTGAGCGAAGAACGTATATTGCTGCACGTCGGCGCTTTGATCGGGTGTTGGGACGGCGTAGAAGTGGTAGGAGATGAAATCGATTGGGATGCCGGGTTTGTGATTCTTGGGGTTGAGGAAGTATTCAAAGTACTGGGGGTTATTGCCGGGGATGGCCAGGGCCATGCCGACGAACTTGATATTGGGATCGACCTTGCGCATGGCCTCGACCGTGGCGTCGTAGATGGTGGTGTAGGATTCGGGCGTGGTCAGGTGCTCGAATTCGGGTTCGTTCAGAATTTCCCAATACGGAATAGAGTAGTGGAAGCCGGATTCGTGGCGCTTGCCGACTTCATCGGTGAACCCTCCCTTGGTGTACCAGGAGAGGAGGCGGGCAAAGTACTCGCCGACTTCTTTGCCGCTGGGGTCGCGGAGTTCGGTGCCCTGCTCGTAGTTCCAGACGGGCTGGTTGGGATCGACGGGGTAAGAGATAGGCTTGTCGGTTTTGTACATCCACTGCGGGATGGTGCTGAAGTTCAGGATGGAGGAGTGGCCCTTGGTGGCCTCGAGGAAATCGACAGTCATGGGGTCAATGAGAGTGAAGTCCCAGAACGTCTTACCGTCCTTGGGTGGCTCGAGTTCAGCGACACCGAGACGCGGATAGGGAAGCCACGGGACGTAACGGACGTAGTCGGCCTGCATATCCTTGAGCGACTGGAAGGCGTTGTCGTGAATCTTGGTGCCGCGGCGGAGAGGCGGATTGACGACCACCTGTAGGGTCGCAGTGGTTTGCGTTGTGCGGATCACTTTGTCCCACAGAACGTCCACTCGTTCAGGCTTTTCTTGGGCTCCTACGACGACGCTTACGGCGGCGGGGGCCAGGATTGCAGATAGACAGATTGCGGCGACGCGAAGTCTCATGTGGGTTACCTTTCCAGATGCGCATCTTGGCATCTGCCTCTTGTTGGCGTCAATCGCAATCGGAGAAGATGGGCGATTTCGCTGTGACAAACGTTGGCTGCGGCGTATTCTGGCGACCTTTTCTGTTGGCGAACGCTGGATTGCGACGAGATAGGCC
Organism: Acidobacteriaceae bacterium; assembly: GCA_043782485.1. GTDB lineage: Bacteria > Acidobacteriota > Terriglobia > Terriglobales > Acidobacteriaceae > JANXUC01. The sequence continues at coordinate 5,460 of JAYWAL010000079.1, read as the reverse complement.
AATTTTGTGGAGGCTTGCCGCCTCCTCGCCCTACGGAAATCCGTTGCGCAATGCAGAATGAAGGGCGGCTCGCTCGGATGTGCTTGCCCGTGTGGCCTTGCGCCGGTATGCTTCGCGTTTTGACTGGTAAAGTTCGTGGTGTGTTTTGTGCGTGCTAATTGCCTATGCCCCAGCAACCGCAATCGAGTGGATTGAAAGTGGGTCTGTTCGGCATTGGGCTGGATACGTATTGGCCGCAGTTCCCTGGGTTGGAAGACCGCTTGCGGGGGTACATCGAGCGCGTGGCGGGGCAGCTTGGCGCGTTCGGCTCGGAAGTCGTGAATCTGGGGCTGATTGACACTCCGGAGAAGGCGGCTGCCGCGGGGCACGACTTCCGGCGAGCCGATGTCGATCTGATCTTTCTCTATGTAACCACCTACGCTCTTTCTTCGACGGTGCTGCCGGTGCTCCGGCGGGCGAAGGTTCCGGTGGTGGTGTTAAATCTAGCGCCCACGGCGGCGATTGATTACGAGCGCTTCAATCGCATGAGCGACCGGTCGCGCATGACCGGGGAGTGGCTGGCTTACTGTTCCGCCTGCCCGGTGCCGGAAATTGCGAGCGTTTGCCAGCGTTGCAGGATCCCGTTTTTCCAGGTTACGGGGACGCTGGAAGGTGATGCTGCGTGGGGCGAAATTCGCGAATGGGTTGAAGCCGCGCGCGTGGCCCACACAATGGAACACAATCGTCTGGGTTTGATGGGGAGCTATTACGGCGGGATGCTGGATATTTATTCCGACCTGACGCAGCAGTGCGGGTATTTTGGCGGGCATGTTGAGTTTGTGGAAGTAGAAGAGCTGGCGGCCCTGCGCGCGCAGGTGAGGGCAGCCGAGGTGAAGGCTCGCACTCAGGAGTTTTCCGCCGCCTTTGCCGTGCAGGCGGATTGTTCGGTAGCTGAATTGGAACGAGCTGCCAAAACTTCCGTGGCATTGGATCGCATGGTAGCGGAGCATCGCTTGGGGTCGCTGGCTTACTACTATCGCGGGCGCGAAGGTTCGGACCTGGAAGACGCGATTGGCTCGATCATCCTGGGCACGAGTTTGTTGACGGCGCGGGGGATTCCTGTGGCGGGGGAGTATGAAGTCAAGAATGTGCAAGCCATGAAGATTCTGGATGGATTTGGGGCCGGAGGGTCGTTCACGGAGTATTATGCCGTGGACTACCACGACGACGTGGTGCTGATGGGCCACGATGGGCCGGGACATATTGGGATTGCGGAAGGGAAGACGAAGGTGCGGCCGCTGGGCGTTTATCACGGCAAGGTTGGGCGCGGACTTTCGGTGGAGATGTCGGTGAAGCACGGACCGGTGACTCTGCTGTCGGTTGTGCAGACCGTCGATGGGAAATTGAAGCTGTTGATGGCGGAAGGTGAGTCCGTAGCCGGACCGATTTTGGAAATTGGCAATACGAATAGTCGCTACCGGTTTAGCTTGGGAGCGAAGGGCTTTCAGAGTGTCTGGAACAGTGAAGGACCGGCGCATCATTGCGCGGTTGGTGTTGGGCATATTTCCGGAAAGCTTAAAAAGCTGGCCGCATTGCTGGCTATGGACTGCGTGCAGGTTTGTTGAGAGCGGATTCGCGGAATTACGAGGGATCGGGAGCCTATGAAGCAATTTGATTTGGTTCGTGTAGTTGCAGTCGCTGTATTCATGAGCGCCACGACGTGGGCAGGGCCCGTCAAGTTGCGGTGCGAATACCGCAACAACCCCCTCGGGGTCGATAAGGCCGCGCCACATTTATCGTGGCAGAACGACAGCTCCGCGACGAATTGGCAGCAGGCTGCTTACCAAATCCTCGTTGGCAGCAGCGAGAGCGGACTCGCTGGTAAGGCCGACGTTTGGGATAGCGGCAAAGTGGAGTCCGGTGTTTCGGTGGGAATCCGCTACGGCGGCCCGAAACTTTCGGCGGCCAAGAGATACTTTTGGAAAGTCCGCGTGTGGGACGCCAAGGGCGAGACCTCGGACTCGAGGGAGTCAGCGTGGTGGGAGACGGGATTACTCGACCCCGCCGACTGGAAGGCCCAGTGGATCCATCGGCCAAATCCGGAATTCGAAGCCGACCGGGCTGCCATGCGCTGGATTTGGCTTTCGGGGCAGGATCCCGTGGCTGTTGCGCCGAAGGCTGAAGCTGATTTCCGGACAACGATCTCACTCAACGGCAAGCCAACAGATGCGGTCCTATTTCTGATTGCGCGGGGAAGCTATCGCGCCGTCGTGAATGGGCACGCCGTGGTGAGCAAGAGCGAGTGGAGTTCGTTTGATCGCAAAGATATCTCCGCGTTGCTGCAAGCGGGCAAGAACGTGATTGAAGTACACGTCACGGCTCCGTCGGTCCCTTCTTTTGGTCCTGGAACGGACGCGAAAACTGTGAAGGCGGCATTTGCCGGGCTGGTCAAGATTGCCCAGTCGGATGGGAAGCAGACGCGGGTAGTGTCGGGAAGCGAGTGGGAGGCGCGAGCCGATGAAAAAGCTCCGTGGCAGCCCGCATCGGTATTTGGTGATCTAAACGACGCGCGCCTGGGTGCGCGCCCCGGCCCTCTTCCAGCTCCGGCCTCGTATTTTCGTAAAAGCTTTGCGCTGGCGCAGACGGTGACGAGCGCAAGGCTGTTCGTGACGGCGCTGGGAAGCTACCGGGTCTATCTGAACGGAGCGCAGGTTGGCAACGATGTACTCACGCCGGAGTTTACCGACTACCGAAAGCGGGTGCTTTACCAGACCTACGACGTCACAAAAATGGTCAAGAAGGGCCCCAACGCGCTGGCGGCGATGCTCGGCGACGGCTGGTACAACAGTGGATTGACTTGGGTAGGGATGCACTTCTTTGCTCCGCCGGACCGGTTGCTGGCGCAACTTCAGGTTGAGTTTGCCGATGGCACGAGCCAGATCGTGGGTACGGACGGCTCGTGGAAGACGGCCCCCTCGCCGATTCTGCATTCGGAAATCTACGCGGGAGAAACTTATGATGCGCGGCGCGAGGTGGTGGGATGGAATCAGGCGGATTTCCGAGATAGCGGTTGGCAGGAAGCAGTGGTTGCAGCGCCACCCCCGGCTACGGTTCTGTTAACTAGCCAGGATACGGAACCAGTTCAGGTTATTGCCAAGATCGAGCCAAAGAAGGTCTCCGAAGTCGCGGATGGGACCTATGTATTTGATATGGGCCAGAACATGGTCGGCTGGGCGACCCTGCGCGTTTCTGGAGCGGCCGGAACCCGAGTCAAGATGCGTTTCGCGGAAATTCTGAATTCCGATGGGACCATCTACACGCCGAACCTACGCAATGCGGACGCGACGGACCTCTATATTTTGCGAGGCAGCGGGAAGGAGTCGTTCACGCCCCGTTTCACTTTCCACGGTTTTCGGTATGTGGAAATTACAGGGTACCCTGGCAAGCCAACCCTGGCCTCCCTCACCGGCGAGGTGGTGAGCAGCGTGAATGGCCAGCCTTCTGGACAGCTTACGACCGCGAGCACGCTGGTGAACCAGATGTGGTCGATTGGAACTTGGGGGCAGCGCGGGAACTACCTCAGTATTGCCACGGATTGCCCGCAGCGCGATGAACGACTGGGATGGATGGGAGACGCGGGTGTGTTCTGGAGGACGGGCACGTACAACTACGATGTTGCGGCCTTCTCCCAGAAGTTTATCCAGGACATCGTGGACGCGCAGACGGCGCAGGGTGCATTTACCAACGTATCCCCGAACACGCTTCCGTTTGGCGGCGAAGGTACGGAAGGTGCGGATGCCTGGACGGAGGGCAACGTCGGTGCGCCGGGGTGGGGAGATGCCGGAGTCATCGTGCCGTGGACTACCTGGGTGCAGTACGGGAACACGTCGGCGATTGAGGACAACTGGGACGCGATGAAGCACTGGTTGAGCTTCATTCAGGAGCGGAATCCAGATTTCCTTCGCAAGAAGGGAGTGGGGCCGAATTTTGCCGACTGGCTAGCGCCGGATCCCAACACGGATAAAGACCTTCTTGCAACCGCTTATTGGGCGCTGATTGCCAATATGATGGGCGACATGGCGCGTGCGACGGGAAAAGATGTCGATGCCCGCCACTTCGACGAGGTGGTCCAGAATATTCGGACTGCGTTCCAGAAAGCGTATATCAAAGATACGGGTGAAGTTGGCACTGGGACCCAGACTTCCTACGTGGTCGCGCTTTATACCAAAATGGCGCCGCCCGCATTAGAGCCCTTGCTGGTCGACCGTCTCGTGAAGGACATCGAAGGACGTGGCTGGCACCTATCGACGGGATTCCTCGGAACGCCGTTCCTACTCTTTACGCTCTCCGATCATGGGCGAACGGATGTTGCCTATCGCTTGTTGCTAAACGACACATACCCGTCTTGGGGGTACATGCTGTCGAAGGGGGCGACGACCTGGTGGGAGCGGTGGAATGGAGACACCGGCGATCCGTCGATGAACTCCTATAACCACTATGCGTTTGGCTCAGTCATGGCCTGGGTGTATCGCTACGGGGCTGGGATTGACACAACGTTAGACTCGCCTGGGTTCAAGCGGATTGTGATTCATCCACATCTGGATGCGAAAATGCCGTCGATGCACGGGGAATATGATTCGGTTTACGGCAAAATCATCAGTGACTGGAAGAACGAGCCGGGGCAACCGTTCCAATTGAAGGTCACCATCCCGGCGAATACTACCGCAAGGGTGGTCCTGCCAGCCGGTGAGGGTCAAAAAGTAACTCTGGACGGCACTGCGGCCCAGACGCATCTCGAGGGAAGTACGCAAGTGGTCGAAGTGGGATCCGGCACGCACAGCTTTGTGGTGAGGTAGACCCAGAGTTGTTAGTTGGTCAGTTAAGGATTGAGGCGCTTGCGGTGCTTCCGCTGAATTCATTCAGCCCGTCATTGGGATAAAAATGATCGACGGTGCCCGGTGTAACCAGCTTGTGTTCGACAAACACGGCGGGTGGAACGGGGCGGTGACTCAGGATGTCCAAACTCAGGCGGATGAGCTCAGAGCCGTAGCGCTCGGGAAAGTAGGCAACCGAGCCAATCATTTGCGTGTGTTTTTGCCGCATTTCGGCGCGGCCCTCGGCGGAAGCATTTTGGCCCATCACGGCGCAATTGCGGCTCCGGCCAGCTTCTTCGAAGGCACGTAGAGCGCCTAGGGCACTGGGATCATTGATCGTTCCGACCAGCACACGATCTGACTTGGACCAGCGCAGATATTTTCTGACTGCCTCGAAGCTGCGGTTGAGGTCGCCGTCGCCTTCCAGGTTGGTCACCTTGCAGTTCGCCGCCGCGGGTAAATTCAAACGGAGGCCGGCCAGCATTCCCGTGAGCCTCATCCGGGGCAATCCTCCCGCGCGCGCCAGCTCCAGCAGGACGATCTCATCCACTTGCCCATGCCAGTTCTCTTTGGCCCAGCGGGCAAGGTACCGGCCACCGATGAGGCC
>JAYWAL010000078.1:0-14762 GCA_043782485.1 Acidobacteriaceae bacterium | reverse complement strand
GCAAGTGGCCAAGGCCATCGGCATTTCGGTTTGGCCGGCGACCGGCACCGACAAACCACTGGAAATCGTGCGCGGCGCGATCAAGGAAGCAAAGCTTTCCGCCAGCGACGTGATTCTGGTGGACACCGCTGGCCGCCTGCACATTGATGACGATTTGATGAACGAGCTTTCGGTCCTGAAAAAAGAGCTGCAGCCCAGCGAAATGCTTTTTATCGCGGACGCCATGATCGGTCAGGACGCAGTGCGCTCCGCCGGCGAATTCCACAAACGTCTGGGCCTTACGGGCGTGATTCTCACCAAACTGGACGGCGATGCCCGCGGCGGCGCGGCGCTGTCGATTCGCTCGGTCACCGGACAGCCGATCAAGTTTGTGGGCACGGGCGAAAAGTATGACGCGCTCGAACCGTTCCATCCTGACCGCATCGTGTCGCGCATTCTCGGCATGGGCGACCTGGCCACACTCATCGAACGCGCCGAGCAAAACGTTGATCGAGAAAAAGCTAACGCCTTAGCGACCAAAGCGCTCAGCGGCGACGGCTTCTCTCTTCAAGACTTTCGCGAACAGTTGCAGCAAGTCAAGAAAATGGGCTCCCTACAGAGCTTGATCGGCATGTTGCCCAGCGTCGGCCCCTTCGCCGGAATGCAAAAACACGCGGACAAAATTGACGAAAAACAAATCACCCGCGTCGAAGCCATCATCAGTTCGATGACAGCCCACGAACGCGACCACCACGAAGTCATCAACGGCAACCGCCGCAAGCGCATCGCCCGCGGCAGCGGCACCAGCGTCCAGGAAGTCAATAACCTCCTCCGCCAGTACGCCCAAATGAAGAAGATGTTCAAGCAAATGGGCAAACCCAGCTTTGCGCGGCGTATGGCAGGGATGAAGATGCCGGGGATGTAAATCCCATCGCTCAATAGCAACAGTACTGTCATCCTGAGCGAAGCATTTCCATCCGCAAAGCGGATGTAAATGCGTAATCGAAGGGTCCCTGCTCGGCCCGCACACTCGCCATAGAACAGTTTGAGGAATTCAGAGGAATTCATAAGGACAACCATGAAGTGGCGCTCCCTAGAAGAATCCAAACCCGGCCAGGACACCCGCCCACTTCGCGAGCAACTCGCCGAGCGTAAGGCGCTAATCGAAAAACTAGTCCCTGCGGAGTTGCAAGCCGTTCACCGCCAAGTCGTAGAAGACCTGAAAGCTTCTGGAATCGCCTCTGGCACGTTGCAACCCGGCGCAAAAGCCCCAACCTTCACTCTCCCCGACCAAAACGGCAAGCCCGTCACCTCAGCCGAACTGCTGTCCCGAGGCCGCCTAATCCTCTGCTTCATCCGCGGCCGCTGGGACCCATTCTGCTGTGGGCAACTCGAAGCCATGAATGTATACGTCCCGCAATTGGAACAAGCAGGAGCCACGGTAGCTTTCATCTCCCCGCAAACCGTCAAGCACTCTTTCTTTATGCACGACCAACACAAGCCCCGCTTCCCTCTCCTCAGCGACGCCGACAACCAGGTAGCGCGCCAGTTCGGGTTGGTCTATCGCGTCCCCAACACCCCGCCCACCGACCAGCAGGAAATCTACCGTCGCGTCTTCATCAACCTCCCGAACACGAACGGAGATGCTAGCTGGGAACTGCCGATTCCGGCCACGTATGCCCTCGACCGCTGCGGCACCATCCTCTTCGCCTCCGCCAACCCGGACTACACCGAGCGCCCGGAGCCAGCAGAAATCCTGGCGGCGGTGGAACGAACTTCCTGACCGCCGCCAGAGGTTACGACCACAAGCAAGAGACCGGGGCCGCGAACATGTTCTCCCCACACGGGACCACATCCTCGGCATCGTAAAGCACGACACCCAACTGGAAGTGCTGCCCACAGCCCTTGGCCAGTTTGCGCAGGCCTCGGAAATCGCGAGGCGTCACCGTTGCGAAAGCCTTCACTTCAATGCCGACCACGGACCGATTCTCGCTCTCAACAATGATGTCCACCTCGTCTTGATCGTTATCCCGATAGTGGAAAAGCTCGCATCCCTCGTCCATCCAGGTCCGTTGTTTCGCAATTTCCGCTAAGACGTAAGTCTCCAGGAGGGGCCCAAAACACGACCGATCTTGGGCAATGCGCTCGACCGTTACGCAAGAAGCGTCCAGGACGGCGATCCGAGTCCACGGACTTCTTGATGGCGCGCAGAAGGGCCGGCACGCGTTGCACCTCATCCACGATGACCCGGTCCAGCGCTCGGATGAAACCGCCTGGATCCCTTCGGGCCGCGGTATAGGCCGTGTCATTATCCAACGTCACATACTCGAGAGTGTCGGCAAACTCCTGCACCAAAGTCGTCTTACCGCATTGGCGCGGACCGTGATCATAACGACAGGTGTGTCCTCGAGCGCGGTCCTCACCCTATCCGCAACGGATCTTGGAAAATGGCGAACTTTGTCATTATTATCAATCATTTAGACTCGTCCAATCCGGATTCACTCAACGTCCAAACCGGGTTATATTCCATTTTGTCAAAGCTGTGATCGAGCCTTTGCCCCTGGCAGAGCTGATTTCCCGGTGGTTGCAGCCGACTTGGCTGGCCTTGAAATCCACGGTAACCTCTGGCATAATTAGAGTTTGTTTGAACACCGCCGGGCACCCCGGTAATCGGTTCTTAAGGAAGTCTCTGTGTTAATGATTCGACTCTCGCGCGTAGGAGCGCGGAAACAGCCGTTGTACCGTATCGTCGTGATCGAAAAGGATCGCGCCCGCAATGGCCTGCCTGTTGAAGTGGTTGGCACCTATAATCCTCGCACTAACCCTGGCACTATTGAACTCAAACGCGACCGCGTCGATTATTGGGTTTCCAAGGGCGCTCAGATGTCAGAGCGCGTAGGCAAAATCGTCAAGCACGCGCCGGTGGCAGCTCCAGTTGCAGCCGTGGCCTAGTCTAGCGCCAAAACTCTTCAGCCCAGAACCCTTTAGGAGTTTCGCATGACACCGCCGGTAGACGATTCTCGTGCTTCTTCGCCCAGTGCCAAGGCCATGATTGAACACATTGCCCGCGCCCTGGTGGACGCTCCGGAATCCGTCGTAGTTGACCAGTTCAATGATCGAGGCGAAATTGTCCTCGAACTTGAGGTCGCTCCCAGCGATGTGGGTAAGGTAATCGGACGTCAGGGTTCGGTCGTGCGAGCCATGCGCAGTCTGGTCCGGGCCATCGGCGACATGCAAGACCGCGACTACGCGCTCGAAATCATCGAAGACTAAGATCGGGAAGTCTGGGTGCCCTTGCCCGCAAGATCTCGGTATTCGTATTTTTCCGGTATCGACACCGAGATCGCAATGAACCTGAAACCGGCTATTCCCGACGACTTCATTACTGTTGCCCGCGTTCTCAAGACCCAGGGCCGTCACGGTGAGGTCGCGGTGGCGCTATTCACGAGCCACCCAAACCGCTTCTCTCGCGGCATGCGGCTGCTGGCGTTGGGGCCAGATGGTAACCACCGCGAGGTTGAATTGGAAGAGGTTTGGCCCCACAAGGGCAGCCTGGTTTTCAAGCTCAAGGGCATCGATTCCATCAACGACGCCGAGACATTTTTGCGCTGTGAGCTGCAAATTCCTCTGGCGGAACGGGCGCCCCTGGACCTCGGCGAAGTCTACATCAGCGATCTGGTTGGTTGCGAAGTTCTCGACCAGGGATGCAACATTGGCCGCATCACCGATGTCCATTTTGGCGCTGGTGAAGCCCCACTTTTGGTGGTTCGGGACGGCAGCCAGGAACACCTGCTACCTTTAGCCGATGCGTTTCTGGAAGCGACTAGTAGCGCTGCACTCGATATACCGAACAAGAAGATTCACATGCGGCTGCCGGAAGGCTTGCTGGAGGCCAATGCGCCCCTTTCAATCAAGCAAAAGACGAAGTCTCCCAATGGAACGGAATAGCTTAACTCAACAGCGATCCCTCCGTATCTGCGTGGTGAAAAGGTCTCAGCGAGAATGAAATTTCACATCATCACCATCTTCCCCGACTTTTTTCAGGGCCCACTCGACTACGGCATCGTCCGCCGCGCCCGCGAGGCGAACCTGATCGGCATCCACATCCACGACCTCCGCGCCTTTACCCATGACAAACACCAAACGGTAGATGATCGTCCCTTCGGGGGCGGCGAAGGCATGGTCCTCAAACCGGAACCTGTCTTCGAGTGCGTCGACACCCTGGGATTCGCCACCCGCGCGGAACGCATCGCAGCCAACACCAAGCAATCCGTGATTCTGCTTTCCGCACAAGGTCGCCGCTTCGACCAGAAACTCGCAACTGAACTTGCCAGCCTCGACGAAATCGCTTTAATTTGCGGTCGTTACGAAGGCGTCGACGAGCGCGTCAACACCGCTCTGGCCGACCGCGAACTCTCCATCGGCGACTACGTCCTCAGCGGCGGGGAACTCGGCGCAGCCGTCATCCTCGATACCGTCACGCGCCTACTTCCGGGAGCACTCGGCAACGAAGCTTCGTCGCGTCAGGAGTCATTTACCGCCCACACGAGCCCCGCCAGCATCATGTCCGGCGGAGTTCCACGCCCCGATTCCACCTGCGCCTCCGGGGGCCTACTCGACTACCCCCATTTCACACGACCTGCCGAGTTCCGAGGCATTCCCGTGCCGGAGGTGCTCATCTCAGGGGACCACGAGAAAATTCGCCTCTGGCGCCGCCGCTCAGCCCTGGAAAAGACGCTCCGCAACCGTCCTGACTTGCTCGAAAACGTGGAACTCTCCAAGGAGGACCGCAAAATGCGAGAAGCCATTGTCGCCGAAGACCGAGCACCGAAAGCTGATTAGATCCAGTTCCGGAAAACGAAACCTGAACCCTATACAGCGACTGGCTCCCCGACCGCAACTCCGGCTTCTTCCTCATCCTTGACGAGCACATGCTTCTTAGCTACCAGCATGTAAATGGACGGCACGATGAACAGCGTGAAAACCGTGCCAATGATCATGCCGCTCACCAGCATGATACCGATCGAGTTTCTAGCACCAGCTCCAGGGCCCCTGGCAAACACCAGTGGGAAATGCCCGAAGACCGTAGCCGCCGTGGTCATCAGAATGGGACGGAGTCGCGTGCCCGCAGCGCCGATGATGGCCTCCAGCTTCGTCTTTCCGGTTTCCTGCAAATGGTTGGCGAATTCCACAATGAGAATCCCGTTTTTGGCAATCAGGCCGACCAGCGTAATGAGGCCGACCTGGCTATAGATGTTGAGGGTGGTGAATCCGAGGAACGAGAACGCCAACGCTCCCGAGATTGCCAGAGGAACTGATCCGGCCAGAATGATGAACGGATCGCGGAAGCTCTCAAATTGCGCGGCCAGCACCAGGTAGATCAGGATCGCCGAGAGGGAGAAGATACCCAGGAACTTGCTTCCTTCCACGCGAAGCTGGCGCGACTCACCGGCGTAGTCGACCGTGAAACCTTGCGGCAATTTCTTGGCCTCGTTTTCCAGGAACGTCAATGCCTGATCCAGCGGCACCGGAGGCGGAATCACTCCCTGGATGCGGACGGCATTGAGCTGCTGGAACTTGTTCAACGACCGCGGTTGCGCTGTGGTTTTAAGGGTGGCGAAGGTGGAAAGAGGCACCAGCTTATCCGAGGAGCCTTTGACGTAGATTTCCGAAAGCTGATCCACCGTTAAGCGCTCCGCCCGTTTTATCTGTGGAATAACCTTGTAACTCCGCCCCTGAATGCTGAAGCGGTTGATGTAGTTCCCGCCCAGCATGGTGGAAAGATCCTGGCCAGCCTGACTCAAATCCACGCCCTGTGAACGAAGCTTGTCCCGGTCGAAGACCACTTCGGTCTGCGGTTGGTCAAACTTCATATCCGTATCGGCAAAGATAAACATGCCGCTAGCCATCGCCTTTTGCACGATTTGATTGGCCAAGGCGCTAACTTGTTCAGGCTCGGCCGCTGACAGAATCACGAAGTCGACCGGAAAGTTGCCGCCGCCGGGCAACGCCGGTGGCGTCAGCGGAATTACACGAATACCGGCGATCTTCGAAAGTGAAGCGGAGGACTCGACAAGCAGTTTCTGCGTCGTTTTCTTGCGCTCGCTCCAGGGCTTGGTGACCATGCCACCAAAGCCTCCGGCCGGACTCGTAATTTGAAAAATACTGTCACTCTCAGGAAACGAGCGGTAAACGTCGTAAACCTGGCGGGTAAACAGGTTCGTCTGGTCCAGCGTGGAATTGGCGGACGATTGAATTACCCCGAAGACCACACCTTGATCTTCCGCGGGTGCCAGCTCACGCTGGGAGAACATGTAAAACGGGACCATTAACACAACGATGATGATCCAAAGCGTCAGCACCACCGGACGAAACTTGAGAGTCCCCGTAAGAAGGCGAATATAGAAGCTACGGAAGCGGTCAAATTGACGGTTGATAACCCCGGCAAAGCCGCGCTCGTCCGCCCCCGCTTTTAGTAACTTGGAACCCATCATCGGCGACAGAGTCAACGCGACCACGCCAGAAACGATCACGGCTCCCGCCAGCGTAAAGGCGAATTCTTTGAACAACGCTCCGGTCAGTCCGCCCTGAATCGCGACCGGCGTATAGACCGCTGCCAGCGTAATGGTCATGGCAATAATGGGGCCGACGAGTTCCCGCGCGGCATCCATCGCCGCATGAAACGGCGTCTTGCCCATCTGGAGATGGCGCTCCACGTTCTCCACCATGACAATCGCATCGTCCACCACCAAGCCGACCGAAAGCACAATGGCGAGCAAGGTAAGCAAGTTGATGGTGAAGCCCGCAGCCTGCATCAGGAAAACCGCTCCGATCAGCGAAATCGGAATGGCGACCACGGGAATGAGCACCGAACGGAAGGATCCAAGGAACAGGAAGATAACGACAACCACAATCAACAGCGTTTCCGCGAGCGTATGCAGCACTTCGTTGATGGCGTCTTGAATGTAGGCGGTCGCGTCGTAAGGTATGCCTACCTTCATTCCCGCGGGCAGTTGCGACTGGATTCCCGGAATCTGCTGGCGCACGTTCTTGATGACATCAAGGGAATTCGCCGTGGGAAGCACCCAAATCCCCATGAACGTTGCCGTTTCCCCATTGAAACGAACGTCGGAGTCGTAGTTCTCCGCGCCCAAGACAACATCGGCAATTTCTCCCAGTCGTACAATCACGCCGCCTTGCTGTTTCACCACCAGTTGCTGGAATTCCTGCGGGGTCCGCAAATCGGTGTTCGCCACCAAGTTCACAGAAACCATCGTGCCCTTGGTACTTCCAAGCGCCGAAAGATAGTTATTCTTCGACAGCGCGTCGCGCACGTCGGAAGGCGAAATGCCGCGTGCCGCCATCTGTTCAGGCTTCAGCCAAATCCGCATGGCGAACGTGCGGTTGCCCAAAATATCGGCGCGCTGCACGCCGCTGACCGCGCTCAGCTTAGGCTGAACTACGCGCGTCAGGTAGTCCGTAATCTGGTTCTGGTCCAGTGCGTTGGACGAAAAGCCAATATACATCGCGGCGAACTGGTTGTCTGCCGTCTGTAGCTCAATCACAGGCGCTTGCGATTCCGGCGGAAGGTCGTTCTTGACCTGGGCCACTTTCGCCTGCACCTGGGTCAGCGCCGCGTTGGTATCGTAGTTTAGCTTCAGGTGAACCTGAATCGTGCTCAGGCCCTGGGCGCTGGTCGATTCCATGTAATCAATGCCGTCGGCGCTCGCGATCACGCGCTCCAGCGGCGTCGTGATGAATCCGCGCACCAGATCGGCATTCGCGCCGACGTAAACGGTGGTCACCTGCACCACGGAAATATCGCTGCGCGGATACTGCCGCACGCTCAGCGAACGGATCGACTGCAATCCGGCGATGAGAATCACCAGGCTCACAACCATGGAAAGAACGGGGCGTTTTACAAATAAATCAGTCAGCTTCATACGGGAATCTCTCTGGTGCTAATTGTCTTGCGGAGTAGGATTCGGGTTATTTCCTGGTTGCACTTGGTTGTTAATCCGCACCGGCGCTCCGTTGCGAATCCGGAAAACACCCGCGCTCACCACCTCGTCCCCAGGATTCAGCCCGGAAATAATGCCAACCTGGTCGCCCCGCGTGCCATCAATTTTCACTACTTGCTGGCGCACACCGCGGTATGAATTCCCCGACTTCGGATCCTTCAAGTCCGTCACCACAAATACCGAATCCCCGTAAGGGGCGTAGTTAATGGCCGACGCCGGCAGAGCAAATACCTCACGCGGTTTGCCCAGCGGAAGCTCCACTTCCACAAACATTCCCGGACGCAGCTTGTTCCCAGGATTTGCCAAGGTCGCCTGCACCTGAATGTTGCGCGTCTTTTCGTCCACCACCGAATCCAGCGCCGTAATGCGCCCGCTGAGCGCGATTCCGGTCCCGTTGTTGGTTACGTGCACGCCGTGGCCCAGCTTCATTTGCGGAACAGCCTGCTGTGGAATTCCAAAATTGGCATAAATCGGATTCAACGCCTGCAACGAAACAATGGCCGCGCCCGGCGCCAGGTATTGACCCAAATTGGCCTGCCGCAACCCCAGCACACCCGCGAACGGCGCACGAATCGTTTTGCGCGCAATCGTCGCCCGAATCTCGCCCACTTGCGCTTCCGTTGCCTTCTGGTTGGCCGTGGCCGTGTCGTACTCAGAGCGCGCTGTCACACCTTCCTTCACCAGCTGCTCCAGGCGGCCGTAGTTGATCTTGGCTAAGTCACGCTGCGCCTCCACGTTGGCCAGCTGCGCCTTCTCCTGCCGCGTGTCCAACTCCACCAGAACGTCGCCTTGCTTCACCCACTGGCCGGATTCAAAGTGAATCTTGTCCACAGTCCCAGGCAGGTCGGCGCTCACCGTAACCCCTCGAATGGCTGCCGCAGTTCCCACCACGGTGAGCGTTGACGGCCACGTCTCCTGCTTGGCGATCACCGTGGTCACGCTCGTCGGAGGCGGCGCAAAACTCGCCCCCATGGCAATCGCCGCCTGTACCTGCCGATACTTCACAAAGCCTAGGCCCACAATCAGGACCCCAACCAGCACCAACATCAACATCATTCGTTTCGCCATATGTTCGCCCACCTAACAAAGTAAGAATAACTGAAAATAGACCCGCCAGCCATATTCCTAGCGAAAACCAAAACGCGCCAGCCAAAAAAGCCGTCCGGTGTTGGATTAACCAAATTGGCGGAAGGATGCGAAAAGCTGTCTGATATCCGCAGCAAGTTCCCGTAGGCGGGGGTGCCGCCGCCCGCGTGGTCTTGGTTTGTTCGCTGTTATCCTGAGCAGTCGAAGCCCTCTGCCCAGAGAGAGCTCAGCCGAAGAGACTAGGGAAGCAGATTCCAGGATAAGACGAGAAAATAAAATCCTCGAAAGCCCCTCAACCCACCCGAAGCCCTCGCCAACTTCCCCTAATTCCGATATAATCAAGGCTTAGAAAATCAAGAAAGATCGAGTCATGTCCAATCCCATCATCGATAAGCTTCTGGAAAAATCGCAGCGGACCGACCTTCCCAAGTTCAATCCCGGGGATACTGTCCGCGTTCACGTTAAGATCAAAGAAGGCGAAAAAGAACGCGTTCAGGTCTTTGAAGGCCTAGTCATTTCTCAGCGAAATGGCCAGCAGGGTTCATTCGTCGTCCGCAAGATGAGCTTCGGCCAGGGCGTCGAACGCATTTTCCCTTATCGCTGCAAGGTGGTAGATAAGGTAGAAGTAGTCCGCTCGTTCAAGGTCCGCCGCGCCAAGCTGTATTATTTGCGCGCGCTCCGCGGCAAAGCGGCGCGTCTGCGCGAAGTCGAGAAAACGAAGTAGTTTTTCGCAACAATAACGGTAGGGGCGTGGCTGAATGCCACGCCCCTACCGTTTTAGCGCACGCTGTGCTAATTTGCCGGACGAACCGGCGTTGCGCGATAAAGTTGTTCGATAAAGTCGAAACCTAAGACACTCCAACCGGCGCGGACGCCCCAACCAGCTGCTGTTGCAGCCAATAGCGCAACAACTGCCGGTCGCTCTTGCGAATCTCGCTGAATTCAATCCCTAATCCATCCTGCCCTGAGTGCTTTACCCGTCCGCGAATCACCACATCGGTGTTCGGCAGGTCGAGCGTTACCTCGACGTGGGCACCGATGTCCAGACCAGAGTTCCCTAGCAGCAGGCACCCGGTCTCGGAGATATTGGTGATTCTGCCGTGCCGGAATGTGTCGTCCAGCCCGCCCTGCGGGGCCACCCGCGCCGGAACTTCGGCAGTGACACGGGCAAACTTACGCTTGCGCTCACCTTGCGGCATGCGGACCGTGGGATCCAGCGTGATCGGCGTGAACTGGTCAGCTGTTTCCCGCATCTCCTTCTCCCAAAAGGACTTACCGGCTTCCACCGCTTCCACGCCAATCTGCCCCTTCTGCGGCGTATCTGGCGCGCCAATCCAAATCACCCGGCAGGAAAACTTGCTACGGCCGCGCTCCACCGTGACCATTTCCCCCACCCGCGCCGCCGAACGCACCCCATACAATCGCGCCCCGCGCAAAGAAATATCCAGCGTGCAAGCCATATCGAGCTGGGGACGCTTCTGTGAGTCTAAAGTCACGACACGCAATGGGATAGCCAGTTGTACGCGCTTATCGTAGCGCCCAGGAGAATCGTGGCGCCCAGGAGGAAGGACGTTCGAATCGTGCTTCGATCTTGTTTTTTTGGCGGATGGCATGGTTTTAGCTGACGACATGAATCTCCCCAATTACTGGTAAAGGTAGCAAGTGTTTTTACTGTCAGCAATTTACCGCCGTAACCTAGGCTACCTCGGACGGGTGATTACGGATGTGGAGGCACGGCTTTTCCACAAGCTTTTGGGATTCGAGCCTTGCGAACCGGGGCAAAGCAAGCGATGATGCCCCTGTCTGGACCGAAGTCACTTCTCATGCCACCCAGCAGCGTCCAAGGACCACGAAAACTCTCCCCGGCAGCAGCTAAGTTACGCCTGCTCAGGAGCTTACGCTGTACCCTGCGCTACGAAAAGGAAGCCTGGAAGGCAGGTGCCCAGATGGTTGGTGGCGTGGACGAGGCGGGACGAGGCTGCCTGTTCGGCCCGGTGGTGGCCGCAGCGGTCATCTTGGACCCCGAGGACCGAATTCGAGGCCTCCGGGACTCCAAGCTGCTGCCCGAGGAGACGCGCGAACGGCTGGCCTGCCAGATACGCCAGCGTGCCCTCTGTTGGGCGTTTGCGGCCGTGGACGCCGCCCAGATTGACGCAATCAACATCCTCCAGGCGTCGCGTCTAGCCATGCGCAATGCGGTGTTGCAGCTGCGGCCGGAGCCGGACTTCCTGCTGGTGGATGCCGTCCGGCTGGACCACCCCTGCGAGCAGCTAGCGCTCATTCATGGGGATGCTCTTTCCGTGTCCATTGCGGCGGCTTCCATCATCGCCAAAGTCGAGCGGGACCGAATGATGCGGGAGCTGGATAAATCCTATCCGCAGTATGCTTTAGCGTCGAACAAGGGGTACGGGACGCGGGCGCACAAGGCGGCGCTGCTGGAGTTCGGGCCAACGCCGTTGCATCGGATGACGTTTGCGCCCGTGCGGACGGCGCAGCAGGAGTTTGCGTTCTCAGATGATGTGGAGGATTTGCTCGAAGACTTCGATCCCGGGGTTACGGCTTGAGTGGCTTGCAGCGCCTGAAGGCGCTCATAACAAAGCACTTACGGCACCGCTGAAGCGGTGCCCTGATACGAAGCTTCGTCCTGCAGTTTCTGCCTCTAATTGGCTGCGCATTGTTTCCATTGTTTGGCGTTGTTGGGCGCTTTCGGCGTTGTGCGAAGTGCGGTCCCAGGTCTAAACTCACCGACTGCGCCTGTTAATCATGCTTGTTAACCCACCGCTTGTTAGCCCAGCCCGTTCGCCCAGCCTGTTAACCTTATAAAAGAGCGGCCCGAGAGCAGCAGTTTGCCGCAGGAGATGGAATAGCCCGTTGCCCCCGATTATTAATGCGCAGGATCTTTCGAAGCGGTTTGGCGTCCTTCCGCTCTTTCAGAATGTTTCTTTCACCATTTCGGAGGGCGACCGGGTTGGATTGATTGGCCCCAACGGATCGGGTAAGTCGACCCTGCTCAGGATCCTGGCGGGGGACGTCGACCCGGACAGCGGGGACGTGGCGCGACGGAAGCGGAGCCGGTTGAGTTACGTGACGCAGGATTCCGAGTTTCGGCCCGAAGCCACCGTGCGCAGCGTGGTGCAGAAATCGATGGAAGATTCCGCCGTTCCCGAGAGCGACCGCGGCACGCGGTTTGCCGAGACTCTGGGGCGGGCGGGGTTTGAAGACCTTGACGCCCATGCTGCCAAACTCTCCGGCGGGTGGCAGAAACGGCTGGCGCTGGTGGCGGCGCTGGTCCAGGGGCCGGACATCCTATTGCTGGATGAGCCGACGAACCACCTGGATCTTGCCGGAATTCAGTGGCTGGAGGAATTGCTGGAAAGCGCATCGTTTGCCTGCGTGGCCGTCAGCCATGACCGCTATTTTCTGGAAAACGTGGCCACTGAAATGGCGGAACTGAACCGAGCCTATCCAGATGGCATTCTGCGAGTCCATGGAAACTACAGCACGTTCCTGATTAAGAAAGAAGAGTTTCTGCACGCGCAGTCCAAGCGGCAAGAGGCTTTGGAGAACCGCGTACACACGGAAATCGAATGGCTGCGGCGCGGGCCGAAGGCTCGAACCAGCAAATCGAAAGCCCGCATTGACAGCGCTCACGAGATGATTGGCGAGCTGGCGAACTTGAACGCCCGGACCAAGACCTCCAGCGCTGGGATTGATTTCTCCGCCACGGGCCGCAAGACCAAGCGGCTGGTAGAGCTCGAAGACGTGAGTTACGACATCCCGGGCCGGACTCTGTTTCGCGATTTGAGTTTTACGATCACGGCCGGGATGCGCGTGGGCCTGGTTGGACCGAACGGTAGTGGGAAGACCACTTTGCTGCGGCTGCTGCTGGGGGAAAACCAGCCAACTACGGGCCAGATTCACCGGGCGAACGTTCTGCGCATCGTCTACTTCGACCAAACGCGGCAATTGGATGACACGGGCACGTTGCGACGAGCGCTAGCACCGGATAGCGATTCGGTCATCTATCAAGACCGCATTATTCACGTGGCCTCCTGGGCGGCGCGGTTCTTGTTTACCAGCGAACAGCTGAACCAGCCCGTCTCCCGCCTTTCGGGCGGCGAGCGGGCGCGCGTGCTGATCGCGCAGCTTATGTTGCAGCCAGCGGACTTGCTGCTGTTGGACGAACCCACCAACGATCTCGATATTCCTACTCTGGAAATTCTGGAAGAAAGCCTGCTGGAGTATCCCGGCGCACTGGTGCTGGTAACGCATGACCGGTATTTGCTGGACCGGGTGTCGACGGTAGTGCTGGGTTTGGACGGGCAGGGCAGCGCCGAGGGCTTTGCCGACTACTCGCAATGGGACGTCTGGCAGCGCGAGTCCAAGGATGGCAAAAAATCGGCAGGGCCGGAAAAAACCGCGGCACCCAGCCCCGAAGCCTCGCGGGCCGCCAAGAAGCTCTCCTACATGGACGCGCGAGATTACAACACGATTGAGCATCGTGTTGCAGATGCGGAAGTGGTGTTGCAGGCGAAGCGGGAGGCCTTGGAAGATCCGGCCATTGTTAGCGATGCGCCGAAGTTGTTGGATGCTCATGCTGCGCTAGATGCGGCGCAAGAAGTTGTGGATACGCTCTATGCGAGATGGGCGGAGCTCGAAGCGAAGCTGAAGTGATTGAGTATTTCCGGAATCGCATGAAGATCGGCCTCGGTGGCTCAAGACCCTGATTCTGTGCCGCCTGTGTCGCGCGGCTGCAGCCGTGGTCTTTTTCAAACAAGATGGTCCCGATGCCACCGGAATCGAAACCTTCCCTGGGCAGGCGAGCGCGCCTGCCCCTACGCGAGCTTAGACTTCGACGGCCTGGTATTCGGCGTAGACGCCTTTGAAGTCTGTGATTTTGTGGTCGTTTTCGAAGTGCCAGATGCGGGTGGCTACTTCGTCGATTAAGTCGTGGTCGTGCGTGACGATGAACACCGTCCCTTGATAGCGTTGCAGCGCAATGTTGAGAGCGTTGATGGCTTCGAGGTCCAGGTGGTTGGTTGGCTCGTCCAAAATTAAGATGTTGGGCTTCTGCAACATGAGCTTGCAAAATAGAAGACGTGCTGCCTCGCCGCCGGAGAGGGCTTCCGTCTTCTTGTTGCCTTCTTCTTTTTGGAACAGCATTTGCCCGAGCAACCCGCGAATTTCTTCGGTGGAGGCTCCCGGCTCCCACTGATGCAGCCAATCGAAAACGTTGGAGCCTTTTTGAATCAACTGCTTGTGATCCTGCGCGAAGTAGCCCACCGTGGCTTCATGCCCCCAAGTGACTTTGCCGCCCGAAAGAAACGGACCGCCATAGCTGCTGGTCTGGCGCAACTCGCTCTCGGGAATGGTGGGTGAACTGGCCAGCAGGGCGTTGATCAACGTGGTTTTTCCGGCACCATTGCGACCGATGAGCGCGATCTTTTCACCGCGCAACGCGCTTGCCGTAAAGCCCTTGATCACTTCCGTGTCGCCATACGACTTGGAGACATCCACAAAATCCAGCACGTGCTTACCGGATGGCCGCTTCTGTTCGAATTTGATGAACGGGCGCGCGATGTTGGAGCGGGCGAGATCCGTCACCTGCAAGCGCTCCACTTCCTTGCGGCGGGACTGCACTTGGCTCGACCGCGTTCCAGCGGAGAAACGTGCGAT
>JAYWAL010000077.1:0-38309 GCA_043782485.1 Acidobacteriaceae bacterium | reverse complement strand
GCATTCTGGCCGCGACCAACATCAACATTCCCGAAGCGCTGGCCAACAAGATGCTGCGCGAAGACCTTTACTACCGCTTGAACGCCTTCACGCTCTCGCTGCCGCCGCTGCGTGACCGCAAAGAAGAAGTTCCGATTCTGCTCAAGCACTTCATGTCGCGCATGTCGGAACTTTACGGGCGCGCGCCGCTGCCGCTGTCTCCCGCTTTGATGGAAGCCTGTCTGGCCCATTCCTGGCCGGGAAACTTGCGCGAACTGAGCAACTTCGTCAAGCGCTACCTGATTCTTGGCGACGAAAAGCTGGCCGTCAGCGAACTGCTGCCCAATGGCGATACCGTGGACGTCGATGGCGAGGGCGGCTTGAAATCCTTGGGCCGCAACGCGAAAGACGGTGCCGAGGCCGATGCCATCATGAAGGCTTTGGAACAGACCAATTGGAATCGCAAGCAGGCTGCGGCTGTGTTGAAGATCAGTTACAAGGCTTTGCTTTACAAGATTCGGCACTACCAGCTAGGCGATTCGATGGAGCGAAAATTGTCGGCGCGCGCTTAGGTTGAATGAAAGCCCCCGCCGGATCGCCAACCACGCGACCCGACAGGGGTAACGCCGGAATAGATCCTACTGCCGCAACCCGCCCGCCAGAATCAGCGTCTGGCCCGTGACCCAGCCCGAGTCGTCCGAAGCGAAGAATACCGCCGCCCGCGCGATATCTTCCGGTTGCGCAATGCGTCCGAGCGGGGTCTTCGACTCGATCATGTTGCGGAAGTCGCCCTTGTCAAAGCCAACCGCGCGCACGCCCTCGGTGTCCACCAGGCCCGGGTTCAGCGAGTTCACGCGAATTTTCTTCGCTCCCAATTCCTGCGACAGCGCAATCGTAACCGCGTCCACCGCGGCTTTGGTCGCGCTATAGACGGAGCCAGTCGCAGCCGGCATTGGCCCCACCAGGGAACTAATGTTGATGATCGACCCGCCTTCGCCCATGTACTTCACCGCTTCCTGCGTGGTCAGAATCAGGCCCAGCACGTTCAGGTCAAACTGTTTGTGGAAATGCTCGGGCGTAATTGTCCCCAGCGGAGCGAATTCGTAAATACCCGCGTTGTTCACCAGAATATCCAGCCTGCCGTAAGCGGCTTTAGTTTCTGTGAACAGGCGCGTGATGTCCTGCGGCTTGGAGACATCGCCTTGCACCGCGGTGGCCTTGCCGCCCTTGGCGGTAATGCGCTTCACCACCGCCTCAGCCCCTGTTTTACTACTGGAATAATTGACCACCACGGACGCGCCCTCGGCGGCCAGATGTTCAGCGATGGATGCGCCAATGCCCTTCGAGGCACCGGTTACGACTGCGACTTTTCCTGCCAGCTTGCTCATATGGATTCCTTTTCCTGTTCAAACTACCAACGAGAGTTTGGATGAGCATGGACTCCCACAGGATTCAAGTTCCAATCGAGGGACAAGCTAAAAAATAAATTCCGGCGGCGCGGATCTTTTTTAAAATTACTGAATCCAATGCAAACAAAAAGCCCCGCCGGATCGCGAACCACGCGAACCGACGGGGCGATTCCACACGCGCGATTCTACGGAGGGGTAACAATCAGCGTCACCGTCAACGGGTTCGTCGTCGGTGGATTGGTGAAGGAGCCCGAGGACGCCTTAATTTGAATCAGATAAGTACCAGTCTGCGTGCCGTTGGTTGGGGTGCCAGAAGACTTCTTACCGCATGCCGGCAACAGCGAAACCGCACCCAGTAGAATCACAAACGCGGCTCCCGACATCCAGCGGCGGCGGCGAGTCGATCCCGCTCCAAACAGCGCAAGTCCGCAAAGCGGCAACCACAGCGCGTACCAGAGCGTCGGCGTGCCATGTACGCTGGCGGTGGCGGTTGGCTTGGTGGTGGTGATCTTGAGCACGGAAGTGGTGGCACCGGTATTTTTGGCAATCGGCCCCAAGGAGGTTGGCGCAAACGTGCACGCCGCACCCGCTAAAGCCACCGGGGTGGTGGGCTGCACGCAGCTCAGCGCGATGGTCCCGGCAAATCCATTGGTGGAATCCGGCGTGACGGTCACCAGGTAGGAGGCCGTGGCACCCGCCGCCACCGAAACGCTGGTGGGACTCACGTTCGTAGTGTAAGTTTCGACGGTTGCCGTGGCCGAACCGAAGTTGTTCCCGGGAACCGAGTCGACAGCGCTGTTGCCTGGCACCACGTGGCCCGACATCGTGAGCGTAGCCGGAGGCGTATTGCTGGACGTGTTCGACGCGGTAACCTGAATCGCCACGCTGGTGCTGTTGCCCGAAGTGATCGTACCCAGCGTGCAACTTTCCACCGCAGTGCCGGTCACGGCGCAGGTCGTCGGGAATGCGCCCAGCGTGTAGCCGCCGGATGCAGCCGGCACGGGAATGGTTAGAACCGCTCCGGCGCTGGGGTCGGGACCATTGTTCTTGACGGTGTAGGTGAACGTATCGACATTCCCAGCCGCTACGAGGCTGGCCGAAGTGGTGATGGTGAGGGCCAGATCGGTCTGGGGCCCGAAGTTGGCAAGGAACGCATCTCTAAGTCCACCGAGTGCGGGCTGAAGAACAGAGATCCCCAACTGCGATTGGACCGGGAAATTCGCCGAATTGGTTTCTCCGGTGATGAGGACCGAACCAGTGGGATTCAGCGCCATTCCAGTGGCGCGGTCCGTGCCAGAGCCGCCAAACAACTTGGAAAAAGCGACCGGCGAACTCGTTCCAGAAACAAAACCTATGCTCGTGTTGAGCTTGACCAAAAACGCATCCGTGCCGCTATTGGGCGTCGAGGTGCCATTGATGGGCACCGGGAAATTAGGGGAAGTCGTCGACCCAACCACGTACGCGTTTTGGGTGGTATCCGTGACGATGCTGGTGGCAACATCGTCCCCAGTGCCGCCCAGGAACGAAGAGAACGTTAAGGCCACCACACCTGATGTGGGGTTGCTCAACTTGGCGATGAAGCCATCCGTGGCACCACCACCGTACGTCAGGATGCCTTTGACCGTACCCACGGGCAGGGACGTAGCAGAAGTGGCCGACCCAGCAACATAGGCGTTGCCGCTGCTGTCGAGGGCAATAGCGTTGGCGATGTCATCGCCGGCCCCGCCAAAATAGGTGCCATACAACAGGCCGCCGCCGTCAGGTGAGATTTTGACAATGTAAGCATCCAAACCACCGTTGATCTGCGCTTGGTACGCGTTGATGACCGGCATGTTGCTGAACAAGGTGCCAACCGCGACAAAGGCATCGCCCGTGGAATCCAGGGTAATGCCGCCGCAGGGAAGCTGGTTGCAGGCCGCTCCTACCCCATCCACCGGTGTGGCCGAATGCGAGCTGTCGCCGCCGCCCAGGTACGAGAAGAACTTGAGGCTGGGCACCAGACTCAGCGTGGTATCAAACTTCGCGACAAAATAAAGGCGCGTCGCATTATTCGGCGATTGCTGGAACGAAGTCCCCGTCGGGAAGTCGCCAGAAGCCACAGAGGTAGTCCATCCCAGAATGTAAGCGTGGCCGGTGTTGTCAGCTGCCAGGGACATCGCGTTATCCGAACCTGTGCCGGAAAGATACGACGAGTACAGCAGGTTGGTGCCGGTGGAATCGAGCTTCGTCAGGAACACGTGCGCGCCCGCTGCTTTCGGCGCGGACTGGAATGCCGTCGGGGTTACCGGGAAATCGCTGGAGGTGGTGGTGCCGGTGACGTAGACGTTGCCCTGGTTGTCCGCGACCAGGCCCGCGCTGGAGTCGGTGCCAGTGGCGTTGCCGTAGGTTGTCGGAGCCGTCGGCACGGGGAGACTCAGGCCGTTCAAATAGGTGGTGTAAGTGACCGAGGACCCAATAGGATCAAGCTTGCTCACAAATACGTCGGTGGTTCCGCTCAGAGTCGAGCAAATGGGCTGGCCCGTGGCACCGCAGGCCGGGTGGGGCACAACCGCAGACGAGGTGGTGCCGGAAAGATAAATGTTCGAGTTCACGTCCAGGGCGATTTGCGGGTTCACTTCGTCGCCGGTACCGCCAAAGTACGTGGCATAGCCCAGAATCGGATCAATGATCAGGTCGCGGCTACGGTCGTACGGGCCCAGCACGAAGCCGACGCGATTCCTGGCGAGCAGCTGGAAGCGCCCCTCCACGTTGCGGCGTTGGCCATCCACTTCCTGGTAGACCACGGGCTTGTTCCAGCGCACTTCGCGGACGGAAGTCTTCAGGCGCAAACTGCCATCGGTGCCCAGAGAAACGCGGTCGGCACCAGCAATTTGCAGGCGAATCTGCTTCGGATCGGCACCGGAGCGCACGGCGAAATCGTATTCGAGCTGGCCCTGGTGGCCGTAGTAAACCAGGTCGATTCCTGGATAAACGGCGCTATATTGCACGCGAGCGAAGGTTGGGACATTGCGAACCCAGCGGCTGGGGTCGTTCCCGCGCAGGTAGTTGGACTTGCCGGGAAGCGGCTCGGAGGGAGAAATGACCGGGTTGGCGGCCGCGCCTTCCAGTTGCATGTGGACGGCAGCGGAGGTTCCCTTGCCGCCGAGGCTGAGAACGGCTTCGCTGGGCGCCAGGACCAATCCGTAGCCGGAACCGTGGGCGATGTAGGACGCGCTGGCATCGGTTTGGCCCTGGTTGGGTTCGAAGGCAATGGGCAGCTTGGCGAACGCCGCGCGGGACCCGGCTTGGGCTGGCACGACAGGCATCTGCCGGGCCGTCAGTTCCGGAGTCTTGACCGCCACATGCTTGCTGGAAATCCTGCTGGAAACCGACCACAGAGCACCCGCTCCCAAAAACGTAAGCAGCGCAACCGCTAAAAGGGTGGTTTGGGACGTGGCGCAGCCGCGAGTGCGGCGGGAATTCAGTTTCACGTGGTCGATCCTCCAAAAATTTCCCAGCGTTGTTTCTAGCCGATGTTTCGATGCCAATGTTCGCTTCCAGGGATGTTGTGTTCCGGCTCTTGCCAAGGCCGCCACCAGGGCGGACATTCGTCCCGCGGAAACACGCGCGACGGGGTCAAACCTGTCATCAAGACTGGGTGCAAGTCAAACTAACTACTTAAACAGCTTAGGGTTAGCCTGTCAAGCTAACACAGCCTTGTTGGGCAGTGGACGAAGCCCGGAATCGACACCTCTGCCTGCCGTTGGATGCGGAGATTGGGCGGGAGAGGTGTCTGGCTTTAGGAAAATTCGAAAGGCGCCGAGTGTGGCTACTTCTTCTGGAATTCCCGCAGCTCGCGGTCGGCTTTGCGCCAGCGCGTCACCATCGTGAGGATGAAGACCCCGTGGATGACCCAGGTGACGATATAAGCGGCGTAGAGGAATGGGATCGGGTTCATATTTATCTCATTTATCTCAACTTTACCTCGGCAACACTACCTCGGCAACACTATCTCGGCGACCCCTGCATCAGCGATTCCAGCGCCAGCGTTTCTTCCACGTCGCGCTGTTTGCGTTCGAGCTGGTAGCGGAAATAGCAAAGCAAAGCCGCGAAAGCAGAGAACGCCAGCCAGTTATAGAGCAGCGCATGCCACATGGCCGGGTGCAGCGAGCCTCCGCCGCCAATCACTGGCTGCGGGTGCTGCGTGCGGAAATACCAGATGGAGAGGTACACAAACGGCACATCGGCGAAGCCAAACACCGCCAGAGCCGCCGCCAAAACTGGCGTCTGACCCCCGCTGGCAAAGCGCCGCAGGATCAGGTAACTGACGTAAATCAAGCCCAGGATCAGGGTCGATGTCAGCCGCGCGTCCCAAGTCCACCAGATGCCCCAAACCGGTCGCGCCCACAAAGGCCCGGTAATGATGACCACCGCCCAAAACGCCACGCCGACTTCGGCGGTCGTCACGGCAATCGCGTCGGCCTTGCTGGTCCGGCGGAACAGGTACACAATCGACGCCACAAAATTGATGAAGAAGAGCAGGAAGCAGGTCCATGCGGACGGTACGTGATAGTAGAAAATTCTCTGCACATCGCCCATCGTTTGCTCGGTGGGGGCGACGACCAAGCCCTGATACAGGCCAAACGCCAGCAGCGCCACAACCACGGCAATCGCAATGTAGACGGGCGGTTTCATTGGGCTTGCTTACTCGGCGTCATTACTCAGCATCTTTACTCGGCATCCAGCACCGTTTCAAACAAAGCCAGACAAGCAGTAGTAAACACCAAATCATAGACCGCGAGCAACACAATCCAAAACTTGGCCGAGGACTCTCCGGTCAGAATAATCTTGGTCGCTTCCACCATGCCCAGCAGCGCCGGAATGGAAATGGGGAACAAAATCAGCGGGAGCATGACTTCGCGACTGCGCGTGCGTAGCGAAATGGCCGCGAAAAACGTGCCATTGACCACCAAGGCCCAAGTTCCCAGCAGCGCAATCACCGGCAGCAGATAGGCTGGCCCCAAGACCCGCAAATTGTAAAAAACCACAAAAAGTGGCGTCATCACCACTTCCAGCATGGTCACAAATAGGAAGTTCCCCAGCGCCTTGGCCAGGAACAAATCGTTGGCCGGGGCGGTGGAAACCCGGTAGGCGTCCAGGACCTGATTGCGGATCTCCCGCGACCAAGTTTGGTTCAGCGCCACCACGGCGGCAAACAGAAACGCCACCCAGATCAACCCCGCAGCGATCCTCCGCGCATCGTCGCCGGTCGGGTCGAACGAGAAACTGAAGACCACCACCACCAGCAGCGCAAAGAACACCATCGAGTTGATGGCGTCCTTGCTGCGCCACTCGAGGCGCAAATCCTTCATGAGCGTCGCCAGCAGAACTTTCGGCGTTTTTATTACTGGTTGGATAATAACTTTTTCATTAATTAACTTAGTAGTAATTTTTGCGGGGTGTGCCGGGGTTGCCGGAGTCGACGCGCTCATTGCACCAGCTCCAGATCCAGCGTCGTCACCCGGCTCTCAATATTCCCCGCATGGATCCAGACAAACTCATCCGCCGCCTGAGCCAACAGCCGGGCCTGGTGCGTGACCACGAAAATCGTCTTCCCGGCGTCGCGCATCGAGCGGAGCAACTGCACCATCCCGCGCGCCGATGCCACATCCACGTTGGAAAACGGCTCGTCCAACAAGAGCAATTTGGGGTCATGCAGCAAAGCCCGCGCCAGGGAAGTCCTCTGCCGCATCCCCTGCGAATAGTGGCCAACCGGGCGATTCAGCGCCGGGTCCAGCCCCACTAAAGTGATCGCAGCGGCACAGCGCGCGTCGTCGTCAATCCCGTAGAGCCGCGCCGAATAAATCAAGTTCTCCATCGCGCTCATCTCGTCATACAGCAACGATGGGTGCGCCATATAGCCAAGCTGGCCCAGAATCCAGCGCCCTGAATCCTCGCCGCCGTACTGTGCTCCAAAAACGGAAACGCTTCCCGCCGAGGGCCGCAGCAATCCGGCGATCGCGCGCAGCATGGTGCTCTTCCCCGCCCCGTTTTCCCCCAGGACGACGTAAAGCTTCCCCGCGGCAAATTCCGCGGAAACATTGCGCAGCGCGGCAAAACGCCCAAATTGTTTGGTAAGGCCCGTCAGGACGACAGCGGGAATGGAATCAGAATCCTGCGCGGTGTCCGCGGAAGAAAGAGTCATTGGGACTTCCAGCACCCAATCACATCCCGGAACCGGCAGCCCGCGCATTAGGCGACGAGGCAGGCGCGGACGTCATATTTCCCGGCTGCGCCGCTGGCGCTTGTCCCGGTTTCGCGCCCGGCTTCGGCGCGTATTTCGAAGCGCATTTCGCTTGCAAGTGCTTGGCATGAAACACGCCATCGCGGCCCATTTCGCCTTCCGCCAGCGCCTGCGCGTCATCTTTCAACGTGTCCGGAGGCGCGTCCGTTCCGGAATAAACCACCGGCAACATTCGTCCCTCTTCGTTCAGCGTGAACTCCAGATGCAACCCGGTCCGCCGGATGGACCCGGTCTGCACATTCCCGGCCACACGCAAACGCTTCGTGTAAGCCCCGTCCCCCATGCCATTCAGCTCTTTGATGGTGACGTAATAGCTCTTGCTTTCCTGCACGCCGGTGTAGCCTAAGTAACTGATAGCCACCAAGATAACGGCAATCACAGCGCCAAACTTCAGCATTTTCGTCTTTTCGGCGGACATGGGCATACCTCAACTTCTAGGCAAACTCTACTGCCCACGGGGCTTACGGTCAAGTACCGGGAGGGCTGCCAAGGGCAGGCCTCCATTAGGAATAGACTTCCGAAAACGCTTGACTCCTTAAAATCTACATATGTAGATTTATTGCATGAGATTGCGCAGATCCCCGCAAACAGGTCGAGTGCTGGGTAATTTTTTGAACGCCCCGCTCGAGTGGAAGTACGGATACGACATCAGCCGCAACACGGGCTTGAAATCGGGCACGATGTATCCAATTCTCATGAGGCTGGCGGAAAACAAGCTGCTGGAAACACGCTGGGAGGTAGCCGAGACTGGAAGACCGCCGCGACACATGTACAAGTTGACGCCGAACGGTTCGCGATACGCACGGGAGGAGGCGTCTACTGTTTTGGAACACCAGATTGGCCAGCCAGCCTTCGGCGGAGTGCAAGGCTCATGACAACCGTCCGAAAACTTGCCCTCAAAATCGTCCGACTCACCATTCGGTTCGCTTCCCCGGGAACGCGCGATTGGTCTCGTGCCGTCGCGGGGAAATGGAGCACACCCTATAGGTGACTGGGTCGCGCTCTGGTGGGCGTTGGGGAGCACACGGATACATCTTCTTCGACGCGAGGCCCCATTGGCCACTGCGTCCGACATTCCAGCGGCGGCAAGCGATTTCGCAACAAAAATTCGGCGCAAGAATGTTGTCGGGTACTCAAGGGTGCAGGGATTCCTCGCTTCGCTTCGGAATGACATTTCTTAGAAACTATTTGCAAATACCAGATTTGCAAGTACTAGAGTTCTTACTCCGGCCTTACTGGGAGACAATCCCGGCTAAATCCAAAAAGTGCCAAGCGAGAAAGCGATAGTGACCTCAAATCGCAAGACCGCGATGTAGGTGATCGACATCTGCTCGCCGCGCATGGCCACGGTTTGAAGACCTGCCCCACGGCGAACAAGGCGAACACCAGCACGGTGGGGTGGAACTGCGTCAACCCCGCTGACAGCTTTATAAAATAGCCGCCACCGCTGAACGATAGCGTCGCCAAGCCCGTCAAAACCGTGAACTTGAGAGTCTCCAAGCAAAGATCATGCCTTTGCGTGGCTGGAAAAGGCTTCCTCGCAGCGTACCAATACCATGATCACGCTCCCAGTGGACCCACTCTTATGATCCGCTGCGCGGTGACCCGCGATTCAAGGCCTTAGTGATTCGCGCTGGTTTGTCGCGATAGCCATCTGAAGCATGGGTGTTTTGATGGTCTGGCTCGGGCGCCCGCTGGCTGGCCGGGACGCGCTTTCGTTGGAACGCTGGGCCGGGGGAACACTGGTATTTGCCTCCGATGCCCTGGCCCGACGCACACCTCCCGAAAACACCGCGCGCAGCGTGGCCTTGACCCAAGCCACAGTTTGAAAGACGGAGTAGGCGATGCTGGTCCGGGGTGAACTCACCCGCAAGGCGGACGGCGTCACAGGAACATCCCGCGCGTTCTGGCTGGCAGGGTGTTGGGCTACCAAGGGATTGACGGGCGGCTGATTGGCGAACTCGGCGGTTTTCATGGCTTGGATTCCTGTACGTGAATTCAGAAAACGTTGGAACTTGTCCTTCGGGCCTTGAGGAGGTCGCAGTCCGTGAGATTCGTCTGAATTAGCCCTTGGAGACTTCTCTCTCTTACTAAGAAATACGAAATCCGACGGCAAAGAGGCTCACCCCTGGTCGCAAATAACCATTCCAGAGGGTCAATCCGACCAAAAACCGCCATTCTGCGGGGGGACGCTTCCTTGCATAGTGAAGACAGCGGCCAAACCGTTACAAAGCTAAACCGCGTGGCCAAGAAGGCGCTGCGCGATAGTAACTTCGTGCCGCCCGAGCCAACCGTTTACAATCAAGGAGATACGTTCGAGCAGAAAGGCTTTTGCGCGCTTATGATTCACCCTTGGCACGACGTCACACCCGGCAGCCTGCTTCCGCGGGAGTTCAATACTGTCATCGAGATCCCCTTCGGCTCGAGCGTGAAGTATGAACTCGACAAGGATAGCGGCCTGATCAAGCTCGATCGCATCCTGTACTCGGCTGTTTACTACCCGGCTAACTACGGATTCATTCCGCAGACGCTGGCTGAGGATGACGATCCGCTCGACGTGCTGGTGCTGTGCCAGGAGACGGTGGTGCCGCTGACGATCATTCACTCGCGCGCGATTGGCGTGATGACCATGATTGACTCGGGTAAGAAAGACCACAAGATCATTGCCGTGGCCACGGAAGACCCGGAATTCAATGCCTACCGCGAGGCCAGCGAAATGCCTCCGCACCGGCTGCTGATGCTGCGCAGGTTTTTTCAGGATTACAAATTGCTGGAAGGCAAGGCAGTGGAGGTGGACGAGATTCGTCCGGCCACCGAGGCTTATCCCACGATTGAAGAAGCGTTGCGGCGGTATAGCCAGCAGCGGCGCAAGGGCTTTAAGAGCAAAAACTAGGACCGATTTCAGCGCGGAGACACAGAGAACAAACCGGACTCCGTTTTTTGTTGGTTTATTTTTATTGGTTTATTTCCGTCATTCTTCTTTTCGCCCATCCCCTTGTCTAGGCTTCGCACAGTCTCGGAACTATTCCAAATCTCAACATTTTGTCATTCCGAAGCGAAGCGAAGAATCCCTCGGCTCTCGACTCATCGCTACTATCGCCAGCTTTCTCGCTGCGCAGCGTCGTCGCAAGAAAGCTGGAAGTGCCGGGCCACTCTCGACACCCTGGGGATGCCTCGCTGCGCTTCGGAATGAGATCTCTCGAGCAATGACATCTCTCGAGCATGGAAATGCCTTGCGCTTTCTCCGTGTCTCCGTGGTTAACCGTTCTACCAAACGTGGCAAGCGTCGGCCTTCACCATGGGCTGACCGGCCTTGCAACTCCAGGCCTTCTGGAACTCCGGCATGTTCTGCACGACGCCGTTGACGCGATAGCGCCCGGGAGAGTGAGGGTCGACGCTGACCAACATTCGAGAATATTCGGGGCGGCGTTTCTCGCACCAGACGCGGCCGAAGCCGAGGAAGTAGCGCTGCTCGGGCGTGAAGCCATCGATTTTGGTCTCGGCTTTACCTTCGGCGGTGAGCATTTGCATGAGCGCGGCCAGAGCCACCCGAGCGCCGCCGTTGTCGGCGGTGTTTTCACCCAGCGTCAACTTGCCGTTGAGCTTCAGATCGTCGATGGCGGTGAATCCGCTGTACTCGTCGGCGACGCAACTGGCGCGCTTTTCGAATTCCTTGCCGTCGTCGGCGGTCCACCAATCGCGCAGGTTGCCTTGCGGATCGAATTTGCGGCCCTGGTCGTCGAAGCCGTGCGTGAGTTCGTGGCCGATGACGAGGCCGATGCCGCCGAAGTTCACAGCGTCGTCCATGGACTTATCGAAGAAGGGCGGCTGAAGAATTCCTGCTGGGAAAACAATTTCATTCTGCGAGCCACTGTAGTAGGCGTTAACGGTGGGCGGCGTCATGCCCCATTCCTTGCGGTCGAGCGGCTTGCCGATTTTGGCAATCTGCCGG
Source organism: Acidobacteriaceae bacterium (assembly GCA_043782485.1). GTDB lineage: Bacteria > Acidobacteriota > Terriglobia > Terriglobales > Acidobacteriaceae > JANXUC01. The sequence goes on along the minus strand of JAYWAL010000077.1, from coordinate 26,686 downwards.
TGGGATTCGAATTCCGTTGCGTTGGCGATGTTGCTGATCAGGTCTCCACGATCGACTTTAACGGAACTGTAATCGCGCCAAACATCGGGATAGCCAATTTTGTTGCGGATGGCATCGAGCTTGAGCTTGGCTTGTTTTTTGGTGTCTGCGGACATCCAGGGGAGGCCGTGGATGTCGCGGTCGAGCGATTTTTCCAGCGCATCCACCATCTTCAACATGCGCTGTTTGCCGTCAGCGCCGAACGTGATTTCGACGTACTTCTGGCCGAGGGCTTCGCCGAGAGAATTGTCGGTGAGGTCGACGCAGCGCTTCCAGCGGACCTGATTTTCGGCCTGACCGGTGAGAAATTGCTGGAATTTGAAATTGCTGTCGACGAAAGCCTTGGACAGCCAGGGCGCGGAATTGTTCAGTAAGTGGAATTGGACGTAGGTTTGGAGCGCATCCAGCGGCTCGGCGGAGAGGACCTCGTTCACTTGCTTAAAGAATTCCGGGTTGGAGACGTTCAATTCATTGAACTTGGGCGCGCCCGCAGCGGCGAAGTAGCGCTCCAGATAAAAGTTGGGAGCAAGCGCGGCAGCCTGGTCGCGAGACATTTTGTGGTCGCGGTTCTTGGGATCGCGGCGGGCGGTGCGGTCCAGGGAGGCCTTGGCGAGCGCCGTTTCGATGCGCAGTACGGTTTCTGCCGCTTTCTTGGCCTGTTCCGGAGTGCGGCCCGACATGCCAAAAAGTTCGCTGGCGTAATCGACCAGGTGCTTGCGCATTTCGGTCATCTTCGCGTCGTCTTTCAGGTAGTAATCGCGGTCGGGCAGCGTGAGGCCGCCCTGGTCGATGTAGGCAATGACCTCGCCAGCGTTGTGCAGGTCAGAGTTGGAATAAAAATTGAACAGCGGGTTTGGCCCGTGAATGTGCACGTAGGCGATGGCTTCCATCAGGGCGGTTTTGTCTTTGGCGGCGGTCACGCGATCCAGCGCAGGTTGCAACGGCGCAACACCCTTGGCTTCGGCCGCCTTCTCGTCGACACATGCGCCGTAGAAGTCGCCAATTTTTTGGTCGACGGCGCTGCGCTCCGGTCCGCCCGCGGCGGCCTTGTCCAGGATGTCGTGCAAGGTGATGAGGTTGCGCTCGTAGAGTTCGGTGAAGCTCGCCCACTCGGTTTGGTCGGCGGGAATCTCTGAGTTCTTCAGCCACGTGCCACAGGCGTATTGGTAGAAATCGACGCAGGGGTCGATGGTCTTATCGAGGTTGTCGACGCTGAAGCCGGGCGCTGGTTTGGCGGGTGAGTTTGGAGCCACAGCCGTTTGCGCCTGAACCAGGCCACTGCACAGCAACACACCGAGAACAACTCTGACTAGACGCATCACAACCTCACTGGCGAAAATGTTGGAACCCTGTACGACGGATATCCCCCAAGAACGTTAGCCCAAAACGGATGCAGGGGCAAATGGCGGCGTATAATCAGGCTACAAATCCCGCAATACTCCCTGGATGGTGGCGTTCATGAGCACGATCAACGGTAAGAACGGCAGTGGTGTCAACGGCAACGGTCACAACGGTTCCGGCTCGAAGGACGTCGCCCAGCCCCGCGCGGAATGGCTGGCGCAGCGCAAGAAGGACAACGCCGACGGCAACTTTTCGCAGATGCATTACGCCCGCCGCGGCGTGGTGACTGAGGAAATGACCTACATCGCGCTGAAGGAAAAGATCACGCCCGAGCTGGTGCGGGATGAAGTGGCTCGCGGACGCATGATTATTCCCGCCAACATTCACCACCCAGAGCTGGAGCCGATGGGCATTGGCGTGGCATCGCTATGCAAAATCAACGCCAACATTGGCAATTCTTCAGTGACTTCCGAAGTGGACGAAGAGCTGAAAAAGCTGCATACGGCCGTGCATTACGGCGCGGACACGGTGATGGATCTTTCCACCGGCGGGGATATTCACAACATTCGAGAGGCGATTCTGCGGCATTCCCCGGTGCCGATTGGCACGGTGCCGATTTACGAAGCAATTTCGCGGGTGAAACGCGTCGAGGACCTGAACGCCGATGTCATGTTGGAAGTGATTGAAGAGCAAGCCGAGCAGGGCGTCGATTACATGACCATCCATGCGGGCGTGCTGATTCAATATGTGCCGCTGGTTTCGAAGCGCATTACCGGCATCGTCAGCCGCGGTGGAGCCATTCTGGCGCAGTGGATGACGCATCATCATAAGCAGAATTTTCTGTATGAGCGGTTTGATGACATCTGCAAGATTTTCAAGAAGCACGATGTTTCGTTTTCCTTGGGCGATGGGCTGCGGCCGGGATGTTTGGCTGACGCCAGCGATGAAGCGCAGTTCGCGGAACTGAAGACTCTGGGCGAGCTGACGAAGATGGCTTGGGAGCACGACGTGCAGGTGATGATCGAAGGCCCCGGCCACGTGCCGATGCACAAAATCAAAGAGCAGGTGGAGAAAGAAATGGAGCTTTGCTACGAGGCTCCGTTCTATACTCTCGGACCGCTGGTGACCGACATTGCGCCGGGATATGACCACATCACTTCGGCCATTGGCGCAGCCATGATTGGCTGGTACGGCGCGGCGATGCTTTGCTACGTGACGCCGAAAGAGCACCTGGGGTTACCGAACGAGAAAGACGTCAAGGACGGCATCATCGCCTACAAGATCGCGGCGCATGCGGCGGATGTGGCACGAGGCCGTCCTGGGGCGCGAGACCGCGATGACGCCCTTAGCTTCGCTCGCTACAAGTTTGATTGGGACAACCAGTTCGCGCTTTCGCTCGATCCGGAAACGGCGCGGGCCATGCACGATGAGACTCTGCCTGAAGAATCGTACAAACATGCGGCGTTTTGCTCGATGTGCGGACCAAAGTTCTGTTCCATGAACTACTCGACCAAAGTGGACGAGTACAACAAGGAAGTTCATGGACTGGAAAAGAAGGATTATTCAGATTTGGTGGAGAAGTTTGTGACGATCAAGTAGACGATCAAGTAATAGATCGCCTCAGGGTCCGCCGTCTTCCGGGAATTTTGAATCGGTCTTTTTTTGAAATGTCTTTTTTTGAAATGTCATTCCGAAGCGAAGCGAGGAATCCCTGTGCTCTCGATTCGTCCCACTCTCGCCAGCTTTCTCCCAGCGCGGCGGCGTCCTAAGAAAGCAGGAAAGTGCCGGACCACTCTCGGCATTCTGGGGATCCCTTGCTTCGCTCGGGATGACAGATTGGTCGCAGGGGCACGGCTACTTCAGGTCTGTAATGACCTTGACCGGTGCGGACTGAGTAGTGGATCGAGTAGTGGACTGAGGAGCGGGTCGCGCAGCGAATTGTGTGACCGGTGCGCGAATGGCAGCGGGCCGAACCAGCTCCGACATCGTCGCCGCGGCCGGAGCCGTCTTATGGAGCATTCGCCGAGTCGAAAAGTTGACCACACTATCGTGAGCGATGAAGTCTTCCGTAGGCAATTGGCGATGCCCGACGCCGTTTCGGCTTGGCGCTGGCTCCGCATTCACGGAGCTTCGTGTTTTGAGAACGACAGGATCGAGGGCGATTCGGCTCGTTGTTTCGGTCGCTAGTTCGCTCGTTCGTTCGCTCGCTCGTAGGCTCGATCGCTCGCTGAAAGACGGGCTGGGCGATACCAACGTCCTCGTGGGTGCGACGACGGACTGGTTAGCCACGTTCGCTGACGCATTGGTGGGTTGCTGCGAGCGATCCGGAGCGGCAAACCAACCGAGCGCTACCAAGCCAACAAATGCGGCGGCGATTCCCGCCAAGGAGAGGCCTTCCCAATTTTTCCGCGCGCGGGCTACGCTGGCCGATTGGCGCACGTTCTCGTACACCTTGCCGTAAAAACCATCGGGACGTTCCACCGCTGGAGCACTCGCGAGAAACGCGTTGAGTTCGGCCATCATGGCTTTGCCCAAGTTGTCACTGGTGTCGAGGTAACGCGGCGGAAGCATCGGTTCTGCATTCGAAATGTTTTGCTTTGCAATTTCTAGGCTGACTGACTCAGATGACTCGGTAGAAGTCGGTGTGAGAACCGGGAACGGCAGGACTTCAGCAAGTTGGACGCTTTCGGGCTCAGCCGCGGGTGCGGCCACGAGCGCGATCTCAGGAGTAACAGCCGCGGGCATTGCCATGGGATGCCGTCCGTGAGTTCCGGTGGCAAGCACGGTCATCTCCACGAGAAGCAATTCATGGCGCGGCCCTTTGCCCTGGGTTACAAAAACTGATCGCGCAGGAGAACCCTGGGCGCCGACGCGGGCAATGGCCTGCTCGGCGGAGCAGCGCTCGACGCGCAGTTCCAAATCAGCGGGAGTCGGCAGTACCGCATCTGGAAAAACCACTTCCACGTTGTACCCGCGCGCGAGCAGGTCCGCGCAGATGGGTTCCGCTTCCTCAACAAGAGATGCGTAGATACGAGCAACAGGCATTTGGGGGGAGACCACTCTAGCGTTTGTTCCGTTCAGCCGCTTCCGGCAAAAAGGAAAACTGCCCTAGTGATTCCGAGTGTACGCCAAAGAGTCGCGGCTGGAAAGTTAGAAATCGGTGAAAATCCGCGCCAGACAAGGGAAGTGGCGGGATGGGACAGTCTTTGTGATGACAAATCGCGGGGTGGGCGAGCGCCCAAGACAGCGGAACTGCAAAACTTTGCGCTTCGCAACGAATTACCGTCCGACGCTCTCGAGCGTCTCCGCCGCCCGGTTCAAAGCAGCCGCAAGCGCTTCAGCCTCCCGTTGGACTAGGTCTTTATCCCCACGGTCGAGTGCCTCGTTCACCCCAGGAATCACCACCGCGGCGTAGCCGGTGTATTTGCCAGGAGCGTAAATGGCATGGCGGAACCACGCTCGCCCGGGCAGGCCGTCAGCCAGGAGAAACGCACGTTCGGCGTTGTGGAGGGCGTGGTTCACATGGCTCGCATCCTTTGGTAACTGCTTTTGTTTCTTCATGATAGCGGAACCGGCTTTGGCCATGCGCGCCGCCGCTTTCTGGGCGTCGTCGAGGTGAACGCTTCCCTTCCCAAAGCGCAGATCTGCTCGGGCGGAGGCATCCCGGATGTAGACCGAAATTTCGTTGGCGTATTCCTCGTAGTCGAAAGGGAGAGCGTCGCAATCGGCCAGGCGCAGGGCTTCCAGGCCGAAAATGCGAGCCATTTGCTGCTCGTAGCGGAACGTGGGGTCGCCGAACTTCTTGAACCAGGCGAAATTATCGAACGCCGAGTGGTAAACACCGTAGGGGCCGTTGGTGCCGACATCGGTGGAGGGCACTCCCAGATGTTGCAGAAAAACGGTGTAATCGGAGCCGCTGCCGAGGTCGCCGACGGGCACATCCGCGCGGAGCTGTGCGGCGGGGGCGCGAGCGCTAGTGCCGATGGCCTCCGTCTGGAAGGGGTTGGCTTTGCCCGCAGTGGTGTCATGCCAGGCGCTGTAGACGGTGCCTCCAGCAGGGCTGGGAACATCGCGGGTGACTTGGCGGATAAATTCCTTGAGGCTAGGGACGGCTGAGGCGCTGAAATCCGGCCCGGAAACCGCGGCGTCCATGTTGAGGTAGGCCACGGCTTTTTCGAGCTCGACCGCGTGCTGCTCGCCCCATTCGGTGGAGCCGATCAGTCCCTCTTCCTCGGCATCCCAACTGCCCAGGACGAGGCTGCGCTTGGGCTTCCAGCCCGCCTTGAGGAGGTCTCCGAGGCCGTGGACGGCCTCCAGGAGGGCTGCGGTGCCACTATTGGGGTCAACGGCTCCGTAGACCCAGGCGTCGCGGTGGTTGCCGCCTACGACCCAGTCCTCTGGCGATTCGCTGCCCCGAACGCGGCCAATGACGTCCCAGATGGTGCGGTATTGGTAGTCCTGCTTGAGATGGATTTTGACCCTGACGGGTCCGGGGCCCTCGTGGTAGGTGAATGGACCAGCTCCCTGCCATTCCTGGGGGGCGGCGGGGCCGGCAAGCGCTTCCAGGATGGGGCGGGCGTCTTGGTAGGAGAGCGGGGTTACGGGGATTGTAGGAAGCTGCTCGGCTTTGGCCGGGGGTACGCGCTTGGCGTCTGGCAGGGTGGGAGTAGAAGCAGTTCCGGGGGTGGTGGGGTCACCGGGATAAAAGAACATATAGCCGACGGAGCCGCGCTGGACGGCTGATTCTGGACGCCACGGGCCTAGGGGGTAGGAATCTCCGTGCTTGAAGCCGTCGTCGGCGGGGTCGGAATAGATGAGGACGCCCGCTGCGCCGTGTTCTTGGGCGACAAATGCTTTCACACCCCGGAAGCTCTTGCCGTAACGCACGAGGATGATTTTGCCTTTGACTTCAACCTTCGCCTTCTCCAGGCGGTCGAAGTCTTCCGGGGAGCCGTAGTTGGCGTAGACGACCTCGGCCTCGGCGTCACCGGAGGGGGCCATGCCGTTGAAGGCTGGGGTGATGCGAGGGTCGTCCTGGAAGGGGTCGGCGGCGACTTGCTCCGGCGACGGGCCGTGCATTTTGACGGTCGCGGGGGCGGTGACGTCGACGCTGATTTCCTGGGGGTAGTTCATCCACACTTTGTATTCGACGATTTCGGTTTCAAGGCCGGCTTCGCGGAACTTCTTGGCCACGTAGTCGGCGGTGGCTTTGTCTTCAGGAGAGCCGGCGATGTGCGGGGCTTGAGTGAGGGTGCGGAGATGGGTCTCGGCGAGCGCGGGGTCGGGGACGGCTAGAAATTGGGTTTCCAGCTTGCGCTCGGCGGCGGAGTTGCGGAAGCCGAGGAGGTCGGGGCCGAGAGAGATGGCGCTTTGCGAGGATGCGGAGATTGACAGCGCTACGGGGAGAATCAGGGCAATGAATGTTTTCATATGCAGACTTTTGATTTTACGCGAGAGACTCCAATGCCGCGCTCGGACGTACTTCGTAAGACCCGTCGCTCGCGCGGAATAGAATCTTCTGGTGCTATCCATTGGATGGTTACGCGATCCGTAAGTTGAGTGTGCGCAACTTCAGTGGCTGCTGAAAAAGTGATCTTTCCCAGATCAGCCCCTTACCTCTGGGGCTGAAAGCCCCTAGTCCTGGGTTCGTAACGCGGGCCTGAAGGCCCGCTCTACCGTGATTGCTAGCCTAGGAGGATCTCCTGCGGTCTCTTAAACCCATTCATCACAAAGCTCTGATCGCAAAACCGATGTGCTGCGCCCCCCAAAAGCTGGGACTAGAACGATTTTTTCAACAGCGTGTTCGGACCATTCCGACTGGGCGGTGATCACGCTAGACTGGGGATGTGCCAGTGCCCAATGCAACCCAGCGATTTTCTGACCGCGTCGACAATTATGTCCGCTATCGGCCAGGATACCCGGCGGAAATCCTGAGCTTGCTGCGAGACCGCTGCGGCCTGACGGCGGACGCTCGGATCGCGGATATCGGATTTGGAACTGGCATTTTTGCGCGGATGTTGCTGGAGAATGGCAACACCGTGCTTGGCATTGAGCCGAACCGTGAGATGCGCGAGGCTGGCGAAAAATTACTGGCGGAATTCGCCAATTTCCGCAGTATCTGTGGCACAGCGGAGAGCACCGCGCTGGAAGATTGCAGTGTCGACTTCATTACTGCGGCACAGGCGGCGCACTGGTTTGATCGCGAGGGTGCGCGGCGGGAGTTTGCGCGGATTCTCGTCCCCGGCGGGTGGGTTGTTTTGATTTGGAACGAACGGCTGACCGAGGGCACGCCGTTTTTGGAGGAATACGAGCGGTTGTTGCTTGAGCATGGAACCGACTATGCCGAGGTTCGGCATGAGCGGACTACGGATGGGATTGGCGAGTTCTTCGCTCCTGGCGCGTATGAGCTGGTGATATTTCGCACACGGCAAGTTTTTGATTTCGCATCGCTGGAAGGGCGAGTGTTTTCTTCGTCCTATATTCCCGCGACGGAGGACCCTCGGGCTGGGGCGATCCGTGGCGCGTTGCGGGAGTTATTTGATCGGCATCAGGTGGATGGTGCTGTGGCGTTTGAATACGATACAAAGGTTTTCTTTGGGCGGTTGTCTTAAAGCGGTCACCACGGAGACACGGAGAAAACGGTTAACGCTCCTGAGTAGAACTTGAGATTGGAACCAGCGCCTGAAGTGGCTGCTGAAAAAGTCGCCTTTCTTGGATCAACCCCTCACCGCGGGGGCTGAAGCCCACTCATTACAAGGGACTTATCGCAGCACTGAAGTGCTGCGCCGCCCAAAAGCTGAGGCTAAAACGACTGTTTCATCAGCCGGTGAAGGCGCGTTGGAATGGTTACTTTCGGCACGGCTAAAGCCGTGCCCCGATACGAGGCATGTTCCCGCTGGCGCGCTTGGTTCTGTGGCGGTGTGGCCCGGCCTTTTGGGTTCCTCTGCCTTTGGGCTTCCTCAGCTTTTGTTCTTCTCCGTTTTTGAGTTACTCGGTTTTGGGTTTTCTCCGTGTCTCAGTGTCTCCGTGGTGAGATCGCTCTTGCTCTTATGTCATGATGAAACGTCAAACCCGAGTCTGCCCAGGAGGCCGCTTGTCCGCACCGAAGTCGTTCCACATGAGTCCGGAGGAATTTCGTCGGCACGGGTACGCGGTCATTGATTGGATCGCTGACTACTATGGCCGCGTGGAGGCGCTGCCCGTGCTGTCGCAGGTGAAGCCCGGAGAGATTCGAGCGGCGCTGCCTTCGAGCGCGCCGGAGCACGGAGAAGATTTTGCGGCAATTCTGGCGGATGTGGAGAAGTTACTTCCTGGTGTGACCCATTGGCAGTCGCCCAATTTCTACGCATATTTCCCGAGCAATGCTTCTGGCCCGTCAATTCTGGGCGATCTACTGTCTTCCGGGCTGGGCGTGCAGGGGATGCTTTGGTCGACGAGTCCGGCTTGTACCGAAGTCGAAACATTAGTGATGGACTGGCTGGCGGGCATGCTGGATTTGCCGAAGAAGTTTCTGTCGATTGGCAGCGGCGGCGGGGTGATTCAGGATACGGCTTCCAGCGCGTCTTTGGCGGCATTGCTGGCCGGGCGCGAGCGGGCGACGGCGTTTGTCAGCAATCAGCGCGGGTGCGACGGGAAACTGGTGGCGTACACTTCGTCGCAAGCGCATTCGTCGATTGAGAAGGCGATGATGGTGGCTGGCTTGGGCCGAGGGAATCTGCGGCTGATTGAGGTGGACCAGGACTTTGCCATGCGGCCCGACGAACTGGCGCGCAGGATTGCGGAAGACAAACAAGCGGGTCTGATCCCCTGTTTCGTTTGCGCAACCGTGGGCACGACTTCTTCGAACGCCATGGATCCCATTGAAAAGATTGGCGCCATCTGCCGCGAGCACGGCATCTGGCTGCATGTCGACGCGGCCATGTCGGGCACTGCGGCACTGTGCCCGGAGTTCCGCTGGATTCAGAACGGCCTGGGCTTCGTTGATAGCTACTGTTTTAACCCGCATAAGTGGATGTTCACCAATTTCGATTGCAGCGCGTTTTGGGTGGCCGATCGTAAAGCTCTAATCCAGACGTTGAGCGTATTGCCCGAGTATCTAAAGAACCAAGCCACGGAATCCGGCGCGGTGTTCGACTATCGCGATTGGCATGTGCCGTTGGGGCGGCGGTTTCGGTCGCTCAAGCTGTGGTTTGTGATTCGGCATTACGGAATCGAAGGTCTGCAACATCACATACGCGAGCATGTGCGGCTGGCGCACAAGTTCACAGGATGGATCAGGGCGGACCCGCGGTTTGAGCTGGCTGCGCCTGTGCCGTTAAACCTGGTGTGCTTTCGCCACCGCGGCGGGGATGCGGTGAATCAGGCTTTGATGGATCAGTTGAATCGCAGCGGAGATATTTTTCTGACGCATACGAAGCTGGATGGGAAGTTTACACTGCGGTTGTGTGTGGGGCAGATGAATACTGAGGAGCCGCATGTGGTGGTGGCTTGGAAGAGGATTCAGGAAGAGGCGGTGGTGGCGGAGAAAGGTATGATGCGCTAAATCCACAGCGAATAACAAGAGTAGATTCCCTCCCGTTAGTCGGAATGACAAGCCTTTTAGTTTTCCGTGTGCGCCTTAGGAGGCTTTGGGTTCTGGTGCCATGCCAACGACTCCGGTCAAAGACCGATGCGTTTGAGTTGTGGCCTGCGACGCAAACCAGCTTTGCACTTGCGGCAGGGCTTTACGCATGGCAACTTCTCCGGCGTGGATCATCTCGCCGGCGCGGGCGAAGTCATCGTACTCAAAACCCGTGACGTCGGGTTCCACAACCAGATCACTGGCGCGCCGCCACACTTTGGCGCTGTGCTCGAGAGCGATGCTGAAGCTCTGTCCGATCACATCGAAAACATGGCGCGGCCCTGCGGCATTCAATCCGCCCTTGAGATGGATAGAGAGGACCCGTCGGGCACCCATGGCGCGTAGGGGCACCGAAGGAACGGGATACGAAAGCATGCCATCAACGAGAAGCCGTCCGTTAATTTCCACAGGCAGAAACATCCCCGGGTAGGCGCAACTGGCGCGGACGGCGTCGATGAGCGGGCCGGAACGAAACGCCACGCCGTTGCCTGAAGTGAAATCGGTAGCGGCGATGGCCAACGGAATCTTGAGGTCCTCAAATGTCTTTTGCTTCAGAATGCGATGGAGAAACACCGCCATGCGCTGATTGCTCGCGAGGCCGAGCTTTGAAAGAGTCCAGCGGGCAATGTGGTGCGAGCGCACTTGGAAAGCAATCTGCTCGAGTTCCGCCGCAGACAGCCCACCGCAGTACGCCGCGCCAATGAGAGCGCCCACGCTGGTGCCCGCAACAAAGCTGATGGGAATCTTGGCTTCTTCCAGCACGCGAAGCACGCCGATGTGGGCGATGCCGCGAGCAAATCCGCCGCCCAAGGCCAGCCCCAGCGCTGGCGGTTCCGAAGCCCCGAGTCCGGAGCCACGGGCCAACTCCCGGCCAAAGGCGCGAACGGAACGTGCGACGTGACGAAGCGCTTGCATCGGACTCACCTCCCCCGATGAGCCATGTTTCCAAAGTTCTATATAGCAAATAGGATGCCATCCCAAGGTGCCAGGGTTCGTATTACGGGTTTCATCAGCGCCGGACCCAACCGACCACCCGGTCATAGATGACGAACTCCTTCGCTGCTGCTAACTTGGGAGTATGGATCGTGAGTTTTCCGCAGGAGGTGTGGTGGTGCGCCGCATGGCCGGTTCGTGGCGGGTGGCCGTGATTGAGCCTCCACACCGGGAGGACTCCCCTGCCAAGAAAGTGACAAATCGTGCTCGGAAAGTGACACTTTGTCTTCCCAAGGGCGCGCTGGACCCAGGCGAAAAACCGTCGGAAGCGGCGCTGCGCGAGGTGCAAGAGGAGACGGGAATCAAGGCCCGAGTGGTGGAAAAACTCGCCGATAGCAAGTACGCTTATGTCCGCAATTGGGGTGACGGGGCGCGCGTTTTCAAGGTGGTGAGCTTTTACCTGATGCGCTATGAATCGGGACGGATTGATGATGTGACGGACGAGATGCGCCACGAGGTTCGCAAGGCCTTGTGGCTGCCGCTGGATGAGGCTCCGAAGAAGCTCGCCTTCGGCGGGGAACGTCAAGTGGTACGCCGGGCGATCAAGTATTTGGAAACTCATGACGAAATTTGACTGTGCTTCAGGAGGTTGGTCTCTATGCCCTTATCTGTTCACCATGCGGAACACCACTTCAGATCCGGGAATTTTGTGCGCGATATTGTCATTGGCATGTCGGATGGATTGACGGTTCCGTTCGCGCTGGCGGCGGGCTTATCCGGGGCCGTGGGTAACAACAATCGGTTGATCGTAATTGGCGGATTGGCGGAAATTGCGGCTGGGTCAATCGCCATGGGGCTGGGTGGCTACCTGGCGGCGCGGGGCGATGCCGAGCACTATGAGCTGGAGCGAATTCGTGAAGAGCGCGAAGTCATTGAAATTCCGGAAGAGGAAAAAGCCGAGATTAGCAAGATCTTTCAGTCGTATGAAGTGACCGAGCAGGAGGCGGCGCACGTGGTGGAAGGGCTGGCGCGAAATCCTAAGGCTTGGGTGGATTTCATGATGAAGTTTGAGCTGGGTCTGGAAGAGCCGGACCCGAAGCGGGCGGTCACCAGTGCCGCGACCATCGCGTTTGCATATATCGCGGGAGGGTTCATTCCGCTTTCGCCGTATATGCTGACGAGCAATACAACGCATGGACTGATGATGTCTGCGGTGCTCACGCTGTGCGCGCTGGGCATCTTTGGATTTGCCAAGGGGCGGTTTACCGGGACCTCGCCGGTGCGCGGCGCGGTGCAAACGGTGGTGATTGGCGGATTGGCGGCCGGTGCTGCATTCTTGCTGGCGAAGTGGATTTCGTAGGCGATGAAAAATAGTTGGGTTCTCGCCGTTGCGTTTTTGCTCGCGATGGGATTGGCGCTGTCCGCGCCTTCACTAGCCAAGGCCAGGAAGCACAAGCCTCCGGTACAACCCAAGGCTGCCACGCAACCGAATGATGCGCACTACATCGCGGGCTTGGCGACAGCGAACCGGTTTCTGGCGGCTTGGCAGAGTAACGATCAGCCTGCGGCGTTGCCGTTGCTCACGAAGCGTGCAAAACAACAGAGCACGGAGGAGGGCGTTGATCAATTTTTCAGCGGCTCCTCCCTGCGCGGGTTTGAAATCACACATGGGCTGGCTTTGCGTCCGGGCCGGTATCAGTTCCCGATTGTGCTGTTGCAAGTCGACGACGCTGGGCACACGCATCGCAGGATGAGTGACGTGATTGTTACCAACACTGGCGGGAATGACTGGGCCGTGGATAGACTGCCTTAGGCGAAGAATTGCAGAAATAAGAAGTCAGATTGCAGAAGTAAGAGCGAAGTGCAGCGATGGTGCAAATGCGGTTTTACTTCTGCATTCTGACTTCTTACTTCTGCAATGTTTCCTAGAGACGAGGCCCCAATGAAGCCAATTCAGAAAGTTGCCGTTCTGGGCGCGGGAACCATGGGCAGTCGCATTGCGGCGCACTTAGCGAATGCTGGCGTGGCTACTATTCTGCTGGACATCGTTGCGCCAAACTCGGCGCCGAACTTGGCGGCCGACGCCAAGCCTGCGGCCCGAAGCCAAATCGCCGCCGCTGGACTCGAGGGTGCGCGAAAGTCGAAACCTGCGGCGTTTTTTGAAGCCTCGCTGGCCAATCTGGTGACGACGGGCAACTTCGACGACGACCTGGCCAAGGTAGCCGACGCTGACTGGATTATCGAAGCGGTCGTTGAGAACATGGAACTCAAGCGGGCGTTGCTGCGCAAGGTGGACACGCATCGCCGACCCGGCACGATTATTACGACCAACACGAGCGGGCTTCCCGTAGCAAAAATTGCGGAGGGCTTTTCGGACGACTTCCGCCGCAACTGGTTTGGTACGCACTTTTTCAATCCGCCGCGCTATATGCGGCTGCTCGAAATCATTCCAACTCCAGAAGCCGATCCGGCTGCCATCGAAAAGATGGCCCGGTTTTGCGACTTACATCTAGGCAAAGGCGTGGTCCGGGCCAAGGACACACCTAATTTTATCGGCAATCGCATCGGCATCTTTTCCATGCTCAACGTCATGCGCCTGATGCAGGCCCTGGACTTCACGATTGAGGAAATCGACGCCCTTACCGGACCGGTGGTGGGTTGGCCCAAGTCGGCGACGTTTAGGCTGACCGATATGGTTGGACTCGATATTGTCGGGCACGTTGTCGGCAACATGTCGCAGAACGTTCACGACGAGCGCAGCGATCTTGTGCTGCCGGATTTTTGCAAGCAGATGCTTGAGCGCAAGTGGCTGGGCGACAAAGCCAAGGGCGGGTTTTACAAGAAGATCAAAGGCACAGATGGTGGCGAAGACGCTCGTCAGGCCATCGATTGGAAAACACTCGAATATCACCCGCAGGGCAAGCCCAAGTTCCCGGCGCTCGATATGGCCAAGAACGTCGAGGACACTGGTGCGCGGGTGAAGATGTTATTGGGTCTCGATGGTGGTGGCGGCAAACCCGACAAGGCTGGCTTGTTCCTGTGGTCCGCGCTTTCCGAGCTGTGGACCTATGCCGCCAATCGTATTCCGGAAATTTCTGACACCGTTGTCGAGATCGATCGCGCCATGCGCATGGGCTTCAATTGGGAGCTGGGCCCGTTCGAATTGTGGGACGCGGTGGGCGTGGCGGCCTCCGTTGCACGCATGAAGGCCGAAGGTCTGCCCGTAGCCGCCAGCGCCGAAAAGCTGCTGGCCTCGGGGAAAACTTGCTGGTACTCCGACGATGCCAATTCCGCTTCTGGCAAGACCTACTTTGACTTAGCCACGAGCACACAGAAGCCCGTCGACGCCGCGCCCGGTGTGTGGTCGGCAGCCGTTGCCAAGAAGTCCCGCGGCGTGGTGAAGAAAAACTCCGGAGCTTCCCTCATCGACCTCGGAGATGGCGTTGCCTGTATCGAGTTCCATTCCAAGATGAACTCGCTGGGCGGAGACATCCTCAGCCTGATCACGCAAACGCTCAAACCCGGCGGTCCCGGCGACAACTTCGACGCCTTCGTCATCACCAATGATGCCGCCAATTTCTCCGTCGGTGCCAACCTGATGCTGCTGCTCATGTCCATTCAGGAAGGCGAGTGGGACGAGGTCGATCTCGCCATCCGCCAATTCCAGGGCATGACGCAAGCCATTAAGTTTTCGCCGAAGCCGGTGGTTTCCGCGCCGTTCGGACTCACGCTCGGTGGAGGCTGCGAACTTTCGCTGCACGCCGCCGCCCGCCAACCGCACGCCGAACTTTACATGGGCCTCGTCGAAGTCGGCGTCGGCCTCCTTCCCGGTGGGGGCGGCTGTAAAGAGATGCTTCTTCGCGCAGTCGATAGCGCCGCTGGTATTCGACCCGGAAGTTCCAAGAGTTCCAGTAACGAAACCGTCGAACTCGTCGAGGCCATGAAGAAAGCGTTCGAAACCATCGCCACTGCCAAAGTGGCAACTTCCGCCGCTGAAGCACGCGGCCTCGGTTTTCTGGACCACTCCGATGGCATCACGATGAATCGCGACCGGGTCCTCGCGGACGCCAAAGCCCGCGCCCAGGAACTGTCCCGCGCTGGCTACCAAGCTCCCGTCCCTCGCACCGACATCCCTGCTCCCGGCGAAAACCTGCTGGCCACGCTGAAAATGGGTGTTTATTTCATGCGCCAGGGTGAGTTCATCACCGAACACGAGGCCAAACTCGGCACAAAAATCGCTGAAATCCTTTGCGGCGGGAACGTGACACCGGGCAGCCCCATCAGCGAGCAGTACGTCTTGGATCTGGAGCGAGAAGCCTTCAAGTCCCTCTGCGGCGAGAAGAAAACGCAGGAACGAATTCAATACACATTGAAAACCGGCAAAACTCTCAGGAACTAAGCCGCGCGGAGAGCTCAGTCCTGGGCGCAAACCACCCCGGCACATTGGCTGCGGAATTGCTGCGGTAGCTACTCGACAGGTTCTGGAGGCCGCGAAATTGAGCGGCAATGAATTGGATATTCCTGGAAATTCCGCCCGACGCCTCCGTCACCCAACCCGAGAACTCTCCACTATGTGCAAGATTTTGCACCGTGGATTTAGCGGTGCATCTTTGCTTTTCCGCATTGACTTTGCCTGGCTCTCGTAGCACCATCCCTGCACCCCCTAGATTCGTTTTGCTTCAATTTGCCAGAGAACGCCAATAGGCATCATTAGGTCACGCTTCAAGGTCAGCTAGCAGTCACTATCCCTAGGAGGGATCCCAATGTTCGGAACCAAATCCAATATCCTGCTCGCGACGCTTCTCGTCGCGTCCGCCACAGCTGCCTTCGCCCAGCAACGCCACATTAACGGCGTGCCTCGCTTTGCGGTTCGCCACGCTGGAAACCCCACGACAGCCATGAGCGAGGCAGCGGCGGCTACCAATATTCCATTGTGGTCCAGCCACTTTGCCAGCGGTGGTGTGACCTATAACTACACCATGGTCGGTGCCAATCCCACGACCAGCAATGTCACCACCAAGGTTCCCGTTGTCCTCATCCCTGTGCGCTTTAAATTCGGTACCACCTTCATTTCGCCGTCCGCTAAAGCCTGCGGTGATACGGCTACCGCCTTAGCGCGGGTGCAGAAATCACCGATGCTCGCCAACCTTACCTACACGCTGGGTACTACCAACATCGGGACCACGCAATACATTGATGCGTTCCAGCGCGCCAACTTCTGGCAGTCCGTGGGCAGCGTAACGCCGAAGTACCACACTCTACTTGCACCCTTGACCACCAAAGCCCTTCAAACCATTGTCGTACCAGCGGCCTCGGGCGGCCTCATCGGCTCCGTATGCGGAACGCAGCAAATCGGCACCGCAGACATCAACTTCGTGGACACCAAGCTTCAAGCTATGTTGACCACACTGAAGATTCCCAAGACCAGCTTCCCGATTTTCGTCTCCTATGATGTGTTTGAAACCTCCGGCGGCTCCTGCTGCATTCTGGGCTACCACGGTTCCACCGCCGGCAACCAGACCTACACGATTGCCGCGTACAACGACCCTGGCGTCTTCTCCGTACCCATTCAGGATATCCATGCGCTCTCGCACGAAGTCGGCGAGTGGATGGACGATCCGTTCGGCAACAACATCGTTCCCACCTGGGGCAATGTGGGCCAGGTCTCAGGCTGCCAGAACAACCTGGAAGACGGCGACCCAGTCACAGGCACAGCCTTCGCCGCCACCCTCAACGGCTTCACTTACCACCCGGAGGATCTCGTGTTCTTCTCGTGGTTCGCGCGGCAAAGACCTTCCATTGCCGTGAATGGGCAGTACACGTTCCTCAGCAGCTTCACCGCTCCTTCCGCAAAGTGTCCATAAATCGAAAGATGCAAGAACAAAAGGGCTGCGCTTGCGCAGCCCCTTTTTTCGTTGCACGAACTCATGTCCCGTTACCAAGATCGCCCCATGGATTTCGAGGACGCGACCCTGGTCCATCTCGCCCAACGGGAGTCCCTGAGCACGATTCTGACCGTCGACCATGACGATTTCGAAACCTATCGGATTGGCAGACGCAAGCGGTTCGTCATCCTTCCCGAACGCCGCCGCAAGGGTTAAGCTTGAAGCAGCACTCAGGAGTTAACTATGCGCGAAGTCGTCCTGGTCTCTTCCGTTCGCACCCCCGTGGGCCGCGCTTATAAGGGCACCCTCCGCGCCACTCGGCCCGATGAACTGGCTGCCGTCGCGATCAAGGGCGCGCTTGAGCGCGTCCCCCAGCTCGACCCCAACGAAATCGAAGACGTGATTCTGGGCTGTTCTATGCCAGAAGCGGAACAGGGCATGAACGTCGCCCGCATCGCTTCCCTGCGCGCCGGACTCCCTGAGCAAGTCTCGGCCATGACCATCAACCGATTTTGCTCTTCCGGGCTACAATCCATCGCCTTGGCCGCCGAGCGCATCCAGGCGGGCGGCGCGGAAGTCATCGTCGCTGGCGGCACGGAATCGATGACCATGATTCCCATGGGTGGCCACAAAGTCGCCCCGAACCCCTGGCTGGTCGAGAACCACCCCGGCGCCTACCTTTCCATGGGACTCACCGCCGAACGCCTGGCGGAGCGGTTCCACATCACCCGCGAAGAGGCTGATACTTTCTCTCTGCGCAGCCACCAAAAAGCTCTAGCCGCCATTGCCGCCGGGAATTTCACGGACGAAACAGTCGCAGTCCCTGTCAGCTTCACCACGCCAAACGGCTCCAAACCCAAGCGCACGGAGATTGCGTTCCTAACCGACGAAGGCCCTCGCGCCGATACCACGCTAGAAGCCCTGGCCGCCCTGCGCCCAGCTTTTCACATTAAAGGCACAGTCACGGCTGGCAATTCTTCGCAAATGTCCGATGGAGCCGCCGCCGCCGTCGTCATGTCCGCCGACCGCGCCAAGCAGCTAGGTATCCAGCCTCTAGCCCGCTACGTCGCCTTCGCCACCGCTGGCTATAAGCCTGAAGAGATGGGACTCGGCCCCGTATTCGCGATTCCGAAAGCCCTCAAGCTCGCTGGGCTGAAGCTCGAAGACATCGCTGTTTTTGAACTCAACGAAGCCTTCGCCGCACAAGCTCTTGCGGTGATCAAGGAAGCCGGGCTCGATCCCGACCGCGTCAACCCCAACGGCGGCGCCATCGCCCTCGGCCATCCTCTCGGATGCACCGGAGCCAAACTCACAGCCACCCTCCTCCGCGAACTGCAGCGCCGCAAAGCCCGCTTCGGCATGGTGACGATGTGCGTCGGTGGAGGCATGGGGGCAGCGGGGATTTTTGAGAGGTTGGGGTAAAGTGTCAGGCCAGCGCTACTAGCCACTGTCCAATTGGCGTCATGCCGTCGTAGATCCTTACTTTTGTTTTCGTCGTGAGTAATAGGCCGGCATACTTCGCCTGATCGGGTTCGCCTGTGACATACAAATCGCAATAAATAGATTGGAGGACGTGGAGCATATCATCCACTAGGTCTTTGGGATTCGAACCTCGGTTTGCACTACGCCAATTGGAATACAAATCAGCTCGAACAAGGCCTCTTGCCGCATTGCTAGCTGGTGAGAGCAGCAACCTGCGAGCATAATCGGGCGTAGGTCCCGGCCCCAGCATCCGTTCGAGGTGACGACTGAGAATTACGGAACCATCGGTGGTCATCGTCACGGATTGCAACCAATTGAAAAGATCGGATTCGGAGACCGCTCTTAGCTCTCGTTTAAGAGTCTTTCTGGCGGTGAAATGATCCCTCTGTTCAACTCTTGTCGTGACGGCAAATTGTGTTCGCTTCGCGATGAATTCTTTCACCCTACCTTCGACAATCCCTCTTGCAAGCTTATCTACCTCCCGTCTCACAGTCTCGTGGTCACTGGCGTCAAGCATTGGATCTATCCGCTGAAGGCCGTTCTCAAACACGTAACACTCCTCTTTAAGAAATTCCATAACCTCCTTCGAGCAGGGCACCTTGAGATCAAGGAATTTTTTAATGGAAGAAAACAGTTGAACACCACGCTCAGTTCCCGCTTTACCAGTAAAAGTTCGGGCAAGCTCGTAGACATGATGGGCGCTCAAAACAAGGGTTGCGTTCTTGGTGGCGAGGGTCTCGGTCAGCTTTCTCTCATCGATATGCCGCTGGGCTAGGTAGTTCCAAATGTTCGTGTCTGGGTAGATCAACACAGCGGCTCCTCAGAAACAAAATGCCTAGCTTCAAGCTTGAGGTTGGGTGGCGGGTAGCCTTTATGAGGCGTTATTGAGAACTTTGTGAATGAATGGAGCCATGCAGAAGATCACGAATTTGTCAGGCGCCAATTCCTCAATCGTAAAACCAGTGCAAGTGTGCGTTCCACCTTCGGATGATTCAATTATTATGTGGCGAAGCTCGAAAAAAGCACGGTCAACCTCGGCTGATTCCCTTGTCTCCCAGTCGCAGGCGTTCTCGGGGTGGGAGTCAAACCTAAAATCAGTTCTGTGCTTTTCCTCAGTTGTTTCAGCAATTGTTTCCCAACCAGTCACGTAGCCCTTCAACATTTGAATCACCTCTCACCCTTGATTATCTCATCGGGGGCTGGCCCACCCTTCGGTTTCGCTGGCGGGTGGCCCATTCAAGCCTTCTTTTGGCTTGAGTGGGGCAGTTCAAGCACCGCAGGACATGTTCCACATTCCGGTGTATGATGGCGAGGTCATTTTCGAACACCATCTCGAGGTGGGCTATGCACATGCAGACATGTCCAAGTTGCCATGGGTCTGGCACGCTACCTTGTAGCTGTGGATCGGGCTATTACAACTGTAACAACTGCCATGGAAACGGCAGGGTTGGAGATGCCGTCTGTCAGGGCTGCCATGGCGCCGGGCGTTTTCAACATAACCCGTGTAACGGTAGCGGCAAGATACCGTGTCCTGATGGTTGGCACGGCACCCATTTTTGAGTTTTCTCGGATTGCTGCTCAAGGCTGCTTTTGCTTTGAGTGGGCAGTTCCAGCGAGCCGAACTACCCTTTAGCTCTGAACGCTTGTCGCGGCATAGCCTTGAATTCTTTCACGATGTTACTTTAACGCCGTATAAGCAATCGTCGTTCCAACCTGCCCAAATACCGGCACCGCATTCCTCACTGCAAATTTCTGCACAGTCCATGTGTGCAAAACATTGGTCGAAAACTCTATTGCCGTCGACCAAAAATATCGCCCAATTTTCGCAACTCCAGCAAAGCACGGGGCTTACGCGACAATGTTCTACGTGGAACATTTTTTGGAACAAGCTCTCTGCCGATGAGGCGAGAAAATGTTCCACGTGGAACATTTTTCCGCGCTCCCAGCTAGACTTGACCAGCTGTGATAGAAAGGGTTCAGACGAGGTATTTATGTCCACGACCGCACCACCCAAGCCCCGCATCCTTGGCTGTAGTTTTTTGATCGAAGAAGGCAAGCCCGCCGACATTTTTACGCCGGAAGACTTCTCTGACCAGCACCGGCTGATTGCCCAAACGGCTGATGATTTCTGTAATAACGAAATTGTCCCCAACGCCGACAAGATGGAGCAGAAGGACTACTCCATCACGCGCGACCTGCTGAAAAAGGCCGCGGAACTGGGACTGGCGTCAGTGGATATTCCCGAGGCGTACGGCGGCCTGGAGATGGATAAGGTGACCTCTTGCCTGATCGCTGACCGCATCGCCAAGTACGCTGGCTTTGCCACGACCTGGGGGGCGCATACTGGAATTGGAACTTTACCGCTGGTATTTTTTGGCAATGAGAGCCAGAAGCAGAAGTATTTGCCGAGGATTGCATCCGGAGAGATCGTGGGTGCGTATGCGTTGTCGGAAGCAACATCGGGTTCTGATGCGCTCAACTGCCGCGCCCGGGCGCAACTTTCGGCTGATGGCAAGCATTACCTGCTCAACGGCGAGAAGATGTGGATTACCAACGCTGCCTTCGCCGACTTGTTTACTGTGTTTGCAAAAATTGATGGCGAGAAGTTCACGGCGTTCCTGGTTGAGAAAGATTTTCCAGGTCTTTCCATCGGCAAGGAAGAACACAAGCTGGGAATTCGCGGATCTTCCACTTGTCCGCTGATTTTGAATGATTGCCATGTGCCGGTCGAAAACGTACTCGGGGAAATTGGGCGCGGGCACGTGATCGCCTTCAATATTCTAAATGTGGGCCGGTTCAAGCTGGGCGCGAGCGCTGTGGGCGGTTCGCGCAATGCTTTGGAACAGACTGTCGCCTACGCCAAGCAGCGCAAGGCTTTCAACAAACCGATTTCTGATTTCGGCCTGATTCGTGAAAAGCTCGCCAATCAAGCCGTGGGCGTTTACGTGGGCGAATCGATCGTCTATCGCACGGTAGGTATGATGGACACCGTCCTTTCCGAGATCGACAAGTCTGCCCCGGACGCGATGACGCAGGCGCGCAAGGGCATCGAAGAATACGCCGTCGAGTGTTCCATCGTAAAAGTGTGGGCCTCGGAAATGCTCGACTACGTGGTCGATGAATTCGTGCAGGTTTATGCCGGGTATGGCTTCGTTGAGGAGTATCCGGCCGAACGCGCCTACCGCGACGCCCGCATCAACCGCATCTTTGAAGGCACGAACGAAATCAACCGTATCATCATCACTGGCTTTGTTCTAAAACGCGCGATGTCGGGACAACTGGCGCTGCTGCCGGCGATCAAGCGCGTGATGGACGAAGTCATGTCCGGACCGAGCGGCGAAGAACTCGATGGCCCGCTCGCCGCCGAACGCGGCATTGTGGCGAACGCGAAGAAGTTGGGATTGCTGATTGCTGGTGCCGCCTCGCAGAAGTACATGATGACGCTACCCGACCAGCAAGAAATCTGTGGCGCGATGGCCGACATGATTATTGAGGCTTACGCCATGGAGTCATGCTTGGCGCGCACGCAGAAACTGGTCGCCAGCCGCGGCGAGGCAGCGGCGAAGCTTGCCATCGCCATGACGCAGGTCTATCTGACACAAGGAATGGAAAAGGTCGAAGCTGCAGCAAAGAAGGTCTCTGCGGCCGTCGCTGAGGGAGATATGCTGAGGACGCAACTGGCAATCGTGCGACGGTTGGCGAAGTTCGAGCCGTTCAACACGATTGCGCTCCGTCAGCAGATTGCGCAGAGGATGATTGAGGCAGGAAAGTACTCGCACGAATAGCGGGGGTCGCAGCATGAAACAGCTTTTGTTTTTTGCGATGCTATACGCGAGCGTGTCCTCGGCTTTGCCCCAGGCTGCACAATCCACTGCTGAACCCGTGCTCGTAGACCAAGTTGCGCCGGCCTACCCGCCTTTGGCGAAGACGGCAAGAGTAACCGGACAGGTGAAGGTTGAATTCGTGGTCAACAACGCCGGGGATGTGGTCTCCGCGATAGCCGTTTCGGGCCCTCCCATGCTGGCTCCTGCCGCGGTCGATGCGGTCAACGCATGGAAGTTCCGAATACCGCAGCGCAACTCGCTAGAAGATCTGCATCTCGCAACCACATTTGACTACGTAATTGGCAGTTCCGATCAACAACCAGTGTTCGATTCCTTCCGTCACGTAACCCTGACCGGAGTACCCGTGGCGCTCGACGACTACGGTGCTCGGCTTTGCCCCAGTATTAAAAAGGTTCAACCGCTGGGCACCGACGAAAATGCCGCGTTGGTGGAACTCGGTCGCGCTCAATGTTACATCGACTGGCCGAATCCCGGTTCGACACCACTGATGCATGCGGTAGTCCGTCCGGACCTAGCCAAAGTCAGGAAGCTACTCATGGCCGGAGCAGACGTGTCGGCCAGAGATGCCAATGGCTGGACGGCTTTCATGTATGCATCTGTTCTCGGTGATTCCTTGGACGATTCTTCCGTCATAAGTCTTCTCTTGAGTGCTGGTGCGGATCCGAATCAATCCTCTTTCTTGGGCAACTCAGCGTTGATGGTTTCCGCGGCGCACGGCGATTTGCTTCCTGAGTTGCTTCGCTCGGGCGCGAGCCTGAACGCGCAGAATTCCGCGGGCACGACCGTGCTGATGATTCTGGCTGACCGGGCAGGATCCGATGAGATTGCGGCAGCACTGAAAGCTGGCGCCGATGCCGCGTTCCGAGATCATCAAAACCGCACCGCGCTCGACTATCTGTACCTTGCCCGGTGCGATCGGAGTCCCATTCCTGACGTATCGTTCGAAAAACAATCGTCGGGGCAAGCCGAGTGTCCTCACCTCAACACTGACGACGCCAGTGACGTTGAGCACTTTCTCAAGGCTGCCTATCAAAGAAGGCAGGTACGGTAGTACCGAAGCGACTTGCTCGGGAGAGTCAGGAATCTCACTGGCGGTCTTTCAACTCCTCCATCACCCCCTGAATCAATTCCTTAGCATCCGTCAGACTCTTCATCACGACTTGAATATCCATAGCGGGCTTGCCCAACTGGCGCTGGCTTTGGCAGTAGACGCCGTGCTGGCCCACCAACGCCATAGCGTCGGTAATTGCGTCTAGGGTGACAGCGAGCCGACCGCGGGGCACGCCCATCATCTGTTCGTAGCGTTGAAGGTCTTCGCGTTTTTCGTCGTAAACGGACATGCAGTGATTGTAGCGAGAGGCCGAAATTTTAGGCTGGGGAAGAGTTCTCTGGCCTGCACTCGCGGGGACGCCCGTGCCTCCATGGGCCAGCGCCGTGGTAACCTTTTCTCAAGCGGCCTCGTCTAACGTAAGACGATACATCGTTGAAACAGATTGCAAACTTTTTCTGCACCAGGAAAACCTAAGGAGCTTTCGCATGAAGCACTTCGCACTCGCACTTGCTCTAACCGCCAGCACTCTTTCCTTCGCCCAGATGGATATGAGCAAAAAGGACGACAAGACCAAGCGTCCCAGCCCGCCCGCCTCGGCGCAATGCAAGTTTGCCGACGGCAAGACCATCACCGTCGACTACTCCAGCCCGCGCGTTAAGGGTCGCAAGATTTTCGGTGGCCTCGTACCCTTTGACCAGGAGTGGCGCACTGGCGCCAATGACGCCACCACGTTCGTCACCACCGCCGACCTCACCATTGGCGGCACCGCCGTGCCCGCCGGCAAGTACACGCTCTACACCATCCCGGGAGAAAAGGCTTGGAAACTCATTGTCAACAAGCAGACGGGCCAATGGGGCACCGAGTATGACGACAAGCAGGATCTTCTGCGCGCGGACATGACGGTTAGCGCCGTTCCCGCCACGGAAAATTTCACCATCAGCTTCCATGAGATGGGCAAGGGCTGCCACCTCTACATGGATTGGGCAACGACTCGCGCGACCGTGGAAATCTCGGAAAAGTAACACAAAAAAGGGGGCGTAGCCCTAACTACGCCCCTTCTCCCATGAGACCCACGCTCTGGCTTTTCGCTGAGAACCTACAGCGCCGAAACGCCGCGATCCTGGTTCCGGATGCGGATCGCCTCATCCACCTTGGTCAGGAAGATCTTGCCATCGCCGATCTTCCCCGTAGCGGCACTCTTCACAATGGCGTCAATGGCCGGTTCGACCAGCTTGTCGTCCACCACCATTTCCAGCTTCACCTTCGGCAGCAAATCCACCGAATATTCGCGCCCGCGATAGGTTTCGGTGTGGCCTTTTTGCCGACCATGCCCGCGCACCTCGAACACTGTCATTCCGTCAATGCCCATCTCCGTCAGGGCCTCCTTCACGGCTTCGAGTTTTGAGGGCTGAATCACCGCTTCAATCTTGGTCATGGTTCTCTCCCTGTCGTCTGTGGATAGGTTCGCGAGCCAGCGAGGACTGCGAGAACTCTTCCTCTTCTTAGCCGCGTTTACAAAATACAACACTCTGGCCATGCTGCGACCGCAATCTGTGGTGCGGGCGCGGCTTGGGTGCTGACGTGCGGGGCATGGAAGCCCTCCCCAAACCGCGTGCCCACCTTTAAGCGGCGCAAGTTCGCGCCACTCTAACTCCAATGCTCGGCAACTAAAAATGCTCGCTACTTCCCGGTGGTATCAAAGGTCAGGATCAAGCCGCCAGCAATGGTGTTCTGCGACTTGTCGAACCCTTGACCTTTTTGGAACACCGCCAGGTTGGACGAATCATGACGGAATTCCAGCCGTGTTATCAAGTGCGATGCCACGGTGTGCTCCAGCGTGCCGGTGAATTCATTCAAGTGTTGTCCCGTACCCACGTCGGCCAGAGGCGGCCCCACGGCGGTGGCAAATCCGTTGTGATCGTCAAAGTGCTCATATCGCCCAGAGAGATTCACTGTGCTCGTCACCGCGTACTTCATGTACCCGGCTAGCCCAAACCAATACGCCGTCGTATTGTTAAAAGGCGCAACCGTGGTCGGAATCTGGTCGCCGCGCCCGTAGTCCATATTGGCCATCAGGCTTAGCTTGCTGGTCGGGTTGAAGGTCACAACCGTATCCGAGAGATGCCGCCAGTCTTTGTTGTTGTTGGTCCCTTCTGGTCCGCCAATATAATTTTCGATGAACCCGAACTTCTTGTTCGGCGTCCACGCCGCGCTGACGCCAATCGTTTTGCCCGAATTGTTGTCAATGACCGCGTTCCACCCGTTCATTACATATCCGGTCAGCGCGAACTTGTCGCTAAAGGTGTACTTGGCGCGCAAACCGTAATGGTAGTAAGGAATGGCGTAGGCGAAGAGCAAACCGCGAGAGTAATTCCAGTTATCCTTGGCCTCGATGACTTCGGCACCGGCCGGGGTTACGAACTTTCCGGCATCCACTTGCAAGCCCTTGCCCACCTTGAACAAGTAAGAAGCGTAAGCCTCCTTCAGGTATTGATCGAAGGATGTCGCCCCGCTGGTATCGTGATTTTCCACGCTGTTGACGGTATTCATGGCTTGGCCAAAGCCCAGCGCCACGTGGTAACCCAGTCGACTGGCGGCCGCATCCGGTGCCTTGTCCACAATCAGCTCAATCAGGTTCAATCCAAACTGATTGGTCCCAATGTCAAAGTTCCGCAGTTGATTGGTGTGTGAGGCAGGATGGTTAAAGTTCGCCCCATAATACCCGTCAACGAATCCACTTAGGGTGGTCGAACCCAGCAAGCTGGTGATGGTAGTTGGCGCTGGTGCCGCCGGAGCTGGCGTTGCTACCGCCGCAGTCGCCGCCGGAGCGGGCGCTTCCACTGCTGGAGCGGGCTTCATTGAGGCCAAAGCCGCTTTTAGCTCGGCCACCTGCTTCTCGAGTTCTTGCATACGCTGCGTCATATCCGGCGTGGCCGGAGCTGCTGCTGCATCCTGTGCCCAACTGGCGGTTGCGCTCCCAACGAGCAAGCACACCCCCAACAGAGCGCTCAATACTTGCGATGATCGTTGCATAATTCCCAACCGCTTTCCCCCCGCTTCGTCGCACACCTTTTTGCAAAAGTATGCTGTCGTGTCAGCGAGGCTAACTTTAGTGACGTATAAGCCCGGTGTCTAACGCATATTTCTCATTCCGGATATCGAAAAATGCCCAACAATAATGTTTATCGGGGGCATAAAGAATCGCTATCCACGCCCCTTCGTGTTGCAGGCACCCTCGCCGTGAACAAGGGCGGTAAGCCCCGCCGCCGCTTTCCCATTGCCCCCTTCATCGTCTTCGGCAAAATCGCGCCTCTTCCTCAGCGCAAAAGGCAAGCAAACTAAAGAGTTTTTCTTTCACAAAAATTTACCTTCGTCCCCTTGCGTAAACTGCGGCTTTGTCCTAGCATCCACTTTGAAAGCCGTCCTGCAACGTTGGTGACGGCGGATACCGTTTTTTGAACCAACAGATACACAACGGGTGCCCGACTCG
>JAYWAL010000076.1:0-2119 GCA_043782485.1 Acidobacteriaceae bacterium | reverse complement strand
GACAAATTCCGCTCAGGATGACAGACGTTTAGGTAGGCCAGCGCGGCCCGGACTGGATTCTCCAGCACGCTCATCCCGAAACGCGAGCTAGACTTCGGCGCTGGCGTACGAATTGATCTCGCAGTTCAGCAGAATTTCTTCAAATTCGGGTGTGACCCAAACCATTGGACATCTCCTAAAAACTGTAGCTATTCTCGCATACATCGCCGTTATTGCAGAAGGCCATAATCGCCTTTGAATCATTGACTTAAAGGCCGTCCCCTTATTGGCCTTTACGCCACAACAAGAAATCCAGGCCGAAAATTACAGCTTGGCCTGGCATGGTGACGTTGCGGATTTCCTGGTAGCGGGTGCCGCCAATGTTGGAAAAGCCTAGATTGGCACGCACGCGAGCATGAAACTCGCGAGTGAGCGCGGCGTCCCATACGGCGTAGGGATCGGCTCCGTAGCGCTGTACCACGCCAATCTGGCTGCGGGCCTGGATGTTGCCGGGTAACTCGCCGAGCCAGCTCAGCACGGCGCGATGGTTTGGGTAATTTGATGCGTAGCGAGAGAGCAGGCCTGGCAATGCATCCTGCACGCCGTGGATGGCGGTATAGCTGACGCTGGCTTGCTGATGGCGCGCCAGGCGCGCGTGCAGGGCGGCTTCTACGCCGGTGAAGTTGAGATGCTCGAGATTCGCGGCTACGTAGGGGTCTTTGGGATTCAGTGGGGGATTCAACCGCACGTAGTCGATTACGTTGCGCTGGCGGGAATAGAACACGGTGGCGTCGGCCTTCCAGCGTCCGCCAGGATTCCACACCACGCCGCCTTCATAGCTCCACGCTGACTCGGGCTTCAGGTTTGGATTGCCTTGATTGAAAGGGTCTTTGTAATAGAGATCGGTGTAGGTGGGAATACGGAAGCCACGGCTTACTGAAGCCTTGAGCTTCCACCCCGTGCCGAGTGCAAAACCCGCCGCGACGGACGGCGTGAACTCGCTGGTACTTCCGTAGAACTCCTCGCGCGCGCCCAGGGAAAAGGAGAAACGCCCGAGCGCGCGAGCGTCGAGGTTCACATAGCCCGCGCCGCGGTCACGGGAGTGGCGGCCCAGATTGTTGCTGGCGATGGAATCGTGAAACCCCTCGCCGCCAAACGACAGCGTGGTGTTGGTGGAAAGCTCCTGATGGCGGCGCAGCGCGAACTGGTAGCTTTCCGAGATGTGGTTGTTCCCGGGAGGGGAGGTCGGCTTGTCGCGGAACAAGATGAACTCGTCGGTGTGGCGCCGGTAGCCGAAGTTGAATTCCGTGTTCTTGCCGATGCCCTGACGAAGTCCCGCGAACCAGGCCTTGGTGCGCTCGAAGGAATTGCAGTTACAGTAAAACTGGTCCGCGCCGAACGGTTTGTCGCTGATGCCGAGGAGAATGGTGGTGCCACCGAGGGCGGTCGTAAAAGCCGTACGCGAAAAGGCCGCGGTGTTGCGGTAGTCACGGCCGTGGCGGAAGCCGCTGGAGAAATCCCGCCACAAGGTCATTTGCTCGCTCAGGTTCCGGCGCAAGAACGAGGCTGCCAGCTTTTGCGAGTTCACACCGAAGTTTCCGACTTCGGAACCAAAGCGCAGTTCAGAAAATTTAGGTGTAGCCGTGATGAAGTTCACCGCTCCGCCCATGGCATCGGCACCGTGGACGGTTGAGCCTGCGCCGCGCAGCACTTCCACGCGCTCGATGCCATCGAGCGGAAGGGGCAGGTCAAGATTGTGGTGCGCCGTTTGCGCGTCGTTCATGCGCAGGCCGTCGAGCAGAACCAGCGTCTGGCCGAAGTTGGAGCCACGGACGGAAAGATCGCCTTGCACGCCGTTGCCGCCACGTTGACGTAGGTCCAGCGAGGCATCGCTTTGCAGCAACTCGGTCCAGTAGTGGTGCAAGGGCGCGGTATCGCGAACCTCGATCACGCTGACGGAGCGGTTGATTTCTTCCAGCGGCGCAGGCTCAAACGTACCGGTGACGACGACAATCGTCTTTTCCGCAGGAGGAGCGGGCGCGGTGTGGTAGGGCGACGGGGTTGGTTCCGTCGAAGACGCGGCTGCGGGCGGCTTGTGCTTACCGTTATCTGCGGCAGCGTTGTCCGCAACCGCCGTTGA
>JAYWAL010000075.1:0-2124 GCA_043782485.1 Acidobacteriaceae bacterium | reverse complement strand
GCCGCAAGCGCGGTCACGTTCAGGGATGGCAACCCTCGGGTGACGACAAACCAGCGCCCCGACTCCCGGTCCAAGACATATAGGCCCTTACCCAACGTTCCCGCCAGCACGTGCCGCTCAGTGACGAGCATGGCATTGGGATTCACTTCGAATTTGTCCGTGGCATTCTCGAGCGGATGGAAGCGCCCGTCGCGGCCGAGGCCAAGAATTCCCGCGCCGTAGGTGCCCACCATCCACTCGTCACCAACCCGCACCACGGCCGTGATCCAATTATGGGCCAAAGCGGAAGTAGCCGTCGTGTAGTTGCTGCGCACGTTTTCTTTTTCAATCACGGAGAGGCCGCCAAGCGTGCCCACAAAAAGCTCGTCGCCAGCCGCCCCCAGCGCATAGACGTGGTTGTTCACCAAGCCGTGGAAGGCGTACATACTGCGAGCTCCACCCGCATCCAAAAATGTGAGTCCGGCGGGCGTGGCCACCGCCAGACCCTCACGGTAGAGCGCGACATCGGTTACATGATCGGCAATCAGGCCGTCGCTGCGCGTCAACACTTGCTGCTGCTTTCCCTGGGTGTCGAAGCGCACCAACCCGTTGGCAGTAGCGACATCGACGGTAGCGGCTCGCGGATTGAGCAAAATGCGGTTCACGCAGAAGACATGCTCGTCTTCCACATGCACGGTGCGAGTGTGTTCCTGATTGAGAATGTCAAGGCCGCGATCAAAGTAGCCTACCCACACACGGCCATCTTCCGCCACGGCCAGGGCCGAAACGTTTCCATCGCTCAGAACGGCTGACCCGGCCTGCAACATCGGCTGCCATCCCGCGCCCCCAGTGCCTTTGCGGTACAAACCACTGCGCGTCAGAGCCAGCAGTGCGGTGCCGAAATCGAAAATTTGCCGAACTTCACTTAATCCCGCGCCGAAATTTTCCGGATGGGAATTGCCGTGCATGGCTGGACGCCGCACCTCCAGTGGAATCGCCAGCACACCCTCATCCTCGGAGCCGACGTACAAGGAGCCCTGCCTCACCGCCACGGCGTTCGCAAAAACTCCCGGGGCGAGTACGCGAGAAAAACGGCCCCGCTCAAATACAGCCACGCCCAGAACCGTGCCCACAAAAACACTGTCTCCAGCCTGAGCCAAAGACAACACCTGCGAATCCGGAAGTCCTTGTCCCTCCGCAAAAGACTCGGTCTCTCCAGCATGCCAATGGAAGACGCCGTGATTCAGCGTTCCCACCCACAAATCCGTTTCCGTTCCCGACAGAGCCGTAACGTAAAGTCCAGTCAATGTCGCGTGCAAAGCGGTCATCTGTGTGCCGTCGTACAGAAGCACACCCTTTTTCCGCGTCCCCAGCAGCAAGTGTCCAGAGGCCAGCGGAAGAATCGCCGTGACCGCCCGTGCTTCCGCGTCTTCGGGATAGATCTGGCGGAAGGCGCGACCATTGAAAGCTAAAACACCTTCCTGCGCTGTGGCGATCAAAAGCTCAGGCCCGCTCGCACGCGCTAAAACAGCCGTCGCAAGCGCCACAAGCGGGGAAGCGGGCAACTCACGGCCAACATCGTAGCGGCGAAGCAGCGCGCCTCCGTCGCCATATTCCCAAAGCGCCGCCGGACCGGCTACATAAAGATGGCCTTGGAACTGCGCCGCCTGCTGGAAAACCGCGGGGGAGCTAATACTCTGGAAGCCGCTGTCCACCACGGTCGGTAACGGACGTACCGCAAAGTGAACTACGTTTTCGGAACGAACTTGCTCGGCAGCCTGCCGAAGCGCCAGCTTGGCTCGCCACCCCACGGCCAAAACCGCCGCAGCCAACAGCACCAACCCAGCGACGGTTAGCTTCCGCATTCGCATGCTGACTTTTGGCTGCATACACTCTTTCGTGGAAACACGAACTATAAACCCCAACGCCAACTCCGCAAATAACTTGCACAGTACGGGCCAAAAATCGGGGCTTTGAAAGGAAAAGAGTTGTGCAATCGAGGCGCAACTGTGGCGTGTCCCTCACTCCACACTGTGTTCGAGGAAACACGGGAACGCAGCGAGGCAGGTCTAGTGCGGGCATCCCGCAAACATCACCCCGTATTGTGCAGGCCGGCGGCGATGCCGTTAATGGTCGCACCCAGCG
>JAYWAL010000074.1:0-2134 GCA_043782485.1 Acidobacteriaceae bacterium | reverse complement strand
TTATCTCCAACCAACGGATGAAGCGGCGGCCGCCGAGGGGCGAGAATACTTTCAAACGGAACATTAAATGAGCGCCGATTCTTTTCGGCATTGCTACGGCAGATTGCCGGAAGCAACCCTACTGGTTTCCCCGGAAGGGCAAATCCTCGAAGCCAACCCGGCAGCCATAGCCCTTGTGTCGTCTAAAACCCACCTGCTGGGATCAAGACTTCACGATCTCGTTCAAGATTCCCCCGAAAAAGTCAGCCGGTTTTTAGAATTGTGCCGTCGCAGCAAAGACCTGTTTCCAGGCTCCGTCGTTTTCAAGAACGGGGCGGAGAATGGTTTTCCCTGCCGCGTTGAAGGCGCGCTTTTCGACGTCGAGCCGGAAGGCAACCTCATACTGATCCGAATGTTTTCCAAGGAGCAAAGCGGATTCAGTGCCCTCAATGACCGCATCGCCGCCTTGCACCGGGAAGTTCTGGAGCGAAAACGGACGGAGGTGAGGCTCTACGCGCAGAAACAATGGCTCGAAACCACCCTGACCAGCATTGGCGATGCCGTCATTGCCACCGACTCTAGCGCAAGAATTGTGTTTCTCAACCCAATCGCTCAATCGCTCATCGGCTGGACGCAGGAAGAGGCGGCGGGCAAGCCATTGGAAGAGGTTTTCATTATTCACAACGAGAAGAGTGGCGAACCTGCTGAAAATCCAGTGCACAAGGCGTTACGCGAAGGCAGAGTCGTCGGCTTGGCCAATCATACTCGCTTGACGGCTCAGGATGGCCGTCAAAGGTCGATCGACGACAGCGCGGCGCCCATCCGGGACGTCGACGGCAGAATCACGGGCGTCGTCCTGGTTTTTAGAGATATCACCGCGAGGCAACGCGCACAGGAAGAGCTTCAGCGCACCCTGGAATTCGACGAAGCCGTGATGGCCAACATGGGCGAAGGTCTTTACACCGTGGATGCCGAAGGCCTGGTCACCTACATGAACCCCGCAGCGGAAAGACTTTTCGGCTGGAGCTTTGAAGAATTGCGCGGTCGAAAAATGCACGACATGACTCACCACCATCGTCCCGATGGAAAACCGTTCCCCGCAGAGGAATGCGCGGGCTATCAAGTGCTCAAGCATGGAAAAACATTGACCGACCACGAAGACATCTTCATTCAGAAGGACGGTACCTTCTTCGATGTCGTCTACAGTTCCTCGCCTCTACGATCGGGAACCGAAATACTCGGCCTGGTTGTCGTCTTTCGGGATGTTTCCGCACAGAAACGGGCAGCAGAAGAGTTGCGCAAAAGCACTGAGGACTTGCGCCGCGCAAATGAAGACTTGAGTCAGTTTGCTTTCGCCGCCAGCCATGATTTGCAGGAACCGTTACGCATGATCACAAGCTATTCGCAACTCCTCGTCAAGAGCTACCGCGGCCAGTTCACAGGCGAAGCAGGACTGTGTGTGAAATTCATTTCCGACGGCACCCAGCGAATGCGGGAACTCCTCAGCGATCTTCTCGCCTACACGCAGGTAAATGAAGGTGGCGGTGGTGAGATGCTGCCAGTCGATCTCAATCGGGTCTTTGAGAATACACTTGAGAATCTCAAAACTGCGATTGAAGACAGCCAAGCGGTCGTCAGCGCAGAGCAATTGCCCACCGTCCGTGGTCATGAGGCGCATTTCGTTCAGCTCCTGCAAAACCTCATTGGCAATGCCATTAAATACCGGGGAGATAGTGCCCCGCGTATTCAGCTGTCTGTTCAACAGGACAATGGTATGTGGCGTTTGGCCGTGTCTGACAACGGCATCGGCATCGACCCGGAGTATCACCGGACTGTTTTTGGGGTATTCAAGCGGTTGCACGGGAAAGATGTTCCCGGCACGGGTATCGGGCTGGCCATCTGCCAGCGCGTCGTGAATCGTTACGGGGGGCGAATATGGGTCGAATCGCAGCTAAGTCAGGGAGCCACCTTCTATTGCACGCTCCCTTCAGCGTAAACGGGGCAACCGGATATGAGCAGTGAACCGTTTCGCATCATGCTCGTCGAGGACAACGACGCCGACGTTTATCTTTTTCGAATGGCGTTGGAAAATGCGGGGTTGAACTTCGAGCTGATCGTATTTGATGACGGTGCCCTGGCCTTAGCGTTTGTCCGC
>JAYWAL010000073.1:0-15060 GCA_043782485.1 Acidobacteriaceae bacterium | reverse complement strand
ACGCCGCCCGCGACGAACATCGTTTCCCGCTGCTGCTCAAGTTCCTTTTCCCGAACGAAAAGCTCTCCGTCCAGGTCCACCCAGACGACGAAGCCGCGCAGAACGCAGGCGAGCCCTGGGGCAAAACCGAATGCTGGTACTTCGCCCACGCCAACCCGGGCGCCCAAGTCGGATTGGGCCTTAAGCAAGGCGTAACCCGCGACCAATTCGCCCAAGCCATCCGCGAACAGCGCGCCGAAGACCTGCTCAACTGGGTCGACGTTCATTCGGGAGATATGATCTACGTGGGTGCCGGTACCGTCCACACCCTCGGCCCAGGTTCTATTTTGATTGAAACCCAGCAACAATCCGACGCCACTTATCGCCTCTACGACTACGGCCGACCCCGCGAACTACATTTGGAACAAGGCTTGGCGGCCATCAAGACCGAAGCTGTAGCCGGCAAAGTGGCGCCCAAGCCCCTCGCCTCCGGCGAAGGCTCGCGCTTGGTTCTGGCTCCGTATTTCGCCGTGAACAAGTACTCCCTCTCCCGCACCCAGCAGTTCGCCACCTCCGATCCAGGCGGCGCTTCCTCCGTCCAAATTCTGGTCGCCGTCGAAGGCACGGCCACAGTGGAGTGTGAAGGCTGCGATCCGGTAGACTTTGCCAAAGGAGACGCCGTGGTCATTCCAGCCAGCACCGCGAAATTTCGCGTTCAACCAAAACCAGCAATCGACTTTCTGGTGTCTCGTGTTCCAGAACAAGTAAAACGCGAACCGGCAATCCAATCATGAACCATGCGCCACAAATGGACGACCTAACCATGCAAGAGCGGAAATCGTCACTAGGTCGGCCAGTGCTGCGGCCATGGCCGGGGCACCTTCTTTTTGCTGTGGTACCGCTCTTTACCGCGGCAACTGCTTTTAGGGAAACTCCGATTAAGTCCCTGATCGTGCGCGCTTTGAAAGGGCACGGCTTCAGCCGTGCCGCCAAAGCCCTATAAAATCAGGGGCTTTAGCCCCTGAGGGTCGTCCTTATCCTGTCCGTTATTTCGCCAAGGACTCAATCACGCCCAACAATCTCACCCAACGCCCGCAGCAGCGTCTCCACCTCACCAGCAGTGTTGTAATGGGCCAGGCCAATCCGCAGGAAACCGCCCGTCGCCTCCACTCCCAGCCGCTCAGAAAGATTGATCGCGTAGTAGTTCCCGTCCCACGTAAAGATCCCGCGCTCGTTCAATCGCTCTGCCAGCTCGCCTGGCGTATGCCCCGCAATGCGAACCGCCACCGTCGGGCACCGATGCCCGAACCGCTCCGCATCGCGAATCCCATAAAAGCTCAGCCCAGGAATCCTCAGCAATCCGCCAATCATCTGCTCCACCAAACCGCGCTCGTACCGCTGAATCTCCCGCATCGCCGCCAACAATGCCTGCCGCCGCGTCGCCGCAGGATCAATCCCGCGTCCAATCTCCGCCAAATACTCCACGCAAGCCGTAATCCCGGCAATGCATTCATGGTTCAGCGTGCCCACCTCCCAGCGCTGCGGCGAATCATCCGTCGCCGGACGCACCTTATACGGACTCAGCCTCCGCAAGTGCTCACGCTTGCCATACATCACTCCCATGTGCGGACCAAAAAACTTATACGCCGAGCACACCAGAAAGTCGCAATCCATCGCACGCACATCAATCGGACCATGCGGCGCGTAATGCACCGCATCCACATACGACACCGCCCCAACCTGATGCGCCAGCCGCGTAATCTCCGCCACATCATTGATCGTACCCACCGCATTCGACGCCAAACCCACCGCCACAACCTTCGTCCGAGCATTGATTTTGCTGGCCAGGTCCGCCAAATCCAGCGTACAATCCGCCTCCAAAATCTCCGCCACGCGAATCACCACGCCGCGCTCTTCCAGCGCCTTCCACGGCGCGAAATTCGCATCATGATCCAGCCGCGTCAGCACAATCTCGTCCCCCGCCTGCATCTCCCGCCCCATCGCCCGGCTCATCGCAAACGTCAGCGACGTCATATTCATGCCAAACGCAATCTCATCCCAATCGCAACCCAGCAAATCCGCCATCGCGTGCCGCGCATCCAGCAGCATCTGGTCCGTGCGCCGCGCCGTTTCATAATTGCCACCGCTGTTGGCGTTGTCACGCGAAAGATATTGACTGATGGCGTCAATCACCCGCTGCGGAACCTGCGTCCCGCCCGGCCCGTCCAGGAAAATCGCCGCATGACCATTGCAAGTCTGCGCCAGAGAAGGGAACTGCCCTCGAATGCCGACCACATCCAGTTTCGTAGTTTCACTTTGCAAAGCAGGCACAGAATCCCCCAACCGCGGCGGCCAGCGCCGGTCCCCGCATTATAGAGGGTCGCGATATCGAGGGTCGCGACCCGCGAGGCAGGCTGCGGAAAAAATGGATTGAGCCATCGCTTTTGGATAGCGCGCTTCAGCCCCGCGTTCCGACCACATAAAAAAAGCCTGTCATCTTGCGCCTAGAAATGGCTTCACGAAGTGAAGCCATTTCGCAGTCGAAGGATCCTTGCCCCACCAGTCTCCGCCCCCGGATCATGGTGCCTGGTGCCCCATCCCTCATTACCACAAATTCAACCTACAAGCCCCCGCGGTAAGAGGTCGATTTGAGAATGATGGCTCTTCCAGCAGCCAATTTAGACGCTCGACATCGACCACCCTACACCCACCCAAAATTCATCAGCAAAAAGTAAACACTAGCCACCGTCACCACCGGCCCAACCAGCAGGAACGCAAACGCCCTAACGCTAGACGGAGCCTCCGCCACCGGTTGATCACGGTGCGAAATCGTAAACGGCGCGCCATCCTGCGGCTGCCCCAACACAAACGCGGTCGGCGCAGGTTCCTGCTCGACCACCAACTCCTTCGGCGTCTCCGAGCGAATCCCCGGCGCTTCCACCGCCACCGCAATGCTTGGCACCGCGATCGCCGCCGATTCGCTAGCCTGCTCGCGCGCCAACGTCAGCGCCGCAGCCACCCGCGACTGCATCGTCATACTCCCTGCCGGAACCCCCTGCCCCGAACCAGCCGCGGACGACAGCCGAATCACCTGCGGCACAACCGGTTCCACTCGGCGCTCCGCCACCTTCCGCACCGACAAAGCCTTCGCGATCTCAGCCAGAGCCGCCCGCGGATTCACCGCGCTCAACCCCGTCACATA
The DNA here is from genome assembly GCA_043782485.1 of Acidobacteriaceae bacterium. Taxonomy (GTDB): domain Bacteria; phylum Acidobacteriota; class Terriglobia; order Terriglobales; family Acidobacteriaceae; genus JANXUC01. Next base: position 11,879 of record JAYWAL010000073.1, on the reverse strand, counting down.
GACCTCCGCCCCAGCCGCAATCAGGCACTCCTCCACCCGCAATGCCGCGCTGGCATCCACCTTATGGCGTTCCAAAAACTCCTCCAGCGCCACAGGAACGTCCGTGTGCGTGGCCAGCAACGTCTTCCCATATTCCTCATAGCTATCGTGCGGCAGCGTAACCACCGCACCCCGCGGTTCCACCAGAATGCTCCCCGTCGTATCCCGAAGAACGAACGGCTTCGACATCGTCTCTTCCGCCACACTCACCCAGGAATCCTCCAGGTCCGGATCGTCCTGCCGCCACACCGTCGCCCGATAATAAAAGCAAGGCTTTCCAGATACCGGCGCCTTCAAAGGCGGAACCCCTTGTACGCTCCCGCCCACTTGCAGCGAACCCGCCCGAGCCGCGCCAATCGCGCAAGCCGTGCCCTTCCCGCCTCGCCGCTTTCGCTGCAACAGAAAAATTCCCTGACCAAAGACGTAGATTCCGCACAAACAGCCGAACCAGGCCACAAAGGCCAATGGATTCGGTCGCGAGTCGATGGCACTAGCAAAGCTCGAACCGGCAAGGCTCGTACTAACCATGCTCGAAATAACCAAGACGGCGCTGGCAAAAAGGTTCATAACCACGTTTGGGGTCCGCGCAGGCCTGGGGGTAGGCCTCAGAAAACTCTTCCTCAAGCCTAGTCTTGCCCGAGGCCCGGCGCAGCAACGAATCCGTACAGTTACTTACTTCAGTAAGCACGCCGCCGGCAAACCCACCTGCCGCCCCCATTTCGATGACCTTCGTAATCGCTCCAGGCGGCTGGGCGATTGCTGCCCCCACCACCCCTGCCTAGAATCGAATGGTGTTCTGTCCCAACCTGAATGTCTGACCGTGCCGACATCGCGAAGCGCGTAGAACGCGCCGAAAAATTCCTCCAGAAGGGCAAGCCCGAGGCTGCCTTGGAAGAGTATCTCTCCGTCTTGGCGGAAGACCGCGACAACGATTCCGTCCGCCAAATGGCCGCCGATCTCTCCATTTCCGTGGGTCGCGCTCCCGAAGCCGTGGCCTTGCTCGGAGAACTGTTTGAGCGTCAAGTCGGTGTCGGCGACGCCACCCGCGCCAGCCTCACCTACAAGAAGCTCGCGCGCCATTCCAATCCCAGCACGGAACAGAAAATCAAATTTGGCCAGTTGCTTGAGGCCTCCAATCGCAAGCTCGCGCTCGAAACCTACGAAGCGGCCCTGCACGAACTCGGCTCACAAGGCAGCAAACCGAAGCAGATGACGGTGCTCAAGCGCATCGTAGCCCTGGATGCCTCGTTGCAAAACTTCGTCCGCATCGGCGAACTCGCCGCCGATCTCGGCGATGGCCGCGGCGCCGCCGCGGCCTTCCTGCGCGTCGCCGAATTGACCGAATCTTCCGGTGGCGCGCCCGCCATGTGGTACGAGCGCGCCTACCAATCCGATGGCACCAATCCCAAAATTGCCTTGTCCTATGGCCGCAGCCTGCTGGTCCAGGGCGAAGCCGGCGCCGCGATTTTTGTCCTAACGCCTTTGCTCAACGATGGCCAGCCCTCCAACGATCTCCGCGATGTCTACGCCGGCGCTCTCCTGGCCGCCGGTCGATTCAAGGACGCCGAACCCCACGTCATCGCTCTGTTCGAGCAGAATCCCTCCCGCCTGCCCCAGGTCACCCAGCTCATTGGCAACATGATTGACGCGCAAATGGATCGCGATGCGGTTGGTTTGGCGCGCAAATTGGAACAGTTCCAGCGTCGTCGCGGTGAGCGTCGCGCATTCCTCTCCACCATGCAGGATCTGGTGTCGCGTCACCGCTCATCCGCTGAATTGCTTGAGTTCCTCGTCGAGCTTTACAACTCTTCCAATCGCGAAACGGACTACTGCCAAACGCTCCTGCGCCTCTTCGATCTTTACCACAAGACCGGAAACTTCCCCAAGGCCGGAGAATGCCTTGATCGCGCAGCCGAGGTCGATCCCTACGAACCCGGCCACCAGCGCCGTTTGGAAATGCTCAAGGGCAATCTCGATGAGGCGCAATTCGCCGCCATCGCCTCGCGCCTGGCTCCCACGGGAAAAAAGGCCACGCCCGAAACCACCGAGACCTCAACCGAGCCATCGATGGGAGCCTCCGCCTTGCAGGACCTCATGCTGCAAGCCGAAATTCTCGTCCAATACGGCATGAATGCCAAAGCGGCCGAACGTTTACAGCGCATCCGTGAACTGTTTCCCGCCGAAGCCGAACACAATGAAGAGTTGCAGCGGCTCTACGCCGCGGCTGGTTTGGTTGCCCCTGTGTCCGCGAAGCCCGCAGCACCGCCCGCCCCAGCATCTCCCGGTGTAGTCGCGGTAACCCCGCCGCCCGCGCCCGCCGCCGCTGTTTCGCAGGGACCGGATTTGAGCCAGCTAACCCGCGTCGCCGAAGTCTCCCGGCAACTCTATCGCCAGGGCGACACCGGCGGCGTGCTCTCGGTGGTCGCCAAGGAAGTGGGAACCCTCTGGAAGCTCACTCGCTGCGTCGCCGCCACCCGCCGACCCGGCCAGCCCATGGAAGGTTTCCAGGAATTTCACGCTCCCGGTAGCCACCACGCCGAAGAGTCCGCTGTGGCCAGTCTGGTGGCGGTCGCCGATGACCTTTGCCGCGGCGGTCCCGTGGTCTTCGCCAATGTCGCCACCGCGCCCGAACTGCAATCCGTCAAAACCATTCTGGCCGACTTGAACATTACGTCCATGCTCGGCCTACCCATGAGCGACGGCGAGGAACATGCCGGAGTCCTGCTCTTGATGCAGGATACCGCCCGCCCCTGGCACGAAAATGAAACATTTGTCATCCGCACCCTCGCCGAGCAGGCTGGAATGGCTCTGCGCAATCTGGGCCTCCGCCGTTTGGTGAGCAATCTTTCCGTCACCGATGCCAAGTCCGGCTTGCTCAATCGCTCCTCGTATCTCGATATTTTGCTCGGCGAAGCCCGCCGCTCGCAGGAAGAAAGCTCCTCGCTCACCGCCGTGCTCATGCAGTTCGGCGACAGCACGGCGTTGATCAAGCAATTCGGACAGGATGCCGTCGAGGCCATGATGCAACAAATCGGCCGCGTCCTCGCCGGCCACATCCGCCAGAACGATTTTGCCTTCCGCTATGAGACCGCCACCATCGCGTTGATCCTGGGAAATACCGGCGAAGTCAACGCCCTACAAGCGGTCGAAAAATTCCGCGCCCTGCTAACAGAAATTCACTGGCCCAACCAACCCGAGCCAGTAGCCTTCGCCACCGGCGTAGCCGAAGCCGTAATTCGCCCCCAATTCGATCCCGTCGATATCGTCACAGAAGTGATCAACCGCGTCGAACAAGCCCTGGACCTAGCCCTATGCGATGAAACCGCAGGCGTCCAAGTACTAGGCTCAACCTTCGCCGCCGCCGCCGCAGTAGCGTAACCACATAACCCGCGCCACTCCCACAACCCGCACAGCCCGCAATCCCAAAGCTTTGTCATCCTGAGCGGAGTTTAGCGCGCAACGCGCGGCAAACGCAGTCGAAGGACCCCTACTCCACCTTCACCCTCAGCGCGCGAAACACTTTTTCACCAGGCAAGCCCCGACCAACACCCAACCTTTCCCCCTCCCCTCCCCCACCTGATAAACTACCGCCGACCCATGCAAGTCCTCCTAACCTCCCGCTACCTGACCCGCGACAAAAAGGACGCCGAAGTCCTGCAACGAATCCTCGCCAACCTCGGCGTCGAAACCGCCGCATCCCCAATGGTCTTCACCCCGTCCGTTTCGCAACTCCAGCTCCTGCCCAGTCCAGACGGCAAAGCCCAAACCGACCTCCAAATCCACGTCTCCGACCCGCTTCTTGCTTTGAAAATTACAAAAAAGGCTGGCGGCAAGGTCCTCGCGGACCTCTCCGACCAACAAATCGCCCAGGTCGGATTCTCCGTTCAACTTCCCAGCGGAGCCAGCGTCCACATCGGAGCCGTCGCTGGCGACACCGACCTACCCGCCCTCTCTGGCAGCCTGAACGCCACCGGCCAGCGCTTCGCCATCGTTGTCGCCCGCTTCAACGCCTTCATCACCGACCGCCTTCTGCAAGGCGCATTCGACACCCTAATTCGTTCCGGAGCCAGTCGCAAAGACATCACCATCGTCCGAGTGCCGGGCGCGTTCGAAATCCCCTCAGCCGCGCGAACCCTCGCGCAGTCAGAAAAATACGGTGCCATCCTCTGCATCGGCTGCCTCCTCCGCGGCGACACCGCTCACTATGATGTGATCGTCAACGAAGTCACCCGCGGCATCGGCCAGTCCGCCCAGGAAACCGGCGTGCCTCACGCGTTCGGAGTCCTCACCTGCGACACTCTGGAGCAAGCCATCGACCGCGCCGGCCTGAAAATGGGCAACAAAGGCGCCGAAGCCGCCACGGCAGCCATCGAAATGGCCAACCTGCGCCAAGCCCTACAAATTAAACCCGCCGCGAAAAAGTCTGCCGCGAAAAAACCAGCTACAAACACGCGTCGCTCCAAGCGCTAGGAAAACTCGGATTCAGTCCCTGATAGCACACGCCTTGAAAGGGCACGGCTTCAGCCGTGCCGCCAAAACCGCATAAAATTACGGGCTTCAGCCCCGAGGGTCGTTCTTGTCGTCCCTGGTGTTTCGCCAAAGACTTTCTCAGACCCTCCCCCTAGATGGCAGCTAACTAACACAAGCTGCAACTCTTTGCATCCCCTCGGGGAAATTATGTGCAAACCTGTGCAGAGTGCCAAACTACCGGCACACTTTGGGTTCTAAATTTGCAACTTTGTGCCGCAAAAAGCTGCAAAACATTGGTCCAAATCGCAAGTTTTTACCGCCAATTTTGCAACTGTAACAAAACAGACGACTTGCCGAAAAATGTTCCACGTGGAACATTTTCAACCCAGTCCGACCCGAAAATGTTCCACGTGGAACATTTTTCAGAACAACCACCCGTTTTCCCGCCCAAAAACTCCACTCCTGTAAACTAAATCCAGCCAATTTATGGGAACTCGTCGCAAAGCTCGCGAACTAGCTTTACAAATGCTTTTTCAAGCGGATGTCGCCAAACAATTGCCGGACGACGTGCGTAAATCTTTTTGGAGCGAGCGCGGAGAAATTGACAGCGATGTCCGCGGTTTTACCGATGACCTGTTTCGCATCGCAACCGATCGCTCAGCGGAAATCGACAAGCTGATTGAAGCGCACGCCGAAAACTGGCGCGTCGAACGAATGGCGGCCGTCGACAGGAATATTTTGCGCGCGGGAGTTGCGGAATTTCTGGGATTTTTGGATACGCCAAAACCGGTCGTCATCAACGAGGCGCTGGAAATCGCGCGCAAATTTTCCAGTCCGGAATCGGTGAATTTCCTGAACGGCGTTCTCGATAGCATCGCGCGCGAACTCGACAAAACCGCGCCCGCGATTCGCAAATAGTCTGTTCTGAAAAACGAAGTTCCGAAGTTCGTTCGCGCGACTTTCGTTCGCGCGTTAGGGTTTCACCACAACGAAGTCCGGATTGCACGGTTGCGTCGTTGACGAAATACTGCACATTCCGGTCGACGGGTTCGTCGTTGTGGTGACGGGCGAAATTTCCAGCGTGTCCGACAAAGATGCTGTCTTCAAGACATGGACGAATCCGTCCTTGCTGCCCACATAAACAGTGGTGCCGTCGGTGGTTAATCCGCCCGTTGTCGCGGGTTGAGCGCCAGTCAGCGAAATTCCCGTGCGATCCTTGGTCACCAGGTTGTAGGAAAAGACGCTGGCAAAATTTTTCGGCACCACAAGCGCGATCACGCCGTCGGTCGACAGCAGAAACTGCGCCGCGTCCATCGGGCCTTGATTGAAATCAATCAAGGGCGAGGTCGTGTTGCATAACGAGAATGTACCGCACGAGGTTGCGGTAATGATTTCCCCATCCGGCGCCAACGGACCATTGAGGGCGAAGAATCTCGTCGACTTGCTCGTTTCGTCCCAATCGTTGAGCGCAAGAATGAACTCCGGCGAACCTGGAAGACTCAAGGGACTGCCGGAAACTGTGTTCGTGGATGTATTCACCGCAGTGACCGCGTTCGCCGCTTGTGCCATGAACGCGAACGCGCCGCTGGGATGAAACGCGACATCCGTGACGCCGGTCGGAGCGCTTAAGCGGTGCAATTGATTGATGGCGTCAAAAACATAAACTGGTCCGGCAACTTCATTCGACAATTGGCAAGGTGAGGCCGTGCATTGATAGGTCGTGATGTAGACCTGGAAGGTATCCGAAGAGAACACCGCGGACTTGGCGTGGTCGCTCGTCGGCAGCAGCAACTGCGTTCCAGAATTGCTAGGTTGATCGTACAGGAACACCTGATTGGGTGTGGTGGAAGTATCGGAAATCACGGCCTTGTTCCCGCTCAGCGAAACCCCGATCACATCTCCTGTCACAGAGTTGTTGCTGGAAACCGCGCCGGCGCTCGATACCACGGCAATGCCGTTGCAGACGGGTTGTCCGCCAGGAGTTCGCGGGACGCAGCTGCCGACGTAAGTTTCCGTTCCGGAAGCGCTCATCCGCATGGAAGTGGGCGTGTGCGGCAAAGCAATCGGAGAACCCGGTATGTTCGTGCTCTGCGGAATCGGAATGATGTAACTCAAACAGCCCAGCACCGGACCATCGATACTGCGATCCCAACAACCGGAACTGGCCGCATAAACCGTTGTGGAACTTGAGGTTCCTTGCACGGTAACACCGACTCCGATAGGAGGATAAACCGGCGCACTCGCGGGCAGGAATCCGATGTTGCACGTCGCCGGCAAGCACGATGCGGTCACAGCGGTGGCTCCACTTTGAACACCGGCAACGACGCCAGCGGCAGAGACGGTGGCGACTGTGGGATTGGCGACGCTCCAGGTGAGCGGCGGGTTGATGAGGGTAAGTCCAGCGGCATCGGTCACAGTGGCGGTGATGGTCTGCGCGGCCGTGCCCTTCGGGAACACCAAGGAGTTTGTATTCGCCGCCGTCGCCAAAGTGATGTTGGTGACCGGGCAGGTGGTGAACACGACCGGATTGCTGGAAGTGCCACCGGCAGATGCGGTCAGAGAGGTTTGTCCAGGGGTTTTGGCGGTGGCGCGAACCTGGTTGGAAAGAAGGCCAGAGCCCGAAGTGAGCAGCGACACCACCGTGCTGTTCCCGCTGGACCAGGTAATGGGTCCGATGGTTGCGGTGATGTCATTGCCGTTGTTGGTCGCGATGACCTGATAGTCGAGCGAACCGGCCGCGGCAAACTGAGAGGTTGCTGATACGCCCGGAATCCCGCTGGCACCGCAGACAACCGGAGGTGTGGTGATGAGTTGGGCCTCAAGGCGCTCAATGTGGGAGTGGACGAACACCGTAATCGGCGCGCTGGTCGCACCGTTGGCGGATGCGGTGAGTTGCGACACCTGGGCCGGACCGGGGGTGCAGACGGTGGGTGCGGTTAAAGAATCCCAGGTTCCGGCGCAGACCGTGGGCGTTCCGTTGAGGATTCCGACGGAGAGCACTCCGCCGCCTGTCGCCTGCCAGGTGATGCGACCGACCGGAATACCGCCGCCGTTTCCGTCGGTGACGGATAGACCCGAGTACTTTCCCTGCTCCAGGGAGAGAGTGGTGGGTGCGAGCCGGACGGAATTTGGCGAAATGCCGGAGGATTTTTTCCCGCATCCGGCGAGACTGACGACCACGAACACCAGACCAACAAAAGAGCTGACTGAAAGAACCCTACCCATGAAACCTCCCCGCCCGCAGCGGAATCCAGCGATGGCGGATCTAGCGATTAGTGAAATCCTCCGCTCGGTGCGGACGAGTTCAATCGATTGAGCTGCTACACGCAGACTAGAGCATGAAAGCAAAACCTTGAGTTTAGAGGCTAACCGCTATTTCAGCAACTCGACTGAACGGCGGGTGAAAAAGTTGTTGGTTGCGGATGGACCCTTGGGGGTACCCTCGCTGGCGGTACTGTAAAAGGCGGTACTGTAAAAGGCGGTACTGTGAAAGAGCGGGCAAGAGTATGGCGGCGTTGAGGGTGTAGGGATTCCTCGCTTGGCTCGGAATGACAGTTTCTAATAATTTATGGGTCATGCAGCCGATTTGTCCGCGATTCCTGCAAGTTCCTATGGGTGAGATGACGAAACTGGGTTAGGGGTTGACGCACGGGAAAGGGAATTGATATATTCATAAGGTTCCGCGAGTATTCGTAAGCCGGTCTGAGGCAGTGCGTCTGCACTCAAGGCGGATTTCGCCAAGCTGGCCCAGTAGATGTAACGTTCTGAATAGCGTCAGGTTTCAGGATGCCCTCGCTGAAGTACCGCTGCGATGACCTTCCACTTGGAAGGATATGCAGGGTCTGCAAGCGAAACGGAGTGCCTACAACCCAGGCGCCACCGTCGTTTGTATCAAGCTGATACGGATGTTGGGGATTTTTGTGCGTTCCGGCCAATTTTGGCCTGTTCGCGCAAGCATCTTGGGCCATGTGTGTTCCGGCTCGCACGTGCGGTGTGTGATTGTGTTGGAAAGAGTGTTGTAAGGAAGTTTGAAGTTCGTTGTAAAGAAGTTGGTTGTAAAGAAGTTTGTTGTAAGGAAGTTTAAGGAGCCACCAAGAGTGCCTACGTTCAATCAACTGGTACGAAGCGGGCGGAAAGCGCCGCGCTACAAGACGGCCAGCCCGGCATTGCAGAGCTGTCCGCAAAAGCGTGGAGTTTGCACGCGCGTGTACACACAGACGCCGAAGAAGCCGAACTCGGCGCTGCGCAAGGTGGCTCGTGTGCGCTTGACCAATGGGATTGAAGTTACGACCTACATCCCCGGTGTCGGCCACAATTTGCAGGAGCACTCGATTGTGCTGATCCGCGGCGGCCGCGTGAAGGACCTGCCGGGTGTGAGGTACCACGTTGTGCGCGGGACTTTGGATTCGACGGGTGTTACCGACCGCAAGCAGAGCCGGTCGAAGTATGGGGCGAAGAGGCCTAAGAAAGCCAAAGATTAAGAGCGATTGCAGAAGCAAGAAATTTCAAGATTCGAAATCGTGGTAGTGGAGCGAAGAAGAAGCGATGCCTAGAAAAGGACATGTCCCCAAGCGAACCGTCGATGTCGATGCGGTGTACGGCTCTGACCTGGTTACGAAGTTTGTGAACTGCATGATGTGGGGCGGCAAGAAAGCCACCTCGCAGCAGATTTTTTACGGTGCCATGGGCAAGCTGCAGGAAAAAGGCGGCGATGAAGCGCTGAAGCTGTTCAAGAAGGCGGTGGAGAACTGTAAGCCGCTTTTGGAAGTGAAGTCGCGGCGCGTGGGCGGCGCGAACTATCAGGTGCCGATTGAAGTCAACGCCGATCGCCGGACATCTTTGGCGATTCGCTGGCTGATCAGCTTTTCCCGCAGTCGCGGTGAAAAGGGCATGACCGACAAGCTTTGCGCGGAGTTGCTGGATGCGGCCAATGGCCGTGGCGGCGCGATGAAGAAGAAAGAAGACGTCCATCGCATGGCGGAAGCCAACAAGGCGTTTGCGCACTACCGCTGGTAGAGCGGATTCCTCAGGGCTGAAGCCCTTCGGGATGACAAGATTTAAGAATTGGGAAAGACAAGTATTAGAAATTCATTAACTGGATAGAGCCCCAGAAAGAGAAGCAAGAACCGTGGCCAGACAAGTACCACTAGAGCGCTGCAGGAACATCGGCATCATGGCGCACATTGATGCCGGGAAGACGACGACGACGGAGCGCATCCTGTTCTATACGGGAAAGACGCACCGCATCGGCGAAGTCCACGAAGGCACTGCCACCATGGACTGGATGGAGCAGGAGCAGGAGCGCGGCATTACGATTACGTCGGCGGCGACGACCTGCACCTGGCGCGATATCCGCATTAACATTATCGATACCCCGGGCCACGTCGACTTCACGGCCGAAGTGGAACGTTCGCTGCGCGTGCTCGACGGCGCGGTGGCGGTGTTTGACGCTGTGCATGGCGTGCAGCCGCAGTCGGAAAAAGTCTGGCGTCAGGCCGACAAGTACGGCGTGCCGAGAATTTGTTTTATCAACAAGATTGACAAGATGGGTGCGGATTTCGAGCACGCCGTCGATACCATCCGCAAGCGCCTGAATGCCAAGCCGGTCGCGATTCAGATTCCGATTGGCCAGGAAGCGAAGTTTGTTGGCGTGGTGGATTTGGTGGAGATGAAGGCCATTGTCTGGAACGACGAGACCATGGGCGCGGAATACGTTACGGAAGAAATTCCGGCCGAGCTTCGCAAAAAAGCCGAAGCGTTCCATGCTCAGTTGGTGGAGGCCGTGGCCGAAACTGATGACGCGCTGCTGCACAAGTTCCTGGAAGGCGAGACCATTACCGCCGCCGAGCTGAAAGGCGCCCTGCGCCGCGCGACGATTGCCCTACAACTGTTTCCGGTGATCGTGGGGACGTCGTTCAAGAATAAAGGTGTGCAGCCGCTGCTCGATGCCGTGGTGGATTACCTGCCTTCGCCGCTCGATACGAAAGAAGTGAAGGGCGTAAATCCTGATACGGGCGAGGCGCTGACGCGCCACCCGGACGACAACGAGCCGTTCTCGGCGTTGGCGTTCAAGATTATGGCCGACCCATTTGTGGGTCAGCTGACATTTATCCGGGTGTACTCCGGGCAGCTGAAATCCGGCGATGCCGTGCTCAACGCCGGCAAGCGCAAGACGGAGCGCATTGGGCGTCTGCTGAAGATGCACGCCAATAAGCGAGAAGACATTCAGGAAATTCTGGCGGGCGACATCTGCGCCTGCGTGGGCTTGAAGAACGTGCATACGGGCGACACGATAACCAACGAAGATCATCCGATTGCGCTCGAGTCGATCACCTTCGCCGTTCCGGTCATTTCCGTGGCCGTCGAACCAAAGACCAAAGCCGACCAGGAAAAAATGGGTATGGCGCTGGGGCGCCTGGCTCAGGAAGATCCCACCTTTAAAGTTCACACCGATCCCGACAGCGGACAGACCATCATCAGCGGCATGGGCGAATTGCACCTGGAAATCATTGTCGACCGCATGATGCGCGAGTACAAGGTCGAAGCGAACGTCGGCAAGCCGCAGGTTGCTTACCGCGAGACCATCCGCAAAAAGACCGAAGCCGAGGGCAAGTACATCCGGCAGACCGGCGGCAAGGGTCAATACGGCCACGTGAAGCTGCGCCTCGAACCGCAGGAACCGGGCAAGGGCTACGAGTTCGTTAACGATGTCATTGGCGGATCGATTCCGAAAGAATTCATCAAGCCGATCGACCAGGGAATTAAAGAAGCGCTCGAAGGCGGTATTTTGGCGGGCTATCCCATGGTCGATGTGAAAGCCACCGTGTATGACGGCAGCTATCACGACGTGGACTCGAACGAAATGGCGTTTAAGATTGCCGGTTCGATGGCGTTCAAGGAAGCCGCGCGCAAGGCTTCGCCGGTATTGCTGGAGCCGGTGATGGCCGTTGAAGTGGTTACGCCGGAAGATTATGCCGGAGCCATCATGGGCGATTTGAGTTCTCGCCGTGGACGGATTGAAGGCATGGAGCATCGGGCGGGTTCGCAGGTGATTTCGGCGATTGTTCCGCTGGCGGAAATGTTTGGCTATGCCACGCAGATGCGGTCGAGCACGCAGGGTCGGGCGGAGTACTCGATGCATTTCGCGCGGTATGAAGAAGCGCCGCGGTCGGTTTCGGAAGAGATTATTGCCAAGGTGCAGGGTACGGCGAAGTAAACGGTTGAGGGTGCGGATGGGGCAGGGGTCCTTCGACTCTGCTGCGGGGTTCACTGTCCGCTGTGCTCAGGATGACAGATTTAGAAATACGACAGATTTAGGAATACGACTACGAACTTAGGGTGAGGAAACGCGATCATGGCGAAAGAGAAAT
>JAYWAL010000072.1:0-15155 GCA_043782485.1 Acidobacteriaceae bacterium | reverse complement strand
GGCGGAGAGGGGGGGATTCGAACCCCCGGTACAGCTTTTGACCGTACAACGGTTTAGCAAACCGCCGCCTTCAGCCACTCGGCCACCTCTCCGCGATGCGTCCAGTGTACCACTGGCTGGGAAACTGAAGCGCCAGACGTTGGGCGACGATAGCAGAGGTATGGCGACCACGATTCTGGTGATTGAAGACGACGACCCGGTGCGGGAGATGCTGCGCATCACGCTGGAGCGGAGCGGATTTCGCGTGCTGGCGGCGAATGGCGGAAATGAGGCGCTGGATTTGTGCGAATCGTCGTCGACTCCGGTGGATTTGGTCTTGACCGATGTGGTGATGCCGGGAACTAGCGGCACGGATTTGGCGGGGTATTTGGCGCTGCGATATCCCTGGATGCGGACGGTGCGCATGTCTGGGTTTACGGAAGCGATGTTGAGCGCGTCGGGGATGCGGCGCGATGACTCTCCGTTTTTGCAGAAGCCGTTTTGCAAGGAGGAGTTGTTGGCGACGGTGCGCGGGGCTCTGGCAGGGTCGTAGACCTCTGGTGCGCCATCGCCATACCTTGGCGCGTGAAATTTTGGCTCGCCATTTCCGCCGCAGTTCCCGGTTCCCGTTTTGAAAACTACATACCTTCGTTCGTCATGCTTTTCCGCGTTTCACCCTCATCCTTCCATAGAATCTGAAAACACCGAGGCATCCTTTGCCGAGCCGGGTCATGTCAGGTCCACGCGGCGAATGGAGGCAGGCGGTGGAAAGCCATCCGGGAAGGACACTCATGGGATCGATCGTCTTTGGGCAGGCGGCATTGTACCGACCGAGCGCTGTGCCGTTGGCCAGCGGGGAACGAGAGGTGGCGGCGCCGCGGTTGGCGGGGCGTGCGGCGGGATTGCTGCGAACCCTCGAACGCGGGCGTCAAGCGGCGGCCAGTGAAGCCGACATTCTGATCGAAGCCGAAAGCGGCACGGGCAAAGAGGTGCTGGCGCGAATCATTCACCACGCCAGTGCGCGGCGTCAGCGACCCTTCGTGGCGGTGAACTGCGCCGCCGTGCCGGAGGCGCTGCTGGAGAGCGAACTGTTTGGCCACGCCAAAGGGGCGTATACCGGGGCGGATGCGGCCCAGGCCGGTCAGATTGAGTCGGCGCAAGGCGGGACCCTGCTCCTCGACGAAGTGGGGGAGATGCCGCTGCATTTGCAGCCGAAATTGCTGCGCGTGTTGCAGGAGCGCGAACTGCGGCGACTGGGGGAGAACCGGAACATCCGCGTGGATATCCGTGTGGTGGCCACGACGAACCGTTCCCTGGCGGCACTGGTGCGGGAGGGCCTGTTTCGGGCCGACCTCTACTATCGGCTCAACGTCATCGCGTTGACCTTGCCGCCCTTGCGGGAGCGTCTTGAGGACATACCCTTGCTGGCCCAACATTTTTTGGAACGCTATGCGCCGTCCGGCAAAAGGCTGCGGCTGGCGGAGGAGTTCTTGCAGCGACTGTGCCAGCACAGCTGGCCGGGAAACGTCCGCGAGCTGGAGAATTCGATTCGCCGGGCGGTGGCGCTTTCGCCGGGCGAGGAAATTTCGGCCGACCTGCAACCTAGCTTGCTGCAGGCCATGCCCGCCGCATTCCCCGCCGCACTCCACGCGGCCCAGCCCCACAAGCCCGGTTGGGAAGGGATGATTCATGCTACCCGTCCCGGGGACGAAGACGGTGCCGGGGGCGCGTACGAGGACGGTGCTGCCCTGAGCGTGGGCGACGGACTCGCGGGCCGGGCTTTGTTGGTTCCGGGAATGAAATGGCACGAGGCGGAACGGGAGTTGCTGGTGCGGACCCTGGCGGCGACCGGCGGAAATCGGTCGCGCGCCGCAGTCATGCTGGGCATCAGCCTGCGCACGGTGCGCAATAAGATTCGCGAATATGGGCTGCCGCCGCGAGCCGACTATGCCACGGGAGGAGACTATGCCGCTGATTGATACGCCGTTGCTGCGGGTGCTGAGCGGATCGCTCGATGTGAATGCGTTTCGGCAGAAGCTGATTGCCTCGAATCTGGCGAACGTGGATACGCCGGGATATAAAACGCGGGATCTCGATTTTCACCAGGCTCTGGCCACGGCGGCGGCGGCTACCGAGGAGCTAGACGTGGCCTTGACTTCGGCGACCCTAACTTCGGCGGCGTTAACCCCGGTGGCGCGGAAGCTGCATGGATTGATCGAGCGTCCGGATGGCAATAACGTAAGCGCGGACCGCGAGGGGCTGTTACTGGCGACCACGCAATTGCGGTTTACCCTGAGCGCGCAGCTCGTACGGAATGAATTTCACAAGATTCTGACGGCGATTCGGGAAGGGGCTTAGCCATGGGAAACGCAATCGAGATGGTGCGAAGCGGCGCGGGGCCGACACGATGAACCTGTTTGGCGTTCTCGAAATCGGCGGATCGGCGCTGGCGGCGGAACGGCTGCGCGCAGAGGTGGTGGCCAGCAACATGGCCAACCTCGAAACCACGCACACGGCCGCGGGCGGACCCTATCGGCGGCGTTTAACGGTGTTTCGTGCCGAGAACGCTTCGCCCTTTCTACTGCAACTGGCCTCACTGACGGGCGCGAGCGGACTGGGGCGGGTGCCGGGCGGGGTGCGGATCGCCAACGTGGTCACGGATACGTCGGCTCCGTTGCGACGCTACCAGCCGGGGCATCCCGACGCGGATAGCGCGGGCTATGTAGCCTATTCCTCCTCGCAGGTCGACCATCGTAAAGTGGGCAAGCTGGCCTTAGCCATTCAGGTGGCGTTCCAGGAATTGGGGGTTTTCCCCGCCAGCGGCACGGCCGTACCCCTGCAAGCCGATGGGGACATCCCCCCGAATACGGTGCAGATGCTGGAAAATGTTCAATCCACGGCGAGTATTGGCCGAATTGTTTCGCCAGCCGACGGCTCTTTGGGTGGAAGCATTGAAAATGGTGCGGTGGCGGCGCTTCAGAAGGAATTGGAAAAGGCGCTGGCACCGGAGATTTTCCGCAAAGACGTGGCCCTGCGTCGCGAGCCGGACGGGCTGGTCATCAGCCTGCGGGAGGTAGGATTTTTTGCCAGCGGATCAGCGCAACTCCGCCCTAACGCCATGCCCGCTCTGCAACACGTGGCGGACGTATTGCTGAAACGGCCCTATGAGATCCGCATTGAGGGTCACACCGACAACATTCGCATCCACACGGCTCAATTTGCCTCCAATTGGGAGCTGTCGGCGGCGCGGGCGATTGAGGTTGTACGCCTGTTGATTTCCGATATGGGCTTTGCTCCAGAACGGCTCTCCGTGGGCGGCTACGGGGAATTCCATCCCATTGCTTCCAATACGACGGAAGAAGGCCGTTCCCTGAACCGACGCGTGGACGTTGTGATTCTGAGACGTAGCATTCTGACCGCAGCCCTTGACGAGGCGCTAAACAAGGCGCACAGCGTTGCGGCGGAATCGTCAGAATCGGACTCCCACGACAAATCTCCAGTCAGGACAGTACCGGATTCGTCCCGGGCCGAGTCAGGCGAGAAACCTTCGCCCGGGCGTCCGATCCAAAAGTAATCCGATCCAGAATTCCCGTCGAATTCCCCCTCGGTCAAGGTTCCGTCCAAGCCTGCCGATGGAACCATTGGCGGGCAGATCCGCCCGAACCCAATGGGCTCGGCCAGGACCCACTCAGGGAGCGAATCGATGGCCTCAACTGCAACCGTCAGCGCCGGAGAAGAACTGCAACTCGTCAGCTTCCGCGTGGACGAGGAAGAGTTTGGCTTGGAGATCTTACGGGTGCAAGAAATCATCCGGGTGCAGCAAATGACCCGGGTACCCGGCTCTCCGGACTTCATTGAGGGGGTAATCAACCTTCGCGGGCGGGTCATCCCCGTCATCTCCCTGCGAAAGCGCTTTGGCCTAACCCAGACCGAGATCGACAAGCAGACACGAATTGTTGTGGTTGAGATCAACGGCTCCGTCCTGGGCTTCATGGTCGACGCCGTATCCGAAGTCTTGCGGCTTCCTGTCCACACGGTGGAGCCGACGCCGCGCCTGGGCCGTGTGGAACGGGAATACGTGCGAGGGGTGGGCAAGCTTGAGAACCGCCTCCTGATCCTCCTCGACATTGACCGACTGATGAGCGAAGCCGAAGAAGCCGTTTGCAGTGAAATGACGCACGCCTGACTGCCCGCTCCATGGAGACGCCGTGAATAACGAAATGGCAGAAGATCCCGCTCTCGTGGAAGAGTTCCTCACGGAATCCGAGGAGCTCCTTGAGGGCATGGACCAGGATTTGATTCTGCTGGAGACGGAGCCGCGGAATGCGGAGATTCTGAATCGGGTTTTTCGGGCGCTGCATACGATCAAAGGCACGTCCGGATTCCTGGGTTTCGAATCGATTGTTGGCTTGAGCCACCAAGCGGAAGAGGTTTTGAATGCTTTGCGGCATGGGGGGATTCAGGTCACCACGGCGATCATGGATGCCTTGCTGATGTCTCGTGACCAATTGGGCATCATGCTCAACGACTTACGCCAAGGCGGCCTAAAGGTCTACGCATTGGACGCACTCATCGCCGAACTGGGGAGAGCGCAGAGCTCTGGCGCTGCTGTACATCACCCAGTCGCCTCTGGGAACCTCCAAACCCCGGTTCTGCGCGTGATGTCCGCGGCGCCTGAAAGCCCACCAATAGTGGCGGCTCCAGCATTCGAGCCAGAATTCGAGCCAGCCGCTATCAGCGCCGATGCCGCTGTTGCCTCTCGAAACCGGCCAGATGCAAAATCCGGCGACGCTACAGCCCACACGCTGCGTGTTGATGTCGGCAAACTGGACGAACTGGTCAATCTGATTGGAGAACTTGTTCTGGAGCGAAACCGACTCGCGCAAATTAGCCGCGACCTCGCGTCTCAGGCGGATGACCCCCGGACTATCGCCGAAGCCCTCAGCCTTTGCGCTTCGCGACTCAGCTTTATTACGGACGAATTGCAAACTTCCGGCTTGAAGACTCGGATGATGCCGATCGATGCCGTGTTCCGCAAATTTCCGAGGCTGGTTCGGGACGTGGCGAATGACCTGGGAAAGGAAGTCGAACTGGTCGTGCGCGGCGAAGATACGGAACTCGACAAGACGATGGTGGAATTGGTGGGAGATCCTTTGATCCATCTCGTTCGCAACTCCCTCGATCATGGCCTGGAAATGCCCGATGCCAGGGTGGCCAAGGGAAAACCTCGGAAGGGAATCATTCGACTGGAAGCCCGCCAGGAAAGCGATCAAATCGTGATCAGCATCCGAGACGACGGCGCGGGAATTGACCCGGAACGGGTGGCTCGCAAGGCCCTCGAAAAGGGCTTGGTGACGACCGAGCGGCTGCGTTCGTTGAGTCCCGCAGAGGTCCTGGACTTCATCTTCCTGCCCGGTTTCAGCACTGCGGAAAAAACCAGCAACTTGTCCGGTCGGGGTGTAGGCATGGACGTGGTGCGCTCCAATCTCAAGAAAATGAACGGAACTGTGCGGCTGGAGAGTGTTGTCGGCGCGGGGACCACAATCGAACTCCGGCTGCCTCTGACGCTTGCGATCCTGCCCGTGTTGCTAGTGCGAGTTCGCGAAGATGTCTACGCCCTGCCGCTGCGCTCCGTAATCGAAACAGCTCGCATTCAGCGCCGCGAGGTGCACCGGGTAGAGGGCGGCGAGATCCTCCATTTGCGCGACCGCACGCTTCCCCTCCTCCGTCTGGGGCGCATCTTGCAACATGCGGACGCAGTGGACGGCGATGGGCGCGCCGTGATTCTTGGCATGGGTGAGCGACGTGTGGCCCTGCTGGTGGATCAGCTGCTGGGGCAGGAATCCACGGTGATCAAGCCACTTTCCTCTCTGTTTCATAACATGGCCTGCCTTTCCGGAGCCACCATCAGCGGGGACGGCCGAGTGAGGTTGGTTCTGGATCCTGCGGGAATTTTGGCCGCGGCGGAAGCCAGCGCCAGTCTGGCCGCGCCCACCGGCGCTGTTCGTGGAGCTTCAGCATGATCGCCTCGGTCGCGGTGAAGCCCATCCTCGAAAACCCTTCTCTTCTTCCGAGTCCCCATCTTCTCCGAATCCGAGATCTCGTTTACCAGGTTTCCGGCATTTTTCACCCTGACCATCAGCTTGCTTTTCTGGAGGAACGCTGTCAGCGAAGGGCGACGGAACTGCGCCTAACAAACCTGCGCGACTATTTGGACCTGCTCACCGCGCAAGCCAATCGCCAGAATGAGCTTATCGCGCTGCTGCATGAGATGACAGTTGGCGAGACCTGCTTTTTTCGAAACGCCGCCCAACTCGAAGCCCTGCGCCGAGTCGTACTCCCGAAAATCGTGGAAGAAAGGAATACGCTGCCGGTGCGCCGCCTGAAAATCTGGAGCGCCGGGTGTTCCACCGGCGAGGAGGCCTACACCCTCGCCATCCTCCTTCTGGAGGAATCCAAAGAGTTGCTAGCAGGCTGGGACATTGAGATCCAAGCCACCGACCTGAGCATGCGCTCGGTTGCCCATGCGCGGCGCGGAATCTATGGCGAATCCGCAACCCGGAACCTACCTCCAGAAATTCGCCGAAAGTACTTCGTCGAAGAAGAAGGCGGACTCTCAATCAACCAGCACGTTCGAACCCGAGTCAACCTCCAACAGCTCAGCCTGCTGGACGACAGCCGCATGACGTTCATGAAAGGTATCGACATCATTTTCTGTTGCCACGTGTTGATCTATTTTGATGGCGCTGCGAAACACTCCGTGATTCAGCACTTCCGCAACAGCCTGTTGGCACCAGGATATTTGTTTCTCGGTTCCACAGAATCGCTGTTGGGAAACAGCGAAGACTTTCGACTGATCCATTTGCCATCTACGACTGCTTACCGAAAGACCGATCATTCCCGGGAGAAACGACTGACATGATCCAACTATCCCGAGAGCAAATCGTTAAAAAATTGGAAAGCGTGGAAAACATGCCCAGCATTCCGGCCACGCTGGAGCCGCTGCTGCGTTACCTGAGCTTGCCCGTCGACCAACTAGAAACGCAAAAAGTCGTCGACATGATTGCCCACGACAAGTCTCTCACCGTGCAGTGCCTTCATCTGGCAAACTCTCCGCTGTTTTGCCGCTGGCAGGCGGTGGATTCTCTGCGCGGCGCCGTGGTCGCCCTGGGCCTGGGTCGAATGAAAGAAGTCGCTTTGGCTTGTTCGTTCATGCAAATGCTGCCTAGGCAAATTGGCGGAATTGACCCCATTATCTTTTGGGAACATAGCCTGGGATGCGCCCTGGTGTCGCGGCATCTGGCCCGCAAGCTCAACCTGCCCGACGCGGAGAAGGCGTATCTCGCCGGGCTTCTGCACGATTTTGGCATCATCGCCAACTTCGTAATCCTGCCCAAAGAATCGGGCGAGGTCCTAGGCTCGGCGCGAGCGCGGGAAATCCCCCTGCATGAAGCTGAACTCGAAATCCTGGGCATGACGCACGCCGACAGCGGAAGGATTCTCGGCGAACGCTGGCGTCTCGCCCCGGAACTGGTCTCCGTGATCGCCCATCATCATAATCCGGAACAGGCGAAGAACAATCGAAGCCTGGTGGCGCTGGTGAATCTCGCCGACCTGCTGTGCCGCATGCGTAACCTGGGCTACGGATACCCGGAACGACGTCTGGTAGATCTGGCCAGCGAGAAGGGCTTCGCGGTGTTGGCCGAAGACTGTCCCGCTGTGGACGGCTTTGACTGGGCCAGGCTGACCTTCGAACTGGATAACTATATGTTCGAGGTCCACAGGCTTGTAGCTGCCCTCTATCGAATCCAATGACGCACCCCACTCACAATCCGAAGCCAATTCGCGTGCTCATCGCGGACGATAGTTCCGTCATGCGCGCCGCCCTCTCCCGCATGATCGAATCTGAAACGGGCCTGGAGGTCGCGGGAATTGCCGTAGACGGTGTTGACACGATCGGGCAAATTCGTGCGCTCCAGCCCGATGTCGTAACACTCGACATTGAGATGCCCCGTTCCAATGGGTTGGAAACCCTGACCAAAATCATGGCGGAGATGCCGCGCCCCGTGATCATGCTCAGTTCGCTGGCGCGCGAGGGTGCCCGCATCACCATGGAAGCCCTGGATCTAGGGGCCTTTGACTTCATTCCAAAACCAGGCCCGGAATCCACGGGTGGCATTTTTGAGATTCGGCAGGACCTAATCGCAAAAATCAAGAGCGCGGTGCAGTCGCCCCTGTGCTCAAGCGCCCATGGCCAACGGAAAGCTCCAGCACGCGTTGTCCCGGGGCTCTCGGGAAAAATGCCATTTCCGCCTGCCGTTTTGGCGATTGGAACGTCCACTGGCGGCCCCAAGGCGCTCCAGGAAATCCTGGCCGCTCTGCCCGCTACTCTGCCGACCGGCATCCTGGTCGTGCAGCATATGCCCGTGGGGTTCACCGCCCAGTTTGCGGAACGCTTGAATCACGCTTGTCCACTCTCCGTCCGCGAATCCCGCGGGGAAGAAGCGATTGAACCAGGAAACGTCTATATTGCCCCGGCAGGCTGGCATATGACCGTTGGCCGCGCAGGAACAACCCATCGCACCCAACTAAGCAAACTACCCACCGGAACGCTGCACACGCCTTCGGTCGACGTATTAATGCATTCAATCGCCGGCATTTACGGCAATCAGGGCATGGGAATGATTCTGACGGGCATGGGTTCTGACGGAGCACTGGGCATGAAAGCCATTCGGGACGCTGGGGGATGGACCATCGGTCAGGACGCTGAGAGTTGTACCGTATATGGCATGCCACGTTCCGCTGCTGAAATTGGCGCGCTCAGCCGAGTGAGTCCATTGTCACAAATGGCAAGCGAAATTCTCGCGGCCTTCCCACGGAGTCCGGGTGCGAGGGCACCGCTGGCGGCCCGCGGCCACGGGCGTTAGTTCGGCCCGGCCTCTTTCCACGCTCATCCGTGTCGACGCAAAAGGGTGTCGTGCGGATCCAACACAAGTCGGCGGGCTCCCGCAGGGACGCGCACGCGAAATGATGTCTCGCGCCCGTCCGCGAATATCCGCTGGATGAATACGGCAGCCGCTCCTGAGGCTTCCGCATAAACTGGCACCGGCGTCACCAAGTCTTCTGGGGCGTCCTTTTGCTCGATGATTCCGCTGGCCCAAACCTCGCCTTTTTGCCGAATTAGCCTCACGTTCCTAAGTTCGATTGTGGGCACAGAGACGCCCTGAATCCACCCATCCCAAAACCATTCCAACGAGGGCTTCCCCTCGAACCAAAGCGATCTCGGCCAGTTCTCGGCGAATGCCCTCAACAGCTCTTGAGTCGTGATGCTCCGGCCAGCATACTTTTGCTGGACCTGCCGCAAAATGCTGACAAATGGCTCCTCACCTGTGCGGTGTTCCGTAACCGCGGCATCTCGCAACATCTCACGCACCATGTGAAATAGCCACGCGCCGCGACCATACGCAATCACTTCATATCCGCCGGGAAGCCGGGAGGAGTTCAGTCTTTGTCCCAGGGTGACCGGACCAGCTTCCCACATGTGCCGATTGTCTTTCGCTTGCAACAAACCTTGCCGATAGGCATCCAAGACCAGATGGAATGCTTCCGGATCGCGGGCTTCCAGTTCCAAAAGCGCACAATAGCTGGCCAGTCCCTCGGAAATCCATTGATCGCGGTACGTGTTCCACATGACTAAATCGCCCCACCATTGATGGGCGGTTTCATGAACCGGGGTCTGCCGCGCCAACGCCGCATCTGACGGTCGAAGGTTGTGCGATGCAAGTTCCTCGTGCGAAAGAAATGCATAGCCCGAAAGGAACACCAGGCCTGGCCAACCCTGGCTGGCGGGTCCAGGCGCTTGCGTGAGGGCCAGCGATCCATATGGGTACTCCCCGAAACGTTGCGAGAAAAACGTCATTGCCTCAGCGGTTCGATCCGCGACGGCTTGCACGTTGTGGGCTGGCGACGAAGGTGAACGGAACGCCGGAACCGGCATCGAACTGGCGGGCAAGTCTTTGCCGGGAGCGGAGGCTGCCGTCGTTTTGGGAACTTCCAATCCCATCTCTTGCGTGGCGTAGGCTTCCACCACGGAATTCCCTGACCTGGCCGTGGCCTTCACGTAGCGCCCGAGGTTGAAGCCGGCTACCGGAATGGGCCGAGAGGAAACCCAATGAGACTGCAATTCTTCGTGGGCGGATTCCCCGGGACTCGGCGCTTCGCGTTTGCCGGTGGCTAATAAAGTCCAGCCCGGTGGATAAGAAAACTTCAAGTCGAAATCCGCCATGTGAAGCCCGCGATTCGGGTACCACGTGCCGCGCGCCCCGACAGACAGAAGTCCGTTGGCTTCCTCTGACAGAACCTCGCCCCCATAGATGAATTTTAACTGGATTCGTTCTCCCGCTTTCAGGGTTCGCGGAAACACCACGGCGACCAAATCGTCGCCTTGGCGTGCCAGTTGCGATCCGCCCACGGCGGGGTTGTGAATGAATTCCAGAGGGTGACCATCCGCTTCGACACGCGTTACCTTAAGATAGCGCGACAGTTCAAACAGGAAAGCTCTTTGGCCCTCTTCCAGAACGTGTAACTCGCAAACCGCTTCGGCTTCCAAAAGGCGCGGCGGCGTAACGCGTGCCTGAATTTTGTACGCGGGGATGATGAAGCTGTCAGCATCCGCCTGATCTGCAACCGGGTTCGCTTCTCCGCGGCGCTTGGGACTGAAAGACATCCAAATGTCGTAATAATTGGCTCCATGGTTTTGCGCTAACTGCAACACCTGCACCTGCTCGGGCGACTGCGAATCGTAGAGGAGATCGAAGGCGCCAAGCCGCACGCCCACTAAACGCGCGTGTAGTAATCGATCGGGTCTTCGTTCCGTGGCGGGGGCTGCGGTCGAAGTCGGGAGTAAGGGAGCGAAGCTCATCAATAAGCGCAGCGCGTCTGCCGAGGCCAACTCTGAGGCTTCCGCTCCCCGCTTCGACAAAAAAGTGGTCGCGTCGTTCGTTGGAGTCAGGTTGGGTTGGAGATCCCGATACGTTGCGTCATTGAAACGCAGATAGGCGAACGTGATTTTTTCTTCCAGGATAGCGGAGCCGGTAAATAAGGCCAGAGAAGCCCGCTCCGCGCGATCAGGAGGAAGCACCAGAACCTCCCCTTCACCCTGAAAGAGCGCGCCTGTCACGCGGTTAAGAATATCCTCGGTGAAAGCGATGGTTCCGTCCTCCAGCGTCAGATGGAGGCCCGGGCGATCAATGTGGGCATCGCGAACATGATAGACGCGGGTGGTACTGAGACCGACTTTCCCAAGATCCAGGAAAAGCTGCTCGGCTGGGTGCTCGACCGCGCCAGAAGATTGGGGTGCCGCGGTCGCGACCGACGCCATGATTACCAGGATGGACATCCAAATCGCCCGCCGTGTGATCTTGCGCGTTACCACCGTCACTTCAAGCACTCCTTTGGCCGTTGCTAGACTTGGTAGCAGTGCGCCCCGCGTCCATTTTCTTGTTCGGCATTGTGTCTGCGACCTGCCAGTTGGCGGCCGCTGAAACGATCCACCTGAAAAACGGTCGGACCATCTGGGCGGACAGCGTGCACGAAAATGGTACGCGCATTGAGTACGAGGTGGGGGAAAACAGTTTCGCCATCCCCAAGGCGTTGGTGGATCACATTGATTCTGGCGGCGCTCCGCCAGAGTATCCCGCCGCTGCCCGCGGCTCGAAGTCAGCCGACATTCCCGCTCCCAGCACCGAGTTGCGCATCGCGAACGATGTCTACGCCTTGGTGTTGCACGATGGCAAGGTCGATACCGACGCGCTGTCCAAGCTGGAGAGGGAAAGCACGCCTGACAACGCCGCAGCTGGATATTTCCTGGCAGGACGCCATGAGCTCGAGCAAGGAAACACCGCGGCGGCGCGCGCCCACTATGAGAACGCTCTGCGGTTGCGGCCGGAGAATGCAATCCTGCTGGCTCATTACACCGCAGTCCTGCTGCGCACTGGTGCTACTCGTGAAGCTCTGGCGTCCGCGGAACATGCTGTTCGCGTTGGACCCGATTCGGCGGACGCCTACGCCGTCCTCGGCGCGGCCCAGTACTCCTCGGACAGGAATGCCGACGCAATCCGGTCTTGGAAGCGTTCGCTAGCGCTTCGCGCTGACCCTGGGGTTGAGCGACTGCTGGCGAAAGCCCAGAAAGATGCCGCTGCCGAGGAAAGTTTTTCCGAAAACCAGAGTAGCCATTTCACCCTGCGCTATGAAGGCAAGCAGACGTCCGAAGCCCTGCGGCGTTCCATTTTTTCTCTTCTCGAATCTCAATACGACGAACTATCGCTGACCCTCGGTGCCGCGCCCCGCGATACGATTACCGTTATTCTCTACACCAACCAGGCTTTCTTTGACGTAACGCAGGCACCCTCCTGGACCGGCGCGCTGAATGACGGCAAATTGCGCATCCCGGTCAACGGCATCGATACGCTCACACCCGAGTTGGCGCGCGTGCTCAAGCACGAACTGGCGCACTCTTTCATCACCTACATTTCTCATGGGCGTTGCCCACAATGGCTGCATGAAGGGATCGCTCAACTGGTGGAGCCGCGCAGCCTGGACGGCAGAGGCCCGCGGCTCGCTCTGCTATTCCAGTCACAGCACGCCCTCCCCTACTACATGCTGGAAGGCGGCTTCCTGGGGCTTTCCTCCTCGGAGGCGACCGTCGCTTACGATCAGTCGCTGGCCGCCGTGCAGTATATCCAGGAGACCTACGGAATGAGCGACGTTCAGAGGCTCCTGCAACGCATCGGCGAGGGCAGCCCCCCGGAAGCGGCTCTGCGGGCCACCGTACACTCCGGTTACAAAGAACTCGAAGCCGAAGTCGGCAAGTTCCTGGCCAACAAGTACGGGATCTAGCCAGCACTCATTTTTTGCAACTCTTGTAGCCTTTTGGGCGTCGAACCAAGATCGTGAATCTTTTTGGACATCACCACGACGAAGTCGCTCCGACGCTCCGCCTGCCGGAGACACCGGAACCGCCCGCGATCCCCGGCGCTGAAATCGGTGCCTCCTATTCTGGTGAGCGCATGGGTGGAGATTTTTTCGACTACGTTCTAGTTAACTCCCGGTTGGTTTTCCTGATGCTGGATGTTTCCGGCCAAAGGGAGAGCGCGCAAAATATTGCCGCCATTGTGCAGGACCATTTTCGGAGTGAGGTGCCGCGACTCTTTGCCGCGGAGGAACTGAACGAGGCCGTAGCGATTGTTCAATTGTCGTTGTCGCTGAACCGAACCGTTTTGGATGCGGCCGAAGGCATCTGCGCGTCATCCGCGTTTCTGGGCTGTTATGACACCCAGCTCGGCACCGTGTGTTATAGCAATGCTGGCCACGTGCCGGGTCTAGTTCGTGACCACGCCGGAATTACCAAGCTGCCCGCGACCGGCCTGCCGTTTGGCTTGTTCTCCCATGCTACCCATGATGCCTCGATCACCGTGCTGGAACCCGGAGCGGCACTGCTCCTAGTTTCCCGGGGCGTGATTGAAGCCCGCTGCCAGGGCAACGACTTTGGCGTGGAAGGAGTTTCGGCAGCGTTCCAAAATATGGATGCGCCCTCCGCGCAACGCATGTGCGTGGCAATTCTTGACAGCATGGAGAGCTACATGTGTTCGCCGCCAACGCACAATGATGTAACCGCGCTAGCGCTGGTTCGGAATGCGACTTCTAACTAACGAGGCGATATACGCTTCGTATCAGGGTGTGCCTTTCAGGGGATATCTCGAGAGCAAGGCAACAGGCGCATCAAGACTTACAAGCTCGAACATACCGGCGCGACCCCGTCGTCGGTCGTGGCGCCTAGATGCAAACCTGACCTCTCCAGCCTCCAGAGGCGCAAACCGTCGATTTCAGAGTTACAATGAGGCTACGCAGTTTGCAAGCAAGATTGGCCAATTTACGGCCACTTCCAGGCTAAGGATTCGATTTTATGCGTTTAAAAACGTCTCACCTAGCAGTTGCGCTGGGCGTCTTTGGGGCAAGTTTGGCATTGTTCCCTCCCGCGCTGCGCGCCGACTCCGTCATTGAGGAAATCATCGTCCGAGTTAACAACGAAATCGTGACGCGTACTGAGTACATTCATAGCAAAGACCAGCTGAAATCGGAAATCCGCCAGCAGGAGCCGAAAGACGCCGACAAGCTCTACGCCGACCGTGAACGCGACGTTCTGCGCGATTTGATCGACCAGCAGCTCCTGCTGGAAAAGGGCAAAGAACTCGACATCAACGTCGATACCGACCTGATCAAGCGCCTCGACGAAATGCGCAAGCAGATGGGCCTGGAATCCATGGAAGATCTGGAAAAGGCTGCGCAGTCACAGGGCACCACGCTGGAAGACTTCAAGCTCAACATGAAAAACGGCATGATCACGCAAAAGGTGATCGGCAGCGAAATTGGACGGCACCTTAGCATTGGCAAGGACGACATTCAGAAATATTACGAAGAACACAAAGACCAATTCGCTCAGACCGAACAAGTCCGCCTGAATGAACTTCTGGTCTCAACCCAGAAAATGGGTGCTGATGGCAAGACCCCCGTGGACGCCGACGAGGCTGGCGTGCAGGCCGCCGAAGCGAAAGCGAAGGACCTGCTGGAGCAGATTCACAAGGGCGCGAACTTCGAGGACGTCGCGAAAAAGAGTTCCGATGGTCCTACAGCAGCCCAGGGCGGGGACATTGGCTACTTCCAGCGGGGGCAGCTCTCTAAGGACTTGGAAGACAAGACGTTCGCCATGAAATCCGGGGACGTTTCCGATGTGGTCCGCACCAAACAGGGCTTCGTGCTCCTAAAGGTGACCGAGCACACCCCAGCTGGCCTTGCCACGTTGAAAGAAGCTGAGCCGAAAATTCAGGACGCTCTCTATTACCAGAAGCTGCAACCGGCGCTGCGCACCTACCTCACGAAATTGCGCGAAGACGCATACATCGAAATCAAGCCGGGCTACGTGGACTCCGGAGCCAGCCCGAACCAGACCAAGTTCGTGCAAACCAAGGGCGTTGAGGCTTCGGCCAAGGAATTAAAGAAGAACAAGAAGCTGGGCCTGTTGCACGGCGGGAAATCGTAGTCTCGACCGACGTCGCTCAACATCATGGCAAACACATGAAAGAGTTTTTCATTACCGATGCCGTCCGGCACGAAAACAG
>JAYWAL010000071.1:0-15184 GCA_043782485.1 Acidobacteriaceae bacterium | reverse complement strand
CAGCCTTGTTCCTTCGCCATCTTCGCGAAGTGAGTACTGCCATTGAGCCCTTGTTCCTCGCCCGCCACAGTCAGAAAAATAATGGTGGCCGGAAACTTCAAGCGGCTCAGAACGCGCGCGCATTCCAGGCTCACCGCGGTACCGCTGGCGTCGTCATTCGCGCCCGGCGCGGCCGCCGCCGTATCGTAGTTATCGCTGTTGCGCGAATCGTAGTGACCCGTTACCAGAACGATCCGCCGAGATTCTTCCCCCTGGGTACCGAGCAGGGTGCCGTGCAAAGTGCCGCGCAGAACGGCATAGACATTCGCCATCTCCGTGGGCGTGGGCACGCGGTCGGCTGGGGGTTCCACAAACGCGTCAAGTTTCACATCGAGACATCCGCCGCAGGCCTGTGAGTAGCTTTGGAACTCACCGCGAATCCACTCCCGGGCCGCCACTATTCCCTTGCTGGCATCGCCGGAATTTGCCGAAGACAACGTCGACCGCGTGTGAAAACTCACCAACTTCTCGATGGTCGCCTGAATGCGAGCCGGGGAAACCTCGCGCAGAGCCTCGGCAATCGCGGGATCGGAGGCTGGCTGGGTTGCAGGTGTCGCCGCAAACCCGGGCACAGCCAGTAACAAAACCGGAAGCCAACCAACCCAGCCAGAAAAACACACCCTCATCCGCGCCATAGAGTCAAGAATAAGCCGCGCTACCGAAGGGTGCAAATTTCCATCTTGGCCCTTGACGACTCTTGCGGAAAGCCAATAGAAATTAAGAGTAACCTTTTTCTCAAAGGAAGGCAGAACGTATGGTTTCGTGTCCCGAGTGCGATAACAATCTTGATGTGGACGCCGACGAAGTCGATGAAGGCGAAGTTGTTTCGTGTATTGAGTGTGGCACCGATTTTGAGGTCATCAAGGTCAGCCCGCTGGAGCTGAAGGCGGTCGGCGAAGGCTACGAGGAGGACGACGAAGAAGTGGTCACCGAGGAGGACGAGAACGGGGACTACTAGGCAATCCCGCGTTCTGAGTGCGGCGCGTCGCACAGTGTGCTTCCCCCTGTGCTCGCGTTGGCTAGCCCAAGGCGTGGCTGTCACGCTACTCGGCGTTGCCGCGATGGGCCAAGCCCAAGATGCTCCTCAGGAAGCCCCGAAAGAAGCCCCGAAGAAGGCAGATACCCCATCGCCCTACAAGCGGGCACCCTATGCCGTCATCTTCGGTACCGTTTGGGATCCGGACAATCACGCTATCTACGGAGTCCATGTCCAGCTTCGCCGCACCGGCGAAAAAAAGGTACGCTGGGAGGCGTATTCGGACCACCGGGGCGAATTTGCCTTCCGCGTGCCACCGGGGAAGGCGGATTATGAGCTGGCGGCCGACCCCAAGTCACTTAAGATGATGAAAAATAAGCACTTAAGTAATCTTTCCCCGGTCAAAGTTCACGTGGAATATGATGAGCAGGTCGATACTGGTCTGCATCTAACTCAGTAGCAGTTTTGGAGGCTATCGTGAAGAAAAGTCTGGCGGTTGCGGTAGTTGTGGCGATGCTCGCGGTCCTGGGGGCAATGGCTTCGGCGGCGCCTCCAAAGGATCCTCCAGCACAAGCTAAAGTATTGATCGGTAAGGTTTTAGACGCGGCGGATAATCCGCTAGCCGGCTCGGTGGTGTACCTGACGAATACGCGTACCCGCGCCGTGAAAACCTACATTGCCGGACGCGAGGGAGACTTCCGCTTTCCTGGCCTGACGGAAAATACGGACTATGAAGTCTATGCGCAGTATCAGGGCCACAAGAGCGATACCAAGAGCGTGAGCCAGTTTGACGCGCGCGCCACCGTGAGCGTGAATTTTAAGATTGATGTGAAATAGAGCGACGTGAAATCGTTGCGCAATGTTTCAGCAAGAAAAAAGGCCGCCCATTTGGGCGGCCTTTCTTCTTGTTCAACAGATTTCTAGTTCTGCTCGTTTTCCGAGCGCTTCCAGGAGATCAGGTCGCCGATGGTCGATCCGGAGCTGGAACTGCTCGCCGCGGGCTGCTTGTAGGCTTCCACTTCCGCACGCGAGGCCTCTTCGCCCACGGCGCGAATGCTAAGGCCGATCTTCTTTTCCTCGGGATTCATTTTCACGATTTTGAAGTCGTATTCCTGACCCGGTTCAAAGTGGATGGCCGCACCCTTATCGTCGGCGGCTTCCGAGTTGTGGCAGAGGCCTTCGATGCCTTCCGCGATGTCGATGAAGGCCCCGAAAGCGGCTACGCGCACAACCTTGCCGTGCATGACGTCGCCGATCTTGTGGTCGTTAAAGAACGTTTCCCAGGCATCGGGCTGAAGCTGCTTCACGCCGAGAGAAAGACGGCGCTTGTCAGGCTCGATCGCCAGGATGACGGCTTTAACGCGGTCGCCCTTCTTCAGGATTTCCGAAGGATGCTTCACGCGCTTGGTCCAGCTCAGGTTGCTGACGTGAACCAGGCCGTCGATGCCTTCTTCAATCTCAATGAACACACCGAAGTCGGTCATGTTGCGAACGCGGCCTTCGACGGTGGCTCCCACGGGGTACTTGTCATGCAGGGAATCCCAGGGGTTGGACTGGAGCTGACGCATGCCCAGCGAAATGCGGCGTTCGGTGGGATGCACGCTGATGATGATGCACTCAACCGTGTCGCCGACCGTGACCAGCTTCGAGGGGTGCTTCATGCGCTTGGACCAGGTCATTTCGCTGACGTGGACCAGGCCTTCAATGCCCTGTTCCAATTCAACAAATGCGCCGTAATCCGTGACGCTGATGACACGACCGCTCACGTGCGCGCCGACCGGGTAGCGCTGTTCGGCATCAAGCCAGGGATCCGGCGTGAGCTGTTTGAAGCCCAGGGAAACGCGCGGCTTGTCCTTGTCAAACTTGAGGACTTTCACCTGAATGTGGTCGCCGACGTGGACCAAGTCTTTGGGGTGCGTCAAGCGTCCCCATGACATGTCGGTGATGTGCAGCAGACCATCCAGGCCGCCAAGATCAACGAACGCGCCGTATTCGGTCAGGTTCTTGACCGTGCCGGTCAGGATGGAGCCTTCTTCCAGATGCGAAAGGGTTTCCGAACGTTTGGCGTTGACTTCCTCTTCCAGCAGTTGCTTGCGCGAGACCACGATGTTGCCGCGCTTTTTGTTCAGCTTGATGATGGCTACGTCAAAGGTCTGGCCCTTCAGCGCGTCCAGATTGTGGATTGGGCGAACGTCAACCTGCGAACCGGGCAGGAAAGCGCGCGCGCCGTTGATGTCCACGGTAACGCCGCCCTTGATGCGGTCGATGACGATGCCCGCAATCGGCTTTTTCTCGTTGTAAGCCTTTTCAATGTCGTCCCACGCGTGCAGGCGCTGAGCTTTCTGGTAGGAGAGGCCGATAGCGCCATCGGCGCTAACGCTGCGATCCACCATGACCGGGATTTCGTCGCCCGGTTTGAACTTGGGTGTGCCTGTGTGGTCCAGGACTTCGGCAAGGGGTACAACGCCTTCTGACTTGGCTCCGAAGTCGACCACCACATGGGTCGCGGTGATCTTGACGACGGTGCCCTTGATCAGGCGATCAGCGGCTGTGTCTTCCGGCTCGGCGGAAGAGTTTTCGTAGTTCTCCAGCGCGGTAGCGAAGTCTTCGGCTGCGGCTTCTTCGTGCGCGGGCAGCTCGACGTGCGGGTGAGACACGGCGGGCGCTTCCGCTTTGGCTTCTTGGGCGACAGGTGCCGGGGCAGCGGCTTCAGGTTCCGGGCTGGTGGTGGAGGTTGAACCCTCGGGCGCAATGAGGGTGGCGGTGGCTTCGTTGGAATGGCTGGTTTCGATGTCGAGCAGAGTCATGAAATTCTCGGTGTCCGCACGTGTTGCGCGGGAAAGACGGGTTACTCCAGAGGGGTTGCTGCCGTGAGTCTTGGGTTTGAATCTAGGACAAAACTGCGGCCGGACCGTCAGGGCTTAGCCCGTGTTCTCAAAGGAACTACTCCGACTATAGCAACCGCCTCCGAGCAGTGTCAAACCCTTGCTACGCTTGGCGAAAGTATTCACCGTCCTGCAATCTCTAAGGTTTTCGGGGTAGCCCCGGATTGGGAAATTCGAGGTCTTCTGCTAACCTGCCGGGCATGGATTACCTTTGGACGCCGTGGCGCTACGCTTACATCAAAAACGCTGATTCCACACCCGGTTGCGTGTTTTGCACCATCCTCCAGGCCGCAGCGACCCCTGAAAATGACCGCAAACACTTCATTCTCCACCGGGGCGCGAAATGCTTCGTGATTTTGAACTCTTTTCCCTACAATTCCGGGCATTTGATGGTAATTCCCTATGCCCACCTGGACGAGCTCAGCAAGTTGCCGCCCTCCGCGGCTCAGGAATTGATGGATTTATGCCAGAAAGCGGAGGCAGCGCTTCGCCAGGTCTACCGCCCCGACGGAGTCAACTTGGGCATGAACATCGGGAAAGCGGCCGGAGCCGGCGTGGCCGGGCACATTCACATGCACATGTTGCCGCGGTGGGTGGCCGATTCGAACTTCATGACCGTGGTGGGCGAGACTCGGGTGCTGCCAGAGACGCTGGAGCAGACCTGGGATCGGTTGAAGGCCGAGCTGCGCCCCTGAGGCGCTATCAGGCCCACGTGCGAGTTCTTTTCTTACGGCACCAAACCATACACATCAATCTCGGTCCGCGTCCCGATATACACCTTCCCGTTCGCCACCGTGGGCACGCTGAACTTGACCGCATTGCCGGCCTGGTCGCGACTGGCGGCAGCCTGCGAACTATTCCACAGCTCCGTCGCGAGATTCGTCGCGTCATAAGCGTGCAGCACGGCTGGACCAGCGGGTGGAGTGGTGGGAATGCCGTACGCCCCTGCGTCGATGACCCACACCACACCGCCGGAAGCTCCCTGGGACGATACCGACGGCGACGGCCCGGGAAATTGGAACGTAGTGGAAGACACCGAAGACGGCGAGGTCGCGAACCTTCCGGCGGTGAAATCGTAGGCCGTCAAATGGTCGCCGGTCCCGCCGTAGAACATCCGGTTCTGCCAGAACGCGGGAGTTCCCCAGATCATGCTAGCCGCAAAATTCTGCACCGTGTTGGTATCTTGCGTGGTCGGGGTACAAAGGCTGCAAAACCTTCCCATGTTATCGCGGTCCAGCAGGTAGACGTGTCCCTGCTTGCCCGCGACCAACAGCAGATGGGTTGGCGGGGACGTCTGGTCGGGAAGGACTACAACGCCGCTGGATCCGAGATCAAGATCGCTGTTGTTGAGGTCGAATTGATTAAAGGGCGTGAACCAATCCGCCAGCGTAAGGCTGGATGACAATCTGAGCGCGGAGTTGCCAAAATCATTGTTTGGAGCGGAGCCCGAGTTTGCGTCAAACGTGCCGTTTCCCGTGCTCAGGTAGAGGTCGCCGGTGCTGTCGAAAGCAGGCGCGCCGCCCGCCATCCAGATTCCGCTCAAACAACCGTTGGGCGAAGAATTGAAGACAGATACTCTCGCCAGTGTGCCCGCGTTATACCCGATGAGCCAGCCGTGATACGGAAGCGCGTCCTCGTGGGAGGCCCATCCGACGTAGACCACTCCGTTGGAGAGCGCTAAGGCGGGCCTCTGGTGCTGGGTCTTCGGATTGAAAGAAATCGTGCCGGTTGAGGGGCAATTCGAATCTCCCATTCCCGGCACCGAGGCGGCAATCGTTTTCGGACCCGTAAATTTTTCATTCCCCGTTGTTAGGTCAAGGGCATGCAATCGCTGGTGAAAAGCATTGGCCAAGTCCTCTGACTTGCTGACCACGTAAAGGGTTGAGGTTGATGCATCGATCACTGGTGAGCCCGTTACGCCGATCTCCGGTTGAATATCCAGGAAGCCGTTTCCCACATCTCGCGTTGGAACGGGCGCGTCACCTGCCACGCCACCGTGCGCCGTATCCAGCAAGTCCACATGCCAAAGCATCACGCACGGGCTGGCATCGGCGTCAAAGGCATAAGCGCTGTCATGCTGCGTGGCCACAAAAATCACGTTGTGCACGGCGCCGCCGATGCTGACTCCCGGCACCCACAGCGGCTGCGTGTACGCCGCGCCATCCACCGCGCAGGAAAAACGCTTGCCAAAATTAGCGGTCGTTAGCGCCGCCGGTGCCAGCGCCAGTTCCTGCGTATTCGCTCCATCGCGCGCCACATCGTTGTGGTAGGTGAGTACTCCCGCCAGATCCGTCACCGCAACTTTTGCCGACACCGTCTTGCTGCCGCTGGTCGCGACAATCGTGTGGGTTCCGGCCGTTGCAGGCGGAGTGTAGAGGCCCGAGCTGCTGATCGTTCCTGCCGAGGTATTGCCCCCGGCGACGCCATCCACCGACCAACTCGCACTGCTCCCGCCGCCCGTCGCGGTGAACTGCTGCGTCTGGGTGCTGGCTGCCAAGGCGGCCTGCGCCGGGCTCACGGCGAAGGGACCGCCACCCATGCTGCCGCCGCCGCATCCCGCCAGCCAAGTGATGGCGAACAAGCAGGGAACCACCGTCCAGGAAGCCGTGTTACGCATGTGAAACCCTCCTTGAAAACCGCCCGCGCCAGACTACGCCGT
The DNA here is from genome assembly GCA_043782485.1 of Acidobacteriaceae bacterium. Lineage (GTDB taxonomy): Bacteria > Acidobacteriota > Terriglobia > Terriglobales > Acidobacteriaceae > JANXUC01. Next base: position 8,625 of record JAYWAL010000071.1, on the reverse strand, counting down.
TCCCGCCAATTCTTCCAAATCACTTTCGGAGATGACCGCCACGCCCAGCTCCCGGGCCTTTTCCAGTTTCGATCCAGCTTCTTCGCCCGCCACTATATAGTGGGTCTTCTTGCTCACCGACCCCGCGACTTTGCCGCCGGCATCTTCGATCAGGTTCTTGGCCTCGTCCCGCGTGTGGCGGGCTAGAGTTCCGGTGAGTACGAAAGTCTTGCCTGCCAATCGCGTGCCGCGCTCCCGCTTCACGCCTTTCAGCGTCAATCCAGCCTGCCGCAGGCGTTCCACCATTTCGCGGTTTTTGGCTTCGGCAAAAAACTCGACTATGCTTTGCCCGATGCGCGGACCGACTTCGTTGACTTCCTGCAATTGCTCCAGGCTGGCGTCCATGATCGCCTCCATCGAGCCGAAGTGCTCTGCCAGGAATTCCCCTGTGCGTTCGCCCACAAAGCGAATTCCCAGGCCGAAAATGACCCGCTCCAGCGGGAGCTTTTTCGAATTCTCAATCTCGCCCAGAACGTTTTGCGCCGACTTCTCGCCCATACGCTCCAGCGTCAGCAGCTTTTCTTCCGTCAGCGAATAAATATCCGCAATACTCTTCACCAACCCGCCCGAGGTGAGCTGCGCCACCAGTACGTCGCCCATGCCCTCAATGTTCATCACGTTGCGCGAAGCAAAGTGCAGAACGCTCTCGCGCAGCTTGGCCGGGCAGTTGGCATTCACGCAGCGATGATCGGCCTCGCCCTCTGTTCGCACGATATGACCACCGCACTCGGGGCAAGCCTTTGGCATTTGGAACAATTTCGTTCCCCGCGGCTTGTCGTCCACCACGCGCGTCACTTTCGGGATGACGTCGCCCCCGCGCTCCACCTCAACCCAGTCGCCGATCTTCACGCCCAGGCGCTCGATGAAGTCCATGTTATGCAGAGTCGCCCGGCTCACGGTCGTCCCGCCAATCGCCACCGGCTTTAGCATCGCTGTGGGCGTCAGCTTGCCGGTCCGCCCCACCGTGATCAGCACGTTCTCAATCTGTGTCACTCCGCCTCGCGCCGCGAACTTATACGCGATCGCCCAGCGCGGGGCCTTGCCCGTAAAGCCCAACTCATTCTGTAAAGCAATACGATCTACTTTGATAACGATACCGTCAATTTCGTACGGCAAGCCGTCGCGCTTTTCTTCCCAATGCTGGATGAACTTCCAGACTTCCGCCAGATTCTTCGCCAGCTTGTGATTCGGGTTGACCTTGAAACCCGCAGCCTGCAGGGCCGCGAGCGCCTTCGAATGGCGGTCGAAATACGTACGGCCGTCCTTCAAAAGTTGATACGTGAAGTAGTCCAGCCGCCGCTGCGCCGTGATGCTGGGCTCGAGTTGCCGAACGGTTCCCGCCGTGGCATTGCGAGGATTGGCGAAGGTCGCCAGTCCCTGCTCTTCGCGGGATTCATTCATTATTCGGAACGCCGCCACCGGCATCAACAGCTCGCCTCGGACTTCAAAACTAGCGGGCAGCCCAGCCTTCTTTAAAGCCTTCTTATCCAGCTCCAGCGGAACCGAGCGCACGGTGCGCACGTTCAAGGTCACATCTTCCCCCGTCGATCCATCGCCGCGCGTCACGCCGCGTTCCAAAACTCCATCTTCATACACCACCGCCAGCGACATCCCGTCCAGCTTCAGCTCGCACACGTACTCCACATCCGTGCGCCCGCCCAAATCCTGTACGCGGCGCTCCCATTCGCGCAGCTCTTCCTCGCTGTAGGCATTATCCAGAGAGAGCATGGGCGAGGAGTGCCCGACCTTCACAAACCCCTCGCGCGGCTTGCCGCCTACGCGCTGCGTCGGAGACTGCGGCGTGACCAGCTCCGGATGCTCCGCTTCAATCTTTTTCAGCGCATTCAGCAGCTTGTCGAATTCCGCGTCGCTGATTTCGGGATCGTCCAGCACATAGTACCGGTGCTCGTGGTACCGCAGCTTCTTCCGGAGCCCCTCAACTTCGTCGTCAATTTTCTTCTTCGCCATCGCCCAAGAATTATAGGACGGACACTAGGGTCAACGAACCTGGATTCACGTGGGGACGCCCGCCCTCAGCCGTCCGGGCTGGAAGACTCCGGTAAAGTATCATCGCTCTCATGCAGCCGAAAGAACGCGTCCTGAGCTTCGAAGATGCCCGCCGCGCTGTTGAAGCGGAGGCCGCCCACGCCAGCAAACCCGCCGCCGAAACCGTCGATCTGGACGCCGCGCTCGGGCGTATCCTCGCCGAGCCAATCCACGCCGACCGCGACGTTCCGCCCTTCCCGCGCGCCATGCGCGACGGCTACGCCGTCCGCCCCGCTGACCTAGCCACCATTCCGGCCAAGCTCAAAGTCTTGGGCGAAATCAAAGCCGGAGGCGATCCGTCCCGGTTTCGCGTCGGCCCCGGCGAAGCCGTCAGCATCATGACCGGCGCTCCGGCTCCGGCGGGCGCGGATGCTGTTATCATGGTGGAACACACTTCCAGCGACGGCGATTTCGTGGAAGTCGCCAAAACCATCGCCTCGGGCGACAACATCATCCCCACCGGCGCGGAGGCCCGGCGCGGAGACCAGTTGCTTGCTCCAGGCGCGCGCGTGGATGAGGCCGTGATCGCCGTGGCTGCTTCCGTCGGCCAAGCTCGCCTGAAGGTTTTTGCGCGCCCCAGGGTCGCCATTCTTTCCACCGGCGATGAGCTGGTCAGCCTGGGATCAACCCCCGGCCCGAACCAAATCCGCAATTCCAATTCCCACTCCCTCGCTGCCCAAGTTCGTAATGCGGGTGGAGAGCCGGTCATCCTCCCCATCGCCCCAGACGAAAAATCGCCCCTCCGCGAGTTGATCGAAGAGGGCCTTCGCAGCGACCTGCTCTTGCTCAGCGGCGGCGTTTCCGTGGGGCGGTACGACTTTGTGGAACAGGCGCTGGAAGAGCTAGGCGCGGAATTCTTTTTCACCGGCGCGCTGATTCAGCCCGGCAAGCCCGTCGTCTTCGGGCGCGTCGGGAAGAAGTATTTCTTCGGCCTGCCGGGCAACCCGGTTTCCACCATGGTGACGTTCGAACTGTTCGCGCGACCAATCATTGACTCGCTGAGTGGGGCTACTTCCCGACCCTTGCGCTTCTTCCAGGCAAAGCTCAAAACCGCCGTCACCCGCAAGCCCGGCCTCAAGCGCTTCCTCCCAGGCACGCTCTCCGGCGAGTTCGAAAATGTGGAAGTGGAACTAACACCCTGGCAAGGCTCCGGCGATCTGGCCTCCACGGCGCGGACGAATTGTTACGTCATCATCGCCGCCGACCGCGAGCAGTATGCGGCGGGGGAGTGGATGCCGGTGCTGTTGCGGTAGTCCGCTGTGAGCTAACCGCCCGCAGTGCAAGTAAGATTTGTACCAGGCCACCGCTGCAGCGGTGGCGTAAACGCTTTGCTTTGAACTCGCCTTCAGGCGCTGGATTTTGAACCGTTGGTTTCACCACTTGCTACGTGCTGTTAGTGACGGCCCAGGTTAGCGCCAAACTGCGGCGCGAACCTGGGGCTACGGATCCCCTGAGCAGCGAATTCTCCCTAACGCGACGGACAAACCGAAAGGAATTTTTTTCTCAAATGAACGCCCACAGGACACGGCCTGACTACCGAGAGGCTCAACTCCCCAGCTTTCCCGCCATGTAAGATGCTTAGGCGATGCCCAAGAAGCTTTCCCACTACGGCAGCGACGGTCGCGCCCAAATGGTTGATGTGTCTAGCAAGCCCGCGACGCAGCGCACGGCGTCGGCGTCGGCTTTCGTCGCCATGAAGCCCGCCGTACTGCGCGCCCTTCCGACGAACCCCAAAGGCGACCCGCTCGAAGTTGCCCGCCTGGCCGGAATTATGGCTGCCAAAAAGACTTCTGAACTGATCCCTATGTGCCACTCCGTCGCGCTGACTCACGTTGCTGTCGATATCACCGTGTGCGAAAATGGCGTCGGCATTGCTTCTCACGCTTCCACTCGCGCCGAAACCGGCGTCGAAATGGAAGCGCTGGTGGCGGCCAGCGTCGCGGCTCTCACCGTCTACGACATGTGCAAGGCGCTCGACAAAGGAATTGAAATTCGCCAGGTACTCTTAACATCGAAAACTGGCGGCAAAAGCGGCGACTACCGACGGAAGGCTTGAATTGGAAGAGTGAGACTCCAAGCCTTTCCTGTAATTTATAAAAATTTGTCATTCCGAAGCAAAGCGAGGAATTCCCTGGGTGCCGAGAGCCGCCCGATACTTTCAGCTTTCTTGCCAGGACGCTGCCCAACAAGAGACCTGGCCGAGGTACGGGTATCGTCCGGACCATGGGGATCCTTCACTATGTTCAGGATGACAAAGTCTTGAGAAGCAAAATTGGAATCTAGCCGAGCCCATGCCGCATAACGTCACCGTACTTCTCGTCGACGACAATCCCATGATTCTCGGGATGCTGAAGCAGGCCCTCAGCCAGCTCGCCCACGTCACCACCGCCGCCGATGCCCCCGACGCCCTGCTCAAGGCCGTGGACCAGCCGCCCGATGTGCTCATTACCGACTACCGCATGACCGGCATGGACGGCCGCCAATTGGTGGAAAAGCTCCGCGCCCGCCCCGCCACCATGAATGTCGCGGTGATTCTGCTCGCCACCAAGGCCGATATAGCCGAAAAGCTGAATCTGGAACGCCCCGTCGACGAGTTCATTGAAAAGCCCTTTTACCTCCGGGAAGCCACGCAGCGCATCAAGCGCGTCATCGACAAAATCGCCCTGGAAAAAATGGCCCGTTCCGCCCCAACCGACGGTGGCGGCCTGCGCGGCAATCTGTCCCAAATGAACGTCATCGACCTCATGCAATCCCTGGAGATGGGCCGCAAGAGCTGTGTGCTCACCCTGACCCATGCCAGCGACCGATGTGACGTTTTCATCGTCGATGGGCAAATCATCCACGCCACCTACGGCGCCATCAAGGGCGACGAAGCGGTTTACAAAGTCCTGACTTGGGAAAAGGGCAATTTTCAAATCGACTTCGAGGGCCGCAGCCCGGAGCAGACCATCACCCGCTCCACCCAAGGCCTGATGATGGAGGGCCTCCGCATCCTCGACGAATCCCGCCGCGATGACCCTGGAACCCAGCCAAGAAATCAGCCAGGAAATCAGCCAGGAAATCAGGAAGATGTCCTCCTCGGCAACTGACACCCTGACCGCGGCCATCCTCACCGTCAGCGATTCCACCGCTCACGGTACGCGCCAGGACGCCTCGGGACCAGCCCTGGCCGCGCTGCTGACGCAGAATTCCTTTCAAGTAATTGAAACGGCGGTAGTTCCCGACGAGCCTCCGGAAATTCAGGCCGCCCTGATCCGCCTCGCTGGCCTTGCGCGCCTCGTGGTCAGCACCGGGGGGACCGGCCTCAGCGCCCGCGACGTCACTCCCGAAGCCACCCGCGTCGTTTGCGATCGCATGGTTGAAGGACTAGCGGAAGTCATGCGTTTTGAAGGACTTAAGAAAACACCCTTCGCCGCCCTCAGCCGCGCCGTGTGCGGCACCCGCGGCAGCTCGCTAATCGTCAACGTCCCCGGCAGCCCCCGCGGCGCTGTAGAATCACTCTCGGCCATCCTCGCGCTGATCCCCCATGCCCTCAATCTCCTACGGGGACAGACGGACCACTAGTCAGGTATCAGCTATCAGTTAAGATCAAGTGCTCGTACTGGCAACTGGTAACTGACAGCTGACAGCTGACAGCTGATAGCCGCCTTCCCTGTAAACTACTCAATCCAAGTGAAATCCCTCAAAACCATCCTGGCGAAGTACACGGCCTTTCTCTGGGCGCTGATGAAGCCGCTCGGGATTTGGGGAGTCTTTCTGGCTGGTTTGCTGGACAGCGCGTTTATCGGGCTGCCGGTTGACGTGGTGGTGGCTGGCTACGTCTACAGCAACCCGGTGCGGTTCGTGTTGTACGTGCTCATGGCGGCTGCTGGATCGACCCTGGGCAGCTTAGTTGTTTACTGGATTGGACTTAAGGGCGGGGCGGTACTGCTGCGCAAGCGCATGTCGCCGGAGCGGTTGGCTAAGATCGAAGCGGCGTTCGCTAAGCACCAGTTCCTGGCGCTGATGATTCCGGCCATGCTGCCGCCGCCAACCCCCTTTAAATTGTTTGAGTTAGCGGCTGCCGCCTTTGAAATGCCCATCGGCAAGTTCCTGCTGGCAGTTTTTACGGGCCGCTGCCTGCGCTTCCTCGTGGTCGCGTTCCTGACTATCAAGTTCGGACCGCACTTCATTCACTGGGCAGGAGCGTTCTTCAAACACCATTTCTGGTGGATCGCCTTGGTGCTGGTGGGAGTGGGAGCGTTGTGGCTGGTGCTTGGCCGCAGGAAGGCGCCGACTGCGTTAGGGGATAGCGAGACGGGCGACGGCGAGGCTAAGCGCTAGGAGGCTCTGAGACGCTCGCGAGGTAGCTTTTTTCGCCCGTCACCGCCCTCAGTTCGTCCCAAAGCCAGCGGCGCGTCCTAGGGGCCTTAGCGGCGCTTCCTGGCCCATTCTGGAGCAGGTTCCAGGGCGCTGGCGGGACTGCCCAGCAATACTGGGATCGAGAAGAAAATTGCGGTGAAAACCAAATCCGCCGCTAACGTGTGGCGAAAGAAGGGGATAGCGGCAACGTAGCAGTTCACCAAGCCCTGCCAAGTGGCGGCGTACAGCGTATGATACGACGCCCATACCGCTAAGTTGCTGATAACAAAGAAGCTAATAGAAGAAATGAGCGAAGTGCCGCCAATCCGCAGGGGACTGTTCGTATCGCGCAGCTGCATGCCGAGTCCCAGAGCTGCCGCGTACCAGATCCACGTCACCGCCAGGTCCCAGGTCAACGGGTAGCTGTAAACCACCAGATTCAAGACGACATCGGAAGCCACGGCGAGAACCCACGGAATCCAGGCGGTTTTGCGGGAGGCGCGCGCGCCAAAGAACAGCAGGGCGGCGCTGACCGAGGTGAACGCAATGGGCTTGGAAACGAAACGCAGGCCGAGGGCCAGCACGATGAAAACGTAAGGCAGCATTCAAAACCTCTTCTTCAATTCTTCTTGACGCGAATTCTTCTTAACGCGGGAACCGCTGCGCTCGAAGCTTCTTCGCAAAGACCTTCGGGGCGGGAACCTTTCGATTCTTACAAGGCTGCGGGTGCGCGTCAAGCGGCGAATTGCTTCCCGCTCTGGAAAAGGCTGTGAATTCGCTTACGGCTTGGCCGGAATTTCATGCAGTTGCGGGTCGAGATTTACATCGAATTCGAGCGGATGCCTGCCTCCCGCCCGCTTCAACATCTGGCCCAGCTGCGGGTCGCCGAAGCGGAGGTCAAACAGGCGGACGCGGTATCCGGGCGGGTCGGTGAGGGCTTCGGTTTCGGTGGAGGGGTACTGCGCCCAGTCGTAAAAGGCGCGCCCCAGATAAGTATTGTGGGCGGCCGCGGTGATAGGAGTTTCGTCGGGCTTGAAGTAGATGTGGAGGCTGTTTTCCGGGTCGGCTTCCGGTATGGAGGAATCCACGTTCATGGTGGCGTAGAACCTGGGCGTATCCACCACGCCGTACCAACTGAAAGGGCTGCCCCAATGCGGAAACGCGGAAACCCGGAGGGGCGTTTCATTTTGATAGAGCCGCGATTCGAGGGCAGCGATGGCGCGGCGGTGTTCGTAGTCGCGAATGCCCCAGGTGAGTAGCACGCCAACCAACGCTACGCGGGCGGCAAGCGTTCCGGGCAGGCGTTGCTTGCGTTCGCCGATTTCTTCGTTGATCAATCGCGCGAAAAACGGCGCGATCAGTCCGCCGATCAGGAAAATCAGCAGCACCGGCTCAAAGATGAAGACGATGTCCCACGAATACCAGTGCCCGGAAAATGGCCAGAACGGGCGCACGCCGTAATTGTTGGTGAAGTCGAGCAGAATGTGGCTGAGGCACGCGAGGTAGGCATACACCAGCAGCAGACCCCAGCGGGGAGGGGGAAGACCGTTAGCGGGTTCGCGCCTGCGAAGCCGGTGTAGGCCGTATACGAAAGCCACGACCAGCGCGGCGACGAGAATTCCTCCGAGAAACGAATGGGTAAAGCCGCGATGATGCGCGAAGCTAAAAGCGCTTCCGGCGAAGCGTCCGAGGATGTCAAGGTCGGGGGCTTCGGCGGCGAGGGTCATCGTAAGCGTGGCGTAAGCCGTCTTGCGATTGAACCCGGCACGTCCCAGGTTCGCGCCGAAAAGGAGATGGGTTATGGGTTCCAAGCGATGAGAGTTTGATGATACTACGGGGAAGGGTAGGCCTTATCTCCCGCTGACGTCTGCGGTTTTCATTTCTCTGGTTTTGGGGCGCTAACCCTTCGACAAGCTCAGGGCAGGCTCCGAAAATCTTGAATTTCTCCAATCCCAGGTTAGCTCGCCTTCGGCTACGCGGAACCTGGGGCACCAAGCTTTGACGAGGCCTCGGCTCCAGTTGGTTCACGGAACGGTTCCACAGCAATGCGCTCGTAACACACTTCCAGCACGGACAGTTCTTCCGTGCCGCCCGGCAATTGAAGGACTACGCTGTCACCCGCTGCCGACTTCAGCAACGCGCGCCCCAGAGGTGACACCCAACTGATGTGGTTGCGGTCGAGATCGATCTCGTCGGTGC
>JAYWAL010000070.1:0-2161 GCA_043782485.1 Acidobacteriaceae bacterium | reverse complement strand
TTGCCTGGGCCTACCTTTACGCTTTTCACGACGATGTTGTCGATGGCAACACCGCAAGCGTGACCTGGGCGGACGTCGGAGCAGATGCCGCCGCCGTCTTGGCGAATTCAAAAAGAGTTGCACGACGTATGACCTGGAACTTTCAAAACGGAACTTGGGATTGTGAAAAGTTTCGAACGTTTGACACCCGAAAGCATTCGAAGTCAACGAAAGGCGGCCCCGTGGGAGGGGCCGCTCTGCCGCATTCCGTCGCCACACAATCGAAGGACTGGCGAGCACTCCAGGTACAAGCCAGCCCTTCACCACAGCGGATCTGATGCGAGATTCCTCAATGGCTGATTGTGAGATTAGCGGGGAAAATCAACTACTACCAGCGATAGTGATTGATTTTTTTGGCGGACACTTTGTGGCAAACGTGAGGATCGTAACGAGGGAGGAGGTGTTTCGGCGGAAAGATTAACGTACCAACCACTCGGTAGCTTCATGGGTCAACGCCAGAGCCGGGCCGTAGGTGGCGAAAATGAACCACAGAGCGACGACTGCGGGGGCAACCAGGTACCAAGGGCGGGTTCGCGGGCGTCGGGAGTCGCCGACATCATCCCACGCCAAGAGACGCGATACTCGGAAGCCAATGGAGCCAGTGACAAATCCCACCGTGCAAACCAGGGCGGTTTCCACGGGCACGAGGCGAGAGAGATTGACCAAGGCTGAGGCAAGGGCGACCGCATCGTCCAGATTCGCAACCGCGGCATCGTCAGCCGCCAGCTCCGCCGATTGGGACCAAGCGCGCTCCAGCTTACTCATGCCGGGGAAAGGGCAGAAACGAAAGAGAAGCTTCTTTAAATTATCGCGAGAACGCAGGTGGGAGCGTTCGTGTTCAAAGGCAACGCGCAACTCGTCCTGACTTAGAAGGGCTACGGCGGATTCTGAAACCACGACCATGGGCTTAAACACCCCGACCAAGGTGAGTGGCGGGGCATCGGGCGCAGATAGGACTGCCACCGACTGCGCGGGTACATGCGGGTGAGCTTGCGCGCTGTGCAACCAGCGTGCGACCACTCGCGAAGTAGCCAGGAGAGCGGTGACTACGCGCAAACCACCGAAGCAAAGAATTAGAAGGGCGCAAGCACCCAGCGCGAGTGGCGCGTAACCGATGCCCTCATCAATCGAACGGGGCTCAAGTATTTGAAATGACGGTAAGACAAAAGCTAACGTTATGAGCAGAGCAGAAACCAGCGGAAGAATCCGCCAGCCGAAGAGCATAGCGGCTCGACTTCGTTCCGACGTAGGCAAGAACTGGAGCGACCGCCATACCACCGCCACCAGGACGGATAGCAGGCAATAGAGAAGGACAAAGAAGGTGAGCGATACAGCGATCCCGCGCAGGGCAAACATTATCTTTGCTCCTTCGAATTGGGATCGAGCTTCGTAACCTTTCGGAACTTCTGTTCTTCAGCCCGCTGCGGTGGTTGCTTGGGGTTATGGTCTTGGAGTTCGCGGCGTTTGGTCTCGACCAAGAGTTGCAGCTCGTCGAGGAGCTGGGCGTCGTGGGTGCTCAGCGCTTCCACAAGGTACGAGAGCGGCAACGCCGAAGCTCCGCCCGATCCCAACAGTTGCCGGATGCCTTCGAAGGCAGCGACCCTTTGCAGCTCTCCACGAGTCTGCCGTGGAGTGTAGCGAAAAGCTCTGCCATCCGCGGCCCGGTCCAGCAGGCCTTTTTTGTAGAGACGATCGACCGTGGTCATTACCGTTGTATAGGCCTGCCGGATTTGGCCCTCGGCTAGTAATTCCCGCACAGTGGCGCTGCCCCTGGACCATAGCGCGTGCAGCACCTGCTGCTCAAGCGGACCCAGGTTCCGCTTTGCGTTCGACCCGAAAATCGAAAAACTCTTTGCCATGTGGACTCGCACGCGCGCCAAAAGGTGATTTTACAGCGAAAACGGGTCGAGGCCAAATGCTGATTTAAGTCAGGGTTTTGGGTGAAGAAATGGGCGCAGAAAAGGGCAGGCTGGGGGTGCCAGCCTGCCCTTACAGCATTGAGCCAATTGGGGTTAATGGGTTAGTTGCCTGGGCCTACCTTTACGCTTTTCACGACGATGTTGTCGATGGCAACACCGCAAGCGTGACCTGGGCGGACGTCGGAGCAGATGCCGCCGCCGTC
>JAYWAL010000069.1:0-5727 GCA_043782485.1 Acidobacteriaceae bacterium | reverse complement strand
AATCATCACGAACAGCGCGACGGCATTCACCCAGTGGCAGAAACGCACCACAAATGGATGCTCGCGCACCGCCACCGTCACATCTCCGGTCTTCGCGTCTTCAATCGCAATTACCTGCGTCGCCATGTTTAGAGTCCGTAAAATTCGGAATAGCCCAGATCTTCCCAGTAGCCAAACCTCTCCACCAGGTTCGTTACTTTCAGGTCGGTCAGATACTTGGCTTGTTTGTAACCAACCTTGGTCGGAATGCTCAATCGCAGCGGCGCACCGTGCTTGCGCGTCAAAGGTTGGTCATACATCTCATAGCAAAGCAGCGACTGCGGATGCAGCGCGGTTGCCATATCAATGGTCTCGTAGTAGTCGTCTGCGCATTCCACAGTCAGGAATCGCGCATTCAGGTCCGCGCCCACGCTCTGGAGAAAATCGGACAAGCGCACTCCGCCAAAGCGCCCAATGACATCCCAGCCTTCCACGCACACGTGCCGCGTGTTCTGCGTCACCTTGGGCAAGGCCTGAATTTGCGCGAGCTTATAGTCGCCAGGCTTCTGGACAGCTCCACCGACGGTGAGACTCCAGGTAGCGAAATCCACCTCCGGGTCCTCAACGTCGTAGCCGTTGATGGGAAACTGGTCGGGCGGCGTCAATTCAGCGTCGGTAAACGTGGTAGCCAGGTGGCCTGTGCGGGAGAGCTTGCTCGAGATCCAGTCGCTGACGCCCAGGCCGGACTTGAGCAGAGGTGTTCGCAGCGCAGGTATGGCAAAAGCCCCCAACGCCGCTACTGGAGCCAGTTTGAATAGCTCCCTGCGGCTCATCTTACGAAAGGCTCGGCGATCCATTGGAGAGCTCATAGTCTTTTCGGCGGCAAAGATTTTCACCCAATTTAAGGATGGGATTCGACAGCCACCCAAAAGTTACAGTAAACACTTCTTCGGGTGCCCTGTCCTTGTCGCGTTCTTCAGCGACAGAGCCTGCCCTGAGCGAAGTCGAAGGGGCGGGGCTTTTCCGCCACCTAAAAGTTGGGGCTACACAATCTACAGTCACAGTACTACGGCTTCATCCCCAGCTGCCAAAACAAAAACGAATAAATGTCGACATACTCCTCAATCTGCTTGCTCACCGGTTTCCCAGCCCCGTGTCCTGCCTTGCTCTCAATCCGCAGCAAAATCGGCCTCTCCGGCCGGTTCTTAGCCTCGGCCTGCATCAAAGCTGCCATCTTTTTCGCATGCATCGGATCCACCCGCGTATCTGTATCCGCCGTCATAAACATCACCGAAGGATACTCCGCCCCAGCCTTCACATGATGATACGGAGAATAAGCATACAGCCAGTCAAACTGCTTGGCATCCTCCGCCGAGCCGTACTCCGGAATCCAAAGCTTCGCGATCTGGAAATTCTGATATCGCAACATGTCCAGCAGCGGCACCTGACACACGACTGCCCGAAATAGATCCGGACGCTGCGTGATCATCGCGCCCATCAGCAACCCGCCATTCGATCCGCCCGTAATCGCCAGGTGTTCTTTGTCGGTGTACTTCTCGGAAATCAGGAACTCCCCAGCAGCAATAAAGTCATCAAACACGTTTTGCTTCTTCTCCAGCATCCCAGCCCGGTGCCAGTCCTCGCCAAACTCAGCTCCGCCTCGCAGGTTGGCCAGCACGAACACGCCGCCATGCTCCAGCCAAACGTAGCGCGCCCCGCTGAATGCCGGAGTATTGCTTACGTTGAACCCGCCATAGCCCGTCAGCCAGGTCGGATTCTTCCCATTCAACTCCAACCCCTTTTTGTGAACCACAAACATTGGTACGCGCGTTCCATCCTTGGAGTGGTACCAAAGCTGCTTCACCTCATACGCCGAAGCATCAATCGGCGCGTCCACCTTGGCCCACAAGTCGCTCGCGCCGCTTTTCAAATCGTAGTGGTACACCGAAGGCGCAATCGCAAACGAATGGAACGCAAAAAAAACATCATCTCGGTCGTGTCGACTCCCGGTCGCAAACACCGATCCCAATCCCGGCAAGGGAATATCTCCCACCGGTTTACCCTCCAGCGTCAAAACCTTCAGCAGGGAAGTGGCGTTCTTCTCGTAACTGGCCAGCAACTTCCCGCCCGCCACGGAAACTCCCTGTAACACCGCGTCGCCTTCCGGCACAATTTCGCGCCAGTTCTCGCGTCCAGGCTTTTCCGGATTCACCACGAACACGTGGTATCGCGGCGCATCTTCATTCGTCGTAACGTAAATCGCGTCGTTGTGCGCCTCACCGCTGTAGAGAAACGTCTTGCCCGAAGTGATGCGCACCGCCGCTGCATCAGATTTCGTGTCCTTCAAATACAGTTCGCTCTTGGTCCACCCCTGCGCCACTTCAATCAGCAGCCACCGCCCGTTTTCCGATAAAGAAACATTGGGCCAGTCTTCCGGGTCTCGGCCCTCGCCAAAAATCAAAGCATCCTTCGCCGGGTCCCCTGCCAACGCGTGGTAGAACACGTGCCGGTTGTACATCTCCTGCCCTTCCGCCACGTCGCCCTTCTTCGGTAGTCGCGTATAAAACAATCCGGAATTGTCCGGTTTCCAAGCCACGCTGCACGCTCGCGCCCGCTCAATGGCATCTGGCAAGGTCGTACCGGTCGCCGTCTCAACCACATGCAACGTGCTCATCTCCGAGCCGCTTAGCGACGTTCCATAAGCAACATACTTCCCGTCCTGGCTCGGATACCACCAATCCAGCGCAACCGTCCCATCGTTAGACAGAGAATTCACGTCCAGCAGTACCCGGTCTTTTCCCTTCACGCCCTCGCGGACATACAGCACCGGCTGGTTCTGCATGCCCTCGCGCTTCGTATACAGGTAGTAAGGCCCAGCAATCTGCGGCGCGCTAATGCTTCCCACGGAAAGCAATTCCGTCAGCCGCTTCTCAATTCCCGCCCGACCTGGCAAAGGGTCGAGTACGCTCCGCGTGTAAGCCAACTCGTCTTTCACCCAAGCCTTGGTCTCCGGAGTCGTCCCGTCCTCGAGCCAACGGTAGTTGTCGACAATCTTGTGCCCATGCAAAGTCTCTTCCACCGGCTTCACCGCAGCCGTCGGCGCCCCCGAAGAAAGCCCGGGAGAAGATCCAGAAGGCGCACCTTCCCCATCCGCAGCCATCACCACCACCGAGAAAATTAACAAAGAAGCCAAAATCCAAAACACTCGCAACCCTCCCAGCATGGAGCACCTCGTAACCCAACCATCTTAAAGCACAAAAAAGAAAGAAAGAGAGATTGCGTAGCCGCAGGCCCCCCGGCCAGTGCGGTTTTCGAACGAACACGAAAATTTCTGCCCAATCAACCCAGAAACCTCTCCCAGCAAGCCCCCGCCGGGTCGTTCCGACTCTCTCTGCCGGATCGCCTTCCGAAAAGAAAACAACTCACCAACCGGTCGGCATGTCAGCACCTACACTGCATTCTTTTACACCTTATGTGCAACAAATTGCACGCCGCGAAAACATCGCAAAACCTGATTGACAACACCTCGCTGCGGACGTATTCATATGTGGTTCCCGTTTTTCCAGTCTCTAAAAGGTATTGTTGTTGAATTTTGTTCCGCAATGACCGAATCCGTTTCACTTGTGGGCCAGGTTACTATCCCACCGCCGACTTGGCCAACGTTGCCTCTCAACCGCCGGGAATTCTCCGGCCCAGCTCCGTGTGGCTTTGCAAAATTCTCTCTGAGGTTCGTTCGATGAAACCAAGCACCGCTCCTAAATTTTTGCTGCCAGGAATTCTTCTGGCGTTGCTCCTAACCCTACCCGCCTACGCAAAACTCCCTGTTAAGTCCCAGGAAAACCGCATGTCCCCCGCTGGCCAGCGCGCTGCCAAGGCGAGCGCCGCTCTGAAGGCTGGCGGCCCGCGAGCTCTCGCCGCAGCCATGAAGGCCCCCGGAAATGGCAACTGCGTCAATACCCTCGATTGCAATGACGATCAAGATGGCCCTGCCGGTGGACAGGCGGAAACCTCAATCGCCGTCGATAGCACCGGCCAACACATTGTGGTCGGCTACAACGACACTCGCGGCTTCAGCCTTAGCCCCATTTCCGTCTCCGGCGTCATGTATTCCGACGACGGTGGCAAGACTTGGGTTGACGGCGGTCAACTGCCTACGTCTCCGGGGAACAATGTTTTCGGCGACCCGGACATCCTTTACCTCGGTGGCTGTAATTTCGCTTATTCGTCCATTCTGCTCACGCCGACGGCCCAGACCATGTCGGTACATGTCTCGAGAGACTGCGGTCACACCTGGGCGGGTCCCATCGAGGTAACCGCGGCTACGGATCCCATCGGCGCTGCGGACAAGGAATTCATGAGTGTTGATCCCGAGACCGGACGCCTCCTCCTTAGCTGGAGTGATTTCACTTCCGCCGCCGCTGGTGGCGTGGCCATCTCGACGACCTACACCGATAACATTCTTGACACGAACAACCCGGTCGTCTGGTCCCCGCGCCAGGTCGTAGCCGCCACTCCGGTGGATGGCCAGTCATCCGATCCGGCCTTCGCCAACGGTTCCAGCAATGCCTACATCGTCTGGCGTCGCTTTCCGGGGTTCTACACCAACAGCATTGGCTTCGCCCGCTCCACCGATAACGCCCAAACCTGGAGCGTTCCGGTGGAAATCAATTCCAATTTCGTAACCATGGATCAGGTCCTCGGCAATGATCGCGTCAACACGTCGCCTTCGATCGCAGTGGACAACTCCAGCGGTCGTTATGCTGGCAATATCTACGTCGTCTATTCTGACAACAACAGCTTTGACGGCGCGGATGTCTATGTCCAGCGTAGCAGCGATGGCGGCGTCAACTTCTCTACCCCACGCATTCTCAACCCAAAGCCTGGCCGGGATCGCGCTCAGTGGTTTCCCTGGGTCACCGTCGACAAAGACACCGGACGCGCCTACGTCTTCTACTACGACCAGGGTGCAGCCAAGACGGGAGACCTCACTCGCGTGTCTTACGTTTTCTCCGACAACGGCGGCAAAAGCTGGTCGTCGCAGAAATCCCTCACCGACTCCAACTTCAAAGCGGGATGGGGCAATGACACCGGTCAGCCCAACCTGGGCGACTACAACCAAGCCGTGGCGCAGGGCGGGGAATTTTTCGCCGTCTGGGCGGGCACCACTCTACCGGGCTTTACTGATGGCCAGCCCAGCGGTAGCATGACCACTCCGGATGTCTTCTTCAAACGCCTATCCATTACCGGAGGCGGCGAAGACGTCAATGTTAGCGTCGTGGCTGGCCTCACGCAGGTCAGCAATGTCGTCACTTATCCCGCCGAAGCCGAAGGCAAGAAGACGGTTCTCTTGTCCGAAAACTTTGACGAGGTCGCCTCCGGGGTCCTGCCTGCCGGTTGGGCTGCAGTTCACGGGCGCGGCTTGAACGTTGTGCCATGGACCACAAGCAGTTCCTTCTGCGGCAGCTCCTCGAACGCCGCGTTCCATACCAATGCCAATGATGGATTGCCCAACAGCGATCCTGCTCGCTGGGAACGCTTCCTCAGCCCGGCTTTCACTGTCCCTGCGGATTCTAGCTTTGTCACCGTCGAATTCAACATCTGTACCGACACCGAGGACGATCCCGTTCTCTCAACCCTCGCCTACGATGGCGCTTTCCTGCGCGTGACCGACCTGACTCCCGGCAATACCGTCCGTTCCGTTCTGGCGGAAGCCTTCGAGCAGTTCTTCACCACCGGTAACGCCAACCA
>JAYWAL010000068.1:0-38901 GCA_043782485.1 Acidobacteriaceae bacterium | reverse complement strand
ACCTCCGCCACTCTGGGCGGTACGCTTAGCAATAAAGAAATCAACGACCTCCCGCTTAACGGACGGAACTACGAGAATCTGCTGCAACTTCGCCCTGGGATTGTGCGTTATCCCGGCGGGGGCTTCTCCACTACCAGCAGCAACGGCCTGCGCGCCGAAGACAACGCCTACCTGGTTGACGGCCTCTTTAACAGCGAACCCTTTTCCGGCCAGAGCATCATCAACGGCGCTGGCATTGCGGGGGATTCAGCCACCATTCTTCCAGTGGACGCCATCCAGGAATTCAACGTCCAAGGGAACCCTCCGGCGGAATATGGCTGGAAGCCGGGAACGATCGTGAACGTGGGACTCAAGTCCGGCACTAACGCTTTGCACGGTACTGCATATGCGTTTGGACGCGACACACCACTAGACGCCAGGAACTGGTTCAACACCAAGCCTGATGAGAAAAACCCCAGGAACCTCGAGCAGTTTGGCGGTTCCGCTGGTGGGGCGATTGTCAAAGACAAGGTGTTTTTCTTTGGTAGCTACGAAGGTCAGCGATATACAGTTGGCAACTCGGGCAAGCTGGAAACCTATGCCATGAGCTCCCTGCCTACGCCTTCCACAGGTCCGAACTGCACCTACATAGGTTCAGGCGACTGCGTTAAGAGTATTGTTGATGCGCTCAATGATGTGCATGCCGCTTTTCTCGCCGGAGATATCACTCACGACGTGAGCGCAGCGAGTCTCAAAATTGGAGGCTGCACCTTCGGACCGTCAATTACTTGTGACGGATCCGGTTTCCCAATGAACAACGGCGCGAATGGTACCACCATCAACTTTGGTCTGCCCAACACTGTGACGGCCAACAACGCGGTGGGTAAAATTGACTATCACGCCAGCGATCGCAACACTTTCAGCGGCCTCTATTTCTTTGGCAACAATTCCGGAACCGTTTCAGACGCCAACCAACTACAAACTAAGTGGCTAACGCAAATCCACACGCGTTCCCAAGTTCTGGGGGGCACCTGGACGTTCGTGCCGAGTTCGCACTGGGTCAACGAAGCCCGCTTCGGATACAACCGGCTGTATCAACCAACTTTCACCAACGATCACACCCGGCCTGCTACCTCCTACGGGCTGGATACCGGAGTTACCAACCCACTCTACGGCGGACTACCTCGAATCAACATCTTCCCGCTTTACATCTTTCCCCAGGAGTTGGGCGGATTCAATTGGCCCAAAGTGCAGGGGCCCGACACGCGCGTGCAGGTTATCGATCATATTTCGTACATTCGGGGCAATCACACCATCAAGTTCGGTGGGGAATTGCATCACGACGCCTTCAGCGGCGGTGCCTACGGCGGCGCGCGAGGACGCATCAAGTTCATTGACACGACGGCATTCGCGACGTCGACTGGATTGGAGGACTTCTTCGCTGGTGCGCCCACGAAAGCCACGCAGTTAGTCGGCGACCCCACACGGAACATTCACAATTGGGGTCTCGCCGGCTTCGTGCAGGACGACTGGCGCGTCGGCCGAACCATCACCGTGAATCTCGGACTTAGATACGAGCTCAATACGGTGATCAAAGAACAACACAACCTTCTGGGCAACTTTAGCCCGACCGTTGGATTGCAGCAGGTGGGCCAGGGAATCAAGGGTCCTTATAACGGCGACCATTCTAATTTCGCCCCGCGCTTGGGTGTTGCCTGGGATATTTCCGGTAATGGAAAAACCGTCTTGCGGGCTGGAGGCGGGTTGATGTATGAAACGCTGAATTGGCAGTCGTTTCTCGCTCTGAATAACTCGTTGGGCTTAAGCACAATTCCCACAGGGGCTTTCGGAGTGGGACCCGGTGGTACCAAGGGCACGGGAACTATCGCGGTCGGTACGGTGAATATTTCAGGCGCTAACCTCGACTGGAATAACGTGAATGGACCGCTATTTCCTGTTGGCGACATCGATTGCGGAGCCAATCCTTGCAGCGTTCTTGGTGTTGTGCCAAACCTCAAGGCTCCAAGGGTGTGGAACTGGAATCTCGATCTGCAGCACGCCTTCACCAACAACCTGTCGCTGGATGTCGCCTACGTAGGAAATCGCGGAAGCAAACTGGCTGGAATTCGCGATATCAACCAGAACGATCCGGCTCTTGATGTTGCAGGTGACGAACAATCTGGTCGGCCTTTCAACAGCCAGTTTCCTTATCTCAGTTTCATTTACCAAATGGGCAACACATACAAATCGAACTACAACGGCCTACAAACAACGCTAACGGCAAAGAACTTCCATGGGCTCTCCGCCATCGTGGGATATACCTATGCGCATGCGCTGGATGATGTAGGAGCGAACTGGGATTTCGGGGCCGGACTTGGGCTGCCCTCGGACAACAACCATCCCGAACGGGAGTACGCCAGCAGCGACTTCGACATTCGGCATCGCCTGACCGTGTCACTGACGTATCTGATTCCGGGAAAGAAATCGTTTGCGCAACTTCTAGAAGGGTGGCAGATCAATTCCATCATCAGCCTCTACAGCGCCCAACCCTTCGGCGTCATGGATGCCGGCAGCGACGTTAGCCGCACCGGAGAGGCAAATGACCGCTGGAATTTCTATGGCAACCCTAAAGACTTCAAGTCAACAACCAAGGGAATTCTGTGGGTTCCAGGCAGCGCCGATCCAGCCGCCCCGACCACAAACACTGCCTGCAACAACCAGGCTTTAGCCTTGGATGGAGGTACTCCGCTTGGCCCAGCTTCCACATCCCTTGCGGACTTTGGCTGTTTTGTTAACGGAAAATCTTTCATGATTCCTCCGGCTTACGGCACCTTCGGCACCATGGGACGCAACATCTTCCGCGACACCGGATTCCGCAATGTAGATTTGTCAGTGGCCAAGAATTGGAAATTCGGTGAGCGTCTCAAAGCGCAGTTCCGTGTCGAATTCTTCAACATCTTTAACCACCCCAATTTTGCGAATCCGTTTGGCGGCCAAAACGGCTGGGCTCACAATGACCCGTCCTCCGGTTCCTTCGGATGCTCCTGCGCGACTCCGGATGTCGCGGCTGCCAACCCCGTCATTGGATCCGGCGGCAGCCGGGCAATTCAGCTCGGCTTGAAGCTAACCTTCTAGGTGTTGGGCCTTCCGCCAAGATTCAACAGAACGAGGCCGCACCGGCACCTGTCCGGCGTTTCTACAAGAACGCCGAGAACGAGACGCGACATGATCAGAGAGGTCTCCCGGAAATTTTTGGTTCTGCCAGTACTGGTGATTTACCTCACCGGCATTCCCACCTTCGCGCAGGAGCGCACCCTTGACGAAATCAAAACCGAGGCCATCCATCGCGCCGAAAACGGCATGTATCCGCTGATAGGCCTTGACCCAGCCGATGTCAAGGAAGCATTCCAATCCATTCACACAGCCGACAAAGACGAATGGGCGGCGGGCTTCATTGGCGTCGGCGATCGCTACATGGCGGAGGCGAAGGCGCTCGAAGCTTCCGCAGCAAAGTCCGGCGACCCAGACACGTCCAAGGCCGACCTCGCCAAAGCCGACGCTGACTATGTCCGCGCCTGGCGGCTCTATTCTTTCGGGCGCTGGCCCGTACCGGCATCGCCGGGTAAGAAGCAGGCTTATGCCAAGGCCATTGAGGCATTCCTCGCGCACGCCAGGTCTTTCGATCCGCCGCTGGAAGTGGTTCACATTCCCTTTGAAGGCAAAATCATCACCGGTTATCTCCGCCTCCCGAAAAACGCAACTGGGCTCGTGCCGCTGGTTTTGGCCATCAACGGTCTCGATAGCCGCAAAGAAGACTTGACCCAGAACTTCGCCGGAATCCTGGAGTTTGGCGTCGGCTATCTCGCTGTCGACGGCCCCGGCACCGGCCAAGCTCCGATTCAGGTGAGCGAGACCGCCGACCGTATGCTCTCCCGCGTCATCGACTATATTGAAACGCGTCCTGAAGTGGACAAGACGCGCATCGCTGTCCACGGCGTCAGTTGGGGCGCTTACTGGGCCACCAAGCTCTCGATTGTGGAGCGGGCGCGCTTGCGCGCGGTGACGGCACAGTCTCCGGCGGTTCACACTTTTTTCCAAAAAGGCTTCATCGAAGGCAAACTTGTCGGGAACCGCGAGTATTTATTCGACCAGATACCGGCGCTGATGTCGGTTTACGAGAACGTAACCACGCTCGACCAGCTGACCGCGGCGGCTCCAAAAATGTCGTTGAAGGCCCAAGGCCTGCTAGATAAGCCGACGACGCCCATGCTCATCATCGGGGGAACGCTCGACACGCAGGTCCCGATTTCCGAAGCTTACCTGCTGCTCGACAGCGGCGACATCCCCAAAGAGGCCTGGATCAACCCCAAGGGCGGACATCTCGGCCGCCAAGTTAAAGTCTGGCCCGACCCGGTGATTTTCAAACAGGTCATCATTCCGTGGCTTTTGCGTGCTCTGGATCATGGTGCTTCCACGCCTTCCGACGGCCCTGCGACTAAGGTGCTCGGCCACGAATAAAGCTACCCGGCCCCCTGCCGAATTCAATGATGAGAGACCGGTTTCGGTGCTCCATGTTTCGGCGCTCCATGTTTCGATGCCCCGTGTTTGGATGCCCCATGTTTGGATGCCCCATGTTTCGATGCCCATGAGGATTGATTGATGCAACTCGCCACCGAACCCGTGACAACCCGCAAACCGTTCTACGCCACGCTGTGGGTGCAGGTGACCTTCGCCATGATTCTCGCGGTGGCGCTGGGCGCGATCAGCCCGGAGCGCGCCATTGCCATGAAACCGCTGGGTGATGGTTTCATCCGCCTGATCACGATGATCATCACGCTTATCATTTTCTGCACCGTCGTTTCCGGCATCGCCGGAATGCAGGATATGAAAAAAGTTGGGCGCGTGGGCGGCAAGGCACTGCTCTACTTTGAAGTGGTGTCCACCTTGGCCCTGTTCCTGGGCTTGCTGGTGGGAAATCTGGTGCGTCCGGGCAGCGGCTTCAATGTGAACGCGGCTACGCTCGACAGCAAGGCGGTGGCCGAGTATTCCGGTCAAGCCAAAGCGCAAAACGTTTCCGACTTCCTGCTGCACATTATTCCCACCACCGTGGTGGACGCCTTCGCCAAGGGCGACATCCTGCAAGTGCTGCTGGTGGCCATCTTGTTTGGCATCGCATTGTCTTCGGTGGGACCGCGTTGCCGGCCCGTTGTAGACCTTTTTGAGGCCCTGACGCACGCGGTATTTGGAGTGGTCAGCATTCTGATGCGGTTCGCTCCGATCGGCGCGTTTGGGGCCATGGCTTATACGGTCGGAAAGTACGGATTGGCGTCGCTAGGGCCGTTGCTGAAACTGATCGCGACGTTTTATGTGACGTGTTTGTTGTTCGTGCTGATCGTGATGGGCGGGATTGCCTGGGCGGTGGGCTTCAACATTCTGAAATTCCTGAGATACATCAAAGAAGAGATTCTTCTGGTGCTGGCCACCAGTTCGTCAGAAACCGCTTTGCCCACCCTGATGGACAAGTTGCAAAGGCTGGGGTGTTCCAAACCTCTGGTGGGGCTGGTGGTGCCCACCGGGTACACCTTTAACACCGATGGCAGCAGCATATACATGACGCTAGCGGCGCTGTTTGTGGCTCAGGCGACGAATACGCCGCTCACCCTGACGCAACAGTTGACGCTCATGGCTGTGGCTGTTCTGACTTCGAAAGGTGCCAGCGGCATTCAGGGCGCGGCGTTTATCGCTTTGGTGGGAACTCTCTCGGTGATTCCGACGATTCCCGTGGCGGGTATGGCGCTGATTCTGGGAATTGACCGCTTTATGAGCATGTTCCGGGCGCTGGTGAACATGGTTGGCAACGGCGTGGCTACCTTGGTGGTGGCGCGCTGGGAAGGCGAGCTGGACCGGGAGACGCTGCGCGGAAATTTGGGTTAGCGGAGGAGGGGCGTGCTGAGCGTTTCGCTTTGCATCATCACACGGTGGGTCGCCCTCTGGTTCATCGCGAGCAGAAATGAAAACGATTGCATTTGGTGGTCTGTGTGCTAGGATGGCGCCGCGTCCAGCGGTATTGTCATCGCCGCTTTTCGCTCTAAGTGGTTGATTATGAAACGACTTCAGCTCGCCTCGGCTGCGACTCGCTAATTCTGAAACTGGCTCCTAAATGACCAAATATCTTCTCGGCATTGACGTTGGCACTGGCGGAACACGGGTGCTGCTGGTGGACGAGGGCGGACGGATCGTTGCATCCGCCACGGAAGAGCATCAAGCGTTCGCATCGCCGCAAATTGGTTGGGCGGAACAGCGGCCCGAAGACTGGTGGCGCGCCGCTTGTGTGGCGATTCGCAAGGTGCTGGACGGGCGAAACCCCAGCGACATCGTCGGCGTAGGCTTTTCCGGGCAAATGCACGGAGCGGTGATGCTGGATGCCGCCGGAGCGGTGGTGCGTCCGGCGCTGATTTGGTGTGACGTACGAACCGAGAAGCAGTGCGCGGATCTGAACGCGAAGATCGGCGCAGCGCGGGTGATTCAGCTGACCTGCAATCCGGCGCTACCGAACTTTACTCTGACCAAACTGATGTGGGTGCGGGAGCATGAGTCGGAGAATTGGGCGCGAGTGCGCTCAGTGATGCTGCCCAAAGACTACGTACGTTTCCGTCTGACGGGCGAGCGGGCGACGGACATGGCCGACGCTTCTGGAACGCTGATGCTGGATGTGGCCGGGCGACGGTGGTCGGAGGAAATGTTGAGCGCCGCGGAGATCGACTGCGGACTGCTGCCTTCGTTGCATGAATCGCCGGAGGTTTGCGCCAAAGTTTCGGCGGTCGGGGCGGAGGCGACAGGTCTGGCTGTGGGCACGCCCGTGGTGGCTGGAGCGGGCGATCAGGCGGCCGGCGCGACGGGCATGGGCATTGTGCTGCCGGGCGCGGTGAGTGCCACAATTGGGACATCGGGCGTGGTGTTTGCGGCGACGGATCGTCCAGCGCTGGACCCTAAGGGACGGCTTCATACGTTCTGTCACGCGGTGCCCGGGCGTTGGCATGTGATGGGTGTGACGCAGGCGGCGGGGCTGTCGCTGCGGTGGTTTCGGGACCGGTTTTTGGAGGGTAAGTTTAGGGAAGGCCATGATCCGTACGATGCATTGACCGCCGAGGCCTCCGAGGTCCCAGCGGGTTCGGACGGCCTTTTGTGGACGCCCTACCTGATGGGCGAGCGGACGCCGCACCTTGACGGAAACGCGCGGGCGGCGCTGATTGGGCTGACGGCTTCACACACGCGGGGGCATGTGGTGCGCGCGATTCTGGAAGGCGTGGCTTTTAGCTTGAAAGACACGTTTACGATTTTTCAGGAGATGAGCGTACCGGTGAAAAACATTCGTTTGGGTGGCGGCGGGGCGCGTTCACCTTTGTGGCGGCAGATTCAAGCCGACGTGTATGGGCAGGACGTGGAATTGGTTGAGGCTGAGGAAGGCGCGGCCTATGGAGCGGCCCTCCTGGCTGGCGTGGGGGCTGGAATTTGGCCTAATGTGGATACGGCTTGCGAGGCGGTAGTGCGGGTTCGGGAACGCATCGCGCCTCACAGCGAGCATGTGGCCGCGCTGGCGAAGCGTTATCGATCGTATCGGAGGGTTTACGCTGCCACTAAGGTGATTGAGGCGTAGGCAGGCGGCCCAGGCTTGCCCGCGGAATTCCTACTTCTGCCGCTGCGTCGACTGGCGTACTACTAGCTTTGGAACAATCAGAACATTCTTTGGTGGTGTCTGACGCTTGGCGGTGATTTGCTGCATGAGCAGCTCGGCGGCTTGCGTGCCGATCTGGCTGGTACCCTGATCTACCGTCGAAAGCGGAACGGCCAATAAATCTGAATAGTGAACGTTGCCAGCGCCGATGATCGCAATATCGCGTGGCACGTTCAGCCCCGCGTCCATCACCGCCTTCATGGCCCCAATCGCCACCGGATCGTTATAACAAAAGACTCCGTCTGGAACGGGCTTGGTCTGAAGCAATTTCTGCATGGCGCGATAACCTTTATCGTCGTCATAGCTCGCCTCCACCACGTACTCCGGCGGCATCGCGAGCTTGTGTTCCTTCAGAGAATGGCGATATCCGGCCATGCGGGCGGCGGCAATGCCCATGCCTGGGCCACGCAAATGCGCGATGCGGCGACAACCCTGCTCGATCAAGTGATCGGTGGCGAGCTTGCCGATAGCTTCGTTGTCCACACCAACGAAACTGGCGGGAACACCCGCCATGGGCCGGTCGATCAGGACAAAGGGCACCTTGCGCTCGAGGAAGTGATCGAACAGTTCCAATTCTCCCGGAGCCTGCGCGGAAGCCAGAATCAGGCCATCCACCTGCCGCGCGACCAGCGACTTGGCTTCCGTGCTTTCCAATTCCGCATCTTCTTCAAAATACGAAATGATGACGTGGTAGTCCAGAGGCCGCACGATTTCCGCAACTGCCTTGGCGATCTCGGCAAAAAACGGATGGCGAATATCCGGAAGCAGCAACCCCAGGGTGAACGTGCGACGGGTCACCAGCGAACGTGCTACCCAGTTGGCTTGGTAGTTGAGTTCCTGGGCGCGTTGCAGCACACGCTTGCGCGTGGCCACGCTGATACTGCCCTTATTGCGTAGAGCTTTAGAGACCGTGACTACCGAGACATCCAAGTCTCGAGCAATATCCGACATCGTGACGGCCATATCGGCGAGGATACCATGCGCCCAGTGACGACACCGAGATCACAACTTTCAGGAAAATGTAATTACGTAGGTGCGGAGCTCCAGAACACCGCGACAGGATGATGGGCTAGCGGGCAGTTCTCCCGCACTCTTGTGTGCTGCGCCGCCCCAAAGCCGATGCTAAAACGACTTGTTCAGCAGCGCCTGAAGGCCAGGTCAAAACAAAACACTTACGCCACCGCTTCGACTGCGCTCAGGGTAGGCTGCTGAAGCGGTGTCTGATACGAATCTTACATGCGCCACTCGCGGTTTAGAAGCTCCGGCGGTTTAGAAATACGGATGGTTTAGGGTACGCGCCGTTTAGGGCAACGACGAGAGCGCTGCGCCGCCAGCAATGCCGGCGTCTTCTCCGTAACATGCCGGGACCAACGGAATTTCGTGGCATCGAGGATTGACGCTACAGCTCGGCAGGCGATCACGAATCTGCCCAAAAAATGGATGCAGCATGGCCGCCACACCGCCGCCGACAATCAGAACGTCGGGATCCAGTAAGTCGACAATGTTGCCGAGCCACAAGGTCAATAGTTCGACCGTCTCCACCAGAACTTCGCGCGCGGCGCGGTCCCCAGCGACATAGGCCTGACCAACCATCGCTGTGGTGACGGCCTCGACGCTACCACCCGCAAGATCCAGCAGGGCGGACTTGGAATCGGAATCTGCCAGGAGCCGCGCCCGTGCTCGTCGGGCGATGGCTGGGCCGGAAGCGTAGACCTCAATGCAACCTAGCTTGCCGCAGGCACAGCGGGGGCCGCGGTAGTCAATGCTGCAATGGCCGCCCTCGGCCGCAGCGCCGGTGCGGCCATGATAAATTCGACCGTCCAGAACAATTCCCGTTCCGATTCCTGTGCCGATGCACGTGTAGAAAACGTTTTTATAGCCCCGGCCAGCGCCCCACAGCGTCTCAGCCAAAGCCGCGGCGTTGCCATCATTGTCCACTCGAACGGGAACGCTGTAGATTTTTGCCACTTCCGCGGCCAGAGGGAAATTCCGCCAACACGGCAGGTTCGGAGGATTGAGCACCACGCCGCTGGCGGGATCGAGCGGTCCGGGCGAACAGATGCCGATGCCCTGGAGCCTTCCCTGGCCATGCCCGTTCATTGCCGTCACCGCATCAATGGCCGCCCTCACCGCAGCCAGCCCATCCTCTGCCGCGCCATTCGCCACCATGGGCTTGCGCGACTGCATATGAATGGCTCCAGCGGCATCCACGACTCCCGCAGCCACCTTGGTGCCGCCCACATCGACGCCGATGAGATATCCAGCGCTTGCGGGAGCTTTCGTCATCGGCGTGGACATTTTCATGACGGCGTCATGCGGTTACGGTTGGCTCAGACCCCTTGAAGGCGTAATAGGCGATGTAGAGATAGCAAATCACGGGCAAGATGAAGGCGTGGTGAAGACCAGAATGGTCTGCGAGCTTGCCCTGCAACCAGGGAATGATCGCCCCGCCAACAATGGCCATCACGAGAAAACCCGAGCCGTCTCCCGTTAACGGTCCGAGTCCCGCGATTCCCAAGGTGAAGATGCTGGGAAACATCACGGAATTGAAAAGACCAACGAGAATGATGGTCCACATCGCGAAGTGGCCGAAGGTCAACATGGAAATACACACCAGCAGGCCCGCCATCAGGGCGGCAATGCCCAGCACGGTACCGGTCCGCACCCTTTGCAGCACTGCCGAACCCACGAACCTGCCAACCATGGCACCGAACCAGTAATAGGAAACATAGCGGGCAGCCGCAAATACGGAAATATTTCCGATGTCCGCCTGGCTGATGTAGTTGATCAAGAAGCTGCCGATGGAGACTTCCGCGCCCACATAGACAAAAATTGCAATGGTTCCCAACGTCAGATTGCGATGGCTCCAGACGCTATCCTTGACCGCGCCATGTCGTTCCGCTCCCGGAATTGGCGGAAGTTTGAACATGGCGATAGCGCAGGCCAGCGCAAAAAGCACCAGGCCGATGACCAAATAGGGTACTTTCACGGACGAAGCTTCGTGGAGGTCAAAAGCCTGCCGGACATCGGGAGCCATTTGGCGCACGACTTCGATGGCGGTGGGAGCCGCGGTCAGGATCAGAATGCCACCCAGCCATGGCGCGATGGTAGTTCCAAAAGAATTAAAAGCTTGCGCCAGCGTGAGCCGGGTGGAAGCCGAGGACGGCGGGCCCAAAACAGAGACGTAGGGATTCGCCGCCACTTGCAACGCTGTAATTCCGGCGGCGACGACCATGAGCGCTCCCAGGAATAACGGATACGAGGGCGCGCTGGCCGCGGGGATAAATAAAAGCGCGCCCAAGCCCATGGTAATCAGGCCCAGCACCATCGTCTTTTTGTAGCCAAGCGAGTCAACGACTTTGGCGGCCGGGATAGAAAAAATAAAATACGCGGCAAAAAACGCTGATTGAACCAGAGCCGCTTGAGCAAAGCTCAAATCAAATATCGACTTGAGATGCGGGATCAGCACGTCATTCAGGGCTGTGATAAAGCCCCACATGAAAAATAGCGTGGTTACGACAGTGAGGGCGACACGCTGCGTGGCGGCGGTGTCCGAAGCCGTGTCCCGGGCGACGGGGCCGGGGGTGTTGGCGCTGGGGATGGCCATAACTTGTGAATTGCCTCCGTGGTAGTCCCGGAACCCGCAGCCCCCAACGGAGACGACGACATTTCCTAGGATAATCGATTACCTAATGCCAAACAAGGGTTTATTTGAAGCGTGTCCGCCGATGCTCCCCCGCACTCGGGCCGATGAACCGCGCGGGCCAAGATCGATTGAGTTTACTCTGCCGCAGGGGCGGGTGCCGGGTTTTCGTCGCGGCCAGTTCGCCGCCTCTATTTCGTCTCCTTTATTAGGATGTATGCTTTAAGGATCCGGCTAACGCCGGAACAGAAATCAAGTGGGAGCTGTTCCAGAATGAATTTTTTCGTTAGAGAAATTACCTTGATTGCCTGCGCGTTGGCCGGAATTCCGCCTTGTCTGCTGATGGCTCAGACGGCCAAGCAACCCGCCGAGAAAGCGCCCACGGCCGAAGCGATGGAAACCGCTATCAAAGCTCGCGAAGAATGGCGAAATACGCGGACCATGCTGCGCGATGATTTTGGCGAGCTGGCCCGCTACCGCGACGCCAATGCTCAGCTGAAGCGCCCTGCCGCCGCCGACAAGCGCGTCGTCTTCCTAGGCGACTCCATCACCGATGGCTGGCTGCTCGAGAAGTCCTTCCCTGGCAAGAACTACGTCAACCGCGGCATTGGCGGGCAGACCACTCCGCAAATGCTGATTCGCTTTCGCGGAGACGTGATCAATCTGCAACCAGCGGTCGTAGTGATTTTGGCGGGCACCAACGACATCGCCGGCAACACCGGCCCCATGTCGCTCGAAGAGATTGAAGCGAACTACGCCTCCATGGCCGAGCTAGCCAAGGTGCACGGCATTCGCGTCGTGTTCTCTTCCATCCTGCCCGTCCACAATTACACGGAACAATCCAACAACCTGTACCTGCAAAGGCCCATGCCGAAAATCCGCGAGCTGAACCGCTGGCTCCAGGCGTATTGCAAGTCAAACGGATTTGTCTATCTGGACTACTTCAGCGCAACGGTTGACGATGCTGGATTTCTACAAAAAGGACTAGCGGAAGATGGGCTGCACCCGAACGAAGTCGGCTATAAGCTGATGGCTCCGCTGGCGGATGCGGCGATTGCCAAGGCGCTGAAGCAGCAGGTCGAGACTCAACATTAACGATTGAGGACACGTAACTTGAGCATTACCGTGAGATATAGCTCCAGTCGGGCTGAGATTTGGCGATGGTATTGGCACGCATGGTCCCGACCCCGAGGTCTTGGCAATTGCATCTGCTGTTTTTTGCGACGATTACGACCATTTCACTTTCGGGGCGGTCGAGCCTCCGACCAGTGACATCAATCGGCTGGTCACCGCCGCGGCAACGGGATTCCTCGCTGTAGCATGGCTGCCGCTTTGACCGCTGATTCGATTCAAACCTGAAGAGAGAGTCCTAACCCTCGATGAAAATGGGGCATCAACCGTGATCGGGAAAAAGTCTGGAACAGTCTCGTGGAACGCTGTTGCGAAGACCGATGTTAGCAACGACATTATTTCGATAACCAGAAAAAATTCCAATGCTTTCCTTGTACTGAATCGCCATTCTCAAATTCCGAAGAACGGACTAAATGCCTTGAAGCCATTCAGGAATGGCGCCGGCGCGCGCACTCGAGTAACGCCTAACTGAATCCCGGCGGCCGCTCTCCCATTACCCCAAACTCCCGCTCCAGCTCTAACCCGGCCCGACCCATCGTACCCTCGTCAAACAACCGCCCAATCAGCGTCACCCCGTGCGGCACCCTCCGCGGCGGAGAAAACTTCGGTAGTGGCTTAACCGGGTCCGGAGCCCAATCGCTCCGCGCCTCGGCGACCTGCACAAATCCCGCGCGCATAGTCAGCGACGGATGCCCCGTGAAGTTCGTCAGCGTCAACATCTCATCGCGCAGAGACGGCACCAGCAGCAGATCGACCTCGCTAAACACACGCGCCATTTCCTGCGCCACCTTGCGCCGGAGCCGGTCAGCCTGCACAAAATCCACCGCCGAAAGAAACCGAGCCTGCCGGAAAATATTCGGCCACGCATCTGGCACCTGCGCTTTCAGCAAATCCACGCCGTGGCTGAGCGTAAGCTGCTCGAACGCTGCCGCCGCTTCGGCAAACAGAATGATGTCGAGCGAATCGTAAGGCCAATCCGGAATGGAAACTTCCACCGGCGTCATCCCAACCTTTTTCACCGCTTCCAACGCCGCGCGGTCCACATCCGTCGCCGGAGCCTCTCTCATCCACTTCGGAAAATAACCCACGCGAAGCCCCTGCACGGGCGCAGCCGCGTCAAAATCGAACCGGCTCTCCACGCTGGCCAAATCCGCGCCATCCGGCCCCGTTATCGCATTCAGCACCAGCAGCGCATCTTCCACGCTCCGCGTCATCGGCCCAAGCTTATCCAGCGACCAGCACAACGTCATCGCGCCCGTCCGTGGCACGCGCCCAAACGTAGGACGCAGTCCCGTCAGCCCGCAACGCATGGAAGGGCTGACGATGCTCCCCCCGGTTTCGCTACCAATCGAAAACCCAACCAAAGCCGCAGCCGTAGCAGCTCCGGGCCCTGCGCTCGAGCCCGAAGATCCCTCTTCCAGCAGCCACGGATTCATCGTCTGCCCGCCGAACCACACGTCGTTCAAGGCCAGCGCCCCCAGGCTCAACTTCGCAATCAGCACCGCCCCCGCATCCTGCAAACGTTGCACCACCGTCGCATCTTTCGCCGGAATCCTGTTCCGGAACGGCTCCGCGCCCCAGGTCGTCGCAATATTCGCGGTATCCAACAGGTCTTTTACGCCAAACGGAATCCCATGCAACGGCCCGCGATAATATCCGCCGGCAATTTCGTCGTCTGCTTTTTTAGCCTGCGCCAAAGCCAGGTCGCGCGTCAGAGTAATTACGCAACGCAGCTTCGGATCGAAGCGCTCAACCCTGTCTAGATAAATCTTCGTCAACCGTTGCGACGTCAGCTTCTTCTGCTCAATCCACCGCGAAAGCTGGCTCACTGCCGAGAAAGCAATATCCTCATCCTTCGCAGGCAACGGGCCCCCGTCGTCCTTCGTCCGCACGAACCGATCCTGTTCCGGCCCCACGTGCACTCCGGGAATCACCGGATTCCACTGCGCCGCTGGCTGAACCGACGCCTCAATCGCCACTTTCCGCGGACCCGTGCGGCGCTCATACAGCGCAGCCATGGTTGCGCGCCAGCTATCGGCCGCCACTTGCAAGTCCGCTGGCGTCATCTCAATCTGCACCAGTTTTTGCGCCTCGGTAAACGTTGCCGTCGAGACCATCGGCCCCACCTGCGGCGCCGTCCCAAACGCCGGCGGAGCGCCCGGAGGCAGGTCGGCCGCAGGGTTCTGCGCTTCGCTCCGCACCGCCACCGTCGCCCCCAGAATCCCCAACCCTGTCTCCGTCAAAAACTGCCTGCGTGATTTCGCCATGATTCCTCCGAATCGAGGATTGTAGTCGACAAACTGGTGTGGCGCGGGCACCCGCCAAGCAAACGATATCTCCCTATGCAATCCCGCCCACTTTTGGCATAATTGAATGTGCACCCCAGCCCGCACAAACTTTCAAAACAATCTAAGGTGAGGATCAGATGTCAGCAAAATACATCTTCGTAACGGGCGGCGTTGTGTCTTCCCTCGGCAAGGGACTTGCGGCAGCCTCCATCGGCTGCCTGCTCGAAAGCCGCGGCCTCACCGTCAACCTAATGAAGTTCGATCCCTACCTCAACGTTGACCCCGGCACTATGTCGCCCTTCCAGCACGGCGAGGTTTTCGTCACCGACGACGGGGCGGAAACCGACCTCGATCTCGGACACTACGAGCGCTTCACCCACGCCAAACTCAGCCGCGACAACAACTGGACCACCGGCCGCATCTACGAAACCATCATCACCAAGGAACGCCGCGGCGACTACCTCGGAAAAACCGTGCAGGTCATTCCCCACGTCACGAATGAAATTAAATCCGCGATGAAAAAAGTCGCGCAGGATGTGGACGTAGTTCTGGTCGAGATCGGAGGCACGGTTGGTGACATCGAGTCCCTGCCCTTCATCGAAGCCATCCGCCAAATGCGCCAGGAGTTGGGCCGCGAGCACACCCTGTTCGTCCACGTGACGCTTGTGCCATTTATCGCCGCCGCCGGGGAGTTGAAAACCAAGCCCACGCAGCACTCGGTGAAAGAGTTGTTAAGCGTCGGAATTCAGCCCGACATCCTCCTTTGCCGCACCGATCGCTTCCTCGTCAAGGACATCAAGTCCAAGATCGCGCTCTTCTGCAACGTCAGCGAAGAGGCCGTCATCACCGCCAAAGACGTGGCTTCCGTCTACGAAGTCCCGCTCGGCTTCGCCCGGGAAAATGTCGATACCCTCTGCCTGCGCTACCTCCACATCGACGCCCCCGAACGCAACATGAAAGCCTGGGAAGAACTCGTCGACCGCTGCTACAACCCCAAAGACGAAGTCAAAATCGGCATCGTCGGCAAGTACGTCGAGTATGAAGATTCCTATAAGTCGTTAAAAGAAGCGCTCGTCCACGGCGCTCTCGCCCACAACCTCAAGCTCAACGTTGGCTGGATTGAAGCCGAGGGCCTCGAAACCGGCGACAGCAGCTACGAAGCTCAGCTTGAAGGGTTCGACGGCCTGCTCGTTCCCGGCGGCTTTGGCAAACGCGGCATTGAAGGCATGTTGCAAGCCATTCGTTACGCCCGCGAAAAGAAAGTGCCATATTTCGGCATCTGCCTTGGCATGCAGACAGCCTGCATCGAATTCGCCCGCAACGTTGCCGGCCTGGAACACGCCAACTCCAGCGAATTCGACCCTGCCACCCCGCACCGCGTCATCTACAAGCTGCGGGAACTGCGCGGTGTGGAAGAACTCGGCGGCACCATGCGCCTCGGCGCTTGGACCTGTAAACTCGAGCCTGGAACGCTGGCTCACAAAATCTACGGCAAAGCCGAAATCAGCGAGCGCCACCGCCACCGCTACGAATTCAACCGCGAATACGAAGAACCATTGGTAGCCGCCGGATTGCGCATTTCGGGCTCTACCCCCGACGGAACCTACGTCGAAATGATTGAGCTGCCCGACCACCCCTATTTCGTCGGCTGCCAGTTCCATCCCGAGTTCAAGTCCAAGCCGCTCGAGCCGCACCCGCTATTCCGCGAGTTTGTCGGCGCGGCATACGCCCACGGCCTCGGCAAACGCTCGGCGCGCGAAGCGAATGCAGTCGAGCTGTTCCACCGCCCGGAAAAAGTAGCGCGCAGGTAAGCACTAAGGTTCGTCGAACACAGAGTTGGTCGGAATGACAAATCTTTAAGAGGACCCCGGCCGGGCGCAACTGCATCACACATGGTCAACACTTTCCAAATCGGCAACGTCACCGTCGGCAACGGAGAACTCTTCCTCATCGCCGGACCCTGCGTCATCGAAAGCGAAGCCCACGCCATCAAAATAGCCGAAGTCGTCAAGGGCGTAGCCCGTTCCCTCAACCTTCCCTACATCTTCAAAGCCTCCTACGACAAAGCCAACCGCACTTCCATCGGCAGCTACCGTGGCCCCGGCATCGCGGAAGGCCTCCGCATCCTCCGTAAAATCCAGCAGGAAGTCGGCGTCCCGGTGCTTACCGATGTTCACGAAATCGCCGACGTCGACCGCGTGGCCGAAGCCGTCGACGTAATCCAGATCCCAGCCTTCCTCAGCCGCCAGACCGACCTACTTCTGAAAGCCGCCCAAACGGGACGCGCCGTCAACATCAAAAAAGGCCAGTTCGCAGCTCCTTGGGATATGGAACACGCCGTCGAAAAGTGCCGCGCCACCGCCAATCCCAGAGTCTTCGTCACCGAGCGCGGCGCAAGCTTCGGCTACAACAACCTCGTCGTTGATATGCGCTCGCTGCCCATCCTGCGCAAGTTTGCGCCGGTCGTGTTCGACGCCACGCACTCGGTCCAGCTTCCGTCCGCCGCCCGCAGCGACGAAGGCCCCGCCGCCAGCGGAGGCCAGCCCGAGTTCATTCCAGTCCTCGCCCGCGCCGCCGTCGCTGCCGGGGTCGATGGCATTTTCATGGAAGTCCACGACAACCCGAAAGAAGCGAAATCCGACGGCGCCAACGCCCTCGATCTGAAGAAGCTCCGCGCCCTCCTGATCCAACTCCAAGCCATCCACCGCGCCGCGCAATCAGTCTAGCTCGTGTAGTATCGGGAGTCCCTGTTCGCTCGGTCTTGGTTTGCCTTGTTCTCTCGGAAGCTTCAATCAAGACCATGCGGACGAGGGCGCCCAACAAGCCTTTTAGCCGCTCACACTCTCCTGCGCCACCAGCAACCGCCGCCCTTCCTCCCGAATCAACGGCAGAAACCGCGCAAACACCACCGCCCCGAAAATCGCGCCCAACCCGCCAATTGCCACCGTCACGGGCGCTCCCAATCGGTCCGCCAGTATCCCGCCAAACAGCGCGCCGAACGGTGCCATCCCCATGAACATCATCGAATAAACCGCCATCACTCTCCCGCGCAACGCGTCTGGCGTCATGGATTGAATCAGCGTGTTTGACGACGACATCTCCAGCATCATGAAGTAGCCCACGGGCAACAGCAGCAGCGTCGAGAGCCATTCCACGCGCGAAAACGAAAATGCAATCAGAGAAACTCCCAGCGACCCCGCCGCCACCGCCACCCAGCGACCCAACCCGCGCACGCCCTTGCGGGACGCCAGCGTCAAGGCCCCAAACATCGCGCCGATCCCGGTCGCGCCCATCAGCGTCCCCAGCGCCCTCGGCCCGCCATGCAGAATCTTGTCGGCAAAAATCGGCATCAACACGGTATAGGGCATGCACACCAGGCTCACCAGCCCGAGCAGCAACAACAGCGCCCGAATCGGAATTGTCCGGTTCACAAACTGGAACCCTTCGCGCAGCGATTCCCACGGGCCGAGCTCGCCGCCGCGCGGGACGCAATGCACTTTCATCATCAGCAAGCCGATGATCACCGCAATGTAACTCACGGCATTGCTGAAAAAGCACCAGCCCTCGCCAATCCTCGCCACCACCAGACCCGCCACCGCCGGGCCAATGATCCTCGCGCCGTTAAACATCGAAGAATTCAGCGCAATGGCGTTCATCAAGTCTTCTCGCCCAACCATGTCGCTCAGGAACGATTGCCGCGCCGGAATATCAAAGGCATTCACCACGCCGAGCAAAGCGCTCAGCAAAAACAGGTGCCAGACCTTGACGTGATGCGAGAGCGTCAGCGCCGCCAGAATGAACGCCAAAATCATCGATGCCACCTGCGTGCCGACCACCACCCGCCGTCGGTCGACACGGTCGGCCACCATGCCGCCCAGCGGCGCCAGCAAAAACACGGGGATCTGCCCAAAAAAGCCCACTTTCCCCAATTGCAGCGACGACCCCGTCATGTGGTAAACCAGCCATGACTGCGCCACGGTCTGCATCCACGTCCCAGTCAGCGAAATAATCTGACCACCGAAAAATAGCTGGAAGTTGCGATGTTGCAGCGCGCGGAACGTGGTCCGCAAGCGGCCCGGAGGTGTTTCTGTGCTGGGCGGCGTGCTGGCGGGGTATGACATGGGTTCTTCTATCCAGATGCTATCAGCTTGGAAAAAGTATCACTCAGCACGATTGCTGCCAGATTCTCCACAGGGGTCACTAGTTGTGTACTTTGCAAGGCCCCGTCCCTCGCGCTAGAGTCTAGGGACGATTTTGTCGAAAGGGCGCGCGCGCTTGCTGCTCAAACCAGAGCTGGATGCGTAGGCCAATTTGTCCGAAAGCGAGTATTGCAGCATCTTTTTGAACCAGTCTGAATTCGGTTCAGCTGCCCGGGCTCCGCAGGAGTTCATTGAGCATTTTTTTAGGAGGAACCATGGCCACTCCGCAGACTGGCATTGAACGTCGCGCCGCGCAACGCTTTGACTATCACCGCTCGGTCTCCATCCGTCGCGGCAGCGAACAGGGTCTGGCGTTCACCCAGGACCTCAGCGCGCGTGGAATGTTTCTATACACGGACATGGTTTTGCGAGCGGGTGAAGATCTCGAACTGGTCCTGAACATGCCGTCGGAAATCACCCTTTCCGCCGATACGCGCGTGCGCTGTCAGGTGCGCGTGCTGCGCGTCAAGGCCGCCGTCGCCAGCCAGAAGAGTGGCGTAGCCGTGCTGGTAACAAACTACGAATTCCTTCAGGAACCAGCCTCCGTGCCTCGAGGTGCCTTCCAGGAACCGCTGGAAGAAGTCCCCGTGCTCGCTGGTGCGCACCAGACCTGGACCGGCTCCCTCCGTTAGGTTCCCCGTCTAGTTTCTACATCCGCTTGACGTTCCCCTCCGTACCTCATCAAAGGGATCTGTACCTTCCAGCCTATGCAGGCAGTCTTTTCTTGCTAGACTAGCAATACTGGCGGGTTGGAAAAATCCGCCCGTTTACCCCCTTCTCAAAAATGCGGTCGAACTGCCGCCGAATCGCCATGGAACCAGCCGTTTCCTTGCCCCAGGTGACCAAGGTCACGTGCTGATCCCTAATGCGTACTTTAAGATGAGGGTATTGCCAACCGAGGGGTCTTAACCGAGTGTCCGCCGTCGCCGTCGCGATTCTGACTGAAAACGACGCCCAGCTTCCCGTGCTCCGCGCGCGAGTGGAGAGCACCGCGATTGCCCGTACTGTTCTCAGCCATCCAGGATTTCCGGCGGGAGCGGCCGATCCCATCCTGCGCCAAATTCAAGATTTAAGCGTGGAAGTCGTGCTGGTGGAAATTGACGCCAGCAACCCGGAGCACGGCGCGGCCACGATTGAATTGCTGCACAACACCACCAGCGGACTCGCCATTTTTGCCTTGGGCACCATGAACCAGCCCATGGCCATCGTGGCGACCATGCGAGCCGGGGCTTGCGAATATCTGGACCGCGATGGCAGCACCAGCGCGCTGCTGGAAGCGTTCACGCGGCACAGCGCCAAGCGCCAGAAAATGCAGCGCTCTTCAGCTAGCGCCCGCGTCTTCACCTTCCTGAACGCCAAGGCTGGCTCCGGTGCCACTACGCTGGCCGTCAATACCGCGACGTTGTTGCAGCAGGCGCAAGGTTCGGTTGCCCTGGTGGATTTCGCCCAGCTCGGCAACGCGCAGCTTCACCTGAACGTGCGTCCCAATTTTGGACTGACCGACGCTTTGCAAAATATGCACCGCCTGGACGCCTCCATGCTGGAAAGCATGATGACTCCCTGCATTGGCGGCCTGCACCTGCTCGCCGGACCGCAGCAGCCGATGCAGGTAGCTCCCACGCCCGCGGAACTAGCGCGACTCTTCGATCTCTTGGTCTCCAGCTATCGCCATGTAATTGTCGACTGCTCCAGTCGCCTGGATGTGGCCGCGCGGTTGATCGCCGACCTCTCCAACCGCGTTTTGCTGGTCGCGCAACCGGATCTGGTCTGTTTCTGGAGCGCCAAACAGGTCAGGCCCTTTCTGACGGATGGGGCCCCAAGCGAAAAAATTTCTTTGGTGCTGAATCGCTACAAGAAGATTCCTGGCTTCTCCGACGAAGATATGGAAAAAGCCACGGCCAGCAAGATCTTCTGGAAGGTCCCCAATCAGCACACAGCGGTTGGTCCCGCCATTGAGAAGGGCACGCCCGTGGTCTTGCAGGAAGGGCTGGACGTTTCCAAAGCCATCCGCGGTCTGGCGGCGGAACTGGCCAAGCTGGAAACCCTCGGCACGGGAGCTACTCCGGGTTCCACCCCGGCCAAGGAAAGCGGTCTGCGACGCTTCTTCGTCTCCCCGCTGCGCGCTGGCAATTAAGCCGGTCTGGCGGCGCATTCATACCTCTAAACTGGCGTGACAGGCATCACATCGCCGCCCAATACAAGTGGTAAATTAAGGGTGTCAGGCCACGCTCCTTCGTCGTTCTGGCGTCCCTAAGGAGGTTGCATGCTCGCCAAGTGCGCGAACCCTGTCTGCGGCGCTCATTTTCGCTATCTGAAACAAGGCAGGATCTACAACGTTCCCATTTACGGAGCGGACGCGCGCTCCTGCCTGTGGCCTCAGCGCATGGAGCATTTTTGGCTATGTTCGTCCTGCTGCCTGACGCTGACCCTGGTAGTGCGGGACGGCAAGGCCGATGTGCATGAGAGATATCCGCTGTTAACCGACGGGGCCATTCCTGGGATTGCGCGCCCCCTGCCGACGCTGCGCTCCAGCGTGGCCGCATAATCGACCGCGCAGGGACTCCCCGGATGGCAGCGAGCAATGGGCAACCGGTTTGGTTGTTTAGCTGCCCGGCTGGCTGCGTTCGACTGCGTTCAGCGCTGCCTACGCTTTTCCCAAGTACTTGCCCACGAGTGTGGCGCAGTTCTCGATGAACGTTTGCTCCGCTTTGGTAAAAGTGCCCGGAAAGTAGCTTTCGATGTCAAGTTCGGCGGTGAGTCGGTGGTTGACGAAAATGGGCACCACGATTTCACACTTCACCATGGAGGAACCGGCGAGGTAACGCGGATCCTTAGCGACATCGTGCACGACGATGGTCTGACAACTGGTGGCGGCCGCGCCACACAACCCGGTGTTGAGCGGGATGCGGGCGTTGGGCGTGAAGCTCCCCGCGAAAGGTCCAACCAGGAGCATCCCCGGGTCTGCTGAACTCACGAGATAAAAGCCCACCCAGTTGTAGCGGGTCATGGTTTCGTGAAGATGCTGTGCGATGTGTTCCATGACGGCGGTGGCTGTCGGGGCGGAGCGGGCGAATGTCTGAAATTCGGCGAGTAGCTGTTCGTGCGTGGTCATCCCTGGGGTTGTCATTTCTGAGGTGGCTATGCCTGAGTTCGCTTTTGCTTAGGCTAGCAATGCTGAATCATCACCTAGTCCCGATTCTATCGGTTCACGATGAGATGGAAAACTCCGGGACGTACACTTTCAGGTTCGCCTGCCGAAGCTATTGCGCCGCAATGATGGCGATTTCGACTCGGTACTCTGCCGCGGCAAGCTGAGGGCTGGCAACGGTGGCTCTCACTGGGGTGTGGCCAGGCACGACCCAAGCTTCCCAAACGGCGTTCATTTCCGGAAACGTCGCCATATCCGTTAGCCAGATGGTGGCGGAGAGAATTTTGCTTTTGTCGGTCTTCGCCTCTGCGAGAAGCAAATCGATCTTGGTGAGGATGGCTTGCACTTGAGCGGTAAGTGAATCGCCCGCGGCTACCTGTCCCGCCAGGTACACGGTTTGATTATGGATTACAGCCTGGGACATGCGTGGGCCGGGTTGGATCCGTTCGATCACGATTTCATCCTTAAAGAATTTTCGCAAAAACTTGCGCGACTGCTCTCACGTAAGCACTACTACTTCTTTCGTTCGTCGCGCGCAATCACACCGTCTTTGATGAAGACAATCCGGTGGGCGTATTCGGCGATATCGTGTTCATGGGTTACCAGGACGATGGTGTTGCCTTCGGAATGCAGCCGGTCGAACAGGGCCATGATTTCGAGGCCGGTCTGCGAGTCGAGGTTGCCGGTGGGCTCATCGGCGAGGATGATCGATGGCCGGTTAACCAGTGCGCGGGCAATGGCGACACGCTGGCGTTGGCCGCCGGAAAGTTCGTTCGGCTTGTGATTCATGCGCGATTCCATGCCAACGGAAATCAGCGCGCCTTTCGCCCGTTCGATCCGTTCATCGGCGGAGACTCCGGCATAGATCAGGGGCAGCTCGCAGTTGTGCAGGGCGGTGGCGCGGGCCAGCAGGTTAAACGTCTGGAACACGAAGCCGATTTCCTTGTTGCGAATTCGGGCCAGCTCGTCGTCGGTCAATTCACTTACCTGCTGCTGGTTGAGCCAGTACTGGCCCTTGCTGGGCGAATCCAGGCAGCCGATCAAGTTCATCAAAGTCGATTTGCCCGAGCCGGAAGGGCCCATGATGGCAACGTACTCATTGCGCTCAATGCGCAGATTCACGCCCCGCAGCGCGTGCACCTGCTCTGAACCCATCTCATAGGTCTTCCAGAGGTCGTCCGTGAAGATCATGGACGTGGCGGGCGGCGCGGAAACTCCCAGTGTGCTCGGTGAACTCATGTGGATGACCTCTGCGGTTGCCATGTGCTGCTCCTGTTCTTTCTATCACGTCTTCCGTTCCTTGGACGCGACAGGCGGGCGGTTGTTATCGGTTTGCTCGCCGTTCTTGTTGCTGCAACTTCTAGAACCCGAATTCGAGGCCAAGCGCTCCCGAGCGTTGATCGTTCGCACATACCTGGTTACGATGCTTCGTCTTCCTTTTTGGGTGCCGTATTGTCGATCTTTACGCTCACGCCCTGTCGCAGCGTGCGCAGCACTTTGTAACTCCCGGTGACGATTTCATCGCCTTCCTGCAAGCCGCCTTTGACCTCGATGTCGGTAGCGCCCGAGATGCCAGTCTCCACGGGCACGAATTTTGACTTCTTATCTCGAATTACGAAAACGCCTTGCAGTTGGTTCTTCTTTTCTTTGGCGGCGGGCGCTGCCTCGGCAGTTTTCTTGTCTTTGTCGTCCACCAAATCTGAAGGATCGCGCATGGTGAGGGCTTGCATGGGAATGGTGAGAGCCTTGGCGCTGGTGGCCGTGGTGATTTTGGCCGTGGTGGAAAGTCCAGGGCGCAGATTCTCCGGCGGACTGGTCAGCGTCACCGTGACCTTGAAATCCTTGGCTTCCTGGCTGGAGCCGTTGCTCTGCGAGGTGGCAACGCCGGTGGAGCGGACCAGCGCGTTGTCTCCGATTTCGCTGACCACGGCCTTAAAAATCTGCCGCGGAAAGGCATCAATGGTCACGTCCGCCGGTTGCCCCAGGCGCACATTCACGATATCGGTTTCATCCACGCGGACTTCCGCCGTGATCACCGACATATTGGCCACGGTCATCAGCGTGCTACCGGGGGAGTTCTGGATGCCAATGACCACGGTTTCGCCCTCGCGGACCGGGAGATTGGTGACGATCCCGTCGAAGGGCGCGGCGTAGGTGGTCTTTTGCAGCACGTCAGCCGCGCGGGTCAGGTTCGCGCGCGTCTGCGTGATGTGCTTGTCGGCGGAATCCTGCTGCGCCTTGGCTTGGGCCACGCGCGCCTTGGCCTGCTCCAGTCCGGCCGCCGCGGTCTGCCACGCAGCTTTCTTCATGTCGTAATCGGCCTTGGAAATTAGCTGATCCTTGAACATGCCCTGTGCCCGGTCCCAGTCGAGCTGGGCGCGGTCGAGGTCAGATTGAGCGCGTTTTTGATCGGCCGCCGACGTTTTATAGCCATAGTCGGCTGCAACATAGTCAGTTTGGGAGGCACCCAGCGAGGCCTTGGTGGCCGCCAGATCGGCCGCCGACTGCACGTTTTCCAGCTGCGCCAAAAGCTGGCCGCGCTTTACGTGCGCACCTTCTTTTACGTAGAGATGCGTGATCTTGCCAAAGGCGTTGGCACCCACGTTGACGTAGGTTTTAGGCTTAATTTCACCCGAGGCCGTGACTACCGACGAGATGTCCTGGCGCACTACTTTGCCCGTCTGGACGGTAGCCACGTTCTTGCGGCTGCCCGCAACGGTCGCTCCAACAATGCCTAGCAGCACCACTGCCGCAATCACGCCAATCAGTACTTTCTTCCAAGTCTTCATGCGCCTGCCTGTTGATACGAAGTTAAGTTGAAGCAAGTTCCCCGAATCGTAAGCTCGAAACGGGCAAAATCCCGCCTCTCAAACACCCTGATTCCCATGTCATCCTGAACGAAGTGCGCCGTGCGCCCAGCGCATGGCAAACGTAGTCGAAGGCCCCTGCGGCCAGCCGCGAACCTGAGTCTCGTGAGATTTGCCAACCGAGGCGGCCAAAGCTCACTGCCACATTCTACCTTCAAAGGTAAACGATTGGCGTTCCTAGGTTCGCCGTTCCCGCTGCGTTCCTCGCAGCCAGACCCCTGCTTGCGCTATGCTCTTTCCGTCAGCCGACCCCAAACTCTATGAAGAATTTGCTTACTAAGAATCTGTATTTCTCCGGCAGTTTAACCACCCTCGCGATCACTCTTGGGCTTCTCGTGGGTCTGCCTGCGGCAGCCGCCGCCCAGGACGTCGCCTCCCTTTACCCCGACCTCCACTGGCGCATGATCGGCCCCTTCCGCGGAGGACGAACCGTCGCGGGCGCGGGCATTCCATCGCAGCCCTGCGTGTTCTTCATTGGCGTCAACAACGGCGGCGTGTGGAAGACCAACGACTGCGGCAATACCTGGCAGCCGATTTTTGAGGGCCAAACGCAATCAATTGGCGCGCTCGCCATCGCACCCGCCAACTCAGACATCCTTTACGTTGGCAGCGGCGAAGGTCTGCGCCGCCCGGACCTTTCCACCGGCGACGGCCTCTACAAATCCACCGACGGCGGCAAGACCTGGACTCACCTCGGCCTCCGCGATGGTCAGCAGATCGGCTCCATCATCATCGACCCGAAGAATCCAGATCGCTTGTTCGTAGCCGTGCTCGGCCACCCCTATGGCCCGAATGCGGAACGAGGTATCTTCCGTTCGCTCGATGGCGGCCAGACTTTCACGAAAGTGCTCTTCAAGAACGACGACATTGGCGGCATCGACCTGGCC
The DNA here is from genome assembly GCA_043782485.1 of Acidobacteriaceae bacterium. Lineage (GTDB taxonomy): Bacteria > Acidobacteriota > Terriglobia > Terriglobales > Acidobacteriaceae > JANXUC01. The sequence goes on along the minus strand of JAYWAL010000068.1, from coordinate 13,024 downwards.
TTCGATCCCCGCGACAGCAACAAAATTTATGCCTCGCTCTGGGCCTCGCGCCGTCCACCGTGGACCGTCGGAGGCAGCTACGACGGCCCCGGCAGCGGCCTCTACAAATCCGACGACGGCGGCGAAAGCTGGCGCGAGCTGAGCAAGGGCTTTCCCGCGAAGCACGGTCGCATCAGCATCGCCATCGCCCCCTCCGATCCCGACCGTATCTACAGCACTGTCGATGTGGACGATGCGGGCGGTGTTTACCGCTCCGACGATGCCGGAGAAAGCTGGACGCTGGTCAACGAGGAAGACCGCGTCACTGGCCGCAATTCCGATTTCGCCTGGATTCGCGTCCACCCAAAAGATCGTGACACGATCTTCTTAAGCAACACCTCCACCTATAAATCCTCCGACGCCGGAAAGAACTTCATCGCCATCAAAGGCGCTCCCGGTGGCGACGACTATCACTCCACCTGGATCAATCCCAACAACCCAGACATCATGCTGATTACGTCCGACCAGGGTGCGACCGTCACTGTCAACGGCGGCCAGACCTTCAGTTCGTGGATGAACCAGCCCACCGCCCAGATTTACCACGTCGCCACCGACAATCAGTTCCCTTATTGGGTCTATGGTTCGCAGCAGGAGAGTGGCTCGGTCGGCATCACCAGCCGCAGCGACTATGGCGCCATCACGTTCCGAGATTGGCACCCCGTTGGCATCGAGGAGTACGGCTACGTCGCGCCCGACCCGCTCCATCCGGATATCCTCTACGGCGGCAAGCTCACCAAATTCGACCGTCGTACGGGCCAGGTGCAGGACGTCAGCCCCTGGGTCATTCGAACAGGGAAGTACCGCCTCAACCGCTCGCAGCCGGTCATGTTCTCGCCTGTCGACCCGCACATTCTTTATTTCGCATCCAGCGTGCTCTTCAAAACCACGAATGGCGGCCATAGTTGGGAAGAAATCAGCCCGGACTTGACTCGCTCCGACCCAGGAGTTCCCGCAACGCTCGGTGTCTTCGCTGAGGCCGATCCGGCAAAAGGCAAGCATCGCGGCGTTATCTATTCCCTGGCACCATCGCCCAAAGATGTGAACCTGATTTGGGCGGGAACCGACGACGGGCTGGTCCACGTAACGCATGACGGCGGCAAGGTTTGGAAGGACGTTTCACCTAAGGAACTTACCCCCTGGAGCAAAATCTCACAAATCGACGCCGGCCATTTCGACTCCCAAACCGCCTACATCTCCGTCAACCGCTTTCGCCTCGACGACCTCCACGCATATATCTACCGCACCCACGACGGCGGAAAAACGTGGACAAAGATCACCACTGGCATTCCCGATGACGCCGCCGTCAACGCCGTCCGCGAAGACCCCAAGCGCCCCGGCCTGCTCTTCGCCAGCACCGAGCGCGCCATGTGGGTCTCGTTCGATGACGGCGACCACTGGCACTCGCTCCAGCAAAACCTGCCCTACACCTCGCTGCGCGATTTCGTCATCCACGGCGACGATATCGTAGTCGGCACCCACGGCCGCTCGTTCTGGATTCTGGATGACATCACCCCGCTCCGCCAGATCCACGAAGCCGATGCCGTCCAAGTCAAGCTCTTTCAGCCGCAGCTAGCCACCCGCATTCAGCGCAGCACCAATCCGGACACGCCCCTCGCCCCAGAAACCCCGATGGGTCAGAACCCGCCTGATGGAGCGATTCTCGACTACCTGCTTCCAACTCGAGCCAAGCTGGTCACCCTCGAAATTCTCGACTTGAGCGGCAAACTAGTCCGCCGCTACTCCAGCGACGACAAGCCCGAACCCGTCGACGCCAAATCCCTCAACGTCCCCACCTATTGGGTCCGCCCGGAAGCAGTTCTTCCGGCCACCCCCGGAATGCATCGCTGGATCTGGAACCTGCGCTACCCCCGCCCCAAGACCCTGGAAAACGACTACCCCATCTCCGCCATCCCGCACGATACCCCAGTCAGCCCGCTCGGCCCCGCCGCTGTCCCTGGCGAATACACCGTCCGCTTGACCGTCGACGGCGCGTCCCAAACCCAAAAGCTCAAGCTTCGCATGGATCCCCGCGTCCCAACCATCCCTGCCGACCTCCAGGCCATGTTCGCGGCCCAGCTGCGCGCTACCGCCGATCTGGCCGCCAACTACGACGCCCTCCAGCAAATCCGCTCCCTCCGCAAGCAGCTAGCAGCCTTGAAAACCACCGCCCCAGAGTCTCTCCGCCCCGCCGCCGCCAGCCTGGACGAGAACCTAGCCAAACTGGAGTCCGGCACCGCGACCAAGCCGCCAGCCCCAGGCGTCAACGCCAATCGTGGCGTCGCCACGCTCCATTCCTGGTTCAGCCAGGTCTACGCCACCCTCGATAGCGCCGATGCCGCTCCCACCATCCAGGCTCTGGCGATGCTCACCGAACTCGAGAAGTCTTCCACCCAACAGCTCAATGATCTCAAGAGGTTACGAGATGGTCCGCTGACTCAGCTGAATGAACAACTCCGCCATTCCGGAGCCGCCGCGATCAGCCAAAACGACGGCCCCGCAAACCCACGAATCCAAGCCGCCGAAAAGTCGGAGGAATGAGCCTGAGTAGAGGCAGGTGCCCTCGCCTGCCTGACAAAGACTTACAAAGCGTTGGACCTACAAAGCTTTCCACCTAAATCCGCAGGGCATCCAAACCCTGGAACTGGGCATCCAACGACTCGCATACCCGGAACTCGCGCGTGAAAGCGCCCAAATTCCGGGCCGTGGCTATTGCCTGGGCTTGCTTGATCCCGAGCGAGTCCCTACAATCGGAGCAGGTCCGTTTGCCCCTGAGGAGCTTCCGTCCCATGCAGTTTGCCGCTTCCCCCCGCTTGCGCTCCCTGAGTTTTGTTCTGCTTTTTGCCTCGTTTGCGTTCCCGGGATGGACCCAGTCGAAAAAAGATGATCCTAAGGCCGACACCCGTCAGGCCGATGCTCAAACAGCCGATGCTCAAACAGATGACCAAGCGAGTGACCAAACCAAGGCTCCCGAGAAAGATCCCGCTGTCGATCCTCTGAAGCGTCCGATTAACGAAAAGCAGCGCCGCGAAAATTCCAAGTCCCTTAAAGTGGAGCTCACCAAGGTCTACAAAAAGTGGCTCAACGAGGACGTGACCTACATCATCTCCGACGAAGAGCGCGACGCCTTCAAGCGCCTGAGCAACGACGAGGAACGCGATAATTTCATCGAAAACTTCTGGCTACGCCGCGACCCCACGCCCGACACCGTCGAAAACGAATTTAAGGAAGAACACTACGAGCGCATCGCCTACGCCAACGAGCATTTCCCCGCAGGCATCCCCGGCTGGAAATCCGACCGCGGCAAGATTTACATCATGTACGGCAAGCCAGATGAAATCGAGTCCCACCCCTCCGGTGGCACGTATGATCGCCCGCAAGATGAGGGCGGCGGTCAGACCTCGACCTTCCCCTTTGAAACCTGGCGCTATCGTTACCTCGAAGATATTGGCCAGGAAGTTATTATCGAATTTGTAGATACGTGCATGTGCGGCGAGTACCACATGACCATCGACCGCTCGGAAAAAGACGCCTTACTTTATACGCCCAACGCTGGCCTCACCCAATCCGAGCAAATGGGGATGTCCACCAAAGCCAGCCGCTTCAACGGCGGCGGTTTGGAACGCCTGGGCACGGGACCGTTCACTTCCAACAATCAAAGCAAGCAGTTTGACCGTCTGGAGCAATTTGCCAAGCTGCAAAAGCCCCCCGCTGTGAAGTTTAAGGATCTCGACGAAGTCGTCCGCCACAAAATTCACGTCAACCTCATGCCGTTCGACGTGCGCACTGATTTCGTCCGAGTCACCTCGGACACCATCCTCGTCCCGGTTACGATCCAGCTTAAAAATAAGGACATCACCTTCATCAACAAAGACGGCGTGCAGCGTGGGACGGTCAACATTCTCGGCCGCGCCACCACCATTGGCGGACGCATCGTGCAAACCTTCGAGGACACCGTGCAAGTGGATGTTCCCGAGGAACTTCTGCCCAAGACCATTGAAAACGCCTCAGTGTACTGGAAGGCCCTTCCGCTGCGCCCCGGCAAGTACCGCCTGGATGTCGTTGTGAAAGACGTGAATGGCGACCGCACCGGTAGCTGGAACCACGGCCTTGATGTCCCGGAATACAACGAGGAAAAGCTAGCCATGTCCTCGCTCATCCTGGCCGACCAGATGGAGCCAGTCCCGGCCAAGAACGTCGGTACAGGCAACTTTGTCATCGGTGCCACCAAGGTCCGCCCACGCGTGGCCCCCAGTGATGGCAAGCCGGTGATCTTCAAACGCAACCAGCGCCTCAATTTCTGGATGCAGGTGTACAATCTGTCGGTTAACGATAAGACTCACAAACCGTCCGCTACCGTTGAGTACAACGTCGTGGACGCGGCCACCAACAAAGCCGTCATCCACTCCGTCGAACAAACGGAACAGATGGGCAACGTGGGCGAGCAGGTCACACTACAGAAAACGCTCTCGGCCAGCAGTCTCCAGCCGGGCGTGTATCGCATGAACATTAAGGTGAATGACAACCTCTCCAAACAGGCGCTGGATCCCTCGGTGACGTTTTCCATCGAGTAGGGCGCAAGGTTGGTCCCCCGGAGGTCGGTGGTATGTTTCGGAAGCTGAGCTGTTTCGCAGCGGTTCTGGTGTTGGGCGTTCCCGTTTGGGCCGTCAACAGGACCAGTTCGCTTTCCGGAATCGTTCGCACCACCGAAGGCACCCCGCAAATGGGCGCAGTCGTTGAGGTCTTCGCCTCCGCCACCCGGACCCTCACCGCCTTCACCGACGGCAACGGCCACTACTCCGTTTCCGGCTTGCGACCGGGCATCTACAACCTCCGCGTTTCCGCCCCGTCTTTTCTGCCCGTGTTTCGCGAACACGTGGATCTCCGTTCTGGCGTCGCCTCTGTCGTCAACCTCACGCTAGCCACGATTTTTGAAAGCTTCAACGTCATTCCCCGCGACGACTCCACACAGAATGACGATTGGCAGTGGACGCTTCGCTCCACGGCGCGGCGGCCTATTCTTCGCGTGATCGATCCCCAGCATTCGGATCCCCAGCTTTCCGCCGAACGCCACGAGCCTGTCATGAAGGGCGGCGTCTCTTTCGTTGCTGGCTCGGATGCGCAGGGCTACGGCGGTTCGTCCGATGCCACCACCCAGTTCTCCTTCGAGCGCAGTGTTTTCTCGAACGGAACCCTAGCCTTGGATGGTAACGTCGGATATGGCGAAAACTCCCCGGCAGCCGTCCTCCGTGCCCGCTATTCGCAGCACCTGGATAACGGCACCAGTCCGGAAATCTCTTTCACGGCCCGCCGTCTGGCTCCTCCCGATCCGGCCCTGCGCGGCACTGCCCTGAGTACCTTCAGTCTGCGCGTCGCCGATTCCCTGAATCTGGCCGACGTCATCGAACTCAAATTCGGCAGCGAACTCCAGACGCTCCAGTTCATCAATCGCACCAGCGCCCTGCTGCCGTTTGGCTCGGCCGAAATCCACCTCAATTCCGACACTGTGGCCGCCTACCGCTATTCGTCCTCCGCGCCGGTAAGCCGCTTAGCCAGCGAGCGCGAGGCTCTGCCCATCGAATCGCTTCAGGCCAGCCCCAGGATTTCGGTCAACGGCTTTGCCCCGGAACTCCAGCGCGGCGCCCATCATGAGCTTTCCATCGCTCACCGTTCCGGCCGAAACAACATCCTGCTGGCTGCCTATCGTGACCGCCTCCGTGATCCCGCCCTCACCGGCGTCGGCAACCCGGTCACCCATAGCGGCCAAGTCCTGGCCGATCCCTATTCCGCAACCTTCACCTACCAGGGCGCCGACTACCGTGCCAATGGCGTCCGCGCCGTGTACCAGCGCAAATTCGCCGATGGTTACGAAGCCACTTTCGATTACGCCTACGGTGGCGTCCTCGAATTCGACCAGCTTCCGGCCAGTTTGGAATCCTCGCGCGATGCCATGCGCACCACCATGCGCCACGCTGTGGCAGCCGGTTTCAGCGGCATCCTGCCCACCAGCAAAACCAAGTGGTCTGCCTCCTACAAATGGACGAACGGCCATGCCCTGACGCCGGTGGACCTGTTCAACGCCTCTCCCGGCCAGACCGACCCGTTCCTGAACGTGGTCCTGCGCCAGCCCATCCCGCGCATGGGCCTGTTGCCCGCCCATATGGAAGCCGTTCTGGACCTGCACAACCTGCTGGCCGAGGGCTATGTCCCGGTCATGGGCCAAGATCACCGCACGGTTTACCTAGTCCAGTCCGCCCGTTCCGTCCGCGGCGGCGTGGCGATTACTTTCTGAGGCCTAATCGCCCGGCGCACCTCCACCAACCATCCCATTTACAATAACCCGCCTCCCTTTTTTGGAATAGTCGCCACTCTTGTGCCATCTCGCCATTGAAAACAAAGAGCTTATCTGCATAATTGTGGTTCGGCGTGGTGGCATTTCTCGTGCATCTTGAACAGTTCAATTCAGAGATGACGGTCGTCTCGCTTTCCTAATCGCCGATTTCAAGGAGCCTCGCCCATGAAACTTCGTCTGCTCACCTCCCTGTTCCTGCTCACAGCCACCCTTACCGCGCAAACCTTCCGCGGCACCGTCCTGGGAACCATCAAAGATTCCACCGGGGCCGTAGTCTCAGGCGCCAAGGTGTCCGTGCGCAACGCGAATACAGGCCTGGAGCGGGGAACCATGACAAGCGCTGACGGCAGCTACTCCGTCCCAGAGCTCCCCATCGGCAGCTACGACGTGAGCGTGAAGCAGACAGGGTTTCAAACGGCAGTGATCAAAGGCGTGGCCGTGGATGTCGCCTCAGAGCGCAGGGTGGACGCGGTCTTGAAGCCCGGTGAAGTGAGCCAGCAGGTGGAGGTCTCGGGCGACTCGCTTCCGTTGATACAGACAACCTCTGCAGAACTGGGAGGGGTGGTCACCGCGCAAACCATACAGAGCCTGCCCGTGAACGGCCGCGACTACACCAAGCTCATTTATCTGAATCCGGGCGTTGCGGGATCACCAGACCAGATTTCGGATTCGCCCGGATCGTACGGCACATTCTCGATGAACGGTTCCCGCGGACGCGCCAACAACTTCCTGCTCGACGGCACCGATATGAACGACGGCTACCGCAACGACCCGGCCATTAACGAAGCGGGCGTGTTCGGTGATCCCGCCACCATCTTGCCACTCGATGCGGTTGCCGAACTGAGCGTGCATTCCAACTACGAGGCGGAATTCGGCCGCAACAGCGGCGCTGTCATCAACACCGTCACCAAGAGCGGCACCAACTCGTTGCATGGCTCCGCCTTCGAATATCTCCGCACCGCCAAGCTGGGCGCACGCAATTACTTCAATCCCTCCACCGATCCCAAGAACGGTTTTCATAACAACCAGTTCGGCGGATCGCTCGGCGGAGCCCTGATCAAAGATAAGACGTTCTTTTACGGAGCTTACGAGGGTCAGCGCGAGACCGGACAGCAGGCTGGGACAACCTGTGTGCCATATCCGCAACAGATCGCGCAGGATATCTCGACCAATGGGCCTGCCAATGCCGTCATCACCGGACTGCTAGCGAGAAATCCGTGGCCGACTCCCAACATAACCACCGCACCCTACGATCCGGCAACCTACGGCGTTGCCGCATATGACTCGGGGTGTCCCGGTCCCAACGGGTCGTCTCTGCCGAACCTTGCGGTATCCACCCACTTTAAAAATCGAGTGGATAGCATGATTGGGAAAATTGACCAGAACATCAAATCAGATACCCTGTCCGGACGTTACTTCTTCGGCGACAGCGACCAGAGCTTTCCTTTTGCCCAACTTGCGGGCGGCTTGTTGCCCGGATTTAACACAGTTACACCTACCCGGGTTCAGTTGGTGGCAGTTTCCTACGTGAAGGCGGTCAATGCGTCCCAGGTGAACGAAATCCGTCTGGGGTGGAATCGCTTTGTTGAGGGATTTTTCCCCGAGGACCAGTCCTTCAACCCCTCGTTGATTGGGTTGGATACTGGCGCCAGCAAATACGAGGGAGGTTTGCCCGCGATCAGTGTTCCCGGTTTCTCCCAGATCGGCGCCACCAACAGCGTCCCCCGCAACCGCATCGACAGCAATTGGCATTTTGTGGACGACTACTCCTGGAAGAAGGGTAAGCACGATGTCAAGTTCGGCTTTGAATTCCGGCGCACAACGATCACGCAGAAGTTCGAACCTCGCTTTCGAGGTTCTCTGAGTTTTGCGGACTTGAGTTCGTTTCTGGCGGGGACGCCCGACGGCGGAGCACAAGCCATCGGTAATACCGTGCGGCATTCGTTCCAAAATAGTGAAGGCTTGTTCCTTCAGGACAGCTATCGCGCCACTTCCAGGCTCACTCTTAACTTCGGTTTGCGCTGGGATTATTTTGGCGTCATCGGTGAAAAGAACAACCAGTTCTACCGCTTTGATCCCGCCGCCCAGGGTGGCGCGGGCGACAACGTGCAAACCAACCAGCTCTACGGCAAGGACTTCAACAATTTTGCCCCCCGCCTCGCTGCGGCTTACGACTTGACCGGCAAGGGTCAGACTGTGATTCGAGCAGGCTGGGGCGTTTTCTACGACGCTTTTGCGCAGGACATATTTCTGGGTCACGTGCCGTGGAACTGCGTATTCTGCCCTGGTCCCGCCTATCCCGGCATCGGCCCGAATGCGGTTCAGAAGGGCAGTGCGGCGACCACAGCCCTTGATCCGAATACGCCGGTGTATGGAGGCTATGCGCCTTTCGGTGACTTCTTTGCGGCAGACCCCAAGCTGCGCACTCCCTACACGCAAAACTTTAATCTGAACATTCAGCAGGAACTAGGCAAAAAAGCCTCGCTCCAGATTGGGTACGTAGGAGCCCGTGGCACCAAGCTATTTCGCTTCCGTGACATCAATCAGCCCAGCCAATCGCAGATCACGGCCAACGACAACACGTGCCAATGTACGTTCTCATACAGTGTGCCACGGCCCTATGCCAACTTTTTTTATCTGAACAGCGAAGAGTCTAAGGCCAGCTCGTCCTACCACGGTCTCCAGGCGAGCCTCCACACCAACGCATGGCATGGCTTGACGACGACAGCCAACTTCGCCTGGTCCCACGCTTTGGATGATGCCAGCGACAGCGAAGACTTCATTCCCAACCAGGCACAGCCTCAGGACAGTACCAACCCTCATGCCAATCGCGGTAATTCCAGTTTCGACATTCGCCGGCGCCTGACCTGGAACTTTGCCTACGAATTCCCTCATCTGGGCGGAGGGTGGAGCAAGCTCAAGAACGGTTGGAGCGTTAACGGCGTGGTTAGCCTTCAGGATGGCCAGCCGTTTCAGTTGAACTACAATTTTGAGAACGACTATTCGGGCGCAGGGGAAGGCTTTGATCGTCCCGACCTTGTTGGAGCAGTTCACTACAGCAGTGATCCCGCCAAGTTTTTGGACCTGACGGCATTTGCAGCCCCCTGTACTTTTGGGACGGCACCCGGCGGAAGTGACACTGGTTGCGTTCCAGGCACGCGACACTTTGGGACCTTGGGCCGTAACGCTCTCCGTGGACTGGCATTTAAGGAATTGAATTTCAGCCTGATGAAGAGCACGTCCATCGGCGAACGCGCCAAATTCGTCGTGGAAGCGGATTTCTTTAACCTCCTGAACCACCCGAATTTCTCCAACCCCACTCTGCCGAATTTCATCGCGGACGTGGGCCCGCCCGATGCGGCCACGGGCCGTCACACAGGCTTCTACTCCCTGACCGCCACGGGCGATGTAGGCATTGGCAACCCGTTCCTGGGGAGCGGTGGCCCGCGAGGGGTCCAATTCGCTGCCAAAATCACCTTTTAGCCCAACTTGCTGATCCAGCTCCTTTGACCTCGCGGCGAAGGAGCCTTTTTTTCGCGGAATTGCCGAGATTCGCGCGGACTGCTCAAGTCCCCTGCACGGCTGCCCTATTTTTGGTGCAAGGAGGCGCTGACTAGTCTCATTTTGAGTCCCCCCGACTCGTCTTTTACCCTATGTCCCTTTAGCGTTTGCAATTGCGTAAGTGCTAGTGCCATAATGGCATCCGTTCTTGGCCGAACTGTCCAGTAACCTGGCAGACCCCCCTTGCGCTAGCAGGCTAGGCATGACCGATAAGTTGAACCGTGGCGTTGTGGAAATCTTGACCCCGATCGGGCCCCGTTATCTGCGGCTCAGCTTCTGGCAGCGTCTTTATTTCGTCTGGATGTTCCGCAATTTTTCCACCCTCCCGCAGCAAGTCTTGAGCCGTGTTGGACTGAACATGATTGAAGGTCTCTGCGCCCGGCAGGCATTTGTCCGTTTTGGACATGGGCCGGACGAAGCTCCCGTGATCGGCACCGTCGAGCGCTACCAGGTCAAGCTGATGGAAGATCCGGTACCAGCACCACGGAAGCCCGCGATTCGCATCACCGAAGACCCGGCCATTCCACCTTTCGCCGCCGACGCCTCCCGCAAGTCCTGAACGTCGTCTTTTAAATTTGCCAGTTTCTGTCCGAGCGGCCCCAGGCTCCTGCCCGCGTTGCCGCGCGAGAGCAATGTTTGTTACACTCGGAAGGTTACGTCATGCGTAATGCCAGACCGCTAAACGGTTTTGGCGCACTCTGACCTTCGCGCCCAGCGCCAAGGACTAGCCCCACGGGCGCGTAGCTCAACTGGCAGAGCATTCGGCTCTTAACCGACAGGTTGAAGGTTCGATTCCTTCCGCGCCCACCAATTTATTCTTGTTCTTTCACCCCTCGCTCCGCACGGTGTAGATTCGAATTCAGGAGTTCCTCATGTCTAACGATAAATCTCTGCGGCCGCATACGCAGGTTTTGACGCGCGGTTTTGATCCCAGCCTTTCGGTGGGGTCGGCGCGCCCGGCTGTTTTTCGCAGCTCGACGTACGTTTTCTCCAGCCCCGAGGCGGCCGAGCGGGCGTTTGACTTGATGGCTGGCCGCGGCAAAGCGACCGAGGGCGAGCAGGTCGATCTCGTCTACTCGCGCTTCAATCACCCGAATGCGGAAATCCTGGAAGACCATCTGGTGCCGATTGAGCTGGGCGCTACCTCGGCGTTGATCTTCAATTCCGGAATGTCCGCCATCATGACCGCGATGATGACCTTCGTCCGCCCCGGCGACACCATCGTCTACACCGTTCCAATCTACGGCGGCACCCAGCATTTGGTGGAAGATCTCCTTACGCTTTACGGAATTGTTGGAGTCGGCGTGGTGGCCGGCGATAGCGCCAAGCTGGATGCGGCCATTCGCACCGCCAAGAATCTGCGCATGGTGCTGGTCGAGACCCCCGCCAACCCGACGCTGATCATGACCGACATTCAACAGGCCTGCGCCAGCGCCGCCGCGGCCGCCAAACCCGGTTCGCCCAAGCCCATTGTGATGGTCGACAACACTCTGCTCGGCCCCGCGTTCCAACATCCTCTCCAGCATGGAGCGGACCTTGTCATGTATTCCGCCACCAAATATCTTTCCGGCTTCAGCGACATGATCGGCGGCGTTCTATTAGCGAAAGATCCCGACCTGATCCGCCAGATTCGTCCCAAGCGCAGCCTGTTCGGCACCATCCTCCAGCCCGACGAATGCTGGATGCTGGACGGCCGCCTTTCCACCGTAGGCCTGCGCATGGGCCGCGCCACGGAAAACGCGCAGCACATTGCCGCCGCGCTGGCGGGGCATGGCAAACTCGAATGCGTTGTTTTCCCCACGCTGTTTGAAAATGCCGAGCAAAAACGCATTGTCGAAAAGCAATGCGACCAGCCCGGCGCAATGCTCTCCCTGGTCATCAAAGGCGGCAAGAAAGCCGCATTCGATTTTCTGCGCACCATCCGCATTGCGCGCAACGCGGTCTCTCTCGGCGGCGTGGAGACTCTGGTCTGCCATCCCAAAACCACCACCCACTCCGGATTTACCGAAGAGGAATTCCGCCAGGCGGGCGTTGTCGATGGCCTGGTCCGCGTCTCGGTTGGCATCGAAGATTGGCGCGACCTGCTGGCCGACTTCCAGCAGGCGCTGGACGCGGTGTAGCCGTTCCACTTGTGACACAACCAACTCCGCGTCGCACCGGGCTTGCCCGCGCGCTTTCCAAGCTCGGCTACTGTTCGCGCTCCCAGGCCGCCACGCTCATCCGCGATGGCATGGTGCAGCTCAATGGTCGCGTTCGTTGCGATCCTGAAACGCCCGTTGACCTGGCCCGCGACAAAGTCTCCATCAGCGACCGTCCCATAACGGCGCGCGAATACCTCTACCTTGCGCTCAACAAGCCTCGCGGCGTGGTTACCACCGCTGCTGACGAAAAAGGCCGCACCACCGTCTACGATTACCTCGACCCAAATCTCCCATGGGTCGCTCCCGTGGGCCGCCTTGATAAGGCCAGTGAAGGCCTGCTCCTGCTCACCAACGATGGCGAATGGGCCGCCGCGATTCTTGCCCCTGAGTCGCGCGTCCAGAAAATTTACCACGCGCAAATTCGCTCCACCGATCCAGACGCCATCGCTACCGCGCTCCGTGCCGGCGTTGTGTCGCAAGGCGAGCGGCTCCGCGTCACCACCGTCTCCGTCCTGCGCCACGGCCGCAGCAACGCTTGGCTGGAAATTACCCTGCACGAAGGCAAGAACCGCCACATCCGCAGAATGATGGACGATTGCGGCGCCGAAGTTCTACGTCTCCTGCGCGTTTCCATTGGTCCGTTGCCCTTGGGCGATCTCGCGAAAGGATGCGTTCGAACCCTCTCTCCCGCCGAAAAGGCCGCGCTCGACGCGGATGTCGCTTCACCTCTAGGCTAGAGTTTCGCCGCAAATGTATTTACAACGTGCCGACTGAGTTACATTCGATCTTCCGCCGCGCTTGGCTGAAGCCACTCCGCACACATAGAATCAAGGCTCTGCCTACCACGTTAGCTAAATCTGATTTTTAACGGATCAAATGGCATTGATGGCTTCGAAATCAACCGGGGACTCCAGTCGAATTTCTCCTCGCTTCA
>JAYWAL010000067.1:0-2178 GCA_043782485.1 Acidobacteriaceae bacterium | reverse complement strand
GGCGGCCGGCTTCTCCAGCGCCCGGCTTTTGCATCTCTTCCATAGCGGTCGATTCCGGATGTTTGCGCCAGTGATACAGGACTCGCGGGATGCGCCGGATGCGATCGGTCTGCTCCGACAGACGCAGAATCAGATCGTAGTCCTGACTGCCGTCGAACTCGGACCGCATGCCCGATAGGCGTTCCACCAGAGTTCGCCGGGCAACCAGGAAGTGACAAACGTAGTTCATCGATCCCAACAGATCCGGCGACCACCCGGGTTTGAAGAATCCTTCCTGGCGGCGTCCGGCGGCATCGATTTTATCCTCGTCGGAATAAACGACGTCGAGGGCGCGGTCCTCACGCAAAGCGCGAACGACGTAATAAAGGGCGTCGGCCGAGAGTTCGTCGTCATGATCGAGAAAGCCGGCAAAGTCGCCGGTGGCCAGTGCCAGCCCGGCATTGGTGGCCGCGGAGATACCGCTATTCTGTGACAATTGGCGGAAACGAATGCGGGGATCGGACCCGGCAAAGTATTCCAGCAACGCTGTGAGATTCGGCTGGCGGGAACCATCATCCACCAAAATCAGTTCCCAGTTTGGATACGCCTGACGCTTGACCGATTCGACGCATTGCCTGAGAAATGTTTCCGAGGTTCTGTAGACCGGAGTAATGATGCTGATGCGAGGGGCATCGTGCCAACGCATGCAGTGACGGCGCATCTCAGCCAACTCGTCCGCAGTCGCGGTAGTCCGGTCGGCCCAGACTTCATAGGCGGTGTGCTGGTCGACGTCAAACTCGACGTAGGCCTCGGCGGTATTTCCTCCGGTAGATACGGCTTGCACATGCAAGCTATGCGAGCCCGGCTCAAAATGAAGCGTCGGCGCGTGCCAATGAAAGCCGCCGTGAGAGGCGCCGGGAAAGCCGGCATAGTGACTTCCGATGTCCTCACGCATGCGCCCGTGCGTGGCTTGCTGGGCAGGACCACCATCCACGGAAACCAAAACCCGCGCCACTTGCGTCTGAGCCACGGCCCAGCCCGTCAAGGACAAAGCTGAACCGCGAAAGACTAACTTCCGATCGGTTGGAACGTCGATTCGCAGGCGAACCGCGTCGCCGGGAGTGTACGTTCCGCCTTCGCAACTAGCCGGGTGCTCAGTAGAATCGGCGATCCGAATGGACCGGCGAATCTCCTCCTGGCTTCCGGATTCCGCGGTCAGGCGAACCCGCAACAGATGCAGTCCAGGCGTAAAGGAAGCGAGTTCGTGCCGCATGACAAAACCGCAGCGTTCACCGCCAGGGTGCTTGGGATGCTGACCTGCCACGTCCGGCCGGGCAAAACCGAGCGCGATGTCAAACCAAGGCTCGGCATCGATGGCAGCTTCGATCTTGCCGGTTTCCTGCGGGAACAGCGCCCAACCACGAACGATCATTTCACGAAAGTAGAGGACTTGCCCTTCCATGGGCTCGTCCAGGCAGTAGGGAAATGCAGGGTCCTCGGCTAATTGAAGTCTGTGTGGCAGCGCACGACCCATCGCCGAGTGGCTGTGGGGCTGCTTTTGACTGGTTCGATGCGTGCCGAGCAGCCGTTCAATCCAGCCCCCCCCGGCCACCAGGCTGCGCCAGATTCGGCTATCGTAAAGTCCGTTCAGGCGCTGCTCGGCCTGCACCATCTTTTGGTGCATTTGCGAAAGAGAAGCCTGCAATTGGCCGTGCCCGGCGGACATCCGTTGGATTTGCGGGGCATGCTGGTCAAGCCGATCCTGCATCTGCAATTGCTTGGCGCGCAAGTCCCGGACTTGGGCTTGCAAGGCTTCGTTTTCGATGGCGAGGGCGCGCAAACTCTCGCGCAGGAGCATTGTCTCGCGATCCGATTCGACGTCACGATAATCGGGTAAGCCCGCTTGGGAGGGTTCGCGGCGATCTAAGAAGCTTAGCTTTTTTTCCATGAATCGCAGAAGATTTTAGGACAGCGCGTCAAGGCAGTACTCGATGCGGTACAGTACCGAATTGTACCATTCCACGATTTTGGAAGACGGTTAAGATTTGGTGAGGTTAAGACTGGATCATAATGGAACCAGACTGGTGTTATCGCCATCGGTAACGTAAAGGTAAGAGGAGCGAATTCATGACAGGCTTACGCCGCTTTGCAGGTGTGTCGTTGGTAGCGCTGATGACGACGGGCGCGTTTGCGCAGACG
>JAYWAL010000066.1:0-15428 GCA_043782485.1 Acidobacteriaceae bacterium | reverse complement strand
ATACGACTGGCACCATCAGCACGGCGAATCCCGGGACCCTCGCGTTTGACGGGATTGGAGATCTTTGGGTAAATAACAACTTGGCCGACGTGCAGGTTTTCGGCCCCACGGCCACTTACGCTGCGCCCTCGAGGTTGATAAGGACGCTCTCCTCCCTGAGCACCCCCCAGGTCACCGTGACGCTCAGCGCGGGAGCATTTGTCTATTCCACTTTGAATCAGACTTTTCTGGAGCCGGCGAGCTCGACTCTGTTGGGGAATCCCTTGAATGGCGGCGCTTTCGGTTTTGGGGCTTTTGCCCTGGCTCCGGACAACAAGGGGAATGTGTATGTGGCGGCGCTGGATGGCAACCTCTATATCGTAAAGCCGGGAGGAACGGCGACGGTCGTTGTCGCGTTGCCTGCGGGCGCAGATTGCTGGGGCGTTGCCGTCGACAATGCGCGCGCGCGCGTTTACGTTGCCGATCGAGCCCACAACCAGATCCTCGCCTACAGCACCAAGGGTGTGCTGTTGCATACGATTACTTAGTCGCGGCGGGGTGCTGTGTAGGGTTTGAGGCCCGTAGTGCTTTCGCAGTATTGTCTCCCGTTACGTCTCGAACTATCTTTCTGCAACGTACAAATGGCTAAGATCAACTTCACGATCACCCCGCGCACGCGCAAGATCCTCGCCAGAATCGCCATCAGCCTCGCGGTGGCTTACCTGGCCTTCGCTTCGCTCGTACTGTGGGCCATGCGCCAGCCCCCGGAGAAATTCGCCACGGTCATGTCCAAAATGCCGGGCCCGGCGCCGTTTCTGCTGTTCCCGTTCGAGAGCGCGTGGACCCGAGCCCGCGCCGGCACCCTCAACATCGGAGACCCCGCCCCGGACTTCTCCCTGATGAAGCTCGACCACAGCGGCCCCGTCCAGCTCTCCGAACTCAATAAGACCCAGCCTGTCGTCCTCGTCTTCGGCAGCTACACCTGACCGCCTTTCCGGCGGGAGGTTCCCGCCCTTAACAAGCTCTACGAGCAGTACGGCAGCCGCGTCGCTTTCCTCGTCGTCTACATTACCGAGGCGCACCCCAGCGACGTTTGGCAGATGCAGAGCAACGTCAAAGACAACGTCATTTTCGCTACGCCGAAAAACGAGCAGGAGCGCGAATTCATTGCCGGAGCCTGCGTCCGCAAGCTCGGCATCAAGATTCCCGCCGTCCTCGACGAATTCGGCAACGGCACCGAGGCGGCCTACACCGGCTGGCCCGACCGTCTCTACCTGATTGACCAGCAAGGACATATCGCCTTAAAGACCAAACCTGGGCCCTTCGGGTTCGATCCCAAGCTTTTGGCCGCCGCCCTGGCGAAAGTAGCACCCGCCACCCCTGCTCCTCTCCCAGCCCCTGTCGCCCTCAGGTGAGCAACCCGCCCCCTCGCACTATGGAGGCACGGGCGTCCCCGCCCGTGCAACCTGTCAAGCTCTATCATCCGCTCGCAAAGCGAGGGCTCGCGCCAGAACCCTCTCGTAAGCACCTCCGGGAAGGTTGGCGCCACGCCGACCACTCCCACGATGGAACCCGCCCCTTCCAATTTCCTAAATGAGTCGTTGACTTAGCGCTCCGCCTGTCGCACCATTATGAAGGAAGATTTACAGGCGACGAGCTCCAAGAAAGACATATCTTCTTTGTTTTCAATATCTTGCCTGTAAGTCCCTTAAATTCAAAGATTTTGCCGCCCGACCCCGCGTATCTCATTAATCCCATTAGATCCAGGGGAGGAGGGGGGTGGGGCTACGCTGGAAAGATTGGCCTGGCGATACTTTCCCGGCCCCGGGGACATCTAAGACTTATGCGTTTCTTATCCATTTGGTGGCGGTTTTTCACGGCTTTGCAGCTTCTCCCGGTCATTGAGAACGGCGAGGAGACCACCCTTGTCGGCGGGCAGGCGGTGCTGGAAGGCGTGATGATGCGATCGCCGCACGCCTGGGGCATTGCCGTACGCAAAGCTTCGGGCGAGGTTGTGACCCACGCCGAGCCGCTGGAGCGGCAGTCGGAAAAGCATAAGTGGATGGCGTGGCCTGTGCTGCGCGGGTTTATGACGCTTGGCAATGCCATGGTGCTCGGCTACCGGGCGCTCAAGTTTTCCGCCAATACGGCGCTGGAAGAGGCTCAAGCGGACGAGGGCGTTGTGGCTGAGGGCAAGAAGTTGGAATTTAGCGGATGGTTGGCGGCTGGGAATGTTATTTTTTCGGTCGGGTTCTTCATTTTCATGTACAAGTTTTTGCCCTTGCTGGCGGCGACGAAGATTGCCAAGATTTACCCCATGTTCAGCGGGCGCATTGGGCTGAATTTTGTGGATGGCGTGATTCGCATTGCGCTATTTCTCCTGTTCATCTGGGGCGTTTCGCTGTTCAAAGATATTCGTCGCGTGTACCAATATCATGGCGCGGAACACAAGACTGTATTTGCATTCGAAGCTGGAAAACCGATGGAAGTGGCCGAGGCGCAGAAGTTTGAGACGTTCCATCCGCGCTGCGGAACCAGTTTCCTGATGACCGTGATGTTGATTTCGATGGTGGTGTACATGTTCGTGCCGGCGACCACGTTTCTCGGACGCTTTGCCGCGCGGATTGTGTTGTTGCCGCTGATCACGGGCGTTTCGTACGAAATCATTCGCTTCGCCGCGAAGAACCGTGGTTCGTTGTTTGCGCTGTTGACGGCACCCGGGTTGTGGTTACAGCGGATTACCACGCAGCCTCCGGCGGACGCGCAGGTGGAATGCGCCATTTCGGCATTGAACGAAGCAATGACGCTGGAAGCGCAGCACGGCGGCGAACTCGTGATTGCCTAGCGGCGCCCGCCGCCTAGTCTCTTTCCCGCTCACTGATCCCACGTACAATAAAATGCCTGATCTCGCGAATTAGTTTTCGCGACCCGATTCTGCCGGTCGGCGTTACTAGTGGAATTGCTTTTGGGCGGCGCAGGGCTTCAGCCCTGCGATTCTAGTGGCTGTTGATCTGCGGCTTTAGCCGCCGAGGTAAGGTTGAAACAATGTTTGACAGACTGGAACAAACCGAAGCGCGCTACGAAGAGCTGACTCAGGCACTGAGCTTGCCGGACATCACCAATGATTCGGCGAAATACCAGAAAACCGCAAAAGCCCATAGTGACCTGGTGCCGATCGTCGAGAAATTCCGCGAATACAAAGAGCTAAAGAAGGGAATTGAAGGCAGCAAGGCATTGCTGGTTTCCGAAACCGACCCTGAGATGCGTACTTATGCGCAGGACGAACTGACGGGGCTGGAGACTCGCATTGAGGCAGTGGAGCAAGATTTGAAGATCATGCTGCTGCCGAAAGACCCGAATGACGAGAAGAACGTGATTCTGGAAATTCGCGCTGGGACGGGCGGCGATGAGGCGACGCTGTTTGTAGCCGAGATATTTCGTATGTATTCGCGATTTGCTGAGTTGCAGGGCTGGAAGGTGGATGTGATGTCCAGCTCGGAGTCTTCCGCGGGCGGGTTGAAGGAAGTCATCGCCATGGTGGAAGGCAAGCGCGTGTATTCGAGGCTGAAGTACGAGAGCGGCGTGCATCGCGTGCAACGCGTTCCGGAAACCGAGCAGCAGGGCCGCGTGCATACTTCCGCCATCACGGTAGCCGTGCTACCCGAAGCTGAGGAAGTGGACGTCAAAATTGAAGCCAAAGACCTGCGGATTGATACCTTCTGTTCGTCGGGTCCGGGCGGACAGTCGGTGAATACCACGTATTCCGCCGTGCGCATCACACACATTCCCACGGGAACGGTGGTGAGCTGCCAGGATGAAAAATCCCAGATCAAGAACCGCGAGAAGGGTATGCGCGTATTGCGCTCGCGGCTTTACGAAGTTGAGATGGATAAGCAGCAGCAGGCCCTGGCCACGGAGCGCCGTTTGCAGGTGAAGACCGGCGACCGTAGCGAGAAGATTCGGACCTACAACTTTCCGCAGAACCGAGTTACGGACCACCGCATTGGCTTTACGCTGCATCAGCTGGAAGCGGTAATGGAAGGCAAGATCGATTCGCTGATGGAGGCGCTGGTGGCCCACTACGAGGCGGAAAAGCTGAAGGCCGAAATGGCCACGACGGCTTAGCTCCGTGTCCGGAGGGCCGCAGTGAGCACTCTTGCCCAGTCTTTGAATGCTGCCGCCGAAGCCCTGGCACGGGCGAACGTAGGCTCGTCGCGCAGGAATGCGGAATCGCTGCTAATGTTCGCGCTGGGCTGTGACCGCACATATATCTTCTCGCATCCGGAACGCGTGCTTAACTCGGACGAGCGGTCCAGTTTTGACAACGCTCTGGCGCAGCGTCTGCGCGGCGTTCCCTTGCAGTACATCACCGGACATCAGGAATTTTGGGGGCTGGATTTTCTGGTCTCCACCGACGTTCTGATCCCGCGGCCTGAGACTGAGCATCTGGTGGAAGCTGTTCTCGAATTAGTTCAAAAGTCTCAAGCGTGTAGCATGGCGGACGTGGGCACAGGCTCTGGCTGCATTGCATTGGCCCTGGCGAAAGAACTGCCGCACGCCGAGATTCATGCTGTGGACATTTCGGCTGCGGCGCTCGAGGTCGCGCGATCAAACGCGACGCGGCTTGGGTTGGCGGAGCGGGTGCGGTTTCTTGAGAGCGACCTTCTCGGAGCTTTTTCCCATGACGCCGCGCGTTTCGATTTCGTCGTTTCCAATCCTCCGTACGTGAGCGAAGGCGACAAGAATTTCCTACAGCCGGAAGTGCGGGATTTCGAGCCGCATTCGGCGCTGTTTGCGGGGGCTAAGGGTCTCGATGTAATTGAGCGTCTGATTCCGCAAGCGTCGCAGGCGTTGAAGCGCGGCGGGTGGTTGCTGATGGAGATTGGTAAGGGGCAGGACTTGCAGGTAAGGCATTTGCTGCGCGAGTGGGGAAGCGTCCGATTCGTGGCTGATTTGCAGGGGATTCCGCGGGTGGTTGCGGCGCAGGTGCCAAATAGTAAATGAGTTTTTTGTGGCTGAAGAGGCGCGGTTCGCTGGATGGACGCTTGCCTCTGGGACTGCGCGAAAACTATTCCTTAGTGAATCGTGTCATTCCGAAGCGAAGCGAGGAATGCCCATGCTGCTGATCCGACCCAACTGCCGCAAACTTTCTCGTGGTGCTGCTGACCCGTACTTGCTGGAGGCGTCGTGAGAAAGCGTGCAAGAGTATGCACCGTTGAGGGTGCAGGGATTCTTCGCTGCGTTCAGAATGACATTTCTTAAAATTTATTTTCAATGCCCGCCAGCTTTCAGCGCCGACTGGCTTTCGTTTCCTTAGCCAGCCAGGGCGATGCGCGCCGCCGCGATCGTCGCATCAATATCGGCTTCGGTGTGGGCTGCGCTTAGGAATGCTGCTTCATATTGCGCTGGTGGCAGATAGACGCCGTTGTCGAGCATCCCACGAAAGAATTTACCGAACGCCGCTGTATCGGATTTGGAAGCTGTATCCCAGTCGTGCACCGCGCCGGGCGCGAAGAACCAGGTGAACATGGAGCCCACGCGGTTGGCGGTCATGGCGACGCCCGCTTTTTTCGCCTCGGCCAGAACGCCAGCGACCAGCCTTGCGCTGAGCGCGTCGATGTATTGGTAAACTTCTGGGTGCGCCTTCAGGTGCCGCAGAGTGGCAAGGCCCGCAGCCATCGCCAGCGGATTGCCGGAGAGCGTGCCTGCCTGGTACATCGGCCCCAACGGGGCGACCAAGTCCATGATCTTGCCGGGGCCGCCGTAGCCGCCAACGGGAAGGCCGCCGCCGATAATCTTTCCCATGGTTGTAAGATCCGGGCGAACTCCGTTCAGTTCCTGCGCGCCGCCGAAAGCCAGACGAAAGCCAGTCATAACTTCATCAAAGATCAGCAGGGTTCCATCGCGCTCGGTGATGGCGCGCATCCGCTCCAGGTACCCCGCGGCGGGGGCGACACACCCCATGTTGCCGACGATCGGCTCGACGATGACGCAAGCAATTTGACTGTTAAATTTATGGAACGCAGCTTCCAGCGCTTCACGGTCGTTGAAGGGAAGCGCGAGCGTGAATTGAGTGAATTCCTCAGGCACACCCGCCGAGCCCGGAATACCAAGCGTGGCAACGCCGGAGCCAGCTTTGACCAGCAGAGCGTCGGCATGTCCGTGGTAGCAGCCCTCAAACTTCACAATATATTTGCGCTGCGTATACGCGCGGGCCAGCCGGATGGCTGACATGGTCGCCTCGGTGCCAGAGCTGACGAAGCGGACCTTCTCCATATGCGGAAAGGCGGAGATGACGAGTTCCGCAAGATCCGCTTCTGCGGGCGTAGACGCGCCAAAGCTCGAGCTATTCGCGGCTGCCGCTTGGATGGCTTCCACAACCTTCGGAAAAGCATGACCCAGGATCATCGGCCCCCAGGAACCGATGTAGTCCAGGTACTCATTGCCGTCAGCGTCCCACAAGCGCGAGCCCTTGCCGCGCACAATAAACGGCGGGTCGCCGCCGACGGCGCGGAACGCGCGAACGGGCGAATTCACGCCTCCAGGAATCATGCTCTCCGCGCGTTGTTGCAGCCGGCGGGATTGTTCTAATTTGCGAGCCATTACGACCTTTCCTGAGCGAAGCTAACGCTATTCTAGCGATTCCCGTGCCACGTCGTTATCAGCCAGCCAGCTCCGGCGTGGAGCCAAGCAGACTTTGCGTGTAGGGATGTTGTGGGTTGTCTGTAATTTGCTCGGCCGAGCCGGTTTCGACGATTTTGCCGCGGTGCATCACCGCGATGCGCGTGGCCAGGTAGCGCACCACCGGCATGGAATGCGAAATAAACAGATACGTCAGCTGAAATTCGCGTTGCAACTGCGCCAGCAGGTTCACCACCTGCGCCCCCACGCTGACATCCAGAGCTGAAACAGGCTCATCGGCGACGATGAACTTGGGCCTCAGCGCCAGAGCGCGGGCGATGCCAATGCGTTGGCGCTGACCGCCGCTGAACTCGTGCGCGTAGCGCGGCAGGGCGGAGGCATCGAGGCCGACGGCGCGGAGCAGCTCTCCAGACCGCGCGCGGCGTTGCGTCGGGCTCAGCGATTCGTGAATCACCAGCGGCTCGGCGATGATGTCTTCCACGCGGAAGCGCGGATCGAGCGAGCCGAAGGGATCCTGGAAAATAATTTGCATGTCGCGACGCAACTGCCGCAAGTGGCCCGGGCTGGCGGCCAGCAGGTCGTGGCCGTTAAAGCGGACGCTGCCCGAAGTAGGTTCGATGAGGCGGAGGGCGAGCCGTCCCAGGGTGCTCTTGCCGGACCCAGATTCGCCGACCAGGCCCAGCGTTTCACCAGCGGAAATCTCCAGAGAGACGCCATCGACGGCGCGGACTCCACGCTTTTTGCCGAATAGGGTGTCGGTGCCAGTGTAGGTTTTGGTGAGGTCGTGAATTTCTAGGAGCGGCATTGGGAGTGAGACTAGTTTACGCGGTCGGTTCCCCGCAAACCTCGCTAGCGGGTGGCGATCAGCGGCACCGCCGCCAACGCCGCCATCATTCCCACCAGCTTCCATCGTGTGAAGTGTTCGCGCAGGAATATGCGGGCCAGGATCACGGTAACCGCCGGATAGAGCGACGTTAGCATCACGGCCGCATCCAGGCGTCCCGCCTGCGTTGCGCGGATGAAACAAATGGTTCCAGTAACATCCAGCATGCCTGCCGCCAGGCCCATCGCGGTCCGCGTAGCGTCCATGGCTTGGAAGTGCCGTCCGGCAACAACGATCAAGCTCACCACCAGCAACGCGGCGAAGCGCGAACACGCCGCCCCCCAATAAGCGGACGTGTTCCCCGCGCGCTGAATGAACAAGTAGAAGCAGGCAAAACCGACCCCGCAAAGCACGGCAGTGGCAAAGCCGCGCGTGGTCAGGCCGCCCTCCTCGGGCCGCGCAATGAGCCAAATGCCCAGCGCAGCCAGCGCAAATCCTGTAAGGGCCAGCGCGCCCGGCAAGCCATCCACCAGGATGCCCACCGCGGCGGGAATGGCCGCGCCCACTACCGCGGCAATGGCGGCCGTCAGCCCCATTTTTCCCGAGGACAGCGCGCCGTAAAACAACGCCAGAGCAGCGCCTCCGCAAGCTCCCGCCAGCAACGACCAGCGTACCCCAACCATGGAGGGAAACTGCGCGTGCGTGCCCAAAGCCAGCGCCAGAGCCAACCCGAGGCCTCCCAGGTGCGAGACGGCCGTCAAAAAATAAGCATTGGCGCGACGCGAACTGTAGCCGCCCAGGAAGTCCGAACTCCCCCAAGACAGCACGGCGGCCAGACCAAAGGCGGTGGGAACGAATTGGATGGAGGGCGGCATGTCGGCGGAAAATTGGATTGGTGAATCTAACAGCCTACGGCATTTTCGTGGCGATTGCAGAAGTCAGATTTCAGATTGCAGAAGTACAAGCAAGATTTTCGATCGAACCCGAGAAATCGTCGCCATACGTCAACTTCTGCCTTCTGCAATCTGACTTCTGACTTTCCCATTCCGCCTTTCCCCAATGCCAGATGGTAGAATTTCCACAGCTTGATTGAACTTGCGCCATCGATCTTATCCGCTGATTTCGCGCATCTCGCCGACCAGGTGCAGAGCGCGGTTGCAGGCGGCGGCTCCGTCGTCCATGTGGACGTGATGGACGGCCATTTTGTGCCCAATATCACGCTGGGTCCGCCAATCGTCAAATCCCTGCGCAAGGCCACCGCAGCGGTTCTCGACTGCCACCTGATGATTGAAAACCCCGACCAGTACATCCCTGCCTTCGCCGATGCGGGGGCCAACTGGATTTCCGTACATCAAGAGGCATGCCGCCACTTGAACCGGACTTTGCATCTCATCCAGAGTCACGGGCTGAAGGCTGGGGTGGTGATTAATCCGGCAACGCCGGTGGAGGCACTGTCAGAGGTTTTAGACATAGTGGATTACGTGCTGGTGATGTCAGTAAACCCAGGATTTGGTGCGCAGAAATTTATTCCCAGCGTGCTGCATAAAGTCCGTAAACTCGTGGACTTACGAACCATTCATCGGTTGAACTACCGCATTGAAATTGATGGTGGCGTGGCGCTGGATACCATTCCGCGGATTGTGCAGGCGGGCGTGGAAATTTTGGTGGCGGGCAACGCCGTGTTCGGCAATGGCGATCCAAAGGTAAATGCCGGGAAGCTGTTGAAGGCCGCGACCGAGGCGAGCCTGGTGAAAGTCTAAGTCTTGAGGGTGTTTATGCAATTGAATTTGTGGAAGCGCCGCTTTGCGGCAGGTCTGGTTTTGGGTCTGGTGCTGGTGCTCGCTACGGCCTGCACCAACAAAAAGGTCTCGAATCCGCTGATCAATGTGGATTCCAAGCAGCCGGACAAGGTGCTGTTTGACCGCGCCATGGACGCCCTGAAGCACAACAAGTTTGAGGTGGCCCGCCTTTCGCTGGGCACGCTCATTAACACGTATCCGGATTCCGAGTACATTGCCCGCGCCAAGCTGGGCGTGGCGGATTCGTGGTACGCCGAGGGTGGCACGGCGGCCTACACGCAGGCGGAAATCGAATACAAGGACTTTCAGACGTTTTTCCCGAACATGCCGGAAGCGGCGGAAGCGCAACTGAAGATCGCGAATATTCACTTTCAGGAAATGGAAAAGCCAGATCGCGACTTCACGCACGCCATGCGCGCGGAAGACGAGTACCGGCAGATGATCTTGCAGTATCCGGACAGCAAGCTGCTGCCGCAGGCGCGGGAACGGTTGCTGGAAGTGCAAGAAGTGCTGGGCGAGCGCGAGTTCCGCGTCGGCAGATTTTATTTCCTGCGCGAATCTTACGCGGCGGCCATGGCGCGTTTGCAGTCGTTGGTGGAAAAATATCCGCTCTACAGCAAGGCTGACGAAGGCTATTACCTGCTGGGGCAGTCCTATGATGCCCAAATTACGCGGGTGCGCGCCATGCCGCTGGGTCGGCCCGGAGACGAAACAGCCAAGGCCAATTTCATCAAGGAGTTTACGAAGAAGGCGTCAGATGCCTATTCGCAAATTGTGAAGCGATACCCGGTGGGATTGCGCGCGGAAGATGCCAAAGCGCGGCTCGAAGACCTGCACCAGCCCGTTCCGACTCCGACTCCTGAGGCCATTGCCCAAAACAAGAAGGAAATGGAAAGCCGCGAAGCCACCGGCATGATGGGACAGTTCCTGGAAAATTTCCGTCGACGTCCGAATATGGATCAGGCAGCCAAGGTGGGAGACCCGACGCTGGTAGATCCGAAAATGGTGAGCGCGACCGAGGTGGCCCAGGCAACGGTGCGCGCGATGAGCGCGGGTGCGGCAACCGGGCCTTCCACCGTGGGCGTGCAGACGATTAAGGGACCGTTGGGTCCGAGCCAAGAGGCTCCGCGGTCGGATGATCCTGCTGCGGCAGGGACCGCAGTACCGGTTGCAGTACCGACCGCTAACCCTCCCGCAGCGGATGCGCCGTCGAGCGCGGCCCCCCCAACGGAACAAAGCCCTTACGGAGAGCTGAAGCCCGACGCCGCCCCTGCTGACGCGCCGCCGCCGCCGGAAGTTCCTCCACCGGCACCCGCCCAGACGAATGAAATCCAGCCCGCCAGCGGCGACAAGCCGCCGGCATCGGCCAACCCAGCGACGCCGAATCCCAACGATTCGTCCAGCTCCAGTAGTTCAAAGAGCGGCAGTTCAAAGAAAAAGAAGAGCAAAAAGGCATTCCCGTTCTAATTTAGGATTCTCAATCGCGATGCCCACGCGGACCTTTTGGTTCGCGTGGTTCTTTCCCCGCAAGTTAACTGGATCGATCCCGCTCCGCCTTCCCGATTTCTCCGCTTCCCGTGCAAAATGCTAAATTGAAAGGGAATGTCCGCCCCTGACTCGCTGTTCGTTCGCGCCTGCAAGGCTCAGCCTTGTGACGCCGTTCCCGTGTGGTTCATGCGCCAGGCCGGGCGCTATATGCCCGAGTACCGCGCGGTCCGCAAGAGCCACTCCATCCTGGAGATTTGCAAGAATTCCGAGCTAGCTGCTGAAGTCACCATCACCGCGGCTGAATTTCTGGGCGTGGACGCCGCCATTATTTTCGCGGACCTGTTGCTGCCGCTGGAGGTGATGGGCCTGCCCTTTCACTTTGCCGCCGGAGAAGGCCCAAAAATCGAGCGTCCACTGCGCACCGAGGAAGATGTGGCGGCTCTGCAAACCCACCGCGCTGGCGAACTGGGCTACGTGGCGGAAGCCGTGGGCAAAGTATGTAAGCATTTTGGAACCAAGTTGCCGGTGATCGGCTTCTGCGGCGCGCCCTTTACCTTGGCCAGCTACATGATCGAAGGCGGCAGCTCGCGCAACTATCTCCACGCCAAAAAAATGATGTACAACTCGCCGCGAGTCTGGGACGAGTTGCTGAGGAAACTGGTGGCGGTGGCCGCTGAGTATTCTGCCGCCCAAGTCCACGCGGGTGCCGATGTGCTCCAAGTGTTCGACAGCTGGGTCGGCTGCCTTAGCCCGGAAGATTACCGCCGGTACGTTCTGCCGCGCACTCGCGAACTCATCCAAGCCTTGAAAAAAACCGGCGTGCCCGTGATTTACTTTGGTACCGATACCTCCACCCTGCTGCCCTCCATGAA
This sequence comes from Acidobacteriaceae bacterium, assembly GCA_043782485.1. Lineage (GTDB taxonomy): Bacteria > Acidobacteriota > Terriglobia > Terriglobales > Acidobacteriaceae > JANXUC01. Next base: position 3,825 of record JAYWAL010000066.1, on the reverse strand, counting down.
GGAAACCGGAGCGGACGTGATGGGCGTGGACTGGCGCATGCCGATGGATGATGCCTGGCGCAGTCTGAACTTCCAGGGAGCCGTCCAGGGCAATCTCGATCCGACCTTGTTGTTCGCCGAATGGAAGACGCTGAAAGCCGCCGCCGAAACCATCCTTCAGTCCACAGCCGGACGTCCCGGCCATATTTTCAATCTGGGCCACGGCATCTTGCCGGAGACCCCAGTGGACAACGTGAAGAATCTAGCTCGCCTAGTCCAGGAGTACTCGGTTAAGACGGTGGCGTCCTAATAAGAACGGAACGGGCGCGTCAGGCCGATGCGATAGGCAGGGCCGTAGCGCTGGCCTTCAGGCCAGCGTCAAACGGCCAGAATGAATTGAGGCTTTTGAGAGTGCGGGAGAACTCCTTGCCAATGCCAGACACGGTAGCACCGGGCTTCAGCCCGGTGACACAGCCCCAAAAAATTGAGGGGCTTCAGCCCCGGATTAAGGTTCGTATCAGGGCATGGCTTCAGCCATGCCGCACAGGGCGCGAAAAACTTGGGGCTTTAGCCCCTGAACAAATTGCATGAAGCGTATTGCCATTATCGGCGGAGGCATTGCCGGCCTAAGCGCCGCCTACGAGCTCGAACTCCATCGCCAGCAGGGCGCTGAGGTGGAATACGTGGTCTACGAGGCATCCTCGCGTCTGGGCGGTGTTTTGCAAACGGAACATGTGGAGGATTGCCTGATTGAGGCTGGCCCCGATTCGTTCCTGACCGAAAAGCCCTGGGCCTCGGATCTTTGCCAGGAACTGGGCATCGGCAACGAGATCATCGGTTCCAACGATGCCGCTCGCAAGACCTACATTCTGCTCCACAACCGGCTCATCCCCATGCCCGATGGCCTGATGTTTTTGGTACCCACGCAAATCCTGCCCACCGTAATGTCGCCGTTGTTCTCACGCGCCACCAAATTTCGCATGGCTCGCGAGTGGTTTTACCCCAAGCATGACCTCAGCAACCCCACCCACGGCGAAGATGAAACCGTGGCCGCCTTGGTCGAGCGGCATTACGGCAAAGAGATGGTGGAGCGCCTGGCGGACCCGCTGCTTTCCGGCGTGTATGGCGGGGAGGCGTCCGAGCTAAGCGTGCGTGCGGTGTTGCCCCGGTTTGCCGACATGGAGGCCAAATACGGCAGCCTGGGTCGCGCCATGCTGGCCCAGAAGAAAGCGGCTTCTAAAAAGACGCCCACGCCTCCGCGACCAATTTTTTCCTCCCTGCGCGGCGGCATGAGTCGTCTGGTGGAGGTTCTTGTGTCCAGGCTGAATCCAGAACGCCTTCGCACGAACATTCCAATCACAGAAATTCAGCGCCGCGAATACGGCTGGCTGGTCAACACCGCCGCCGGAGGCTCCAGCTTTGACGCCGTGGTCCTGGCAACGCCCACCCCGGCCGCCGCTCAACTCATTCGCCACTCCGCTCCGGCGCTGGCCCAGGAGCTCGCCGAGATTCGCTACAGCTCCTCGGTCACGGTCGGGTTGGTCTACGAGGGCGACATTGAACTGCCGCCAGGCTTTGGTTTTTTGGTTCCCAAAACAGAAAACAAGCGTTTACTGGCCTGTACCTTCGTCCACAATAAGTTTCCTCACCGCACTCCGGAAAACCGCTGCCTGTTGCGCTGTTTCCTGGGCGGCTCCCGCGACGAAGCCGCGTTGTCGCTCTCGAACGACGCAATCATCGCCTTGGTTCGCCGCGAACTCGAAGAAATCCTCGACCTAAACGCCACGCCGCTGGCCGCGCGCGTCTATAAGTGGCCGAGTTCCATGGCGCAGTACTCTGTTGGCCACCTGGACCGCCTGGAGCGCATCCGGCAACTGCTCCAGGAAACCCCCCGCCTCACCCTGGCGGGCAACGGCTATCGAGGCATCGGCGTACCCGATTGCGTCCGCACCGGCCGCGAATCCGCCACGCAAATGCTCGGGTATCTGGGCTTCCTCGGCGGCCCCGTGGAGACGTCCGCCGCGCGTCCAGCGCTTCCCTCAGACCCGCGCTAGTGTAGAATCAAAAAGTTAATCCCACCTGGCTCTCAGTCAGGTTTCTTCATGTCGGGACGTGGCTCAGCCTGGTAGAGCACTCGCTTGGGGTGCGAGGGGTCGGCAGTTCAAATCTGCCCGTCCCGACCATTTTCTAATCAAGTACTTACGCTAGTTCGCTTCGGGGGCGGTAAGACTCGGGGTCAATCAACAAAACGGTTTTGATGACCCTCGTTGCGACAATTTAGCTAAATAGAAGTCGCCCGATATCCTGAAAGGACACATGCTCACGTCCAGTCTCAGCCCTCATGGCTTTGCACAGTTCAGTGAATGCCTGCATACCTTTCGGGTTGCATGTCTGAGCGCCAAGAGCTATAAATTCCGACAGAGAATGCACAACGCTGTTCCCGCCATAAATCGCAATTCTAGCGCGAGCGTCCGCGACTTGAGCGGTGCCACCAGCTTGCTGCGCCGCATTCGCAACGCCACGCACAAAATCAATGTAGGCGGCTGAGCGCAATTCCTGGAGATGCTTGAATCTCTCTGTTCGGCGCGTCAGGAAAGCACCAAGAAACGCGCCCAATGTCGCCGCAAAGAACGTGACGGCGGTTTGCGCTATGAATTGTGTGACGCTCATGTTTGCCTTCCTTTCCGCTATGTTTCTTGCGTCTGCGGGAACGTGCTGTGCGATACGCCATGCTTTGTGCGGATTTCCAATGCATGCAACCGCGCTTCGATGCCGGCACTACCTCATCGCACTTACGGCGCCTCCGACATCTGCGTCCAGCTCCCAACTTCCCCCGCTTTTTCCGGCGTGTAATTGGGATCATCGGTAGTGCGGTAATTTCCGAACCCGTCGGTAAAGTGATACTGCCCCATGTTGGAAAGCTGTGTCGTACCCCCGGTGCTCGGGTCGTTGACCGTATCCACGCCGCGGATGAGATCGTCCCAGTGGTCGGCAGCGCTGCGCTTGCCGCCATCCCGCAGATAGCTGTCGTCCGCGCCAGGGCTGTTGCGGAAGGCCTCTTCCTGCTTGTCGAAGTTCGCCTGGAAAGAAGCCTGTTCCCGCATGGTTTGCTGCATGATCGCCTGCGCCGCGTGCAGGTCATCATTGCCTTGCTTCAGCTGTTTTTGCAGGTCGGCCGTGAGCTTGTTGTTGATCGCATTGCCCAGTCGTGCCCATTCCGGATTGACATACACGGACTTGGCAATCACACAGAACATCGGCATGCGCTTCTCCAGCGTGCCTGCCGGCGCGCGGAAGCTTTGCAGGCCCTGAAATCCCCAATTGATCTGCTTCACCGTGGCCGGGTTCACCTCCGAATTGGAGCCTTGCGCGATGTAATAAACCCCAAAAAACGCCTCTTCCACGGGTTGGCCGTTCAGGTCGTAGCCGATTTTGATGGCCACGCCCTGCTGGTTCGGCCACGGCGCCACCTTGAGGATTTTGGCCAGGTCCGGCAGGTCCTGCTTTCCCAGCCATTTCAAATTCGTAACATTGGGCCGCGTCTTCTTGATGAATAATGCCAGCGCCTGCATCGCGGGAATCGGGGGCGCGGAAATGGCGCCCAGCGGCATGCGCTCCCCGGTTGCCTGTTTGTGGCCCCTGTCATATTGCCGGAACTGCGGCGCCAATTCGATATAGTCAAATCGTAAGAGCGGGTATTGGAAAAAAGCCTCTGCATTGTCGGGATTTTCCCCCTGTGCAGAAACGGCAAGCGGGACTTCCGCCCAGGCATAGTGCCACTCCACCTTGCTCTGAAACTTCCACTTCTCGGGCACGTGAATGGTGGCGGCGCGCATGTTGTTGTGC
>JAYWAL010000065.1:0-2186 GCA_043782485.1 Acidobacteriaceae bacterium | reverse complement strand
CCATCAGCTGCGCATCAAAGCGGTGTGGACGGAACAAGACCGGAAATTCCCCAACCGGCCTTACCTCAAAAAACAACAGCTCTGAAACCGGGGATGGTCCGCCTAATGTGCTCTTGCGCCGCGACAATCGTGTCGAGACGTTTGGCCTGCGGGCGGCCCAGCCAATACGAATGATCCCGTTGTTCGAAGGTTTTACGAACGCGTCGAGAGAAGTCTCGACGCGGGTCGCGGTAGGGATACCGATTGCCCGGCACCCCCCGCACAGAACCGTGCTGGCGCTCCTAACGCACACGGTTCCTACCTTGGATGATTCTCCCAAAATTCGGGTGATTTAACGCAAAGCGCACCTCCGGGTACGGATGCGTAGCCTTGACTGCCGGCAGCAGGTTCACAAGTTTCTCCTTAAACTTCCTCCATGTCCAGCGGCTGCGTTGACTGCGCCGCCGAAGTTGCCACATCCACATGCCTGTGACTTCATGCCGGAATGTCTTCATTCGATCCTCGTTGCGCGGTACAGCGTGGTAATTGAAATACCCTCGAACCACCGATTGCAGCCACTTCGCCGTCTTGCTGGTCGAGTCGTGCATGCGCATTCGCAGCTTCTGCCGAAGTTCTTTCAGCTTCGCCACCATGCGTTTGCCTATCGTCTTCCGCAACACCATGAAGTTCCCGGTCTCGTGATTCTGCCCACAGATGTGAGTGAAACCCAAAAAGTTAAAGGTCTCCGGTTTCTTTTCCCCACGTTTCGCACGCCGTTCAGCGGCAAAGCGCCCGAATTCGATCAGGCGCGTTTTGTCTGGATGTAGCTCCAGTCCGAACTTTCCGACACGCTCCCGTAATACTGCCAGAAACTTTTCGGCTTCTGCCCGGTGCTGGAAACCTAGCACAGCGTCGTCGGCATACCGCACCACGATTACATCGCCGCGCGCCACCTTCTTCCGCCATACATTCACCCAAACATCGAGTACGTAGTGCAGGTATAGATTGGCAAGCAGCGGTGAAATCACCGCCCCCTGCGGAGTCCCTTCCTCCGTCTCGTGCCACTGTCCGTCCTCCATAACGCCCGCTTTCATCCATTTCAGAATCAGGCGGACGATGCGTTCGTCTCCTATACGATGCCGTACGAACTTTTCCATGTGATCATGCTCGACTTTGTCGAAAAATGATTTTATGTCCAAGTCCAGGATGTAGTTCACCTTCCGGCTTGTTATCCCAACGTAGAGCGCATCCAATGCATCATGCTGACTGCGCTCCGGTCGGAATCCGTACGAAAAATCCAGAAAATCCTCTTCCCAGATTTGATTGAGAACCTTCACTACCGCCGACTGTACGATTTTGTCTTCCAGTGCCGCGATACCTAATGGCCGCTCCCTTCCATCCGGTTTTGGGATCCAAACTCTCCGCGACGGTTTCGCCTGATATGCCCCACGATGGATCCGGCCATGCAGGTCCGTTATCCGTTCCTCCAGGCCGTTTCCATATTCTTGCCACGTCACCCCGTCCACTCCCGCCGCTGCCTGCTTCTTCAGGCTGTCATAGCTGCTGCGGAGTAGTTCGATTGTGACGTGATGCAGCAAGGTGGTGAACCGTAACTCCTTATCCTCTTTGGCTGCTTGACGTACACGGTCGAGTCCGCTTGGCCCGCTCGTCCGGCTCTGCGTCCGGCACGGGTTAGACTCTTCCGCGTTCTCCTTGGTCAGCGGCCTTCCCTCCACGGTCTCCTTGGGCCCTCCCTGGCTTTCGTTCGACCGATTCATAGGTACTACGCCGCTGTACGACTCCCGCCTGTCGTGCGCGTGGGGATTATCGCTCATCGCGTTCCCCCACCGATCCGCTCGCTTTCGCTTGCGGATGACAAACGGGTCTCTCGGTTCTCGTGCGTGAAGTTTCCATGCATGCGTGGGATCTGCGACTCCGCAGGGGTAGAGACGTGCTCGCGTTTACGCGCGCCTCCATGTTGCTTTCCGGATAGTCTGACACCGTCAGCCCCCCGATTGTGACAATTTCGAAGCTCATTAACTTCAGGGATACCCAGCCTGCATGTGCCCCATGCCAACGCTTCAAGTGCAGCCTTTGCGTCGCGCCTGCCCTCACATGACTAGGGGTCAAGATGGTTCGCTACTCCTTTCTTGTATGACTCTTTCATTCACTACTCCACGCCGGTTTATCCCGACGCTATCCAGACA
>JAYWAL010000064.1:0-89659 GCA_043782485.1 Acidobacteriaceae bacterium | reverse complement strand
GGTTGGCCATGCCCGAAGTTTACCCGATCCACCGACAGTTGGTTGCCAAGATGCTCCAGTGTTATGCTGTGCCCCACTTTCCAAGTGAGGTATTTCATGCTCCGAGTCCGAGCTTGTTCTGTTCTATCGATTGTTCTGGCTGTTTCGATGTTCGCCGCTGCCGCCGAAACCCCTAAACTCGTTCAGAAAGATGGCCGCTGGGCGTTCCTGGTGGACGGCAAGCCCTATCTGGTGCTGGGTGGCCAAATTCATAACTCCAGCGCCTGGCCATCCGAGCTTCCCCAAGTCTGGGCCTCGATGGCCGCGCTGCACGCCAACACCATCGAAGCGCCAGTTTATTGGGAACAGATCGAAGCCCAGCAGGGACACTTCGACTTCGGCAACGTGGACCAGCTCGTGCAGGGCGCGCGCGCTCACAACCTGCATCTCGCTATTCTCTGGTTCGGTACCTGGAAGAACGGCAACATGCACTACGTTCCGCAGTGGGTCAAGACCGACCCCAAGCGCTACCCGCGCATGATCAACCCGCAGGGCGATCCCATCGATGTTCTCTCCGCCAACTCGCGGACCAACCTTGAGGCCGACAAGAAGGCTTTCGCCGCCCTCATGCACCACCTGAAATCCGTGGATGGCGACGACCACACCGTTCTGATGGTGCAGTGTGAAAACGAATCCGGCGGCATCGGCTCCGTGCGCGATTTTTCGCCCGAAGCCAATACAGCGTTCGCCGCCAAGGTTCCCGCGGACTTGCTTGCCATCGTTCACAAGCAACCCGGCACTTGGAGCCAGGTTTTCGGCGCGGAAGCCGATGAGACCTTCCAGGCCTACCACCAGGCGCACTACGTCAATGAAATCGTAGTCGCCGGCAAGGCCGAGTTCGCTATCCCGGTCTACGTCAACGTTTGGATTAGCTATCCGCCCGCCGAATTGCCCGAGCGTCGTATTCCAATTCCCGGCATTCAGTACCCCAGCGGTGGCGCCGTGCAGAAGTTTGTCGGCTTGTGGCGGGCTCTCGCCCCGGCCATCGACATGATCGGGCCTGATATCTACGCCAGTGATACCGGCTTCGCGCTGGAAGTCATGCACGCCTACACCCGTCCTGACAATCCGCTGTGGATTCCTGAGACCAATCGAAACGACGAATTCGCCAAGCTGTTGTTCTACGCGCTAGGCAATGGAGCCATCGGGTTCTCGCCCTTTGGTGTCGATCAGAGTGGATGGAACTCTCTGGGGGACGAGCCTGTGAAGGCACACGCCAGCAACTTCGCGCTGCTCGCTCCCATGAACCGCGAGATCGCCCGGCTCAACTTTGAGGGCAAGCTCAAGACTTCGGTCGAAGAACCTGGGCAAGCGCAGCAGGAGCTGGATTTCGGTCCGTGGCAGGCCTCGGTGAACTATGGCTTCCCGCAAAACGATGGTCGCCGCCCCCCGGGCAATAAAGACTTCCACGGCGTAGCTTTGGTGGGTCAGCTCGGCCCGGATGAGTTCCTGGTCACCGGCATGGACTCCAGCGTCAGCTTCCACCTGCCCGGTCGGCTCCCGGGAATCCGCATGCAAGTCCTCAACGCGGAGGAGGGAGGTTACGAAAACGGCGTTTGGAAGCCTCTGCGTTTGTGGAACGGCGACGAAACCGACCGCGGCCTGCAATTTCATGGCGCGCCAACGGTCGTTAGAATCCTTCTGGGCAAATTCTAAAAGGTGATGGAGGCACGGGCGTCCCCGCCCGTGCGGGTTAAAGAGGATATTGCGGCGACAGCTTGAACCTGTTGCCCCACCAGCTGGAGAACTCGAAGCCGCTGACCGGGCGTCGCTAGCTAACTCGTTTTCACCTTCTCATAAGGCTGTTTCAAATACTTTCGCGCCTCGTCCTGAGCACCCTCGGTGTTGTCGTTGGTCTCCAGCGCGTGACGATACTCATTCGTCGCCCGCTCCCTCTGCCCGGTCACGTCAAAGATCTTCCCTAGCATCACATGCGACCAAACCTCGGTCCACCGGGGCTCTCCGTCGCCGTTGATCGCATCGCGGTAAGCGTTCGCCGCCGCCTGATAATTCCTCTGCTGGAAAAACACTTCCGCAATCCGGTAGTGCGCCAGCGAGCTGTTCTTGTTCGCATCCAGCGCCAGGGCAAACTCCTTCAGCGCCTCGGTCAGTTCACCGGTCTGCACCATCTGCTGCCCGCGCAGTAACGCCGTCCGCAGCCGAATGTCCGGAGAGTTCTTCAACACGTGGTCATCCGGATCGATCACAATCCGCCGCGGCCGCCCAAACGTCTCCACCGTGAAAGGCGAATCCGTGCCCGAGACATCAATGGTTCGTTCTTCCGTCTTTCCGTCGGTATCAATCCGCAACGTCACCGGCATCCGGAAAAGGTCAAGATCTTGCGTGATTTCCCCCACCGTGCGAAAGCCCTTATTGCTGCCGAGGCGAAAAACCGTGTATTTTGTCTTGAATTCTGGTGCCCCCGTCGAATCCAGCCATTGCGAGAAAAACCAAACCAACGACGACCCCTGATGTTCCTCAGCTTCCTTACGAAAATCCTCCTCGGTTGCCGATTGCATGGAGTGCTTCAGCACGAAACCGCGCATCGTGTTGTCGAACTTTTCATCCCCCATCACGTAGCGCAGCATATGCAGAATAGCCGCGCCCTTGTCCGTGGAAAGCGACTGAAACTCTGGCGTAAATGGGTCCAGCTTGCCCAAGCTCGAAAGCGGCACCGTGTCATAGGCCAGGGAACCGACTGCCATATCTTTGGCCACTTCTTCGTAACCGGTAGTGCCGACAGCGTTTTCCACGTAGCGAGCCTCGGAGAACCGGGCGAAGCCATCCATCAGCCACCAGTCGTCTCGCGTAGCCGGACTGACCATGCCTCCCCACCACTGTCGGGCGATTGTGTTGGCCAGGAGCCGGTAGTTCGTCTTCTGCTGAATTGCTCGGCTGGAAATACACGCGATCTCCGGTGCCCAGGCCGACGGCACGGAGTCGTCCGGCAGCTCCACCAGCTTCAGGTTGCCCGTGGGAGCGGGGCTGTACAACCCCGCGAAGTACACCAATTCCCGTCCCGCCATCTGTCCATAAGCGCTGGCGTAAGACTGTTTGGCGGGCTTGAAAAACACCTGCACATTTGCCCCTGACTCCGCTGGCTTTGACTCGGTGAAGATGCCCGCAATGATTGTGCCGGGAAAGCTGGGCTTGTCCCAAATAAACGTCCAAGTCTTCCTAGGCAGAGCTGAGTTGACAACCGCAGCGGTAGTAGGCGCCTCCACGGGGAGCTTGGCCGCAGCCTTGCCCTTGACCGTCTTGGTCGCGACAGCAGGCTTCTTCCTCGCCAACACAGGTATATCCGATTTCGGCCCGGCAGCCTTTTCAGCAGCGGGGACTTCTGTTTTCGCATCTGCGGTTTTGGGCGCTGGTGCCTTGTCGGCAGCCGCGACCACAGGAGCGTTCGATCCAAAGTTGGTAACGGTCGGCGTGCCGCTGCCGATCACCGTCATGTGTGCCGGAAGAGTTACTCGAATAGTTGCCGTGAAGCGGTTGATTCCATAACCGCTTACAGGAAACCACCGCCCCGCATACAGTAGGTACGACGTGTCTTCCCCCACCGACGCCAGCTTCACTCCGGGGACCGGGCTGTCATCCGCCGAGTCCAGTGTCCCCTCGTAGTCAAAGTTCAGCGTGGCGGCAGTATTCTTGGCTAGACCGTTCGGGAGACTCACGCGAATGGCGTTGTCCTGCGAGATCCGCTCCACTTGCAGCGGCTTTCCGCTTTCATCGGTGACCTTAGTGGGACGCAGGGCGTTGTGCAACTCAAACGTGGCCGCACTCAGGTCGTCCAGCGCGGTGAAACGGACTTTCGCCTTGGCCGTGAGCTTGTGGGCTCGCGGGTTCAGTTCCGCGTCAATATCGTAGTGGTCCACCCGCAGCCGGACTTTTTCCGCCGCCAATACGGGGAAAACAAAGAAGTTAACGGCAACAAATGCGAACAGCACAAGACAACTGACAAGGGCCTGGCGGGAAGGTCGGGCCTGCAACATGCGGTTGGGGGTCTCCTAAAGGGTCTGATGAAGATTGTGGCGCAAAAGATGCGTTGGCACAAGAAGACCGCGCAGGGAAATTTCTCAATGGGCGGAAGAAGTTGCCGCGTCCGGCCGGTTCCTGAGCATGGCATGGATGATCCCAGCTGCCCGCTCCGTGGCCGACACAGGCCCCTGGCTGCCCGCCAGCGACGCCCGTACCCGCGCCAGACCCGCCAGCATGGCTTCCCGTTCGGGTCCTTCAGACAGGACCTTTTGCAGGCTGTCCACGATGTTTCCGGCGGTGAAATCCTGCTGCACCAGCTCGGGCACCACCGCCTCCCCTGCGATCAGGTTCACCATGGCAAAGTAGGGAACCTTCACCTGGGACCGTCCCAGCAGGTACGTCAGCGGTGAAACGCGGTAGACCATCACAAACGGCGTGTTCATCAACGCGGCTTCGACGGTAGCCGTGCCGCTGGCGACCATGCCCGCGCGAGAGTGAACCAGCGCTGGTAGCGACTCGGGGACAAGGTGCAGGCAGCCCTGGAGCGCCGGAACAGCCAGAGTGGCGGCACGCACCAACTGCGGGTCCAGGGTCGAGGCGACCGGAAGCAGAAACTCATAGCCTGATCCCAACTGCACGGCCGCCATCAGAATCGTCGGCAGGTTCATCGCTACTTCTTTGCGGCGACTGCCGGGCATGAGTGTGATCCAAGGCTTAGCCAGGTCGATCTGGTGCTGCCGCGCATAAGCCTCCCGAGAGATGGTCGGCAGCGGTAAGCCCGCCAGAGGATGGCCCACAAAAGTCGTATCCACGCCGCGCTCACGAAAGAACTGTTCTTCAAACGGAAAAATCGCCAGAGCCTTGGCCACATACTTCTTGAGCAGCTTCACGCGCCCCTGCCGCCAGGCCCAGAACTGCGGGCACACGTAATAAACCACGGGGATTTCGCGTTCGTGCATGGCTCGAGCCACCCTCCAGTTGAATGCGGGAGCATCAATCACGATTGCCAGGTCTGGCTTGCGGCGATCGGCCTCGGCAACGAGCTTTCCGAATAGCCCCCAGATTTTTGGCAGATGGCTCAGGATTTCTGTGATGCCGACGACGGCGAGGTCCTTCGCGTCGAACACGGTGTCGCATCCGGCCGCTCGCATGCGGTCTCCGCCCACGCCGAAGAATTCCAGGCTAGGCTCGAGGCGGCGCAAAGCTTCAATCAGTTGAGCGCCATACATTTCACCGGAAGCCTCCCCGGCGGAGATGAGAATTCGCACGGAGTGATTGTAACGGCTGTCAGCCGTCAGCTGTCGGCCGTCAACTGGGTGAAGGCCTTCGACCTGAAAACTGACCTCCCAAGGCTTAATGCTTGACGTTAATAACGAGATGCGTTATGCTTTGGAGTGTGATCAAGTCTTTTGCCGACAAAAGCACAAAGGAGTTCTGGGATACGGGCAAGAGCCAGGCGATGCCGCCGGCGAATTTGAGGAAGGCCTCACGGAGAAAGCTGATCATGCTGGATGCGGCGGTGAGTCTCGGAGACTTGCGTGTCCCTCCTGGTAACCGCCTGGAAGAATTGAAGCATGACAGGAAGGGCCAGCATAGGATTGCTGTCAACGACCAATACCGCGTGTGCTTCGTTTGGCGCGACGGCGACGCGTACGATGTGGAAATAACCGATTATCACTGACCAGTTTTGCGAGGGTAAGAGATATGAGTTTCAAGAATGATCGTCTGGCGGGGTGGGCCGTACATCCTGGTGAAATTCTGCGGGATGAGTTTCTTGCACCGATGAGTATTTCGGCCTACAGACTGGCGCTCGAGCTTCGCGTTTCTCCACCCACGGTTAACGACATCGTTCGGGAGAAGCGCGGAATTACTCCGGACATGGCGGCACGGCTGGCGCGGTATTTTGGAACCAGTGAGCAGTTCTGGCTGAGTTTGCAGGATGCTTATGCGATTCACCAGGTGAAGCAAGAAATTGGGAAAGAACTCAAGGCGATTCGGCCCATGGCGGCGACCGTCCGCTAGCTCGGCCTGATTTGGCTAGTAACGGCAGACCACGCGGGCGGGGGGCGCGCTCCACACGGACGGTTTACACCCAGCCGCCGTCAATGATGTAGGCCTGGCTGGTGATCGCGGAACTGTCGTCGGCGGCCAGGAACAGGGCGAGCCGGGCTACTTCTTCCGGCAGCAGCATACGTTGCAGCGCCTGACTGGCCAGAATCTCCGCCTTGTACTCCTCGGTAAACCAAAGCTGCTTCTGACGTTCCGTCAAAATCGCGCCTGGCAGAATGCTGTTGACGCGAATATTGTTCGCGCCGAGTTCGTGCGCCAGCGTGCGGGTCAAGCCCACAATTGCGGCTTTCGCGGTGGCGTAGACCGCAACGTTCATGGAAGGAATCATCCAACCAATCGAACTCATGTTAAGGATGGAGCCGCGTTGCGTGCGTTTCATAGCAGGAATGACAGCCTGCGCCATGAAGAATTGCTGCTTCAGGTTCACAGCCATGGTGCGGTCCCAAAATTCCGACGTGACGTCTTCAATTTTGTGGCGAGTATCATTGCCCGCGTTGTTGATGAGCACATCGATGATGGGGTTTTGCAGCAGCACCTCGCGCATTGTGTTTTGCAGCGCGGCGATGTCAGTGAGGTCGCAGTGAAAGTAAGCTGGTGTTGGGAAGCCAGCTGCGGCAATTTTGCTCGTGAGCGCTTCGGCTGCTGCGTCCTGGATGTCAAGAAAAATGACGCGGGAGCCTTGGGCCGAGAAGGCCTCGACCAGGGCTTCGCCAATGCCGCTGGCACCGCCGGTGATGACAACGACCCGGTCGCGGAGACTGGGGTAGGTGGCGAAGGGTCCTCGGTCGGGCAAAGTATGTTCCTAATATGAGAAAGTGTGGGTACAGGCCAGTGCGCAGCGCCTAAAGGCGGCTGGTTGGCGGGCTTTTTCGGCACGCCTGAAGGCATGCCCTGATACGAACCCGTCTGCCTTTACAGATTGCCTTGTATCGTCGCCTGGTGTCATTGCTTTGTGTATCGCTTCGCATTGTTGCCTTGTGTCATCGCTTCGTGCCATCGCTTCGTGCCATCGCTTCGTATCAGGGTACGGCTTCAGCCGTACCGAATCCGTCCCATCTTGATAGCGCCTTCAGGCGCTAAGCCTAGTGCGATTCCCGCGTCACCGTCAACCCGCGACAGCCAACGAGAAAATCCAGATCCGCCCCTTCCGACGCTTGCATCACGTGCTCGACGTAAAGCTGCTGATATCCGCCCTTGACCTCAGAAACCATCGGCTTCCATTGCGCGCGTCGCAATGCCAGTTCTTCATCCGAAACCTCGAGATGCAGCCGCCTCGCAGCCACATCCAGTTCAATAAAATCGCCTTCGCGCACCAGCGCCAAAGGCCCGCCAGCAGCCGCTTCCGGACACACATGCAAAACGACAGTCCCGTAGGCCGTGCCACTCATGCGCGCATCGGAAATTCGCACCATATCGGTAATCCCGCGCGCCAGCAGCTTCGGCGGCAGGCCCATGTTTCCAACTTCCGCCATTCCCGGATACCCCTTGGGGCCGCAGTTCTGCAAAACCATCACCGAGTTCTCGTCAATCTCGAGCGCCGGGTCCAGAATGCGTTCCTTGTAATGCTCAATGGTCTGGAAAACCACAGCCCGTCCACGATGCTTCATCAAATGCGGTGAAGCTGCGGAGGGCTTCAGCACCGCGCCGTCGGGAGCCAGGTTCCCGCGCAGCACGGCGATGCCGCCGTGCTCCACCAGCGGCTTCTCCACGGGCCGAATCACTTCTGCGTTCCAATTCGGCGCGTCGTTACAGTTTTGCACCAGCGTCTGTCCGGTAACGGTGAGCGCGCCTTCGTGCAGAAGTTTATGTTCAGCCAACATGCGCACCACTGCGGGAACTCCGCCAGCATAGTAAAAATCTTCCATCAAAAATCGGCCCGAGGGCATGATGTCGACCAGCGTCGGCGTATCCCGACCAATGCGGTCCCAGTCGTTCAACGTCATGGGCACGCCGATCCGTCCGGCAATCGCCAGCAGATGAATGACGGCATTGGTCGAGCCGCCCAGCGCGCCATTCACGCGGATGGCATTCTCGAAATTCTCCCGCTTCAAGATCTTTGAGAGCTTCAAATCCTCGTGAACCATTGCCACAATGCGGCGTCCCGACTCGTGCGCCAGAACTTTGCGCCGCGAATCCACCGCGGGAATCGCCGAGTTGTGCGGCAGGGTCAATCCCAAAGATTCGGCCATCGCGCTCATCGTCGAGGCCGTCCCCATCGTCATGCAATGCCCAGCCGAGCGTGACATGCAGGACTCAGCCTCGCTAAACTCCTGCTGCGTCATCGTTCCAGCGTTCACCGCTTCGCTGAAGCGCCACACGGCTGTGCCCGACCCAATATCTTTCCCCTGGAATTTGCCGTTGAGCATCGGGCCGCCCGAGACGACGATGGCCGGAATGTCGCAACTCGCCGCGCCCATGACTAAAGACGGCGTCGTCTTATCGCAGCCGCACATCAGCACCACGCCATCCACCGGGTTGCCGCGGATGCTTTCCTCCACATCCATGCTGACCAAATTACGGAACAACATCGCCGTGGGTCGCAGGTTGGTCTCGCCCATGGACATCACGGGAAATTCCAGCGGCAGCCCACCCGCTTCCCATACGCCACGCTTCACGTGGTCGGCCAATTCGCGCAGGTGGGCGTTGCAAGGCGTCAGCTCGGACCAGGTGTTGCAGATGCCTATCACGGGTCGGCCATCGAAGACATCCCCGGGCAAGCCCTGGTTGCGCATCCAGCTGCGGTGGATGAAGCCGTCTTTATCCGTGCGGCCAAACCAGGCCGCGGAGCGGAACTGTTTTTTGCCGTCTTTCATGGAAATATCGGTCATGGGCTCGTTTTCGATGGCTCAGAAAGTGGCGGTGCGAGGTCGCAAAAGATTCTATACTTTCTGCATGAATCACATTGATTTGAGTGGACGCCATGCGGTGGTAACCGGAGGAGCGCAGGGCATCGGCTTCGCCATCGCCAGTCGGTTGCTCGCCTCAGGCGCTTCCGTTTCCCTCTGGGACCGCGATGCTGAGGTTCTCCAGGCAGCCGTTGCAAAACTGGAAGGCAAGGCCTCCGCCGAGGCCGTCGACGTCACCGATGCCGAAGCCGTGGCTCGAGCGACCGAAGCGACCGTCGCCAAACACGGCGCCATCGATATTCTTGTGGCCAACGCCGGCATCGCCGGACCTAATGTCAAAACCTGGGAATATCCGGTTGATGCCTGGAAACAGGTCCTCGACATCAACCTGCTCGGTATTTTTCTCTGCTGCCGCGCCATCGTCCCCCAGATGTTGCAGAAGGGCTATGGACGCATCGTGAACGTGGCCTCAATCGCCGGCAAGGAAGGGAACCCGAATGCTTCCGCTTACAGCGCGTCGAAGGCGGGCGTGATTGCCCTGACCAAGTCGCTCGGCAAAGAGACCGCGTCGCAAAACCTCGCCGTCAATTGCATCACCCCGGCGGCGGCCCGTACCAGACTCTTCGACCAAATGACGCAAGAGCACATCGACTTCATGCTTGCGAAAATCCCTCGGGGACGTTTCGTCCGCGTCGAAGAGGTGAGCGCCATGGTGGCGTGGCTGGTGTCGGAAGAGAATTCCTTCACTACCGGCGCCGTATTCGATTTGAGCGGCGGGCGGGCTACCTATTAGTCTCAGTCCGTTCCCTCGCCTCGGCAAGGCCTACTGAGCCAAAATTCCGGCCAGATTCGCCTTGCGCTGCCAAGCCACCACGGTCCAGAGTGCCGCTACGATCACGGCCAGCGGCAGTCCTGCCGGAGCCATGCAGAGATGAAAGGTAAGAATATTCACGATCACTGGCCCCAGCAGCACCAAGCCCAGTGGGACGTAGCGACCGATCAGTAGCAGCAAGCCGCCAATCGTCTGCGTGGCAAAGATCACGACGAAGTAGTGCGACATAAATATTGCCCCCATAAATTGGCCAGCCAATCCCTCCGGCGGCGGCATGGGAATGAAGTGGAAAAAGCCATTCAAGCCAAATACCAGAAAGATCAGACCTAACAAGTAGCGGGAAATCAACGATGCGATTTTCATAGCTCTCCTGAACATCAAATTGGAATTACCTGAAACCTGTTTCTTAAATAGCGGCGTGCGCCCGTATTTTTTCCAGGGACGGCGCAAGAAAAGTCTGCGCATCCCCGCCACGTGCCAGTTGCGCAGTGCCTTCCGCGGAAATAATCCTCAAATCCGTCACGCCCATAAAGCCGAATACCGACCTCAGGTAGGGCGTCACAAAATTCAAGGCAGCCATGGCGCTGCCGGGTTCATACACTCCACCGCTGGCAACGAGCAGGGTAGCCTTCTTTCCGGAAAGCAATCCTTCGGGACCATTGGCCGTGTAGGCAAATGTTTTTCCCGCACGCATTACCTGGTCCAGCCAGAGTTTGAGACCGGATGAAATCCCGAAGTTGTGCATCGGCACCCCGAACACGTATTCGTCCGCGTCCTGCAAATCCGCAATCAGCGAATCGGAAACGGCCAAAACTTGGTTCTGATACGCAGTTCGTTGGTCAGCCGGAGTGTGCGCGGCTGCTACCCAAAGGTCGTCGACTGCGGGAATTCCCAGTTTTGTGACATCGCGAACGATCACCTGTCCGCCCGGATGTGCCTTGAGCCAGGCCTGGCAGAACTGTGCGGTCAGAACCCGAGAGATCGACCGCTCGCCCATAGGGCTGGAATCGATTCTTAAAAGCGTTGGCATGATCTTCCTCCTACTTAAGCGTCAGTTGACTAATAAACAACAACTGTCGTTTAAAGTAAATCAACGGTAGTCGGTTAGTCAACACTTTTTTGAGGAGGTGTATACTGGTTTTTGAGATCAGTATGGACCAGCTCACCGATCAGCGCCCAGCTGCACTCCACGAATGCGAAAAGCTCGATCCTCGCATCCGGCGCACCCGCGATCTCCTGCACTCCGCCCTGCGCAAGCTGTTGCAAGAAAAGGAGTTCGACAAGATTTCGGTGCAGGATATCGCCGAGGCCGCCACCCTCAACCGCGCCACCTTCTACGCCCACTATTCCGACAAGTTCGCCCTGCTCGAAGAGACCATCCGGGTGAGCTTTCTGCACTTGTTGGAGCAGCGCAACGTCCGCTTTGACGGCACCTGCACTTCCGCCTTCCAGGCCATCATCCTGGCCGTTTGCGACTATCTCCAGCAGGTGCAGCAGTCACTTTCCTCGAGGCAGCACCAGTTTGAACCGTTCGTAGAAGCCACGGTCATCGACCAGGTGCGCCTAGTCTTGCTGGAAGGCCTGCGCCGGGGGCCAGCCGGGAAGATTTCCCACGAAGTCATTGCCGCCACCGCCAGCTGGGCCATCTACGGCGCGGCCCAGCAATGGGCGCACATGCCAGAGAGGGTTCCCGCCGAGGAGTTCGTGGCCATTGCCGTGAGCCTGGTCCACCCCATCCTCGATGCGGGTCGCGTCGACCACGCCACAAGCGCGCACTGAACGGCTCAACCGTCGAATCGCCAAACCACAGATCCAACGACATAAAAATGGCGGCCGGCCGACCGAAGTCGTCCCATCCGCCCTGGAGTCAACACTCCGCTCCCGCAAGCCCTATGGCGACACGCGAACCCCAACTGCCTCCGAAGGGAGGCCGTTCGTGACCACTACCAGGCGGCTCGGTCCGGTTTCTAGTTACGGAGGCGAGTTCCCATAGCTTCTGAAGTAAACGTTTTGTAACGTTTCATTTGTCATTACCACCTTTGGCAGGTAATGACATTTAGCCGCGTCCAGCGGCAAGTCCCCGCCGCTAGCGCGAGGCGCGCCAGCCACTTCGCATGCTAGATTACGGCTAGTCGAGTTCCTGCGTAGAAAGAGGACAAATGATTCGTCTGCTAGCCCTGATTTTGGGACTTTGCCTTTGGCCAAGCCACCCCGTCGCCGCCGAATCAGGCCCCGCCAACATCCCCGAGCCGCCCGCCTGGGCCTACGTCACTCCCCCACCCGACGCCAAGCCCGAGCCTGACAACGGCAAAATTCGCCGGGTTCCCAAAAGCACCGCTGGGTACACCACCAAACAGGTGAGAGATTCATTCCTGGCCCCAGACTGGCATCCGGAAGATCACCCCAAAATGCCGGAAGTGGTCGCCCACGGCCGCAAACCCGCCGTCCTGGCCTGCGGCTATTGCCACCGCGCCGACGGTCCCGGTGGCCCGGAAAACGCCAGCCTCGCTGGCCTGCCCTACGATTATATTATGGAACAGATGTCGGATTATAAAAGCGGCCACCGTTCCACCGCCCTTCCGAATCGTGCGCCGCAGGCTCACATGATTGCCTTGGCCAAGGCCGCCACCGACGAAGAAGTCCGTTCCGCCGCCAAGTATTTTTCCTCCCTCAAGCCCAGAAAAAATATCCGCGTGGTGGAAACGGGGTCCGTTCCGCAAACTTACGCAGCGGCATGGGTGCTGGCCCCAAAGCCCGGCAAGCAAACCGAGCCAATCGGCCACCGCATCATCGAAGTGCCCAATGATTTGGAGCAGTTCGAGAGCCGGGATACGCACTCCAGCTTTACGGCCTATGTGCCCGTGGGCAGTCTGATTCGCGGAGCCAACATTGTGAAGGGCAAAGGTCTCGGCCCGCCCTGCGCCTCCTGTCACGGCCGAGACTTGCGCGGCGGACCGCTCGCTCCCTCTATTTCGGGCCGCTCTCCCAGCTACATTTTCCGGCAGTTGTACGAGATTCAGAACGGCGTGCGGACGGGAAGCGGCGTGAAGCTGATGAAAGTCGCCATGGCGCACCTCAGCCCGGACGAGATGATCGATGTGGCGGCGTATTTGGCGTCGCAAAAACCCTGACCTGTCATCCTGAGCGAAGCAGGGCCTTTACGAAGTGAAGGCTCTGCGTAGTCGAAGGATCCCTGCGGACTGAAGCTGCGCCGCGGTGCCGCTGTTTCACCATGCCTTTTTGCCGGTCTCCGTCCACGAGAGCGCAGCGCCGGAAGTAAGCAGGGATCTTTCGACTGCTCCGCTCAAGATGACAAAGCAAAAAGGTTGATTGATAGTATCGGAGGTTATCCCGGCGGATTCGGCCCCGCCAGGAAGCCTCCGTCCAGAACCAGGGATTGGCCGGTCATAAACGACGCACGATCCGAGCACATCCAGAGCACCCCCTCGGCCACTTCCAGGGGCTTGCCGAAGCGGCCGATGGGGTGAAAGCCCAGCGCGAACTTCTGCATTTCCGGCGTTCCGAAGAGGCGTTCTTCCATCGGCGTTTTAATGACAGCAGGGCAGACCGCGTTAACCCGAATACCTTTCGTGGCGTTTTCGAGAGCGGCGGCTTTGGTCAGGCCAATGACACCGTGCTTGCTGGCGGAGTAGGTTGCGGCGCCGGCTGAGCCAATCCAGCCAGACACCGACGACATGTTAACGATAGCGCCGCCCGTGCCTTGCTTGAGCATCTGCTGAAGTTCATATTTGAGACAAAGCCAGACGCCCTTGAGATTGATGGCGATGGTGCGGTCGAAATCTTCCTCCGGCTGTTCTGCGATGGGGATCCAATTGCCTTCGATGCCGGCGTTGTTGAAGGCGATGTCGAGGCGTCCGAATTCTTCGACAGTCTTTCGAACTAAAGACTGGACGTCGGCGGTGATCGCGACATCGGTTTGGACGAAGATACCTTCGCCTCCGGCCGCGCGGATGAGGTCGAGAGTCTCTTTGCCTTCGGCTTCGCGGCGCCCCGCGACGACGACTTTGGCGCCTTCTTTGGCAAACAGCACGGCGGTGTCGCGGCCAATTCCGGAAGTACCTCCAGTGACGATGGCGACTTTATTTTTAAGTTCGTTGGGCATGAGTCTCCTGGGAAGTTTCAGGTGCGGATGAAATCGAAGAGAAAAGCAAGCTTAAGTGCTGCAGGAATTGGCTGTCAATAAAGGCATCCTGAAAGACGGGACAGCGCAATTTTACCCTCAGATCCGAGCATGCCCGCAGTATGAAACCATCCTGCCAGTATGGTGCTCGATACTTTATGTTTCGCCTTCAAGCGGGGTTCGGAGTCAGGACGTCCTGCGCCGGACTCGGCAGCTCCTGATCTTTATATTGAAGCTGGTAGAGCTTGAAATAAATGCCGCGCTGGGCGAGAAGTTGCTGGTGCGTTCCGGATTCGCGAAGGCGGCCCTTGTGCAGGACGATGATTTTGTCGGCGCGCTGGATCGTGGAGAGGCGGTGCGCGATGATGAGCGACGTGCGGCCCTGGACCATGCGCGTGAGCGCGTCGCGGACGCGGAATTCCGTTTCGGTATCGACGCTGGAGGTGGCTTCGTCGAGGATGAGGATTTTGGGTTCGTGGGCGAGGGCGCGAGCAAACGAGATGAGCTGTTTTTGACCGGTGGACAGCGTGCTGCCGCGTTCGCGGACCTCTTCCTGGAAACCTTGCGGGAGCGTGCGGATGAAGTCGGCCACGTTGACCTCTTCGGCGGCCTTTTCCACGGCGACGTCGGTGATCCATGTCGAACCGAGGCGAATGTTTTGGGCGATGGTTCCGGAGAACAAAAACGGGTCTTGCAAGACCACGCCGAAACGGCGGCGGAGGTCGTTCAGATCCATATCCTTGATGTCGACGCCGTCGATGCGGATTGCGCCTTGCTGGACGTCGTAAAAGCGAAGCAGCAGGGAGATGATTGTGGTTTTTCCGGCACCGGTGTGGCCGACGAAGGCGGCGGTTTCGCCCGGGGCGACGGTAAAGGTCACATCGCGGAGGACCCAGTCGGGTTCTGTTTCATCTAAGATCGTCCGTCCGGGGGCGGCTGTCCCCAGGTGGGCGTCGTGGTCGGACGAGGTGTTCCGGTAGGCGAACCAGACGTGGTCAAAGTCGATTTGGCCGGGGCCGATGGGAGATTTAGTGATGGCGGGTGACGTGATTTCCGCGGGCGTGTCGAGCAGCTTGAAGACGCGCTCGGCGGAGGCCATGGCGGATTGCAGGATGTTGTATTTCTCGCTGAGATCTTGAATCGGGCGGAAGAAGCGCTGCGCATATTGCATGAAGGCGACTAAGACGCCGAGCGTGGTTAACGTGGGCAGCAGATGGAATTGGGGCAGACGGTTGATCAGGCCAATTGAGACGGTGAGCGTGGTGACGAGGCGCATCACCTGATTTCCGCCGAACCAAATGACGCTGGCGATGGCGACGGCGGAGAGAACTTCGACGACCGGGTAATAAATGGCGTGGGCCAGGATGGCGTCTTTGTAGGCTTCGCGATGGCTGTCGTTGACGTCGGAAAACTTGTCGTAGGCGCGGCGCTCGCGGTTGAAGAGCTGGAGGACAGTCATGCCGCTAACGTGTTCCTGCAAGTGCGAATTGATGCGGGCGATGGCAGTGCGGATGCGGCGGTAGGAATCGCGAACCTTGATGCGGAAAACCTGGGTGGCGTAGGTGATGAGCGGAAGCACGGCGAAGGTGATGAGCGCCAGCTTCCAGTTCATGGCCAGCATGATGAAGATGATTCCGGCCAACACAAAGACGTCTTCAAAAATGGAAACCACGCCGGAAGTGAACATTTCGTTGAGGGCGTCCACATCAGTGGTGACGCGGGTGACGAGGCGTCCGACAGGATTTTTGTCGTAGAAGGCGATGTGCATATGTTGCAGATGGCGGAAGATCTGCCGCCGGAGATCGAACATGACTTTCTGTCCGACCCACTGCATGAAGTAGGTTTGGGCGAACTCGAGGACAAAGCTGAAGGCGATGATGCAGGCGTAAATCCCGGCAATTTGCGCGATGCCGTGGAGCGGCCGGGAGCTGAGAAAGCGGTCGAGAAAGCCTCCAGATTGGTGCGGCTGGACGAGATATTTGTCGATTTCGACCTTGACGAGGTAGGGGCCGACGGCCTCGGCCAGGGCCTTGAGGATGATGGCTACCAGCGCGGTGGACGTTTGGAGTTTGTAGGGGCGCAGATAGGTGAGCAGCCGACGCATGAGGCGGCTGTCGTAGGCTTTTCCGAGGACTTCTTCTTCGGCGGACATGGGCTGACTACCAGGTGAATAGATGATTTTACAGGGCGGGAGGGACGAAAGGGCTTAGGGAAACTCTGCACAAGTGTTTTTCAAATCAAAAGCAGGTCCCTCCACTTCGCGGAATCACCGGAAAACCGGCGATTCCGCTACGGTCGGGATGACAAATTAAACTTAATCAGAGTTTCCTTAGGGAAACTCTGCATAAAGTGCTTTTCTTTGAAGGTTGTGATTTCGAAGGAAGCGGGGAATCCCGAGGGTACCGAGAGCAAGCCCGGTTGTTGCAAGATTTCTGACGAGCACACCTCGCAGCCAGAAATCTTGCGAGAGTGCTGTTATTTCGAGTGCGGCAGGGTCTTTCGACTGCGTATTCCCGCGCTGGCGCGCGCGAATGCTGCGCTCAAGATGACAATTCTTCGGACATATCGACAAGCCCGCGCTGCCAAGTGTCGGCGACAACCAGCCGCATCAGAAACCGAGGCGCTGCAGGCTCACGCGCTCTCGTTCTAGATCTTCCGCTGTGTAGTCGATCCACACATCGTGGGCCTTGAGGAAGCCGTCAAGCTGGAAGGTAGTTTCAAATCCGAGCATTTGGCGTAGCTCTGCTTTGGTAATATGCCCGCTCTTGAACTCCTCCAGAGCCAGCATTTCCAAAATGCGTCGCGACAAATCACCGCCTTGAGCGCTCAAGCGCTGGGCTAGATCGTCGGGAATCTGGACCGTCACGGTCATATGCTTAAGCCTAGCGCTGGCGGGTGGGGGCGTCAACCGATTTAACACAAGAGAATTGGCAAAATGCGACCGAAAATCACCGTGCGTGACGAAAGTCATTTTCCGAGGAGCTATCACGAATCCTACACTTGAGCATTCACGGTCATATTTAGGATGATTCATGAAAACAATGGCGGCAGGTCTATCACTAGTTCTCCTTGTCGGTTTCGCTTTCTGGATATTGCATAGGGGAAAGAAACAAGTCACCGAGAAGGAATTCAAGACCACGGACGAATTTATTCAGTATTTGGCGGGCTACGCTGTTAAAGATGCCAGTGAAGCAAATCACGTCAGGCTCGACTTCAGTATCGACTCGATCAAGAGCGTCGAACAGATACTAGCTCAAGTGCATGATCAGTACGCTAAGGAGCCCACTTCTATTAGTGCGGACGGGCTGGCTAGGGCCTACGGCGCGTACGTTGGTGAGGTGATTGGAAGAAGCAATCCGGGAGCAAGATGGCAGAAGGGCGACGAAATGGGCGAAGCTACCTACCCTATCGTCTGGGGACCGGGACATTCCTATCCAATGGCGTGGTGCTACCGGCGAATCACAAATGGTCCAGTGGACAACGTATGGGACAAGTACAACGTTTTGAAAGAACAAAAGACAGGCCAACTACACGTATCGGGCCCACGAGTGGTGGGAGACTCTCACGTGTGGGCTCAATATTCTCGTGTTGACGGAAAGAAAAGATAGCAAGTCGTTGGTCTCAGACATTCGAAATTTCAAGAAATCTTCCGCAACACCAGCGCCGAGTTCTTCGATCCAAATCCCACGCAATTGCAAATCGCATTGTCGATCATAGCCTTACGGCCCGGTTGTGGAACATAGTCCAGGTCGCAGTCAGGGTCCGGAACTTCGAGGTTAATGTTCGGCGGCAGCTGGCTGTGCTCCATGGCGATCAGTGTCGCGGCGATGCCGGCTGCGCCGCAGGCGCCTTGGGCGTGGCCGATTTGGGACTTCAGGGACGACATGGGGACTTTGTAAGCGTGGTCGCCCAACGCGATTTTTAGAGCGCGGGTTTCCACACGGTCGTTCATGGGCGTCGCGGTGCCGTGGAGGTTGACGTAGTGGATGTCGGTCGCGGTGACGCCCGCTTCTTCCATGGCTAACTTGATAGCGCGGGCGGGTTCTTGCGGATCTTCGCTCATGCGGACGCGGTGGAAGGCTTCGCAATTGGAGGCGTATCCGGCGATTTCGGCGTAGATGTGGGCATTGCGGGCTTTGGCGTGCTCGTACTCTTCGAGCAGGAACATCCAGGAGCCTTCGGCTAGAACGAAGCCGTCGCGGTCGGCGGAGAAGGGGCGGGAGGCGCGCTCGGGGGCGTGGTTCCAGGATTGGGTCAGAGCGCGCAGCAGCGTATAGCCTTTGATGATGCCGGGAGTGATGGTGGAATCCGCGCCTCCGGCGAGAAACATCGGCTGAATTCCGGCTTGAATATGTTGCATGGCGTAGCCGATGGCGTCGGTGGACGAAGTGCATCCGGTGGTGATGACGTGACTTAAGCCGCGGAAGCCGAAGCGCATTTGTACTTCACTCGACATGGTGCCCATGGTGCCGCTGGGGATGCAGAAGAGGCTGACTTGCTTGATATGGCCGGAATGCCAGAGGCGATATTGCTCTTCGGAAAATTCCTGTGCGCCGCCGCCGGAGCCGATGACGATGCCGATTTCGCGTTTTTCCTCCATCGACATGGAGGCCGGGTCGAGGCCGCCGCTTTTGACGGCTTCCGAGCAGGCGGCAATGGCTAGCGGGACGACGCGGGATACGTGTTTGCGCTCACGGGCGTCAATCCAGGCCAGTTCGTCGAATTCGGGGATTTCTCCGGCGATGTGGACGGGGAGCGAGGAGGGGTCCCAGCGAGTGATGCGCTTAACGCCGGATTTTCCTGCGAGGACGGCTTGCGAAAAGGCTTCTTTCCCGATTCCATTTGGGCTGACGATGCCCATTCCAGTGATCACGACCCGAGGTGGCAATGGTTCTCCAATGTACAGCGCTTAAGGATTCTATCAGCCGAAGGCGTGGAATTCCGCCGGAATTGCCCCAGCGGTGGCAGATAATAGAGGGAAATGCCGCTGGGAATCTACATTTCGGTGCCCTTTTGCAAAAGTAAGTGCAGCTACTGCAACTTCGCGACCGGGGTGGTGTCGCGGGCGATGTATTCGCGGTATGTGGATCGACTTTGCGCGGATGTTAAGGCAGCAGAGGCGACGGCTAAGTCTGTCGGGGGGATGTTCGAGCGGAGCGTGGAATCGGTGTTCTTGGGTGGAGGGACGCCGACGATTTTGGAGCCTGCTGACTTGGAGCGGATGTTTGGAGCGCTGCGAGAGAATTTTGAGGTTTTGCCAGGGGCGGAGCTCACCGTGGAGTGCGCGCCCGGGACGTTGACCGGGCCAATGGTGGAGGTGTTCGCGCGCTGCGGGGTGAACCGGGTGAGTTTTGGCGTGCAGTCGTGGGTGGATGCCGAGGCCGCGGCTGTGGGGAGGCTGCATACTCGGGCGCGGGTGTTGGAGGATCTGGCGGCGCTGCGGACGGCCGGGATTGTGGACATCAATGTGGATCTGATCGCCGGGTTGCCGCACCAGACGGCAGAGAGTTGGGCATATTCCGTTTCAGAAACGATTGCCTGCGGCGTGCCTCATGCCAGCGTTTATATGCTGGAAGTGGATGAAGACTCGCGGCTGGGGCGGGAGTTGATGGCCGGGGGGACGAAGTATCATGCGCATTTCGTACCGGAAGAGGACTTGAGCGCGGAGTTCTATGGCGAGGCGTGTTTGCGGCTGGAGGCGGCTGGGATTCGGCAGTATGAGATTTCGAATTTTGCGCGCGACGGGGCGGAGTCGCGGCACAACTTGAAGTATTGGGAGCGGAAGCCGTATTTCGGGTTTGGAGTGGATGCGCATTCGATGTTGCGGTCGGCGGACGGGGATTTGGCGGCGGTGCGGTTTGCTGGGGCGGATGAGTTGAGTTCTTTTATGTCAGGGGCACAGGTGGAAGTGACTAAGGTATCGCGGGCAGCGGCTTTGGAAGAGGTGTTGTTTTTGGGGCTGCGGTTGAATTGCGGAGTGGATTTGGGCGCGGTGGCGGCGGAGTTTGGGGAGGATGCCGCAGCCGCGGTTGCTGGGAGCATGGATGAGTTGGTGGAGTACCAATTGTTGGAGCGCGAGGGCGGTCGGGTGCGTTTAACGGCCAAGGGTCGATTGCTTTCGAACGAGGTGTTTGAGAGGTTCCTGGGGGTTCCTACTTCTCACGTGTAGTGGGTCTGGCCGTAGTGACGGGCTGACTCTAGCCAGGGCTTCCCAGGCGGTGCGACGGAGCAGGGGTCTTTCGATTACGCATTCCCGCGCTGATGCGCGGGAATGCTTCGCTCAAGATGACAGGACTAAAACCTTGTGGCTGAGCGGGTGGACCTTCGCAGAATCCATGACCGACCGGTCAGTCTTGGTTACCTCAATATTTATGCGGGTTTCGTTACCTGGGGGTGTTTGGCGGATCATCTGCCTGTGATGTAATGATTGAGAAATAATTTCTTGCGCGCACAAGTCAAGCGTATTTCACTGGGAGAACGTTTTGAATTTCCAACTCAACGAAGAACAGCTGCAATTGCAGAAGAGCGTGCGGGACTTTGCGCAACGTGAAATCGCGCCGAACGTCATGAAGTGGGACGAGGCGAGCGAGTTTCCGTTGGCCACGATCAAGGAACTGGCCAGGCTGGGGCTGCTGGGGATTATTTTTCCGGTGGAGTATGGCGGCGCAGGCATGGGCTACGTGGAGTATGTGACGGCGATTGACGAGCTGTCGCGCGTGGATGGGTCAGTTGGGATTATCGTTGCGGCGCATACTTCGCTGGGATCGAATCATATTTTTCTGGCGGGGAATGAGGCGCAGAGGAAGAAATATATTCCGAAGTTGGCGTCGGGCGAGTGGATTGGCGCGTGGGGGCTGACGGAGTCTTCGTCGGGATCGGATGCGGGCGGAGCGCGGGCTACCGCCGTGCGGGCCAGCGGCGGCTATGTGATTAACGGAACGAAGACGTTTATCACGAACGGCCACTACGCAGATGTAATGGTGGTGATTGCCGTGACGGACCGCGCGGCCGGGACGCATGGGCTTTCGGCGTTCATCGTGGAGAAGGGAACCAAGGGATTCCGGGCAGGGAAGAAAGAAAACAAGTTGGGGCTGCGGGCGAGCGATACGGCCGAGATGATTTTTGAAGACTGTTTTGTGCCGGCGGAGAATTTGCTGGGCAAAGAAGGTGATGGATTCATCGACGCCATGAAGATTCTGGATGGCGGGCGGATTTCGATTGCAGCTCTCTCTTTGGGGATTGGGCAGGGAGCGTATGAATGCGCGTTGAAGTATTCCAAAGAGCGCAAGCAGTTTGGTAAGGCGATTTCCGAATATCAGGCGATTCAGTGGAAGCTGGCGGACATGGCGACCGAACTCGATGCGGCGCGGTTGCTGACCATGCGGGCAGCATCCATGAAAGACGCAGGGATGAAGACCACGCAGGAGTCGTCAATGGCGAAGCTCTACGCCAGTGAAGTGGCTGTGCGCTGTGCCAACGAGAGCGTCCAGATTCATGGCGGTTACGGGTTTATCAAGGACTATCCCGCAGAGAAGTTTTACCGCGATGTGAAGCTGTGTACCATCGGCGAGGGCACCAGCGAAATTCAGCGGATGGTGATTGCGCGGCAGTTGTTGAAGGGGTAGTGGGTGTACTGCTATTATGTACATACAATATGTATGTGTATAATGCATATACGGAGGGACCCGCGTGGCCAGAACCACCCAGAACCCAAAGCGAGAAACTCTCAACCTGCGGATTGATCCTGCGCTGAAGGCAGATTTCATGGCGGCTACGGAAAGAGAAAAGAAGCCCGTCGCCGAAGTTTTGCGCGAGTTGATGGAGGCTTATGTTAAGCAGGCGGAGCGTCGTAGGTTTATTGCTGAGGCCCGCAGAGAATCGCTCATCATTGCCACTTCTAAGGACGACGCGGAAGTCTTGCGCTGGATTGAAGCGGAAATGGACACGGAGGGTTGGGAGTGAAGCGTGGAGACCTTGTAACTGTTGCCCTTTCCGGCGACTTCGGGAAGCCAAGGCCAGCGCTGATCGTTCAATCGGATGCATTTGAGTTGCATCCCTCGGTTACGTTGTTGCCCTTGACGAGCGACACCCGAGAAGTCTCGCTGGTGCGCGTCACGGTGCTGCCCGAGATTGGCACCGGATTACGCAAAGTATCGCAGGTGATGGTGGATAAAGTCGCAACCATCTCGCGCTCGAAGGTTGGGCCGCACATTGGTAGAGTGGATACTCTGACGCTGCGGGCTGTGGACACAGCCCTGATGAGGTTTCTCGGCCTTGGACCGGAAGAACGAAGCATCGAGAGTTTATCGTAAGTCTCGCCCTTGCCTGTTAGCTGCTTTACACTGATCTGTCTTGGCTCCCAACCTACAACCTTGGATTGATTCACTCCGCGCTGGCGATGCGCGGGCGCTGGCGCGAGCCATTTCCGTGATTGAAGATCGAGGAGCCGATTCCTACGAGCTGCTGAAAGCGTTGTTTCCACATAGCGGCAAGGCGCGGGTGATCGGGCTCACGGGGTCGCCCGGGGCGGGGAAGAGCACGCTGGTGGATCATTTGGCGCGATACTACCGCGGGGCGCAGCAAACGGTGGGTATTGTGGCGGTGGATCCGACCAGTCCTTATACGGGGGGCGCGATTCTGGGTGACCGCATTCGGATGCAGAGCCATTATGCCGATCCGGGGATCTACATTCGCAGCATGGCGACGCGCGGGTCGCTGGGCGGGCTGGCCCATACGACCGCCGATGTAGCGACCGTGATGGATGCCTCGGGTCGCGATGTAATTTTGATTGAGACGGTGGGCGTGGGGCAGGATGAAGTGGACATCGTCCGCTTGGCCGAGGTCACCGTGGTGATTCTTGTTCCCGGCATGGGCGATGATGTGCAGACGATCAAGGCTGGCATCATGGAGATTGCGGATATTTTCGTGATCAACAAGAGTGACCGCGAAGGGGCGGAGCGCGTGGAGCGGGAGATTCTGGCCATGCAGACTCTGGCGACGCGAGGGGACGGATGGACGCCGCCGATTATCAAGACTGTGGCGAGCGAAGGGAAGGGCATCGCGGAACTCGGCGCGGCCATTGCTAGATATGAAGGGTATCTCGACCAGAACAATCGCCGCGCGGAAAAGACGGCGCACAATTGGGAAACGCGGCTGACGGAAATGTTGCGCGATGCGATTCTGGAACGGGTGGTGCGGGCGCGCTGGGGCCAGGGTGAACTGGCGCGGTACGCAGCGGAGATTGCGGGTCACCGGCGCGACCCGTACACGCTGATTGAGGAGCTCATGGCAGAGGGCGAAGGTGAACATGTTTAAAGGCGAGTATGTTTAAGATCGATCATCTCGGAATCGCCGTGAAGTCGCTGGCATCGGCAAAGCAGTTTTACGAAACGCTGGGCTTGCCGGTCTCTGCGGAGGAGATGGTCGCCGCTGAAAAGGTGAAGCTGGTGATGGCGACGGTGGGCGAGAGCCGGCTGGAGTTGCTCGAGCCGACGTCAGAAGATTCGACGATCGCGAAATTTCTGGCCAAGCGAGGCGAAGGATTGCACCATGTAGCGCTGCAAGTTCCTGATCTGGCGGCGGTGGTGGCGCGGCTGAAGAATGACGGCGTGCGGCTGGTGTCGGAGGAGATCAAGACGGGTGCTGGTGGGCATCGGTACGTTTTTGTTCACCCCTCCAGCGCGGGCGGCGTGTTGATCGAGTTGGTGGAAGGATGATTTTGCTGGCCGTGGACTCCTCTGGCAAAGACGGTAGCCTGGCCTTGGCGCGCGGGCCGGATTCGAATTTGCAAATTCTTGAGCTTGTCGCTCTGGATGGCAGCAATTTTTCAGCGCAATTGGTTCCCCACATCGCGGCTCTTTTGCTGCAGCATGGCTTGACCTGCCAGGAGCTTGACGGATTCGCTGTTGCCGTCGGCCCTGGTTCTTTCACGGGTCTGCGCGTTGGGCTGGCTGCGATTAAGGGACTGGCCGAAGCGCTTCAGAAGCCCATCGCGGCTGTTTCTCGTTTGGAAGCGGTGGCTCGCGCCAGCGGAAGGCAGGGCCGGGTTCTGGCTGCCCTGGACGCGGGGCGGCGGCAGGCGTTTGTGGGGGAATATGACCTTTCCGGTGAATCCGATACTTGCGTCCGGGAACATCTGTTGTCGTGGCAAGAGCTGACTGCGCACGCCGACCCGCGCCCCATAGCGACTCCTGATCAGTTGCTTGCCGACGCACTGCGCCTGTCCGGCGGGGAGGTTGTGGAAATCAAGAATCCTCGCGCCGATGCCATCGCCGACA
Organism: Acidobacteriaceae bacterium; assembly: GCA_043782485.1. Classification (GTDB taxonomy): domain Bacteria; phylum Acidobacteriota; class Terriglobia; order Terriglobales; family Acidobacteriaceae; genus JANXUC01. The sequence goes on along the minus strand of JAYWAL010000064.1, from coordinate 65,476 downwards.
TTGGATGGAGGAAATTGCTGGCCAGAGACATCGCGGACGTGGCTGCGCTGGAGGCCAACTACATTCGCCGCACCGACGCCGAGATTCTGGTCTATGGAAAATAGCTCTGCGAAAATTAGCCCGGCTCACATCCGAGCCGCCGTGCGAGCCGATCTTCCGCGCATTCTGCAAATCGAGCGCTCCGCCGCGACCGCGGCCCATTGGTCGGAAGCGGACTACGAAATTGCCCTAACTGGGATTATTCCGCACCGCTGGCTGATGGTGGCTGAGACGGAGCTGCGAATTGAAGGTTTTCTCGTGGCCCTTGCGGCGGATACTTCCCGCTGGGAAATCGAAAATCTGGTGGTTGCGGAGGAAGCGCGCCGCAGGGGGGTGGGCGTTTCGCTACTCAATCTGTTTCTGAAACAAGCCCGGGAACACAGTCTCTCTGACAAAGCCCCGACGATCCTGTTGGAGGTTCGGGAATCGAACCTGGGGGCGCTCCGTCTGTACGAAAAAGCTGGCTTCCGCCTGGACGCGCGCCGCCGCGCATATTACCGCGATCCGGTGGAAGACGGGCTGCTATATAGCCTTTGTTTGCAATGACTTGCGCCGGGTGAAGGGTTGACTCCACGATCTCCACAGCCCGCCGAAACCCGGTATTGCTGGAGGCTTGACCGCTGTGGTACGGTAATCGTGCTTTTACTTCCCGGTTGGAGGTTAGCCTGAATGGGATCTCCGTACGAGTCGTTGTTGCCAAGTCAAGAGGTTTTGCAAAAACTAGCCATGGAACACACACAATACTCCCAGAGACTCGAACAACTTACAGAAAAGCGTTTCTTGACGGATGATGAAAAAATTGAGGAAGTCCGCCTCAAGAAACTAAAGCTGCGGCTCAAAGATCAGATGGAAAATATTGAGCGGCAGTATCGCGTGCAACCCGGACAAGTAGCGTAATCGCTTCTCCTGCTTTTTCGACGCAGCTTTTCCGACGAGAAGCGGGTGCTACTGATTTAGGACAAAAAATTAGGTTAGAGTCAGGCGTCCAGCATGGACGCCTTTTTTGTTGAGCGCTTGAACCTTTTCCCGCAACGCTAAGATTTTCTTTCCCGCCTGCGAGCGCCCCGCGCTGCTCTATAATTCTGGCATCCCCTCATGGTCGCTGACGGCTACTATTACGGACTCGGATTTGGTGTCGCCGCGCTAGTGCTGGCGTGGCTTACGTCGCCTGTGTGGGCGGTGCCGGCCGTTTTGCTGGGCTGTTTTTGCATGTGGTTTTTCCGCGATCCGGAGCGTGAGATCCCCGCCTTGGCTGGGGCGATTGTTTCTCCGGGGGACGGCAAGGTGACCGAAGTGGCGCAAGTGCGCTCCAGCGGAACTGACAAGCTGCGGATTAGCATTTTCCTGAGCGTGTTCAACGTGCACGTAAATCGTTCGCCCATTGCTGGCGTCGTGCGTGATATTCGTTACCAGCGGGGGAAGTTTCTCAATGCCATGAGCGCTGATTCGGCTGCCGAAAATGAGCAGAATATCGTTACGGTGGAGGGCGATGGCTGCACCGTGGTGTTTAAACAGATTGCGGGGCTGATTGCGCGCAGAATTGTCTGCACGAAAAATGTGGGGGATCCAGTCGCGCGGGGAGAGCGTGTCGGCCTAATTAAGTTTGGTTCCCGTGTGGATGTGCTGGTGGGTATTGGCGCTGTTCCGCAAGTGAAAGTTGGCGACCGCGTGAAGGGTGGGTCCAGTATTCTGGCGATCGAGTCTGGCCTGGGCGAACTGGTGGGAACTGCCGCCGCGGAAGCGGGTGCGCGCCGATGAGATTGCCGCATCCCATGCGCCGCAAGGAAGACCGGCCCGAGCGCCGCTTGCGCCGTGGCCTCTACATTTTGCCGTCGCTGTTCACCGCCGCCAACATTGCCGCTGGCTACTACGCGCTGGTGCAGATTACGCAAGGCTCGCCGTCTGCGCCGCAACATTTTAATTTCGCGGCTATCGCGATTGGCTTCGCCGTGATGTTCGATTCGCTGGATGGCGCAATTGCGCGCATGACCAACACCATGAGCGATTTCGGCAGGGAACTGGATTCGCTCGCCGATGTGGTTACGTTTGGCGTTGCCCCCGCCATGTTGGCGTTTTTTTGGGGCTTTCATTTTCTGCCGGAAATGCCGCTGCCGCTGATGCGTTCGCGCATGGTGGAAGTCGGCATGGTGTTTAGCTTTGTTTTTCTGATGGCAGGAGCTAGCCGTCTGGCGCGCTTCAACATCCAGGTGAATCCCGAACCTTCCAATCCAGGTCGCCCAGGCAAAAAGTATTTTGTTGGGATGCCCATTCCCGCCGCGGCTGGCGTTCTGGCTTCGGTGGTTCACTTTTCCAAAGGGGAACCGGTTCAGAACTGGTGGCAGTGTCTTCTTTGGTTGGGGCTGATGGTGGCGTGTTCGTTTTTCATGGTCAGCACCTGGCGCTTCTTCAGCACCAAGGGCCTGAAGCTGCGCAGTCGGCATCCGTTCCGGGTGATTGTGTTCGTGGCCGCCGTGATTGCTGGCGCTTGGGAAATGTCACGGCCTTTCCTGTTGGTTCTAGCCATGTCCTATATGGGTGCCGGTATTCTTTGGCGGTTGCAGTGGCTATTCCGTAAGCGGAATACGCCGCCGCCATTTCAGGAGGCATCGCAGCCTTCCTAGGCGGCGATCATATGGCCACTCAAAAACCCAACGGATACGGGCTGCGCGATGCCAACCCGGGACTCTACCGAGTAGCCCTGGTGGGCGGCGGCACGCTGAAAGGCAAGGAAGTCGCCGACGTGCTGAGCGAGCGCAAGTTTCCCACCGCCGATATCAAATTGCTGGATGACGACGAATCCCTGGGCCAGTTGGAGGCGGTTGGTGAAGAAGTCACGTTCATCCAGAGCGTCCGCAGCGACCAGTTCACGAAAGTAGATTTCACCTTCTTCGCGGGTGACCAAGACACCACGCGTCAAGGTTGGGAAAAAGCACGCGATGGTGGTGGATCAATTTTAGATCTTTCCTTTGCGCTGGAAGACGAAGCCGCCGCACGAATTCGTTCGCCCTGGGTAGAGCGCCAACTCGGTCAAGATCTGCAACTGGAACTGCAACCGGGGCCCATTGTGATCGTGGCGCACCCCGCGGCAGTCGTACTGGCCCTGCTTGTGCTGCGCGCGCAGCAGGCTGGTAAAGTGCATTGCGTGGCGGCCACTGTGTTTGAGCCGGTCTCCGAGCGCGGACGCAAGGGAATCGATGAACTGCAAGAGCAATCCGTCAACCTGCTGTCCTTTCAGGAATTGCCGCAGGAAGTCTTCGATGCGCGCGTCGGCTTCAATCTCGTCCGCCGCCTGGGTGAAAAATCTGTTCCGCCAATGGATGCCATTGAGCGCCGCATCGTCAAGCACTTTGCGCAGATTGCTGGCAAGGATGCTCTCGCTCCCGCCGTCGCGCTGTTGCAGGCCCCGGTGTTCCACGGACACTCCTTCATGCTTTTTCTGGAGACCGAAGAAACTGTTGCCCTCGGGGACCTCACGCAAGCCCTGCAAGGTGATCACGTGGAGCTGGCGCGCGCCACCGACGAACAGCCCAATACCGTCGCCGCCGCCGGACAAGATAGCATCTTGCTCTCCGTGACGCGCGACGCCACTAATCCCAAAGGTTTCTGGCTCTGGGCCGCCGCCGACAACCTACGCATCGCTGCGCGCAACGCGGTCGAGTGTGCGGAAAATATCGCTGCGTCGCTGCCCAAGGGAACCGTGCAGTGAAGCGCCTCGCCGCCCTACTCGCTCTGGCTCTAACGCTTTCCGCGTGCGGTTATCATACGGCTGGCCACGGCAACATTCTCCCCGACCATGTGAAGACGATCGCCATTCCGGCGTTCGTGAATGAAACGCAAACCTACAAGCTGGAACAGGTCCTAACCGGCGCGGTGGTGCGGGAATTTACCACGCGGGCCAACTATAGAATTGTTCCAAATGCGGAGGACGATACCGACGCGATCCTGCGCGGCACGGTGCTCTCCGCCGCCACCGCCCCTTCCACTTACGATGCCACCACGGGCCGCGTGGCCAGCGTCCTCGTCACGGTCAACATGAAAGTGGCGCTCACCGGCCGTGACGGCAAAATGCTCTACGAAAATGAGCAGTACCAATTCCGCGAGCAATACCAAGTTTCACAGGGCTTTGTGAGTTTTTTCCAGGAAGACACGCCAGCCTTGCAGCGTCTGTCGCAAGACTTCGCTCGCACCCTGGTATCGAACATTCTGGAGGGCTTCTAGTGCGCGCTTTCGCCCAAACGGAACGGTTTGTCACTGAGGTCTTGAAGGGCCAGTTGCGCCCCGTGTATGTCTTCGTGGGCGATGAGGCCTTCTTCCGCCGACGGTGTCGCGAGGCCATTCTCCAACATCTGGTCCCGGCGGACATGCGTGATTTTAGCCTCTACGACCTGGACCTAGCCGACACTGACCTTGTTGAAGTTCTCGACCGGGCGCGCACGCCTTCCTTGATGGCACCCTTCCAGGTTTTTTTCGTTCGCGGTGTCAAGAATCTATTTGGCCGCGGTTCCAATGACGAAAAGCTCGCCGCCATTGAGCAATACACCAAGAACCCCAACCCGGACGCGGTCATCATTTTTATCGCCGACCACATCTCCATCCCCGCTGACGTTCGCAAGATGGAAATGACGGATAAAGACCGCTACGAGCGCATTCGCGAAGGTATGGGGTCGTTCTGCGGCATCGTCGAACTCGCCCGCGTGGAGGAAAGCGAAGCCGTCCGCTGGATCGGCGAGTACTGCGCCACGCGCGAAGTGAAAATGGAAGCCGATGCCGCGCGCGAACTGGTGGACGCGCTAGGCGGCGACCTAATGATGGTCTCCAATGAGCTTGAGAAGCTCATGCTGTATGTTGGCGAAAAGAAGCGCATCACGCTGGGCGACGTGGAAACCATGGTTCTCGCCGCCAAACAGCGCTCGCTCTATGAGCTCACCGACGCCATCTCCTCCAAAGATCGCACCAAGGCGTTGCTCGTGCTGGATGCGCTGCTCTCCACCGGCGAGGGCGAAGAGGCCTCCATCGGCCATATTTACATGCTGGCCAAAACGTTCCGTCAGATGCTGGTGATTCTGGAACGCAACGTTCGCGACCAGCGTATGTTGTGGGCCGCTCTGTGGCAGGGGTTCCGCGTGCCGCCGTTCGCCGCCGAGGATATCATCAAGCAAGCCCGTCGCTACAAATCCAAACGTGAACTCACTCGCGCCATCCGCTTGACAGCCAAAGCGGACCTGGCTCTCCGTTCCAATCCGGTAAGCCGCCGCATGGTAATGGAAAAGCTGATCTTGGATTTATCCACAGCTCCACCCGTGGAAGTGGGCTGGCAGCAGGAAGAGTTACTGGTTTGATAATTACTGATTCGATAATTAACTGGTTTGATATTGTTGGTCTGATAATCAATCGGGTTGATTATTACTGATTTGATAATTACTGATTCGATAATTAACTGGTTTGATAATTACTGGTTTGATAATTACTAGTTTGATAATTACTAGTTTGACAATTTTGGCTTGACGGTGCCGCCCGCTTGGCCTAAGGCACCTTCTTCAACACCACCGCGGCCGACTCATCCGCCCCTATCGTCCCTTCAAACTTCCTCAAGTCGGCCATGCGCTCCGGCCCAATCTCCACGTTCCGCCGGGTATATTCCCTGGAGTAGCGCAGTTTCGAACCCGTCACCTCGAACTTGCTCTCATAGCTGGCGAAACCAACGTCCATTTTGGCAGGTTCCGGAACATCGTCCACGGTGTAACCCGCTGGCAGCTCAATCTCGTACAGATCCGTTTCCCGCGACGTGCCGTCAAACTCGACGGGATGCTGGCGCGGCTTGCGGCGGTCCAGGTCAAAGCTTTTTTCTCCCAGCACGCGCGGACGCACCAGCATCAGCGGCCCGCGAATCTGCCCATAGCCGGGGGCGTCGAACTTCAGGGTCATCAGCAGGTCTTTCTGAATGTCGTCGAGTTGTTGAATTGAAGAACTTTGCAGCGTGAACCCCTTCAGCGACCGTCCCAATAGGTGTTCCAGATTCTCCGTCCGTTGTTTCTCGCTGGCCGGACGCAGGCTTAGGCGGTTGCGGAATGCGTGCTCGCCGGTTAGGGTCTCCGCCACTTCACCACTCAGCGCCCCTTCTGGACTCAGGGTGAAGTGCCCCGTTCGGGCCAGCAGGTTGGTTTCGGGCGGCAGTAAAGGCGTATGGATCAACTCGCCGTTGCCCTCAGTAACCAGCAATGCATAGGTCTCTTGCAAGTCGGCCCGTAGTTCCCCGACCGGTGTATAGGTATCGGTTGGGTCGAAAATCAGGTACAACTTTCCGGAACTGGCTGAGACAACGCTGCGGTATTTTGCCGCCTCGGAGGCAGGCAGTTCAATGGCGAGAATGGCATGGTTGAACCACGAAGAAGGCAGCGCCGACTGAACCACGCCTCTCTCGGTATCGATCAGCACGTATTCGGAACGAATTCCGGTTTCTTGCAACATGCTGCTCAGCAGCGTGGCTTTGTCTTTGCAGTCTCCATAGCGAAAGTGAAACACGTCGCTCGCCGGGTGTGGTTGGTAACCGCCAATGCCGATTTCTACTGCCACGTAGCGGATATCATTCTGGAGAAATCCCGCTAAAGCTCGCAGCTTTCCGTCGAAGGTGGTTTTGCCAGCGGTCAGTTGCCGCACCATTTCCGTGATCTCGGTGGTCGGCGCGCGGCGGCCGGCAGTCAGCCCGGAATACCATCGTCCCAGTCCATTCCATGACCCTACGTTGGTCGAGTTCTCGCCGGGAATGTAGAACGCCAACTCCATTCGATCCGCCAGCGCCGCGAAGGAGGGCATGTCCGCTTCTTCCTCCAGCGCCGGAAGGTCGCGCCGGGTCCACTGCCAGCGGTTGGCACCCGCCGCCACCGGTTCCGCAAATTTCCCGGCAACCTTTCCCGACCAGGAGGCCTTGTATTCCCAGTCATGGGGCAGTTGCAGCGTGAAGGTGGTTTCTCGTACTGGAATGTCGTCCTGCAACATCCAGTGCAACTGGTTATGCCAGGCATGACGTCGAATTTCGTACTCAAGGGCGACCACCGAACCGGCCTCTGACGAGGGTGCCTGGGCGGTTCGGTAGCGGACGTCGTCGTAAAAGCTGTGGTAGTAGGGATTCTGTTCCTCGAAATCCTTTTCCTTCAGTTCGTATTCGCGGCCGGTCTTATCGATGCTCCAGGCGTGCAGGGAAAGCAGCTTTTCCTCATGTCCAAGATGAACCCAAAGCCTCCCTTCCTGGCGTCCGTCCGGGCGCAGGATCTTCACGACGCGGCGGTGGTGCTCCACGTAGTCGCCCGGGGCGGTTACATTCATGTCTTCCTGGGCCAGAAGCACGACCGCATTGGTATCCGCCGGATAGCTTGGCAGGGACTGGCTGCTGGCTTGGCGCACCCAGTCCGGGACGTTGGCGGAATCCGCCCACAGGAATTGGTTGGCCAAAAGCATAATGCTCGCGCCGAGCAGCGCCCTACTTGCCCTGAGCATGGGGGGCCGCTTTCAACAGGGCTGGTTGGTCGTCGCCCGCCTTCACCTTGTCGTAGAAGTCTTTCACTTCCTTGTAGACCGCGTTGGGGAAGGCCATCCCACCCATCACCAGGTCTCGGCGGGAAAATACGATACCGGGAGCTTCGATTTTCTGGACGGTGGAATACGCGGCGAAGTCGGTCTTCACGGTGTCATTCGGCGGAAGGCTTTCCACTTCCACGCCCGAGGGCAGCGTGATGTGGACCTCGTCAATTTCGCGATAGGGATAGTAAAGGTACACGGCGTTGGTTCGCTGGGCGGAGGGGAATTTCGGCTTTTCGTTTACCTCAAATACATGGGGAGGCATCATCCAGCGCTTTCCGGCGCTGGTGGCCAGATTGCCGCTGACTTTAAACTCCGCCGCCACCTGGGATTCAGTGTCATCCCATTTGGGCTTTTTGGTCAGCGTAATTTCGGTGCCAACAGGCAGCCATTCTTTAATAGCATCCTCCAGTGCTTTCTTTCGCCCTTCGTCGTCCGTATGGCCCCCGGTTCGCCGCCACTCCATGCCTTCCAGCCCACCGAATCCGATCGTGACGGTGCCTTCATATTTGCCGTCCTCGGTGAGCTTCAAATGTGCCAGGCGCTGAATCATGGCGTCGTTATAGCTATTGAGCGGGGCGTCGCCAAATTCGGCGTTTTTCGAGTCACTTTGGCGCAAGCCGCGGTTGCCGGCACTGCGCCAGTTCAGCATGCCGTAGGGGCAGTATTTGGTGCCGGGGTCGAGGAAGACGTCCTTGCCACCGAGTTCCACAATCGTCACCTCCGCGTCCAGTTGCGAGGTGTTCAGGTAGTTGGGATCAAAAAAGATTTCCGTGCGGTCCGGCAGCCACATCATCTTCGCCGGAATGTTCGCCTCGCGGACCAGCGCCGCGAACGTTCGATTCAATTCGTCGTGGTCGCCGCTGCGTTGTTGCAGGACATCTTCCGCAGTCTTGTTGGGCTTGATGCCCAGCGCGTGTTCTTCTTGCGCGGCGCGGGCGGGAATGTAGCTCCGGTTTTCCAGACCAGCAACAAACGCGTAAATTTTGCGAACTTTCTGTTCCGGAGCGTCCTGCGGTGTTATGGTTTTCGCCAGCACATCCGAGGCCCCATTGCGGTGCTCGACGAAGCTTTCAACTTCTTTGTTCCAGTACTTACTCTCCACTTTCCAGTAGTCTTCCACCTTGGCGCCGTCGGTGTAATAAAAATTCACCCGCATTTTGACCGTGCGGGTCGGCGGCGAGTAGGGCTCGTCCAGCAGGGGAACAATGTCAGACATCGCTAACTCCACCCATTCCGAGCGCGGGGTGGAAACCAATTTTGGCTGGTTATCCTTGGTCAGGTAGGAAGTCCAGGACAGACGGTCGGCAATGCGGTCGTGGCCAATTTGCACGTAGTGGCTGGAGCTTGCGAATTGAAACGGGATAAACTTGAAGGTGGCATGTTTCTGGAATAGATTACGCTGAACCTCCCACTCGGGTGGCACCAGACTGTGGTCGTCATAGCGCAGGGTGTATCGGTATTCGATAATGCTGCCAACCTGAACGTCGGGCAGGGTGAACGCCTTCACGTTGTAGCGGAACCCTCGCCCCTTTTGCACGGTCTTGTCGAAGGGTTTGCCGGTGAAAGGCGTGCTCGAGCCGTCCGGGTGAATTGTGCGCCCGCTGATGGAATCAATGCGAAACGACTTTCGGCTATACGGCAGCTCAATGTCAGCGTATTCGCGTCCAGCTTCCGTCAGAATCTTGATGCGCTCGTACGTGGAATGGAAACGTAGGGTGTCGTCGTCATTTTCATCGCGCAGGAGAATGACGGCCGAGGCTCCGGGCTGTTGTGGAATGCTCTTGAGCGCCAGATCGGCAGGGTCAATCGGAGGCCAGTCGTCCGCCGACGCCAAAGATGGCGCGAGTAGGCAAATGGAGGCCAGGCAAAGTGTCCGGAACAGCAAGCGGGACCAGATCATAGACCCTCACGAAGGACGAGAAAGTGCAGTCGTCATTATGAGAGCAAGCCCTGTTGCGGTGCAAAGGAAATCCGCGGGAGCGCGGATGTTTGGAACAAACGACGTTCGTTTTTGGGTTTTGCACCCAAAAATCCATCGCGATTTACTTGATGGCCTTGACTCGCGCCGCCAAACGGCTCTTGTAGCGTCCAGCGGTGTTCTTGTGCAGAACGCCCTTCTGGATGGCCTTATCGAGCGCGGAAACGGTCTCGCGGAACTGAAGTTCGGCGGTTTTTTTGTCGCCGGCGGCGACGGTTTCACGCATCTTGCGCAGCACGCCGCGCACGCGGGAACGGTTGTTGCGGTTGATTTCGGTCTTCTTCGCGGTCTGACGCACGCGCTTCAGGGCTGATACATGGTTCGCCATCTTTACGTAAGTCCTTGTCCTATGGAATGTTGCTCGGAGGGTACCGAACCACTATCTTACGAGAGTCCCCCCTATTTGGCAAACGATAAGTCCAATCCTCGAAACAGTTTAGGAAGCAAAAATGCCTGATCCTTCCGGTCACACGCTGGACCTTACGCTCGACCGCAACCTCGACCGCAATCTCGACCGAACAATGGACAAGGCCGCCGACCGCCTGCGCGTCCTGCTCGACTCGAGCACGCCCATCGTCGTCATGGAGACGGTCGAGGAGGTCCGTGCCGTCAGGCTCGTCCGGTTGGCCTGCCAGGGGCTGAATCTGGCCAGCTTCGAGTGGACCATTGCCAGCGGTCTGGTCCGGTCGGGCATGGCCGGGTCAGGGATGGCCGCAGGAGCCTCTGGGACCGATTTTGGAGTCGAACATGGCCTTCCCGCCGGAGGCTACACGCAAGACGCCTACGCAGCCGCCCAGGCCCAGGGAAACATGATCTACGACACGCGTGACCCGGCTAAGGTCCTAGGGCATATGGAAGGCTTAACCGTGGAAGGGGCGTTCATTCTAAAGGACTTCCACCGCCACCTGGAGGATCCGGTGGTGGTTCGTCGCCTCCGGGACGTGGGTCAGAAGTTCCAAACCAACCGCCGGACCCTGATTCTGACCGCGCCGTCGATCCAAATTCCCCCAGAACTGGCCAGCTTGGTCGAGTATCTCGAGTTGCCTCTACCAGATAGGGCTCGACTGCGGCAGATTATTGACGAAATGATGGTGAAAATCGGCAAGACCCACTCCCTGGGGAGGAAGCTGGACACGCCGGGAATCGATGCGGTTGTGGCCAATTTGCGCGGTCTGACCGAGGAGGAATCCGAGCGGGCTGTCTCGCAAGCGCTAGTGACCCGCTATGCCCTTTGTCCTGAGACAGTTACGGACATTCTCGACGCCAAAAAAGCTATGCTCAAACGCACCGGCATGCTCGACTTTGTGGATACGTCGGACAGCATGCTTGGCATCGGCGGCCTGGATAACTTGAAGAATTGGCTGGCTTTACGCCGCGGAGCCTGGGAGGACAAGGCCCGTGACTTTGGCCTGGAGCCGCCCAAGGGTGTGATCATCCTGGGCGTTCAGGGTTGCGGGAAGAGCTTGTGCGCGCGGGCCATTGCCGGGGAGTGGAAGCTGCCGCTGGTGAAGTTCGACTCGGCCGCCATCTTCGACAAGTACATTGGCGAGACGGAGAAGCGAATTCAGAAGGTATTTAAGGTCGCTGAAGGATTAGCGCCGTGCGTTTTGTGGATTGACGAACTGGAGAAGGTTTTTGCCGGGACAGGGGCGGATTCGGCGTCGGTGGATGCTGGGGTATCGTCACGCATGTTGGGGTCGTTTTTGGGCTGGATGCAGGACCGAAAGGCTCCCGTGTTTGTGGCGGCGACCTCCAACAACGTCAACGCGCTGCCTCCGGAACTGATTCGTAAAGGCCGGTTTGACGAACTGTTTTTTGTCGACCTGCCGAATCAGTCCGAGCGGAAGCAAATCCTTACCATCCAACTGACGAAGCGCAAGAAGAACCTTGCTGACTTCGATCTCGACCAAATCGCCCAAGCAGCCAGCGGCTACTCCGGGGCGGAACTTGATGCCGCCGTGCAGACCGCGATGTACGCATCGTACTCCTTCAAGCAGCCCATGACGACGCAGAGCCTGCTGGATGCGCTATCGCAAACCGTTCCGCTTTCGGCAACGCGAGCCGAAGATATTCAAGCACTGCGACAGTGGGCCAAGACGAGGGCTGTTCCGGCATCGGCGGGTGGTGTGGGTTAACTCCCGAAGATACCTTCCTCCTGGAGGGCGATCCGAACTGCGATCAAGTCAGGGTCGTTAATCACTAGTAGCGAGATCGTTACACGCCCGATCTGGGTTCGCGCTTTAACTGGGGCCCAAGCCATGCGAAGTGTTCCTCCCATAAGTCCTTGCGAGGATGGAATAGACGAATCACTTCGCCATCGTCCGGGTCAAGGCCCGCGATGTTTGGTCCCTTGAAATCATAGAGTGACTAATTTCCAACCCAAGGCCAATCCGTTGGCGGTTAGAGCGATTGGCGATACGGCACCGACGTGTGTTGCGAGGAGCCGGGCGAAGAGCTTCGGTTCCGACGCGAAGGACCGCATGACGCGACGGCGCAGTCCGGGGTGCCGATCGAGCAGGAGCATGAGCCTGGACATGAGCGCGGGACGCCGACCCAGGGCACGATGGCCGGGCTGGTAGGGGGAGAGGTTCCCGGCGGCCAGACAGCGGCCCAGCAAGGATGCCTGGCGAAAGGCGAGGCAGAGTCCATCCCCGGTGACCGCGTCCACGCCTCCTGAGGCATCTCCCACCAAAGCGACACGGGAGCTGCACACGCGGGCGAGTTTACGGGTGACGGAGACGGCTCCGCGTTCTGGCGAGGTGGGTTCGGCGCCGCTCAGGCGGCCAGCCATCTCTGGAAAATTCAAGAGAGCGCGGTCGAGGCGGAGGCTGGGGTCTCTGGAAACCAGGGCCACGCAAACATCGCTCGCACCCACTGGGGTCAGGTAGAGTTGGCAGCCATCGCCCCAATGGAGTTCCATGACCTCGGGCCAGTGGGAGATTCGATAGTGGCGGCGGAAGGCGAAGCGGCGGTCCTGCTGGCGATGGACATCCAAGTCGGCCCAACGGCGAACACGGGAGCTGCCGCCGTCGGCACCCACGATCCAGCGCGCCGGATGCAGCTGGCCCTGAACCAGAATACCCTGGGCATGCAAGCCGGTCACGGGAGCGTGCCAAAGGAATTGGACGCCAACGCGTTCGGCCTGCTCGATCATGAGGCGGTGCAGCTGAGTACGGCGGACGCCGAGGCCGAATCCGGAAGGGAACTCGGCTTGGACGGAAGATTCGGCGCTGACAAAACGAATGCCGCGCAAGCGGTGGGCCTCTAGCGGCGGGATGGTGACACCCAGATTTTCGAGGGCCGCGACAGCGTCGGGCATCAGACCTTCGCCGCAAGGCTTGTCGATGGCGGGGGAGCAGCTATCGGCCACGGTGGCTGTGAGTCCATGTTGCCGGGCGGCCAGCGCGGCGGCAATTCCGGCGGGGCCTCCGCCGACCACGAAGACGTCTGTGGGTTGGGGGATTACCACTCGATGGCCACCAACTCTGAGCAGAAGCCCGGACCCATGGCGGCGAGTAGACCGAGCGTGCCCGGCGGGGGACGGCGGTTTTGTGCGACTTCTTCAAGAACACAAAGGACGGAAGCGGAGGATAGGTTTCCCATGCGCCGCAGACAGTCCCAGGAAGCGGCCAGTTCGTTGTTCTGGAGCCCCAGCGCTGCTGCTGTGGCCTGAAGAACTTTGGGGCCGCCAGTGTGGAGTACCCAGCTTTGAACGTCGGCGCGGTTGCGTCCCAGTTCGGCGAAGAAGCGGTCCACATCCGCACCCAGCTGTCCTTCGATAAGACTGGGAACTTCCGGAGAGAGCACGATGGAAAAGCCCTTTTCGGAAATAGTCCAGCCCATCATGGCTTCGGTGGCGGGATAGAACACGGATTTGGTGCCAAGAATTTTCGGTCCGGCGGGGGCGCGCTCGAGCTTGCGGTCCGCGCCCGCTACCAGGACGGCAGCGGCGCCATCGCCGAATAGTCCAGAGGCAATCAGGTTGGCCATGGAGAGATCTTCCCGCTGAATGGTGAGGGAACAGAGTTCGACGGCCAGTACGACAGCTACCTGGTCGGGATAGGCGCGGACGTAGTCCGCGGCACGGGAAATACCAGCGGCTCCGGCAACGCATCCTAAACCAAAGATTGGGGTGCGGCGGATATTTGGGGACAGCCCCATCCGGTTCACCAGCAAAGCATCAATGGAAGGAGCGGAGATTCCCGTTACGGAAGTAAAAAAAATAGCCCTGATCTCGCGAACATCCAGCGCTGCGGCTGCCGCCGCACCGGCGATGGCTTGCTCACCGAGGTCGAGCGCGGTGCGAATCCAGTGGTCGTTGGCCTCGCCCCAGCCGCGCAGCTTCGGATACTCGTCGATGGGAATCGAAAGATAGCGGCCGTCGACGCCGACGTTGTTATAAAGACGGCGGAGGACTTCCGGTTTCTCCAGTCGACCACCCCAGTAGGCTTGGAGGGCATCAAAGAGCACGTCTTGCGGGTAGTAGTCTTTCGGGAAAGCGCTCTGGGCGCTGATGATCTGCATTTTCTTGTGTGTCCTCAGGAATTGGGCCAGTAATGCCAACCGTGGTTGACTTGATCAGTCTATTAGATGCGGATGGCACGTCGCGCAAGTCCCAGAGCCTCCGACCAAAATTCAGTGGAGGAATGCGCCAATTCGACCACCTTGGTGAATGGCGGCAACGAAATCATCAATTTGGAGGTCGCTGACGACCAGCGGTGGCGCAGCCTTCAGCACCATAAAGTTGTTGCCACAGAATTGGGTGAGAATGCCGCTGTCGCGAAACAGGCGTATGACCAGGATTTGGCCGAACATTACGGGATGGATGTGCATAAACGCCTCGAAGGGGATGCGCAACTTCAGCGACTTGGGGGAGGCAAACTCAAGGCCGCAAAGCAGACCTGCGCCATGAACGGCTTTGACCATCTCAAAGCCGCGGAGGGACAAGCGAACCCACTGCGGATTCACGTGCTCGGAATAGAGTGCGCCGACCTCTGTATCCCTGGTGCTGACAGCAATGCTTTGTGAAGATATGAAACCCGTTAGCGCGGACCCGAGATGATGTTACAGGGAGGTGAGACAAACCTATTTGAGGTGTGCGCAAGCCGATGCAGCGGGGCGCGGGTTTGGTTGCCAACTGCCGAGCGGTAATTGACTCTGTTTGCGCCCCCAGCGTAACCTTACAGCAATGGTTGTTGCCTCCATTGTGGTGGCCGAAGCCCCGGTTCCCTCCATCTCAAGAGATGATTTGTTTGTTGAAGTTCCAGCCCACGCGGTGTTTTCGCGCGCGTTTGCTATGGTGCGAAACAACGACAGGGATTTCACGAAGAAGAAGAGGCCATGAAGAAGAGCATTGAAGTTGGCGCGAATATCGAGACGCTGTTCGGCACGCGGGATGAAAACCTGCACGTGCTCGAAGACGGCCTGAACGTGGCCATCGACCTGCGCGCCAGCGGGATTGAGATTGAAGGCGCGGCCAAGGACGTTTCGCGAGCTGAGCAGGTGTTCGCCGACTATGTGTTTCTTCAGAAGTCCGGGTTCCAATTTTCGAATGGCGACTTGGGCAGTATGTTGCGCGTAGTTGTCTCCGATGCGACCGCGACTCTGCGCGGGCTGGCCGAAGCGGGCAAGCAGCGGGCGCAGGGTCGGCGCATGGTGCAGCCGAAGACCGTCAATCAGCGTCGCTACCTGGACGCGATTGAAAAGCACGACATGGTTTTTGGCATTGGGCCGGCCGGAACAGGTAAGACTTACCTGGCGGTGGCGATGGCCATTTCCGCGCTGCTGGCGAAGAAGGTCAGTCGCATCATTCTGGCCCGTCCAGCGGTGGAAGCTGGCGAGCGCCTCGGGTTTTTGCCCGGAACGTTGCAGGACAAAATCGATCCTTACCTGCGGCCTTTGTATGACGCGCTCTACGACTTGCTGGATCCCGAAAAAGTTGAACGCTATCTGGAAAAGAATGTCATCGAAATTGCTCCGATTGCGTTCATGCGTGGACGCACTTTGAATGATTCGTTCGTCATCATGGACGAGGCACAGAACACCACCACCGAGCAAATGAAGATGTTTGTGACGCGACTTGGCTTCGGTTCGAAGGCGGTGATTACGGGCGACATCACGCAGATTGACTTGCCCAACGCCAAGCGCAGTGGCCTACTGGAGGCCATGGAAGCGCTGAAGAATGTGGAAGGAATTAATTTTGTGCACTTTGACGAGACCGACGTGGTGCGTCACCAGTTAGTGCAGCGAATTGTGCGGGCCTACGACGAATACAAGACGCAGCAAGGGGCCACGCAGCTATCTTTGGCGCTGGAGCCAAAGCCTAAGAGCGACGCCGCCTCCAAGCCGGCAGGGGCTGCCGCGCCCGCGTCCGAGTAAAAGCAGGTAAAATTCTCGCCATCACCTATGGTTCTTTTGAAAAAGCGAATACCGGGAGCGACCGCAGCCTTGTTGGAGCGTTTTGTGCGGAAGGCATGCGGGGCAGTGAAGCTCAAGGGAACCGTGAATGTGTTGATCACCAACAACCTTGAAATGCGCAGCTTGAATCGCCGTTTCCGCGGGAAAGATGTGGCCACGGATGTGTTGTCGTTTTCCGCCGTGCCGGGTTTACCGGGAAAACTGGCTGGCGACCTGGCCATTTCCGCGGACATTGCGCGGGCGAACGCGGCGCAATTGGGGCATACCCTGAGCGAAGAGATTAAGATTCTGGTTTTACACGGAGCGCTGCATTTGGCGGGATACGACCACGAGACGGACCAAGGGACGATGGCGCGCAAGGAAGCCCGATTGCGGCTGGATATGAAACTGCCGATGGCGTTGATCGCCCGTGCCGCGCCACGGGCCAGGCGGAAGTCGTGAACCTCGCCCTCATTCTCGTTTTCGTGATGCTGCTGTTTTTGCTGGCGCTGGTTTCGTATGTGGATCGCCTGTATGCGGAAATGGGGAAGTTTCTCTCCCGCGAGTTCCAGGACAATATTGACTCTTTTGAGAACCTGGTGGAGCCGCGCCTGGGCATCAACCGCGACCGCGCGCGCTTAGCCATCGCCATCTGGGTGCAGCTGATGACGGCCGCGATCACGCTAATCGTGGGCTATACGCTATTCGGCATCAATCCATGGAGTCCGCCCGAAATTGCCGAAGCCGCCGCGCTGATTGTTCTGATTGTGGTAATTTTCAATCGGGTGTTGCCATTCGTGCTCTTCGCCCGCACGGAGGGCCGCTGGCTCGGCCGGTGCGGTCTGCTCCTGCGTTTCCTGATTTACTTGAGCCTTCCGGTCACGCTGGTCGTTGGCTTTGTGCAGTCGGTGACGGCGCTGACCAAGGCCCATTCCGACGAGCAGCCCGAAACGCAGGCCGAGGCCGTGGACGCGCTGATTGAGGCGGGGCAAGAAGAGGGAATTCTGCAAGAGGAAGATCGCCACTTGATTCAGTCGGTGGTGGAGTTCGGCGAAAAAACCGTTCGCGAAATCATGAAGCCGCGCCCGGAGATGGTGGCCGTTCCTGTGACCGCGACGGTCGAGCAGCTGGTCGACCTGCTGAAGGCTAAACCCCTTTCCCGAGTTCCTGTCTACGAAGGGTCCATCCACAACATCAAGGGCATTCTCAGCGCGCAGGATGTGCTCCAGGTTTCCGACAGTGAAGCGGCGAAGCGGACGGTGGACACGCTGATGCGCAAGGATGTCCATTTTGTTCCGGAAACGCGCCGCAGCAATGAGCTTTTGCGCGAGATGCAGAAGAACAACATCCGCATGGCGATTGTTGTGGATGAATATGGCAGCGTGGCTGGCCTGGTTACCATTGAAGACCTGGTTGAGGAAATCGTCGGAGAGATTCACGATGACCACGACAAGCACACGAACGTGGAGCGCGAAAGCGATTCCTCCTATGTCGTGCTGGGCAATACGGACGTTGACCGCCTGACGGAACTCTTTGGCGAGCGCCCCGAAGGCAAAGAAGCGGCTACGGTGGCGGGGTTAGTCAGTGAGTTGGCCGGACGGATACCGCAGCGCGGGGAAGTTATCGAAGATGGCGGCCTGCGCTTTGAAGTTTTGGAAGCTACGGATCGTCGCGTTGAGCGCGTCCGCATTACCTCGATTCAGCCGCCCGAGCTGCGTCTCAGTGCAGAACAAGCGGGCGGAGAGTAGCGGATGCCCATTCGATCAGGATTTGTTTGTATTCTCGGAAAGCCGAACGCCGGAAAGTCCACGCTGTTGAACGCGCTGGCTGGTCAGAAGCTCGCCATCGTCAGCCCCAAGCCGCAGACCACGCGCACTCGCGTGCAGGGAATCGTCAATATTCCGAAGAAAAAAGGTCAGCTGGCGGCGCAGATCATCTTGATCGACACGCCCGGCGTACACAAGGCGGATTCTTCGCTGGGCAAAAAAATGATGCGCGAAGTGCATGGCGCGCTGGAAGGCTGCGATCTCATTTACCTAATCTGCGATGCCACCAAGAAAGTGGACCAGGGCGATGAATTCCTGATCGAAATGGCGAAGAAGTCCGGCACGCCGGTTTTCCTGCTGCTCAACAAAATTGATTTGCTCGACAAGCAAAAGCTTCTGCCAGTGATTGGGCAATATAGCGAGCGCATGAAGTTTCTGGAAATTGTTCCGATTTCCGCGTTGCGAAAAGATGGGATCGAAACATTGCTGGAAGCGACGATTCGCACCCTCCCGCAAGGGCCTCGTTATTTTCCCGAGGATCAAATTACTGACCTGCCCATGCGCTTTATGGTGTCGGAAGCGATTCGTGAGCAGGTGCTGCATCACACCAAGGAAGAGGTTCCTCACTCCACCGCCGTTGTTATCGAGGAATTTGTGGAAGGCAAGAAGCTGACCCGCATAGCCGCCGCCATCTTCTGTGAGCGGGAAGGGCAAAAGGCAATTTTGGTGGGAAAAGGGGGCCAAATGTTGAAGTTGATTGGCACCAAAGCCCGCCTGGAAATCGAAAAATTGGTCGAAACCAAGGTGTTTTTGCAGCTTTTTGTGAAGGTGGAACCGAAATGGCGCGATTCCGAGCGCTTTGTCGATGGCCTGGATTGGCAGCGGCAGCTTGAAAATTTAGTGGCACGTAAGTGATACTCCAGTAACACCGGATGCTTCCCCTCGGTAATTTGCCCGCAAGGGGGAAATGCCGATAGCATCCAAATAGAGCATTCTGCATCGAACTAGATGCGCTGGTAGTTGGAACCGGAGAAGCCCATGGCCAAGAAGACCGCGGTGCGGAAAGACGTAAATCGGTTCCGGATGCAATTGGATTTAACGCTGCCCGCAAGGCGCGAGGCGGTAGATCCCGCTGTGCAGAAAATCATGGCCGAAGTGCGGAAAACCAACCGCGTGGCCGGTAAAGAAGACGCGATTGAACTGGCTCTCTCGGAGGCCCTAGCCAACGCGGTGGTTCATGGGTGCCAGTGCGATCCCACCAAGACGGTGGAGTGCTGCGTGGTTTGCGATGACAAGCGCGGCGTGGTGATTGTGGTGCGCGATCCAGGAACTGGGTTTGATCCGGCATCCGTGCCAACACCGACGGCTGCGGAAAACATATTCTCGGACCACGGCCGTGGCGTCTATCTGATGAACCAGTTGATGGATGAAGTTCGGTATCACAAGAATGGGACCGAGATTCACATGGTTAAGCGGTAGACCGTTACTCTTTCACCGCAATCCCCAAGCCCTTCATTTTCCGGTAGAGATGGCTGCGTTCCAATCCTAGTAATTCCGCTGTGCGGCTCACGTTGCCGTGGTTTTCATCCAGCTTCTTGAGGATAAAGTCCTTCTCGTAGGCCGCTCGCGCGTCATGCAGCGTAGTGAACTCCGCGCCCGCCGGTCGCCGCACGCTTTCGCGATAGACCAGCGGCGGCAGATGTTTGCGCTCGAAGCGCGCCACCGCAGGGTTCATAATTACGATGCGTTCAATCACATTGCGCAGTTCCCGCACGTTCCCGGGCCAGGAATAGCGGAGCAGAACGTCCACCGCATCATCGGTAATTTCGCGGGGGCGGCGGCTGTAGGCCGAGGAAAACTCCTTCATAAAGTGCCGGACCAGCTGGGGAATGTCTTCGGGGTGTTCGCGCAGCGGCGGGACAAAGAACGGAATAACGTTCAGGCGATAGAATAAGTCTTCGCGGAAGTTCCCGCGGGCAATTTCTTCCTCCAAATCCTTGTTCGTCGCGGCAATCACGCGCACATCCACAACAATGGAGTCTTCTCCGCCGACTGGTGCCACGCGTCCTTCGTCCAGTGCCCGCAAAACCTTGGATTGCGTGGTCAGGCTCATGTCGCCAACTTCGTCCAGGAAGAGTGTGCCGCCGTCCGCTTTCTGGAATTTGCCTTCCTTGTCCGCGGCTGCCCCGGAGAACGAACCCTTCCGGTGCCCAAACAGCTCGCTCTCAATCAATTCTTCGGGAATTGCGGCGCAGTTCAGCTCCACAAATAGCCCGTCTTTCCGCAGGCTTTGCGCGTGGATTGCGTGGGCCACCAGTTCTTTGCCGGTGCCGGATTCGCCGTAAACCAGGACGCGGCCATTGGTCGGGGCCATAATGGCAATCTGCTGGCGCAGAGCCTTCATCGGCACACTGTCGCCGACGATCAGGCTGCGCACCACCGTCTGCTTCTTCAGGTCGCGATTCTCGGCGCGGAGCCGGTGGGCCTCTACGGCGTTCTTGAGGACAATCAGCGTCCGGTCGAGCGAGAGTGGCTTTTCGAGGAAATCAAATGCGCCCAGCTTGGTGGCGCGGACGGCTGTTTCGATGGTTCCGTGACCGGAAATCATGACGACTTCGGGCGGGTTCTCCAGCTCGCGAATTTTTTGCAGGGTATCCAGCCCGTCTGCTCCCGGCAGCCAGATGTCGAGCAGCACGACGCTGCTGGGCTGCTTGCGCAACGCCTCCAGGCACGCTTCGCCCGAGTCCACGGCGGTGGCGGAATAGCCCTCCTCGCCGAGCACTTCGAGAAGAATCTTGCGGATGCTGGCTTCGTCGTCAACGATCAGAATGTTGGGCATTTTGCGTGAGTGTGGCGGCTTCCGGGACAACCGGTTCCACCTCGGGGGCTTCGGCGACCGGCAATTCAATAATAAACCGCGTCCCGACCGGGGAGTTTTCCTCCACGCGGATGGAACCATGATGGTCTTCAATAATTCGGCTGACAATGGAAAGCCCGAGACCAGTTCCGCGCTGCTTGGTGGAAAAGTAGGGAAGGAACAGCTTTTCTTTGGCTTCGCGCGAAACCCCGTGGCCGGTATCGGCGACCACGATCTCAATCGTATCGTGACTAGGCAGCAGGCCTGCCGAAAGGTGAATCTCGCGCATTAGGGAGTCTTTCATCGCTTCGGCCGCATTGTCGATCAGGTTGGCGAGTGCGCGTTTGAGCGCTTCCGGGTCGGCCATCACTTTGGGCAGTCCTGATGGGACGGCGGATTGAATGCGAATGCCCTGCAAGCGTCCGTCAAACATCGCCAGGGCGCTGGCGATGACTTGCTGTGCGTCGCAGGGGTGGGGCGTGGCCCGGGGAAACCGTGCCACGGTGGCAAATTCGTCCACGAGAGTCCGCAAGGTCTCGACCGAACTGGAAATGGTTTCCGAGCCGCTGCGAATGGCTGTCACAGAGGCTTCGTCCATGGGCAGGCCGCGCTCCAGTTGCCGCCGAATGCGCTCGGCGGAGAGCGCAATGGGAGTCAGAGGATTCTTGATTTCATGGGCCACGCGCCGCGCCACTTCCCGCCAGGCAGCCTGTTTCTGCGCTTGCAGCAAATCGGACAGGTCTTCAAACACCAGTACATAACCCAGCCGTTGGCCTTGGTAGTCGAGCGTCGAGACCGTAACGGCAACGGTCAAAGTCTTCCGCGCCACTGTGATTTCCATTTGCGCCGAAGCCATTCCCATGCGCTCGGCTCGCCGCATGAGCGGCCTAATTTCTTCCATTGACTCGTCTGGCAAAATGAGCGGCAAAGTCGATCCGTATAACGCGGCTGGCTCTGGGGGGATGGCATCAGCGGGATGCAGCATGCGCACGAAGGCATGGTTCGCATGGTGGATGGTGCCTTCCGCTGCCAGCGAGACGACGCCGGTCGGGATGCTTTCAACCAAGGTTTCAATGTAGTGGCGGCGGCGCTCCAGTGCGGAATTGGCATCGGCAAGTTCGCGTCCAGCCAGTTCGATCTGGGAACGGCTGCTCTCAAGTTCGGACGCCATGCGGTTGAACGATCGCACTAGATCGCCGAGTTCGTCGGCGGCGCTAACTTCCACGCGGTAGTTCAATTGGCCGCGTGAAACAGCCTGCATGGCCTCGCCCAGTGCTTCCACCGGTCGCGTAACTAGTTTAGCCAGGAACATGGCGAGCCACATGGCGGCAAACAGCACCAGCAAGGTGATGAGCAGCAGCTGCGACATATAGGTGCGGCTCAGCAGTTTCCGTTCGCGGCTCAGTTCGATGTAGCGTTGCTCGCTTTCGTCCAGTTCCCGCACTGTGCTGGAAAACTCCAGAGGCAAAGGCATTCCCACCAGGATTAGGCCGTGCTCCCCAACCGGCGCCGCTGCCAGAATGTATTCGGCCTTGCCGAATTGAAAATGAGCCGGACCGGCAACCGCACCCTGATGCGCGGGAATCTTTAGGTCCCGCAGCGGCCAACTTCCGGGCACGTTCTGACTCGCCTTCAGCTCTCCATCAATCAGCGCCACGACGAAGCCCCCTTGCAGAGTGGCTTCATGCTTCCGAAATTCGTTGGCCGCACCGGAAAAGTCTCCGGAAGAGAACGCCCACCGCAGGTCCTGTGCCGATGCGATTGAGCTGGCCTCGGATTGCGCGTTCTGCCCGGCGTAGCCCACCATCAACGACGCCACTGCCTGCGTGTCTTTCCGGACCTCTTCCACGGGCCGGGAGAACCACTTATCGATGGAACGATTCAGTAACAGCCGGGCAAAACCAAACTGTGCCATCACCGGCAGCAGCGAGAGCAGCAGCACCATCAGCACCATGCGCGCCCGGAATTTTGACCCGAGTACCCCGAGCTGCCGGTCTCCGTAGAGCTTCAAGAGGTTGCGCAGGAGCACAAAAGTCATCGCCAGCAGCAACAGAAAAATCAGCCCGGAAAGCGCCGCATATCCCAGCGTGTTGTTATCGGGCTGAATGAATTTTAGGTTGAAAGCGGTCTGGGAAATGGCGACGGCAAAGAGCAAAAACGTTCCGATTGCCAGCCAAAGCACGGCTGCGCGGCCACGCGGAGGATCAGGGCGATTTGGAGTTTGGGCGGGCAAAACACCTGCGCTGGGGACGCACTCCGGAGCGCCCCCAGATTATAGCGGTTTCCGGAAAACCTCCCAGCGTAGCGCGTTGCTACGCGACTTTGCTCCGCCGAGCCCCCCTGCCCCGTGGCGAGTTTGATCGCGAAGTTACCAAGGTTGTTGCACGGCAGGCATGAACCCTAGTCCGCGATCTCCCAAAAACCCTGAAAAACAACAGGCTCAACCACTTGCGGAGCTATCCCGAGCTTTTCCCGGCGCAGGACAAGTACCAAAGTTACAGGCGCAGTAATCCATCTTCGGTGACAATTTGTGTCAACGGAACTAGAAGCGTATCTGCAGCCCCTCCTCCGCAGAGCCGCCGTTTCGTTACTGTCTAATTTTTTCGATACTGCCGGTCAGAGGAGTCTGCGATATGTCTCAACGTCTGGGCGACCTTCTCGTCAAAGAGAAGATCATTACCCAGGAGCAGTTGCAACAGGCGGCGAAGAGCCAGAAAGATAACAACACCCGCCTTGGCGCAGCCCTCGTCAAACTCGGTTTTCTGACAGAGGAAGACTTCACCAACTTCCTCTCGCGGCAGTACGGCGTGCCCGCGATCAACCTCGCCTATTTTGAAATTGACGCGTCCGTCGTCAAGCTGATCCCGCACGAAACCGCCAAGCGCTACCAGATTCTTCCGTTGAGCCGCGTCGGTGCGTCGCTCACCATCGCCATGGTTGATCCCACCAACGTCTTCGCCATGGACGACATCAAATTCATGACCGGCTTCAACATCGAGCCGGTGGTGGCTTCGGAAAGCTCCATTCTCGAAGGCATCGATAAGGCCTACGGTACCAAGCAGGGAGAAGATCTCGAGTCGGTCATGCAAACCATGAACGACATGGGTGACACCGATGTCGAGGTGCAGACCGAGGAAGCCGAAGCCGCTCTGGCCGATCTCGAAAAAGCTGCCGATGAAGCACCCATCGTTAAGCTCGTCAACCTGATCCTGACCGATGCCGTGAAGCGCGGAGCCAGCGACATCCACATGGAACCGTACGAAAAGGAATTCCGTGTCCGCTTCCGGATTGACGGTGTTCTCCAGGCCATCATGTCTCCGCCTTTAAAGCTGAAAGACGCCATCACCTCGCGTCTTAAGATCATGTCCAAGCTCGATATCAGCGAAAAGCGTCTGCCGCAAGACGGTCGCATCATGCTGAAGATGAACTTGAACGGCAAGAAAAAGCAGCTCGATTTCCGTGTCAGCACCCTGCCCACGCTTTGGGGCGAAAAAATCGTCATGCGTCTCCTCGACAAGGAGAACCTGCGACTCGACATGACCAAGCTCGGCTTCGAGCAGGAATCGCTCACCAAATTTGAAAAAGCCATTCTCAAGCCTTACGGCATGGTGCTGGTCACCGGCCCGACAGGTTCTGGAAAGACGAACACGCTCTATTCCTCCATCGCGCGACTCAACACCCCTGACACCAACATCATGACCGCCGAAGATCCGGTCGAGTTCCAGCTCGGCGGCGTGAATCAAGTCCAGATGAAGGAGCAGATCGGCCTGAACTTCGCCGCCGCCCTCCGCGCCTTCCTGCGGCAAGATCCCAACATCATCCTCGTCGGCGAAATCCGTGACTTTGAAACGGCAGAAATTGCGATTAAAGCAGCGCTTACCGGCCACTTGGTGCTCTCCACGCTCCACACCAACGGCGCGCCCGAGACCATTACGCGACTCATGAACATGGGCATCGAGCCTTTCCTGGTTGCCACGTCCGTCCACCTCATCTGCGCCCAGCGCCTCATTCGCCGCGTTTGTAAGGAGTGCGCCGAGCCTTTCGAAGTCCCGATTCAGACCCTGATTGATGAAGGCTTCGGTCCGGAAGAGGCGAAAACCGTCAAGTTGATGAAGGGCAAAGGCTGCGGCATTTGCAACAACACCGGCTACAAAGGCCGTACAGGTCTTTATGAAGTGATGGAAGTCGATGACGCCATTCGCGAACTCGTTCTGGTTGGCGCGTCCGCTCTGGAACTCAAGAAAAAAGCCATCGAACAAGGCATGATCACCCTGCGGCGCAGCGGCTTAACCAAAGTCGCCATGGGATGGACCACGCTGGAAGAAGTAGCACGCGAAACGATTCACTAAAGATTTGCAACAAGCTTACGGAGGAATAGGACAGTCATGGCATTAACTCTTAGCGATCTGCTCCGCAGGATGTTGGAGATGGCAGGCAGCGATCTGCACATTACCACCAACTCCCCGCCACAAATCCGCGTTAGCGGACATCTGGTGCCGCTCGACCTGCCGCAGATGACCCCGGCGGAAACCAAGCAGCTTGCCTACAGCGTCATGACCGATTCCCAGAAGCATCGCTTTGAAGAATCCCTCGAACTGGACTTCTCCTTCGGCCTCAAGGGCCTGGCTCGTTTCCGCGGCAATGTCTTCAACCAGCGCGGCGCAACGGCTGCGGTCTTTCGCTTGATTCCCTTTGAAATCAAGGCCTTTAACCAGCTCAATCTGCCGCCAATCGTGGCCAAAATGTGCGATAAACCGCGCGGCTTGGTTCTGGTCACCGGACCCACCGGCTCCGGTAAGTCCACTACGCTGGCTGCCATGATCGACAAGATCAACTCCGAGCGTCACGATCACATTCTGACCATCGAAGATCCCATCGAATTTGTACACATGAACAAGAACTGCCTGGTCAACCAGCGCGAGCTGCACGCGGATACCAAGAGTTTCACCGACGCCCTCCGCGCCGCCCTCCGCGAAGATCCAGACGTCGTTCTCATCGGCGAAATGCGCGATCTGGAAACCATCGAAGCCGCGCTGAGAATCGCGGAAACCGGTCACTTAACCTTCGGCACGCTGCACACCAATTCCGCCACCTCCACCATCAACAGAATCATCGACGCCTTTCCGGCGCACCAGCAGCCGCAAATCCGCGCCCAGCTCTCGCTCGTGCTCGAAGGCATCATGTGCCAATCGCTGGTGCCCAAAGCTGATGGCAAGGGCCGCGCCATGATCCTTGAAGTCCTGGTACCCAACGCGGCGGTCCGCAACCTCATTCGCGAGGACAAAATTCACCAGATTTACTCGGCTATGCAATCCGGACAGGACAAGTACGGGATGCAGACCTTCAACCAGGCGCTTGCGTCCGCCTATTTCCAAAAACAAATCACCCTTGAAACCGCGCTCATCCGTTCCAGCAATCAAGATGAGCTACAGGAAATGATCAATCGCGGCGCGGGGTTGGGCAAAGGTTCCACCGGAACCGCGGCCGCCGCGGCCAAACGCTAACGCTACACAGCAGCAACGGCTAGATTTACCAGGAGAAAAGCGTCATGCCAGTATTTACGTTCTCGGGAAAGAGCGCTTCAGGAGAAAAGATCAAGGGAAGCCGCGAGGCCGCCAGCAAGGAAAGCCTCGCGTCCTCCCTGCGCAAAGAGCGCATTGTCCCATCCAACATTCGCGAAAAGGGCAAGGAGTTTTCCCTGCCCACCTTCGGAGGGGGATCGGTTACAGCGAAGGAACAGGCCGTCTTTTTCCGCCAGTTCTCCGTGATGATCGATGCCGGCCTCCCTCTGGTTCAGTGCCTGGAAATTCTCGGCGCTAACCAGGAGAACGCGTTCTTCCAAAAGACGCTCACCAACATCCGGACGACCGTCGAAAGCGGCTCCACCCTGGCCAACGCCATGCGTTTGCACCCCAAGGTATTCGACGATCTCAGCACCAACATGATTGAGGCCGGTGAAACCGGCGGTATCTTGGACATCATTCTCCAGCGTATCGCCGCTTACGTCGAAAAGGCCGTCAAGCTCAAGTCGGCCGTGAAGTCGGCTTTAATCTACCCGGTCGCCGTCGTTGGTATGGCCGTTCTCGTCGTCGGCGCGTTGCTCAAGTTCGTCGTCCCCATTTTCGCCAACCTGTTTCTCGGCTTGGGCGTCGCCTTGCCGCTGCCTACCCGCATCACCATTGGCCTCAGTAATTTCGTGGCGCAGTTCTGGTGGTTCTTTCTTGTGGGCGGTATCGGCGCCGTGGTCGGCGTCAAGCAGGCCCGCAAGAACCCCAAAGGCAAGTACTTCTTTGACAAGCTGCTCCTCGGCTTTCCTATCATCGGCATGCTGCTGCGCAAGATTGCCGTAGCCCGCTTCACCCGAACCCTGGGCACACTCATCACTTCCGGCGTACCGATTCTGGAAGGCCTCTCCATCACCGCGCGCACCTCCGGCAACGCCGTCCTTGAAGAGGCGTTGATGAAGGTCCGCAAAGCCATTGAAGAGGGCCGCACGATCGTCGATCCTCTCCGCGAAAGTGGCGTGTTTCCCAACATGGTCACGCAGATGATCGGCGTCGGAGAAGCTACCGGCGCGATGGATTCCATGCTGCAAAAAATCGCCGACTTCTACGAGGACGAAGTCGACGCGGCCACCAAAGACATGCTGGCCTTGCTCGAACCCGCGATCATCGCCTTCCTTGGAGTGTTCGTCGGAGGTATCGTCATTTCGCTGTACATGCCGCTATTCGCCATGATCGGCAAACTAGCTGGCTAGGCAAGGGTTTGTCATCCCGACCGGACCAGATGCTTCGCGAAGCGAAGCACCTGGGAAGTGGAGGGACCCGCTTTCCTGTGGCCTGGCTCAGGGTGACGGGCACAGAACCGACGAGCGCAGAACTGACGGTAGAGCGGCGCTTCAGCGCCGCATATCGCGCGACAAAAGCTCTGGGGCTTTAGCCCCTGCGGCCCCCAAAATGATCGGACGCTGACGGAAATGGAACTCATAGTGGAACAGCGCCGTTGGCTAGCCTGGCTCTCGAACGTTCGCATCATCGTGCTCACGTTCCTGCTCGGCATTCAGCTGGCCATCGTCCGTCTGACGCCCAATACGCTGCCTTTGAAGCCGTTTATCGCGGCGATCCTGCTTTGGTATACGCTCTCCCTCTTCTTTCTCCTGCTCGCACACGCTTGGCGCGAAGATGAATTGCAGGCCAAACTTCAGGTCTTCACCGACCTTGGTATGGCTACACTGCTCATTTACGTCACTGGAGGCGCGGAAAGCACGTTCAACTTTCTTTATCCGCTCGTCATCGTCGTCGCTTGCATTCTGCTTCCGCGCGCTTGGGCCTATCTTGTAGCCGCGCTGGCCTTCATCTCCTACGGCACCGTGCTCGAACTCTGCTACTACGAAGTTTTACCTTCGTACTCGTCTTCCCATCCGAGCACGCGCGCCCTGCTGGCCATCATTCTCATCAACCTGTTCGCGGATCTCACCATCGGCTACCTGGCCTCCATGTTGGCGCAGCGCTTGCGCCAGGCCGACGCCCGCCTGCTCCATGCCAGCGGCGAACTGGAGAACCTACAGGCCCTCCACGAGAACATCATCCAGTCCATCACCGGTGGCATCATCACTGCGGGTCTCGATGGGCGCGTGCAAGTGGCCAATGCGGCCGCCTGTAGTTTGCTCGGGCGCGATGCCGCTGAAGTGATCCACCAGCCCGTGCAATCGCTATTTCTCGAGTCGCTACCCTACGCGCTCGGCGGCCTCGCCCACGGTGAAGTGCGCGCCCGTACCGCTCTTGGCCGGGAACTTACGCTCGACATGCGAGCTTCTTGCCTCACGGCTCCCGGGCGCGGGATCTCCGGCTACATCTATGCCTTCGACGACCTGACGGAGGTTCGTCGTCTGGAACGTGAGATTCGCGTGCGCGAGCAACAGGCCGCCATCGGACGCCTTGCCGGGGCCATCGCCCACGAAATTCGCAACCCGCTAGCATCCATCGGTGGCTCGGTCAATGTGCTCCACGGCATTGCCGCCCTCACCGACGAGCAGCGCATGCTCATCGAAATCGTGACCCGTGAGTCCGAGCGGCTCAACGCCATCATCACGGACTTCCTCGCCTATTCGCGCGGTCGCCAGTTTGAATTCGCCAGGGTTGACGTGCTACCGCTGCTGGAAAACGTGCTCGACGAAATCGAAACCCGTATCAACCGCCAAGGCTCTGGTATCCGCGTTCTGCGCTCGCTCCGCGCGCATTCGGCCTGGACCATGGGCGATGGCGCGCGCCTGCAACAGGCTTTCCACAATCTCTGCGAGAATGCCCTCGCCGCCATGCCCGACGGCGGCACTTTGACGGTTACCCTCAAGGATTTGGACGACGGCGATTTGGACAACCGCGACCTCCAAGACGGAGATTTACAGCAGGAAAGCAAAGCCTGGGAAATCACCGTCGCCGATACCGGCGCAACCCCGACTCAGCAGCAGGCCTTGCGCATTTTCGAGCCATTTCAGAATCAGAATCAAGTTGGCACCGGACTAGCGCTGGCCATTGTCTACCAGATTGTCCAAGCCCACGATGGCCGAATCACCGCAGGTCCCTGTGAGGGCGGTGGAACCTGTTTCCGTTTGCGATTGGTCCGCGAAGAAGCGGCTCCCGCTACGCCCGCCGTTTCAGCGGATGCCAAAGCCCATGAATCGGTCGTCATCGATCTCGCTTCCCGCGCCGCCGCTGCCGGAGAAGGAGGGTCGCGTGGGTAACATTCTGGTCGCCGACGACGAGCGCTCCATCTGCGAACTTCTCGACATCACGCTGCGCCGCGAAGGCCATCGCGTCGAAACCGTCAACTCCGGAGACGCCGCCAAGGCCAAAATTGAGTCCGCGCTCTACGACGTAGTCGTCACCGACATCCGTATGCCCAAGGCCAACGGCATCGAAGTTCTCAAGCACGCTCACCAGATTTCTCCCGATACCGCCGTCATTCTCATTACCGCCGTCGATGACTACGAGGCCGCCGTCGAAGCCGTCAAGGCCGGCGGTGCCTCCGACTACATCCGCAAAGGTCCGGGCCTGGTCGATGACGTGCGGCTTTCCGTCGCGCGCGCCATGCAGCGCCAGAACCTCAGCCGACAGAACTTTGCCCTCAAGCGCGACGCCGCCACGCACAACTCGCTCGACAACATCATCGGCGGTAGTGCCGCCATTGAGAAGCTCAAGCAGACCATTCGTACCGTTTCCTCCACGACCAGCACGATTCTCATCGCTGGCGAAAGCGGCACTGGTAAGGAACTGGCCGCGCGGGCTGTGCATACTTGCTCACCGCGCGCGGGCGAAGCGTTTGTCTCCATCAACTGTGGTGCATTTCCGGAAACGCTGCTGGAAAGCGAACTCTTTGGCTATGTCAAAGGCGCGTTCACCGGGGCCAATCAAAATAAGCGCGGCCTGTTTGAGGTTGCCGGCGGCGGAACTATCTTCCTCGATGAAATCGGCGAAACCAGCCTGCCCATGCAAGTGAAGCTCTTGCGCGTTTTACAGGAACGACTGGTCCGTCCCATCGGTGGCACCAGTGAAATTGCCGTTGATGTGCGCGTTATCGCCGCCACCAACCGCAATTTGGATCAAATGGTGGACGAAGGCACGTTCCGAGAAGATCTTTATTATCGGCTCAACGTCATCCCCATTCGCGTGCCCTCGCTCCGCGAACGCCCGGAAGATATCTCTCTGCTGGTCAACCATTTTCTGAAGAAGTATGCTCCGGCCGCCGGCAAGCAGATTCGCAATATTCGCCCGGAAAGCCTGGCCGAACTCAGCGGTTACGACTGGCCCGGCAACGTTCGCCAATTGGAAAACACAGTCGAGCGCGCCGTCGCTCTGGAAACTACCGACGAACTCCACACTGAGCTTCCCGTCGAGCGCGCCAAGGCCCGCGCAGCCGCCGCCGGAGTTGGAGGCATCACCGCCGTTCCCACGCAGGGAACTTTCCCGCCCGAAGGTCTGGACATGGAAAACCACGTAGCCCAAATTGAAAAGGCCCTGCTACTCTCCGCCCTGCAACAATCTGGAGGCGTCCAAACCAAAGCTTCCGACTTGCTAAAGATTTCCTACCGCTCGTTCCGTCACCTAGCCAAAAAATACGACCTCTAAAGAGCCAATGGAGGCACGGGCGTACCCGCCCGTGCGGCCCCAAAACCCTAACTCTTCCCCCGCTGCAACTGCTGTTTCCACCCCAGCACGCGCGCCTTAGCCCCTTCGGCTTCCGCCTCGGCAATCATCCCCTTGCACTGGTACAGCACCGACAAGCTGGTGTACGCCAGCACATCCTCCGGGTCCAGCTCCGCAATGCGCCGCGCGACCACAATCGCCTCGTCATACCGCTCCAGATTCTGCAAAGCCTTAGCCAGCCCATGCATGGCCTCGGTAAAGGTGGGATCGGCTGCCAGCGACGACCTATACTCGTCCACAGCTTTCTCCTGGAGGCCGTCTGCCATGGCGTCCAGCGCGGTAAAGTAGTGCTCCTCAGCAACTTGGCGGGCGGTTTCAGTCATGGGCGAGGCTGTTGGGTCCAATTCGAGAATCTAAGCGATTCTAGCGCACGCCAAGGCTATACTCGGGAATCATGCTCTCTGGTCTCCGCTTTCTCTGGAATTCGACTAAAGGCCACCGCCTAGCCCCCTGGCGCAGCCCGTACCTGCTGTGGCGCGTCGAGACCTATTGCGGCGTCAAGATGCAGAATATCGGATTCCTGGAGTTTTGGGGGTTCCTCTGGCGCGAACGCCACAACCTGAAGCGCTTCCTGGCCTGGACCGGCGAAATGCAACACTACACGCGAGAACACCGCCCAGCCCGGTCCGAACCTTTCTAGCCCCGGCGGCCCCGTTTACTTCTTGCCCGCTCCAGCCACTGGAAAGGTCGGGTCCATGGTATGAAGGGCAGACCGGATATTTGCCTCCTCGACATCGTCAAACCCGTTGCTCTCGTAAAGCACCTTGCCGTCCTTATCGATCAGCAGCATTCGGGGAATCCCGCTGGAACCCCACCTCTTATCCGATTCCCACTGAGGGTCAGCGAGCTGCACCCAGGAGTAATCGTGTTTGGCGACAAACCGGGCAGCATCCTGCGGATCGTCGTCCTTGCTGATACTCACCACCTCGAGCTTGTCCTTGAATTCGCTGTGCAGTTGGGCTAGATGCGGCATGGACTCTCGGCAGGGTACGCACCAGATCGCCCAGAAATCCAGCAATACAGGTTTCCCGCGGAGGGCGGCAAGGTCGAAATCCTGGCCGCCTAGAGTCTTCAGTCTTAGGGGAGGCGCGGTCTTGCCTGCCAGTGCGTTGGGTCCAAAATCAAACTTTTCAACCCGTTCCATTCCTGGTTTCGCCACAAACTCGAAGAGTGATTCAGGCAGAGGCGCGTCAAACTCAGTGAGCGTATAGGTAATGGTCTGCGTATTGCTGAACTTATGCTCGGGAACTGTGCTGCGCGTTACCCATTGTTCTTGTAAAAGAAGTTTTCGACCACGATCAATCAGGTAAAAATGGTCTTCCCGTTGGGATGGGTCGGGCTGCTGGCGTGCTGGCGGCGGTCCCAGGATCGCCATGCAGCTCACGGAACGACCTCCGACTGCAATTGTTTTCGGAGCAAGGAGTCTTCCGCTGGCAAGCTTTTTGTCAATTTGTTTCAGCCACGCTACAAACCCACCATCTTCGGGATTTGAGCCATCAGCATTGGACGAGCGGTCCACAGGTTGTTCCGCATACTGTTTGCGCCATGGGTACCAACTCCACTCCGTCTTGCCATCCGACTGGACTATGCTCCAGCCCCAATCATCCTTGACCTCAAATCGAAAGCGGGATCCGGGAGCGACTACCCTTTTCTCCCACATTCGGTTCGTGGAGGCCATGTACTCGCCTTTCATCGCTCCGATAATCTCTCGTTCAATCCGATACGACTTGGCATTCCGATACTTCGCGGCAGTCTCCTGCAACAGTTTTTTCATCGCTTCCGGCGAGTCGCGGATTGGCGCAGCCTTAGTGCCTGTCTCGGCAACAGCGGCGATTGCCATGGTGAGCAGCAGGGTCATGAATCGAAGCAGGTTGAGTGTTCTCATCAATCATCTCCCAAGGAAATCTTAATTTATGAACCCATGCCGGATCAAAAACACAAGGGGCTGGCACCCTCGCCAGCCCCTTGGATCATAGCTTCTTCTCAGGAAGGTGATCTATGAACCCGCCGCTGCGGCGGCACCCATCTTGACCACTACTTCCGCGCCTTTAGCCGCGCCCAGATGTTTCGCGGCTGACCCGCGATTGACGGAGACTTCCAGCAACCCCATGCTCCCCACAATCGCAAATAGCTCGCCCGGCGCGCCCTGAGCATAGTGGCCGTAGATTTCCGTAATCTCATTCTTGCCAATCACAATTCGGAACGGCGGAGGCTCGCCGCCCAAAAGTTGCGGAGCATCCGATGCTCGAATGTTGGTAATCAGGTTTCCGTAGCGGTCAATTTTCAGAACAATCCCGCGCAGCGAACCATCCTCCGCCAGTTTCGCTTTGGGCGCGGCAAAGCGCACGTAGTCTGTAATTTCATCGCCAAACTTGGCCGGGTCCACGCCCTTGGCCAAGTTCGCCGCCACCGGCGCAAACACGTCGCGACCATGAAACGTCGAACTCACCGGTTGCCGGAAATAGTGGCTGGACGTAATCTCGCGCACCAGCACGCTCTCCGCCTGTGCATACACCAACGAAAGCACCCCATTGTCCGGGGCCACGAAATAGTGCTCGCCCACCGCCGCCAGAATCGGTCGCCGCTCACTGCCCACGCCTGGATCCACCACCACCATGTGGACCGAGCCGCTGGGAAAATACCTGTACGCCTCAGAAATGGCGAGCGCGCCATCGAGCACGTCATAAGCCTGAATGGCGTGGGTGATGTCCACGATCCGGACGTCGTTGAATACGTCGAGCAGGACGCCTTTCATGGCACCAGTAAAATGGTCGACGAGGCCAAAATCAGTCGTCAAGGTTACGATTTGCGGACGCGCCAAAGGGGGTTCCTCAGATTCGGATTTTCTTCGCCAAATTTGAAGTTAATCTGGGGCGTGCTTTTGCGTCAAGGCACGGGAGTAATAGGTGAGTTTACGTTTTTGTCATTCCGAACAACGGGAGGAATCCGCTCTTCGCAACCAAGAGCAGATTCCTCCCGTTGGTCGGAATGACAAACCTTAAAACGGAAGGGAAGTCGTTCTCTACTCGTACCGCAACGCCTCCACCGGATCCATCCGCGAAGCCTTCAAAGCCGGGAAAAACCCCGACACAATTCCCACCACGGCCAGAATCGAGAACGAAATCAGCATCACACTATTCGACGCGTGCAGAAAGATGTCGCCTTCGTGGTTCAAACTCTTGTGCAGCTCGCCATACAGCGGCAGAGGCGGAATGATCCACGTCAGCAGGATGGCCACCGCCATGCCCACGATACCGCCCATGAACGTCAACACCAGCGCTTCCATCAAGAACTGAATCAAAATATGTCTCCGGCGCGCGCCCAAGGCTTTCCGCAGGCCAATCTCCCGCGTGCGCTCTGTCACCGACACCAGCATGATGTTCATCACGCCTACGCCGCCCACGCCCAGCGTGACCATGCCAATCAGTCCCAGCACTGCCTGCAAGCCGTAGGAGAAGGCATTCATCATCTCCGCGCCTTCCACGGTGTCCCAGGTGGGGGTGGCTTTTTCGTCTTTCGGATCAAAATGGTGCCGCCGCGCCACCACTTCCCGCACCGCCGCCAGGGCCTTCTTGTTCAAACTCGCCGAGGTCGGCTGAAAAATGATTTCATCGGGGTCCTTCAAATCCTTCAAGTCCCGCATGAGGTGGAAGGGCACAAACGCCTGTTCGTTGTCCGGGCCGTTATACATGGAATCCTGAATCTTATCCCGCAGCGTGCCAATCACTTCAAATTCCAGGCCGCCAATCGTGACGTTTTGTCCCACCGACGGCGCGCCCTGAAACACGCGCTTGGCGGCGTGGTGCCCCAGAATCACAACCCGCCGATGATCGCCAAAATCGCTTTCGCTGAAGTAGCGGCCGTCGTCGATATCCAGCCGCCGCATTTCGCCATAAGGCAGTTCCACGCCCCGGGTCGAGAGCGACACCACACGCGGGCCAACCTTGAATGCGAAGTCGCGATCAATTTCCGCGCTGACGGCCTTGACGATGGGAATTTCATCGCGAATGG
This sequence comes from Acidobacteriaceae bacterium, assembly GCA_043782485.1. Classification (GTDB taxonomy): domain Bacteria; phylum Acidobacteriota; class Terriglobia; order Terriglobales; family Acidobacteriaceae; genus JANXUC01. The sequence continues at coordinate 30,649 of JAYWAL010000064.1, read as the reverse complement.
CTTCCACATCGGCGTACTCGTATTGAACGTTTTTGCCTGCCCGCTGGCCCCCGGCCTGAAGACTGGTCTGCCCCGGCCACAGTACGATCACCTCATGGCCCACCGCGTTGAAAGCATCCGAAACCGTGCCGCCTAGTCCTTGCCCGAAGGCCAGCAGCAGTACGACCGACGCCAATCCCCAGACGATGCCGAGCATGGTCAGGACTGAGCGCAAACGGTTGCGCATCAGCGACTGCCAGCCTTGCGAAATTAACTCTTTGATAAACATGTGTAAACCGTTAATAACAAGTTAGTTAATCAACGCTGACATCGCCAGACCCGGTCCTCACGGAGAGCAAGGGCCCGCCGCCCCGCACCTTGCCGACCACCGTCTTGTGCCCTTCCTGGACTCTGCCCTGAACGGTGGTGGCCACCGGATGGTTGATGGAGGCGTCTCCGGAACTGGTGGAGAGGTCCACATCAAAAGCGGCTTGCGAAGGCAGGCGAAGATGCACGTTGCCGGACCCGGTGTGAATCTGCCAGGACTCCTTGGGTTCGCCAGTTATCTCAATGTCGCCGCTACCAGCGTTGGCACGCAGTCCGCCCGCCAGTCCATTCAGGTGAATGTTGCCGGAGCCGGTTTCCACATCAGCGTCGCTTGCCGCGGTTTCCTCAAACTCGAGGTCGCCGCTACCGGCGCGGGCATAAATGGCTCCTACCAGCTTATCGGCGCGAATGGTACCCGAGCCAGTTTGCACACGTGTTTCGCCGGTCAGACGAGACAGGCGAATATCGCCCGATCCGCTTTCTAGTTCAATCCGTCCCTTGAGGTCACTAATGGTCTGGTTGCCCGACCCAGTGTGCGAGTGGACGGCAGTCTCAGTAGGGACGGTGATTTCGTAGTCTACAGAGAGATTGTGCCCGTCCGCATAATCCACGCGAATGCTATTCCCGTTTTGGTGGATGGGCGGGTTCTGCTGCAGTGCGCGAACTTCGCTCTCATGCGAGCCGCCCAGCAGCCGATTATTGACGTGGATGGTGGCGTGAATCGAGACCGCGCCCGCAGGGCCACCGCGTAGGGTGACATCGCCGGAGTGGGAAAGGACTTCCAGGTCCACCGGACCAGTAACAGTGAAATTTCGGTCGAACGTGCCTGCAACTGAGGCGCTGGCGGGGGCGGAAAGCAGCAAACTAAAGACAAGGGTAACGAAAGCGAAGGTAACGCTGGTACGGACACGCATGGTGATTCTCCTTAAAACTTTTCTTGTACCATCATCTGTTCCGAATTTGCTAGCTTAATTTGCACCGTCATCTTAATTTTGACAAAAGTTTTATTCATAGCGCAGCGACTCCACAGGTTCCATCTCCGCAGCTCGGCGAGCCGGGTACATGCCCGCCGTAAAAGTGATCAGAGACAGCGTCAATACGGATGCCACAACAGCCAGCGTGGAAATCGTCGGTTTCGGAAGGAAATCCGGCAGTGGCGCTAGCGCCATCAGGAGGCAAAGCCCCACGCCTAAGCCAAGGCCGATGCCGCCGCTAACCACGGTGAGCATGGCGGACTCAGCGAAAAACTGTTTCAAAATATCCGCTTTGGTCGCGCCCATGGCCTTGCGGACACCAATCTCACGGGTTCGCTCCGTCACCGAAACCAGCATGATGTTCATCACGCCGATGCCGCCCAAACACAGTGTCATGATGGCGACACAGGCAAAGAACAGCGTGATCATGTCGAAGATGCGTTTCAGTTGCTTGGCGCCGTCCATGGTGTCCCAAATGAAAAGGGCATCTTCGTCGAGCGCTTCAAAGTGGTGCATCCGACCCAGCGTGCGGCGAACCTGGCGAACGGTGTCCTCGTGATTGTCGGGATCGCCAACCTCAAAAACAATGTTGTCCAGAAAACCGCGCCGGATGCCCGGTGCCGCCGGGGGAGGGAAGTCGCGGGCGATGGCGGAGTAGGGAGCGAACAGGATATCGTTATCGGGCCCGTTGTAGTTCGAATTTTGTTTCTTCTTTTCCAGCGAGCCGATGACGGTGTAAGGAATTCCTTGAATGGAAACCATTTCTCCGACGTCGGGCTGGCCGCTGAAGAGCTGCTCGCGGGCAGCGGAACCTAAAACAACGACGCGCCGGCTCTCTTTTTCGTCAATTTCGGAGAGAAGACGACCTTCCGAGAGTTTGAGCGAGCGGAAGTCCTGGTAGGCGGGCCAGATGCCGGAAACCGCGCGATTGGCTTGGTTGTGCGTGCTGACTTCAGGCAGGGTGCGGCGCAGCTCGGGGCTGACGTCTTTGACCAGATAGCATTCCGATTTGATCAGTCGAGCGTCGTCGATGGTGAGTTGAATTTCCCGTCCGGCGGCGCGACCCCCGGCCTGCATGCTGGTGCGGCCACCCCAAAGGATGACCAGATCTTTGCCCAGCGCCTTCATTCGTTCATGCTGGTCGGCGCTAAATCCTTTGCCGAGGCCCACCAGAATGATCACCGACGAGATACCCCAGATGATGCCGAACATGGTCAGGAAGCTCCGCATCTTGTTAGCGCGGAAGGTGGAGAGTGTCTGGCGTAATGTTTCGCGGAGGTTCATAGCCAGTGCGTTCTATTTGCAGTACATTCTATTTTAAAAGTCTGTCATCCCGAGCGCAGCGAGGGATCCCTGCACTCTCACCTCAACCACTCCCCCGCAAGCCTTCTTGCGATGCGGCGTACCGGAGTAAGCCTAAGGACCCTGGTCGCGCACCCCAAAAGACCATCCTCACTATTGCAAAACGACTTGGTCATTTTCCTTCAAAGAGTTATCGACCAACTCCGTCTTGGCCCCGTTGGAGATTCCAATCTTCACGTCGACTTTGCGTTTCCCGTCCTTGCCCTTGGGGTCGGGTACCTCGACGGACGCCTTCTTATCCTTGTCGTAAATCAGCGCCCCTTCAGGAATCTGCAGCACGCCTTTGTGTTCCTCCAAAATGACCTCGGCGTTGGCCGTCATGTTGGCTTTCAGTTCGCCGCCCGGATTGTTAATGGAGGCGCGCACTTCAAACGTGGTGACGTTATCTTTTTCCACGCCCATGGGAGAAATTTTCGTGACCTTGCCGTTAAATGTCTTGTCTTTGAAGGACTCAACCTTGATGCGAGCGGGTTGGCCCAGGTAGACCTTGCCGATGTCGCTTTCATCCACCTTGCCCTTGACGTAGACCTCGCTGGTATCGCCCAGCGTCATGACGAGTGTGGCGGAGGAGCCAAGAACTAGGATGGAGCTGACGGCGTCTCCGACTTCGACGTCGCGAGAGAGCACAATGCCGGCGATGGGCGAGACGATTTCGGTGTAGTTGAGCTGCTCGACCAGCTGTTTCAAATTAGCGCGGTCTTGTTCCACCTGAGCTTGCGCTTGGCCGACTTTGGCGTTGCCGACGATGAGCTGCGCTTTGGCAACATTTTGCTTGTTCAGCGAAAGTTCGTAATTTTTCTGGGCATCGTCTAAAGCCGAAACGGAGACAACGCCGTCTTTCGCCATGGTTTTCGCGCGGTCATAGGCACGCTTGAGCAGGGGAACGTCGGGCGCTTCGGCGTCGACTTTGGCGCGTTCCAAGTCAGCCGCGGAAGCCTTCATGTTGGCTTCGGACGCCTGCAGCTGGGCGCGGGCCTGCGAGACGCGCGCTTCAATTTCTTCGCGGTCGAGTTCGGCGAGCACCTGTCCAACTTTGACTTTATCTCCGGCATCGACTCGGAGCTGCTTCACGATACCGCTGGCCTTGGACTTGAGTTCCACCTTGGTGATCGGCTGCACCTTGCCGGTGGCGACCACGCTTTTGGCGAGATCGGCGCGTTCGACCTTGGCGAGCTTGGTGGGGTCAATTTTGGTGCTGCCACTGGTGGCGTACAGAGCCAACGCCCCGCCGACCACGACTACCGCGGCGATGATGCCGATGATGAGCCATTTGCGGCTCTTCTTCTTTCCGTTTCCGTTTGCCACTGGAGTGCCTCCTGCAATGCGTTCGCTGATGGTGTTACGTGGGGGCCCTGGAATTAGTTCCCTGAGAGTGCAAGTTGTTGGGATGAAGCGGTTTCCACCAGCTTAGACCGCGGAACGTGAGAAAGGAAAGCAAAGCGAAGTGATTGCGTAGCCGCGGGCGCAACTCCACCCCGCCAGTGCTAAAATTGGGCCGTCCATGCTTACGTATGCGCTGCTGCGGGTGTTTCTGATCCTTCTGTTGGTAGCGATGAACGCCTTCTTCGCAGCCGCGGAATTTTCGCTGGTCAGCATTCGGGAAACGCGAATTTTGCAGTTGATTGATGCGCGTCGGATCGGCGCGCGCACGGTCCAGCGCCTGCACCAGAACCTGGATGACGTGGTCAACGGCGTGCAGTTTGGCATTACGCTGACCAGCCTGACCCTGGGCTGGGTAGGCGAGCCAATTCTGGCGGTGCTGTTGGAAGGGCCTCTGCTGCGGATTCCCCACTCGCGGTTGAGCGTGCATGCGCTGGCCATTGGAATGTCGTTTGCGCTCATCACCTACTTCCACGTGCTGCTCGGGGAACTGGTGCCGAAGACGGTGGCCTTGCAGCAGGCTGAGCGAGTCGCGCTGGCTGTGGCCGCGCCGATGGAAGTCTTTCTGGCGCTGGCACGGCCGTTTTTGTTTTTCACGCGGCGCTCGGCCAGCGTCGTGCTGCGGCTGTTTGGCGCGCGGGAGTTGCGTGAAGGTGCGGTGCACTCTCCGGATGAGCTGAAGCTGATTGTGACGGCCAGTCGCCGCTTCGGGCAGATTCCCGAATTCCAGGAAGACATGATTCATCGCGTGCTGGAGCTGGATAGCTTGACGGCGCGCGAGGTGATGGTGCCGCGGCCGGATATTTTCTCTCTGCCCGCGAATTTGCTCCTGGAGGACGCGCTCAAGCGTGTAAGCGAAGAGCATCATTCGCGTATTCCCGTCTTCGATCCCCAACGCGGTCCGGAACAGATTGTGGGCGTGCTCTATGCCCGCGACCTGATGCGCTGGATGCGTCTGAAAGTGAGCTTGCCGCCGGGCCACTCGGCCGGAACGCGACTGGCGCAGATGACCGTCAGCCGCATCATGCGAAACGTTTTGGTAGTGCCGGAGACCAAAGTCCTGGCGGAGCTGCTTGTCGAATTTGAAGAGCGCAAACGGCACCTGGCTGTGGTAGTGGATGAATTTGGCTCGACGGCGGGCGTCATTACCGTGGAAGACATCGTGGCGCAGGTGGTGGGCGAGATCAAAGACGAGTTTGACAACCTCACCGAAGACCCTGAGCTCGACGCTGGCGGACCCCTGGTACTCGACGGCGCGACCAGCGTGCGCGAGCTGGAAGCGGAATACGAAGTGGTGTTGCCGCGGGATGAAGGTTTTGAAACGCTGGCCGGGTTTGTGATGGCGCAGCTGCAAAAGATTCCGCAGACCGGGGATGGTGTGGAGTTTGAAGGGCGGCGGTTTACGGTGGAGCAAATGGAAGCCTACCGCATCGCGAAGGTGAAAGTGGAAAGAGTGGAATCGGCGTCGCCGCCGCTCCTGACGGCTTAGCATGCTTCGCTATGTCACACAACGCCTGCTTTACATGATCCCGGTGGTTTGGATCGTCGTGTCGGCCGTTTTTCTGCTGATTCATATTGTGCCCGGCGATCCAATTCAGCAGATGCTCGGCGAGGGCGCGGCCGGGGCGGACCTGGCGGCGGCGCGCCATGCTTACGGGCTGGATGTCCCGCTGGGGCGTCAGTATTTGCATTATTGGAATCGCGTACTGCACGGAGATTTTGGCAAGTCGATTCGCTATGGGCAAAGCGTGGGGTCGCTGGTGGCGCAGCGCTATCCCTACACCCTGGAGCTAACACTGGCGGCACTGCTGGTGGCGATCCTGCTGGCGCTGCCCGCCGGTGTGCGCTCGGCGCAGCGGCGCAACCGCTGGGATGACCGGCTGCTCAGCGTGGTGAGCCTGTTTGGGCTTTCGTTTCCGGGTTTTGCGCTGGGTCCGATTCTGATTCTTATCTTTTCCATCTGGCTGGGATGGCTGCCAGTTTCCGCTGCTGGAACGCCAGCGCATCTCGTGCTGCCGGCGATCACCATGGGCGGCGCGCTTGCGGCGATTCTCACGCGCATGATTCGGACTTCCATGCTGGAAGAACTCAGCCAGGACTACGTGCGCACCGCGCGCGCCAAGGGCCTCTCGGAAAACGTGGTGGTCTACCGCCACGCGTTGCGGAATGCCTTGATCCCCGTGATTACCGTGCTGGGCTTGCAGTTCGGCGCTCTGCTGGCCGGAGCGATCGTTACAGAGACAATTTTTTCCTGGCCCGGCCTGGGACGCCTGACGATTCAGGCGATTTCAAACCGCGACTACTATCTGGTTCAGGGCTGCATTCTCGCGATTAGCGCGACCTACGTGGCCGTGAATTTTTTGACGGATTTGGTGTATTCAGCCGTCAACCCACGCATCCGGCAATAGAGGTTTATAATTCCCGCGTCCATTTGCTGTCACTTCCGCTGCCACTCTAGGAGAAGCATGAAGATCGTCAACTTGATCGCGCGTATTTTGCTGGGACTGGTGTTTCTGGTGTTTGGCTTGAATGGATTTTTCAATTTCCTGCCCATGCCGCCTTTACCGGGGGGTCCGGCTGGCGCCTTCATGGGCGCTCTTCTGTCCACCCACTATTTCCTGGTGGTGAAAGCCCTGGAAGTAACCGGCGGTGCGCTGCTCTTAGTCAACCGCCGAGTGCCGCTGGCGCTCACGTTATTGGGACCGGTGATCGTGAACATCTTCCTGTTTCACGCGTTCATGGAGCCTTCGGGATTGCCCATGGCGATCATCATCGTGCTGCTGTGGGGCGTGTCGTTCTGGGCGAATAAAGCCGCGTTTTCCGGGATACTCGGTTCGGGGAAGTAGTTCCCGGACCTGATGGCTTCCTCGGCGATTTCGCTCCCGCGTCTGGCGCAGCACCATCCCCTGGCCGCCGTGGGAGCGGTGCTGGTCGTGGTATTGGTCTGCTGCGCCCTGTTCGCCCCCTGGCTGGCCCCGCAGGATCCCGCGCATATCGATTTGCCCGGGCGCCTAGCTTCTCCGTCTGGAACACACTGGTTCGGAACGGACGAACTGGGGCGGGATATTCTTTCGCGCATCATTTACGGGGCGAGAATTTCGCTGCTAGTGGGCGGGAGCGTGGTCACGCTTTCGCTGTTCGTTGGCCTGGTGGTGGGTTCGGTTTCCGGCTACTACGGCGGACTGTTTGATCGCTTCGTCAACATCATTGTGATGAACGCGTTTCTGTCGTTCCCTGGAATTCTGTTAGCCATAGCCTTCGTGGCGTTTCGCGGGCCGGGTCTGTTCAATCTGATTCTGGCGCTTTCGTTGGGCGGATGGATTGGCTATGCACGACTGGTGCGGGCGCAGGTGCTGGCCGTGCGTGAGAGGGAATTTGTGGAGGCGGCGCGGGCGCTGGGCGCGAATGATCTGCGGATTATTCTCCGACATATTTTGCCAAACATCATGCAGCCCATCATCGTGCAGAGCGCGATTGGCATTGCCGGCGCGATTCTTGCTGAGGGAACGATGAGTTTTCTCGGCCTAGGCGTGGCTCCGCCGACGGCGAGCTGGGGCTCGATGCTGAACGATGGGCGTGTGCATCTGCTCGACACGCCGCACCTGGTTCTATTTCCGGCGGCCGCTGTGATGCTGGCGGTGCTGGCGTTCAACTTCCTGGGCGACGCACTGCGGGATTTGCTCGATCCTCGCTCGCGGATTGAAGCGGGGCTGTAGGAGGGCGGAGCTGCTGCCTTGTCACGTTCAATCGTAATGCGAACCCTAGAAGTAAGGATATTTTATGTCGCATTCCACGGTGACCAGTAAGGGCCAGACCACGATTCCGGCCGAAGTCCGGGAAGCGTTGCGCATTCGGCCGGGAGGCCGGCTGCAATGCGAAGTCAAAGGTGACCATGTGCTCTTTCGGATTCATTCCGGCACGAAGGCTCTGAAGGGGACGCTAGCCAGTAGTCGCGGAAAGGATCTTTCCTTTTGAGCAGATTCGCAGAGTCGCCGCGACAGTGCGAACCCTGGAACGGACCAGCCGCGAACGCGCCAAATGAATCAGCGGGGCTGATCGGTACGAACCTGATTGTTCGGTACCTCGTTCAGGACCACGAAGGCCATGCGAAGGCAGCGGGGAAGCTCTTTACCGCGTGCGATCGCGGTGAGATCGCGCTAGTGGTGCTACCTTCGGTGTTCGCGGAGTGCGTAGTCGTTCTACAAGCACTCGCGGAGTGACATCGCGGCAGCGCTGGGCAGCTTGGTGAGCAGCCCAGGGATGGAATTGGACGATCTAAGGACGCACCGCGATGCATTGGAGAGGTACAACCGCAGTCGTTTGCACTTCGTCGATTGCATGATCGCGGCAACAGCAGCCAAGCTAGGCCTGCACGTGGCCACATTCGATCACGATTTCAAGAAGTTTGCAGATGTCACGATTGATTTGGAGTAACCCAATCCACTATTGCCCGCTGGATCGTTTGGCGGCGAGAGCGCTGTCTTCGGCCGGACCTTTGTCCGGGTCATCTCCCCAGTCCAATTGCAACGTCCGTGCCGTGGTATCGATCGGCTCCAGTTCGGCGATGTTGTCCACCACCGGGGCGCCGAGTTCGCTGAACTTGCGGGCGCTCACCATGACGCGTCCCTCCAGCGACCCCACGGCCTTGTTGTAGGCTTCAACGGCGCGGTCCAGGCCCTTGCGCACATCCTCAAAGTGGTTGGCCAACGTCCGCAGCCGGTCATGTAGCTCTTTGCCAAGCGCGCTGATCTGCTGGGCGTTGCGCGCGACTTTTTCCTGATCCCATCCGTAGGAAACGGCTTTGAGAAGCGCAATGAGCGTGGTGGGCGAGGCTACGATCACCTGTTTATTCACGCCATCTTCAATGAGGCCGGGATCGTGCTCCAGAGCGGCGCTGAAGAAGGACTCGCCAGGTAGAAACATCACCACGAATTCCGGCGAGTCTTCCAGCTGTCCCCAATAGGCCTTCGAACTAAGTTGGTCGATATGGTTGCGCACTTGCCGCGCATGCAGTTCCAGGTTCGTGCGGCGTACCTCGTCCGAGGTGCTCTCGATGGCATTGAAATACGCCTGCATGGGCGTTTTGACATCGACCACGATGTTCTTTCCGCCCGGAAGCCGAACGATGAGATCGGGACGCAGACGCTTGTCGTCATTGGTGACGGTGGGTTGCTCGACGAAGTCGCAGTGAGCGAGCATGCCCGCCATCTCTACGACCCGCCGCAACTGAATTTCTCCCCACCGTCCGCGCACAGCCGGAGCCCGCAGCGCCTTCACCAGATTGCCGGTTTCAGTTCGTAGGTTTTCCTGGGTTCCGATCAACGACGCGACTTGGTTTTTCAACTCGCCGTAAGCGGTGTTACGGGCCTCTTCTATCTGCCGCACATGCTCATCAAATTTGCCCAGTTTTTCGTGAATGGGCGCGACCAGATTTTCGACCGCTTGTTTGCGCAAATCGAGATCGCCTTGCGCGTCGGACTGCAACTTGCCCAGCGCCGATTTAGCCTGCTCCAGAAACGATGAATTGTTGTTCCGCAGGGCGTCGGCGGCGAGCGCGCCAAAAGCCTCGCGAAATTCCTGCTTAGCCTGAGCCACGACGGCCAGCTTTTCTTCCTGTGCCGCGCTGCGCTCCTTCAGCGCCGTTTCCAGCGATGCCGCCCGCGCCTGCAACTGCGTTTTGTCCTCCCGCAGAGCCTTGATCTCGTCGCGAGATTCCGCCAAATCCCTCTCTATGCCTAGCTTCTGGCTCTCCACCACCTGGGAACGGGAGCGATAGGCGAGAAACGCGATCAGGAATCCCAGCAGACATCCGATTAGCAGCGGCAAAAAGACATTCATAGGAGGATTTCGCTCTGATTCTAACAGCCCGGCGGCGCGCTCCGCCGTCACGCATTGCGATGGCCAATTTTATGCTTGGCGCTGCGCCCGCTCTCGTGTAGACTTCCCCGATTCCGCTAACTCCAGTCATTTCAACAGGATAAAAGTAACCACCGGTGTGGTGTCCCCCGTAACGTGATGAACGGGGTAACCCGGAATATGCTGCATGTACTAACAGAACTTGTTTGGCCCCAGGCTGTGCCGTAGAGAACGAGAGGCGTTGCAAAATGCGAGTTCTCTTTACGATTGGTTGCATCGGGATTTTGCTGTTGAGCGGCGCTTCGGCGCTGGCCTGTGAACGGGTCGACGAGCTGTCTGCCGCGTCAGTACAGGGGGTTCAGCCCGGTCGCGCGGTTTACGAGCCGGAGACAGCTTCCGACGCCCAGGCTGCCCGCTCCATTCTGAGTTTGATGAATCAAGCCCGAACGCAGGCTGGGTTGGCGCCCCTGGTTTTGGATTCCGCGCTAAACGCCGCCGCCCAGGCTCATGGCTTGGAAATGTTGCAGCGCGGTGAGCTTTCCCACCAGTTTTCCGGAGAGAGCGACTTATCGACTCGCCTGGGACAGAGCGGCGTGCACTTCAGCCGCGCGGGTGAGAACATCGCGCTGGACTATTCCGCCCAGCACGCGCACCAGTCATTGATGGCTTCCGACGAGCATCGTCGCAATCTGCTCGATCCCAATTTCAATGCGGTGGGAATTGCCGTGGTGTGGACGCGCTGCCAAATGTATGTTGTCCAGGATTTCGCCCGCCAGTTGCCAAAGTACGAGGCTGGCCAGGCGGAAGACCTGATCGCGGAAAAAGTGGCAAGCCTGCGCACGCAGACGCGGCTGCCCAGACTGAACCGCGTGAAAAGCACGCGCGCCCCGGAAGCCTGCTCCGCTGAGCTTCCCCAGCGCGGCATGGCGGCTCCCAACGCCCGCTACGTCCTGAGCTATTCGAACTCGGAACCCCAGTTGCTACCCGTCAGCGCGGGCAACGTCATCAGCAACGGTCAGATGAAGGACTTCTCCGTCGGAGCCTGCTATGCGCGCACGGAGAAGAACCCGAATGGGGCTTATTTTGTGACGATGATGTTTTACTAAGCTGCGACGCACGCCAAGTTTTCAGCGGCCTCCCACCCTCAGACTCTTGGTCTGCGAATCACGCGGCAACTCTCGCCAGCTTCCTCCCCGCACGGCCTCCTTGCAGGAAACCTGACCGCCAAGCGCCATGGCAAGCAGGACGGACCATTCCAGATACTGCAAGGACACTAGCTTTCTTCCCGGTCCTGCAAGATGGCGCGGACAGCCCGTGAAGAATCGATTCCGAGCGGCTTCAGCTTCAGCTCGGCAATAGGTCGCGGTGTCGGTCCAGGGCGCACAAGACCAGCCGCCACTAGGCGCTCGTGCGAGTCGGAAGGAAGACCTCCCGTTGTCCCGCCTTGCGGTTCTCCAGCGCTGATCGGCTGCTCGCCAGCGTCGCTCATAGCAAAATCATATCGCTATCTGGGCTACTCACAAAGGTTCCGAAGGTCTTATTTATCGCTTGGATTCACGCGATAGCTCCACCAGTCTTGTGCCGCTTGCTCGAAGCCTCGGAAGGAATCTGCCTTCGTGGGTTGAGCAACAGAAGGACTTGCCTGTACCGCCAACAGCGCCTGGTCCATCACCGCATGATCCGGCGAAAGATGACACGCCGGATCGGTCGCCGCGGCATTTCCCAGCAATTGCATGGCCTGGCACCTGCACCCACCGAAATCTTCCTTGCGGCGGTCGCAACTGCGGCAGGGTTCTGGCATCCAGTGTTCGCCTCGGAATTTCTGGAAGGCGGGAGACTCTTTCCAAATCCATTCCAGCGAATGATCTTTCACGTTGTCGAAAATCAGCCCCGGAATCACTCCCGCCGCGTGGCAGGGAAGTGCGCGGCCTGACGGATCGATCAGCACAAGCTGCCGTCCCCAGCCGCCCATACAGGCTTTTGGGTAGCGCGCGTAGTAATCCGGCACCACCGAATCGATGCGAATCTTGCCCGTGTTCCGCTTTTGCGCCTCGGCCACCACCACCAAGGCTTTGTCCACCTGCTCGCGTGTGGGCATCAGGGTGGCGCGGTTCTGCAACGCCCAGCCGTAATACTGCACGTGCGCGATCTCCATGCGGTCCGGCTGCAACGTCTCCAGGAAGCGGATTGTCTCATCCAGGTGGTCAAGATTCTGTCGATGCACCACCAGATTCGCCGTGAACGCGACGCGCTGGCGTTTAATGATTTTCGATAGTTCCACTTTGCGCGCGTGCGCCTTGGTGCCAGCGATCCAGTCGGCGCTGTCTTCGCGTGCGTCCTGGAAACTGAGTTGAATGTGGTCCAGCCCGGCACCCACCAGTTCTTCCAGGCGAACTTCCGTCATGCCCAAGCCCGAAGTGATGAGGTTGAGGTAGAGCCCGGCGCCATGAGCCGCGGCCACCAATTGCGCCAAGTCTGGCCGCGCCAGAGGTTCTCCCCCGGTCAAATGCAGATGCAGCACCCCGAGTTTGGCCGCTTGCCGGAACACGCGAACCCAATCCTCAGTCGGCAGTTCGGTCTTCGCCGTCGTCATCTGCAACGGGTTCGAGCAATACACGCAATGCAGCGGGCAGCGGTATGTGACTTCGGCGATGAGGGCGAGGGGGCCTGGCATAGGCTTCTTCTGCAATGCGATCCACACAAGCTTGTCGTTCCGACCGAAGGGAGGAATCCGCGCTTCACTTTTCAAGCAACAGCAGATTCCTCCCTTCGGTCGGAATGACAAGCCTTAATTCGGAATGACAAGCCTTAATAAAGTAAAACTAATAATCCACAATTCTCTTCTCTAGCAATTTCTCCAAATACAACTCCGCCTCTTCCCGAATGCGCGTGGGACTCACCAGAATGTATTGCTTTTTTAGCTCCTCCACAATCTCAACCAAGGTCCTCTGGCCATCGCAGAGCTCCAAAATCGCCCGTCCAGTGCCCTGCACACGAATCGCTCCTTCAGGAAACAGAACAGTCGCCTCCACTGTCGGATCAAACTCCGCCTCAGGGTTCTCCAGCGGCGCCCACTTGCAGCCCACAGCTAACTGGGGCACGCTCGCATCTACCGGTCGAGCCATCGCTAAGCTCCCTCAATCTGAAATGCGCCCGGAGGCGGCCATCCCGGTTGCACATAAGCAAAGTACAAAGCATCCAGCTGCGCCCAAAGAATGTCGCACTTCGCCCGTAGCGCCTGAATGACAAGTTCCTGCTGCGCCCGCGTTACGGCATGTTGCTGCACATATTGCATGGCGAACGCTGCATCTTCCGGCGCTTGCGTCAGCCGCGCCTCAAAATAATCCAGCCCGCCCGCCAGCCACGGATAGTGCTGCCGCATGCGGTCCATGCGCAGGCTGATCAGGTCTTTGGAAAACAGCTCGGTCAGCGACGACGCCACCGCCTCCAGAAATGTCCGGTCGCGAACGATGCTCAAATATTCGTTCACCGCGAAGCGCGTAGCCGGCAATATCCCCTCGCCCCGCTCCACTTGCGTAGCTTCCAGGCCTGATGCCTCGGCCAGCTCAATCCACCGCTGAATACCGCCCGCGCTGGTGGCGTCGCCATCGTGGTCCACAATCCGTTTCCGCCAAGCCTTGCGGAACTCCTGGTCTTCGCTGCGCGAAAGAATAATCGCGTCCTTGATGGGAATCCGGCTCTGGTAGTAGTAGCGGTTCAGCGCCCAAGCCTGTAACTGCCCACGCGTAAGCTGGCCCTCATGCATCCGCAGATGAAAGGGATGCCGGTGATGATAGCGTTCTGGGCCAATCGCAAGCAGCCGCGCCCGCAACTCCTCCGCGCTCAACAGCGCCGCGTCTACAGCGTGAACTGCCATCCGTCCTCCGCAATTTCCCAGCCCGCTTGGCGCACTTCGCGGTACTCGGGTCCTGATTCGTTCAGCATAGGGTTAGTGTTGTTGATGTGGAGGAACACTTTCCTCATTTTAGGCAATCCCGCGAGTTGGCGCAGAGAGCCGTTTGGCCCGCCCACCGGAATGTGCCCCATCCGGAGCGCCGTAGCGCCGCTCGGATCAATGCGCTGAAGTTCGTCGTCGCTCCAGAACGTGCCGTCGAACAGCAGCAGGTCCACACTCGCAAGGATTTGCAACAGCGCGTCGTCGAGTTTTCCAACCGCGGAGAGATAGGCGAGCCGCTTGCCGTCGCATTCCACGACCAGCCCCGTTACCGCCTCGGACGCTTCCAGCTCTTGCGCCCGCGCCGCCGTCACATAGCTTGGATATCGTGTCCCGACATAAATTTGCGTCGCGGTAAGGCCGCAGGGCACCCCGCCGGCTGAAGTCAGCTCCTGGGGCACGCCAGGGGCCATGGCGGCCCATTCCACCTGCCGCGGGATTCGGTTCAACATGCCGAAAAATGAGTTGTCCTCGCGCAGCACCCGCAGAACCGACGCCGTCCCCAAGACTCGCAGCGGCTGCAACTCGCGCAGCAGAAGCAGTCCCAGAACATGATCCAGATCCGCGCTGGTCAACACCACGCCCGCAATCGGCGATTGCCGCAGGCCTTCCCGGGGATGCAGCTCGGGCATGGCCTCAATTTGCGAGCGCAGGTCGGGCGAGGCGCCTAGCAGGAACCAAGCCACCCCATCCGCGCTGACTGTCACCTGAGCTTGCGAGCGGGCCTTGCATGCCAACGTTCCCGCACGCACCGCCCGGCAATTCCCGCAGGCGCAATTCCATTGCGGAAACCCGCCCCCTGCCGCTGATCCTAAAATTTTGATGTGCATGGGACGTGTCGAACCAATTGTGAGGTCGAACTACCAGTGAACAACATCTGCCGAATTCGCACAACTCGCTAGGGTTATCCAAGCGGCCTCGCGAGCGAGATTCACACCCTTCCGCCCCTAAAAGCAAGAGGGAAACGACGGATGTCCGTCGTTCCCCTCAAGATGTTGCCCTGAAGCCTGTAGCCTTCAGAACCGGTTAGGGCTGGATCGTTTCAGGACGGCCCGCCCCAGGTTTCTCCAAGCCCAGGGCTGGCAGAGCTTACTTCTTTCCAGCGGCGGTAAGCGATGGGGACAACTTCAGTCCGTACAACGCAAACAGGTCTTTCACGCTGATTCCATAAATGGTGGACAGCGAGTAAAGCCGGAATACGTTCGGAACGTGCATCCCGCGCTCCAGCATGTGAAGGCGGCTCGGGACCATTTCAAATCCCTTGCGACCGTGTTTTTGTGCAATCGAGCGGCTTTCGCCATGCACATCGCGCATGGTAAGTCCTCGACCTTCGCGTATTTCACGCAACTGGGCTCCCGCTTCGGTTACCAGCTTTGTTCCAGCAGCGCTCTTGCTTTTTTTCTGTTTCACAGATTCCCCTCCGTGAGATTGACAACGGCAAAGCAGCAAATTGTTACGATACTGAATGTAACATTACTATTATTCCCACAAATGGGTGTACCAAGTCTAGAAATTTTACTAAATCGTTGTAATTCCTTTGGTCCGGGCATTTTTGGGCGATCGGCGGGGATTGGCACGAGGGGGTGGCAATACTCCACTTTCGTGCCATTTTCGTTTGTCGGCTGGGGTTCTAGTCTCAAAAGTGAGCAGACCTGGGGGAGGGCTGCCCGAGCGCCAAAGTCTCGCAAGAGACTTTGGCGCTCGTTTTTTGTGGATCGCTTGTGGAAAACTGTGGCCAAATCGGAGGCACCTGCGCCACTTAATCGGTTTAGGTTGTAGAAATCGTGAAGTTCACCGTGATACGGGCCTCGGTTTCGACAGGCTGGCCGGCTTGCAGGTAAGGCTTGAAGCGCCATTGCCGCACCGCTTCCATTGCGGCTGTGGCCAAAATCGTGGGGCCACTCACGATTTTCAGCGCTTGGATTGTTCCATCCCGGCTGATCAGGGCATCCAGAACCACCGAACCCTGCACCTTCATTTCCCGCGCCAGCAGCGGATAGTTCGGATCCACCGGATGGGAAAGAACTTGCAGCGCCTCGGCGGAAATTCGCACCCGCCCGGATTTGGTGATGGTGTCGGCCGCGGTTGTGTCAGCACCGGGCGAGGTCGCGCGGCCCTGCACGCCGTTGCTGGTATCCACGTGCACAGCGGCTGTGGGTTTGGTCTGAAGTGGAACAGGGCGTCCGCCCGCAAAAACTTCCACTGCCAGCGGAGGCAGCACAGTGCGGGTTACGCTGGCCGGCGGTATCGCTGTTGGCGACGCGGTTTTGTCCTTGGCGCTGTCTTTTGGTTTCCCGTGCGACTTGGCTCCTATTAACGGCGCGGCATGGGGAGCCGGCTCGACCGTGTCTGATTGTGCACCCCCAACGTTGGGCGAGGTCTCGTTAGCGCTGGCGGGCGCTGGCGCTGCGACCGCGGGCGTCTCCACCGCCTCCAATGTCGGCTGCGGCGCGTTCACCGTCGTGCTGGTCTTGTAAATGACCACCCCAATGGCCGACAAAAACAGGATCAGCGCCAGAATCAGGCGCTGCCGCTGACGGTCTTCCGGCTTCGTTGGTTCTCCGTCCGGCGGGAGCTGGCGTCCGGGACTAGTGACGAGCGACAAGCGGCCTCCGGTCCATATTCACAATTCACATCGAGCTTATACCGCGCCTGGCTCGTGCTGCCCCTAGTATGCCCGTAAATTACCTTCCCGCCAACCACTTAGGTGCCTCATAAGTCTCGGGCTGAGGTCAGGAAGGGGTGCGAGGCTGGTTCGGGCCTCTGGGCAATCGCGACCTGGGGATGGCTGTGCATCCAACTGGTACCTGCGTAACATCCAAGCCCTTGACCGCGAAGGACTTGGGACGTATTCTTGCAAGACCTAGAAATTTGTCTGGAGAGTTACGAGTTTTTCTATGGGTGATCACGGCAGTCGGGGACCGAAGTGTGGGGCCAAGGTGTGGCAAGCGGGCGTAAGCTGGCTTCTGCTTTGCGCTCTTCCCGGTTGGACGATGGCGCAGGGAATGGGCTCCAACGCGGCTTCAGGAGCCATGCTGGCGGCGCGCGGCAATGTTGCCGTGAACGGTCGCGTCGTCGCCAATTCCCAGGCTTTGCTGCCGGGTGATTTGACCGTGACCCAAAAGGATTCCGCCGGCAACCTTACGCAAAATGGAACCAACGCCATGCTCGGCCCGGACACGGCTCTCCGCTACGAGGGAGTATACGCGGTTCTGGAACGCGGCGGTGTCAGCGCCAATACCCAGGGCGGGTTCGCCGTGCAGGCCGGATGCTGGACCGTCAAGCCGGCGCTGTGGAATCAGTGGACTGAATTTGCCGTCAGCTATGCCAGCGCCGGAGAGGTCCTGATCCAAGCGAGGGCTAGCGATGTGCGGGTTTACGGACGCACTCAAAAAGCCAAGAAATCCGACAAGCCAACTGACGTCGAGAAGATGGTCGACTCAGACCGCGACCGCGATGTCAATGGAGCGCCTATCGCCAACAACGGCACGCTCACCCAGGATTCCCAGCCTGACCGCGGCGAGTTGCTGCGCGCCGGTCAGGAATTGCGCCGGGAAGCCTGCCCTGCGGCAGCCCAGCAGGAGCACCCCCGTCCACGCGGTGGCGCAGCCAGCGCGGCCAGCACAGGGCCGTTGAATTCCACCGGTGCCCTCTACGGCGGCGCGGCCGTGGCCGGTGCCGTCACCGTGTTATTTTTGGTGAAGCACGACGAACCCGCCAGCCCTAAAAAGCCCTAGGGAAGTGCTGAACCCGCTCTACGCCTTGATAAAATTTCTATTCTTTTTTTAGAATTGTCATTCCGAGCGCAGCGAGGATTCCCTCGACTCTCGCTGCAACCGGACTGCCGCAAGCTTTCTCACGGTGCTCCCGACCCATACCCGCGCGGATTTCTTGACAGCAAAGTGAGAAACAGGCCAAGCGTATCGCGCGGTTAAGGGTGCAAGGATTTTTCGCTTCGCGTCGAAATGACACCAGCCGACGGCGTCGACCAGGAAAGATGTCCACTCCCAGCGCTGAATTATGAGTCCGGCCTGCCACCAAGGGCTACCCGTTCGCCAACTCTTTCGCCCGCTGCGCAGCCTTGACCACAGCCTTGATCAGCGTAACGCGCAGTTTACCCTCTTCCAGTTCCATAATGCCATCAATCGTGCATCCGGCTGGAGTGGTCACGGCATCCTTCAGCAACGCGGGGTGGTCTCCCGTCTCTAGAACCACCGTGGCCGCGCCCAAGGTCGTTTGCGCCGCCAGCAGCGTGGCCACGTCGCGCGGCAAGCCCACCTTCACGCCCGCCTCGGCCAACGATTCCAGAATGATGTAAATATAAGCAGGCCCACTGGCGGAAAGCGCCGTCACCGCGTCCATGTGCTTTTCATCCACGACGACGGTGCGCCCGACCACATCGAAAATTCCGCACGCCATCCTTCCATGTTCCTCGGTGGCATACGTGCCTCGGCAGATGGCCGTCATACCCGCGCCCTGCGAGCACGGCGTGTTGGGCATGGCGCGAATGACAGGATTCTTGGTGCCCAGCGCCGCTTCAATATCCTTAGTGTGAACCGACGCCGCCACGGAAATAAAAATCTGGTTGGGCTTCACACTCTTGCGAATTTGCCGCATGACCTCGGCAACCACCTGCGGCTTGACGCAGACGAACACAATATCCGCGCCGCGCACAGCAGCGGCATTATCGGTACCGACGCTAATGCCCAGCTTTTCTTGCAAAGCCCGCGCCCGGTCCGGATGCGCCACAGTCGCCCGCGTAGATCCCGGCGTCAGCACCTGAGCGCGCAGCATGGCCTGCAATAGAATGCTGCCCAGCTTGCCCGCACCGAGCATGGCAACGGTCTTGCCCGCCAGCGTAGTTCCGAATAGCGCAGATTTAGCTAAAACATTGCGGGACGAAACTCTGCTAGAGCTGCTCTTGTGCGCTGCGTCACGTTTCACCGGGCCTCCGCTTGAAATACGACGTGGCTACGCCTGGTTCCGCCAAGAGGTGCCCGGTCGGAAAGCTCCAGAAAGCCTCCCTGACTCTATCACGCGACTTAAATCACGCGACCCCGTCAAATCACGGACTCTGAACCTACTGCGGGCCTGCTTGCATCTGTTCTGCCAGCTTGGGATCGACGCGCAGAATCACCGACTTCTGCACCTTCAGACTGTCCTGAAGCGTTGTCTGCACGGCGCTGGTCTGTGCCCGGGTTCTCCCCAGTTCTTCGGCCAGCGTGGTAATTTGCTGCTTGACCTCGGTGGCAGCCGCTGTCGACTGGCTTATCTGATCCAAGCGAGCGTTCAGAGTACTTAATTTTGTTTCCAGTTGCGCAACGTTGGCGCTGGCGCTCTGGGTCTGCTCCGCGGATTTCTTCAATTCCCATTTAAACCCGGCAATGTCCGCTGAAGTAAATCCGGCCCGCACCAGAACGTCCCGCATCGTCCCCGGCAGGAACAGAAACAGCAGCAAAAGGACCGTGATGGTACCTTCCCGAAGCAGTGTGAAGAAATCTTTGGTCGTCCCCAAAATTCCCGTGCCTTCAGCCATAACGACCTCCTGAAAAGGGGCGGGGGGTCCCCCGGGAAAAAAGTATAAGCCTAAGAAACTGGAACAAGAACAAAAAAAATGAAAGGGCTCAGTGCTTTCCACCTAGGCGGCCACCCCCTGATCCCGTAAGCCCAAACCTCCATTCTGCCGCTGCAACCACTTCCAGGCGCTGAGCACCATGTCTTCCAGTGAGCGCTGGGCCTTCCATCCCAGGATCGTCTGCGCGCGGCTAGGGTCCGCGACCAGCACCGGGGGGTCGCCGATGCGCCGAGGTTCCCAGCGGATGGGCATTTCGCTGTCTGTGAGGGCCTCCACGGCCCGAATCACCTCCTGCACCGAATGCCCTTTGCCGGTGCCTAGATTGACCGTCAGGGAGCCTCTTTCGGCCAGCAGGTGGCCCAGGGCCAGCACGTGCGCTTCGGCCAGGTCGCTGACGTGGACGTAGTCGCGAATGCAGGTGCCGTCCGGGGTGGGGTAGTCGTTGCCGTACACAGGAATCGACTCCCGTAGGCCCAAGGCGGCCTCCAGGGCCAGCGGAAGCAGGTGGGTCTCGGGGGCGTGGATTTCGCCGATTTCCCCGCTGTCGTCGGCGCCGGCGGCGTTGAAGTAGCGCAGGCTGGCGTACTGGAGGCCGTAGGCGCGGTCGTAGGCCTCCAGGGCGTGCTCGAAGAACAGTTTGGAGGCGCCGTAGGGGTTGACCGGGGCGCGCGCGGCCGACTCGGTGATGGGAAGCTCGGTAGGGGCGCCGTAGACCGCGCAACTCGATGAAAATACGAGGGTTTTTACGCCGCAAGACAGGCAAGTATTGAGCAGCGCCAGCCCCGATTCGACGTTGTTGCGGAAGTACTTGCGCGGGTCCGTCACCGACTCGCCGACGTAGGCGCTGGCGGCGAAATGCATGACGGCGTCCGCCCGGTACACGGCGCGCGCCAGGCGGCCAATATCCGCAATTTCGCCCTGCAGGAACTCGAAGCCCTTGGTGAGCTTCAGGTGCCCCGTGGAGAGGTTGTCGTAGATGAGAACTTCAAACCCGTTGCGGCGCAAAGCATGCGCCGTGTGGCTACCGATGTAGCCCGCACCGCCGACCACAAGAATCTTCATGGAGCTCCTCGCGTCGGCTCGGGGGTCGGAGAGGAAGCAAGGTCAGGCTAGCAGGGATGTGCGGGCGAGGCTAGGTCTTCTGGGTAAAAACTGGGGTAAATCTAGTATTTGCTCCCAAAATGGGAATGAAACAACGCGCAAAAAAGTCCCACGCGGTCCGAAACGGCTCGATACTCTGGGCCGAAGCCGCGTGAGGCTTGTTTGTCGCTGAGTCAGCTGCTGCGGACCAATTTTTATCTCTTTGGCTATTATCTCTTCAACTATTACCTTTTTAACTATTACACCTTTAGTTATTGGACGACCAACGGAACGGTGGTGGTCTGCTTGGCGATGCCCGGCGCAGCGGCCGAGGCGTTCACCGTGATGGTGTAAGAGCCTGGAGGCGTGCCCGGCGATCCGTGATGGCTGCTGCCGCCGCAAGCCGCGAAAGAGCCGACTAAACCGACGACCAGCAATCCTCCCAGGATGGAAAGGCGCTTGCGGGAATGCCGTCCGGAACCCAGCGAGACGATACCGAGTGCCGGTAGCGACAGCCAGAAGGCGAAGAGCGGTCCCGAAGGCTTCCAGGGCAGACTCGGCGCCGTCCCCGAGGCGATGGCGGCCGTGGTGTGGATGGACAGCGTTACGGGCGTGGACCCGCTTCCCGCCGCAATGGATGCCGGGCTGAACGAGCAGGTGCTCAGGGCCGGCAAGCCGCTACAAGTGTAGCTAATGGCGTTGGCAAATGTGCCCTGCCCGTCGGGGTTGAAGGTAAACGGCGCATAAGTAGCCGTCGCTCCCGCGGCAACGCTCTGGGAGGTGGCTGTGTTCACAATGTGGAAATCAGGAGCCAGCACGAGCGTTACGGGCGCGTCGTGGGTGAGGACGCCGTCCGTCGTGTGGATCTTGAAGTTATAGGTGTTGGCCACGATGTCAGCGGCCAACAAGGTGAAGGTAATCCCGGTTGCGGTTTTGGGGTTAGCGGTCACGTTGCAGGTCGCTGGGGGAGCCGTCGTTCCGGCCGTGCAACTAATCGTGGGTGTGCTGTTGTAGCCGTTGACGAAGGTAATCGTCCCAGCGTAGGTCGGTTGTCCTTGGACCGTGACGGAAGGTGGAGTCTGGCCACCCACGGTCAAGGTATAGTCGGCCACGGCAGTCACCGTGAGAGATAGGGAAGTGTTTCTCAAACTGCCAACTGGGAGCGGGTTGGTAACGGCGTTGGCCGAGATTGTGAGGGCGAAGTTGGTGACTGGGACAGCCCCAGCCGCGGTGGTAATGGTTAGCGTGGTTGCTGTTGCGGTAGTTCCGGTGAAGGTACAGGAGATATTTGCCGGAGCGTTGGGGCAACTGAAGACCAGTGTATCCGCAAAATTGCTCGATTCCGTGATGGGGATTGTGATTGGTGCCGACGAGTTTGGAACATTTACAGTGACATTAGCGGGACTGGGTGTTCCCAGCGAGAAATCTACGACATGCAACGTCGCACTGGTGTCGTGGAGTTGTGGCACGGAGTCAGTTCCGGCTGCGCGGATCGCAAATGCCGCGAAATCACCCGTGGTGGAACTGGCAGCGATCATCGAAAACGCCGCCCCAGTCGGTGTAGGTGTTACCGGGCTTCCCCCTACAGCTGGGGCGCAAGGCGTAGGCTTCGTCGCTCCCGTGCAGCTCAAATTAACCGGGCTGCTGTAGCCGTTGACCGAGGTCAAGGTACCCGCGAACGATGCGGAGTGCGAGGGATAAGTCGTCAGGGTTGTGGTGGGAATGCTGACGGTGAAATCGGGTATCACCGAGGTGAAAACAAACTGCCAAATACCCCGTCCATAAGTGGAGGCGCGCAAGATTTTGTTGCCGCCGCTGTTGAACATTCGCAGTCGAGTGACGGGTGCGTCGGGGATGTAGCCCGCGGTGCCGGAGCCAGGGGCAGGACCAACTTCCGTCCACGTGGCGCTGGCCGCGGGGCTGCTGAATACGCCCACGTCCATCCCGACGTAAACGACATGAGCCACGGCATCCACCACCAGGGAGTTGACCGGAGCATTAGGAAGCGTGCCGCTGAAATCGGTCCACGCCGCCCCGGCATTGGTTGTTTTCAGCACATGGGTAGTGCCAAAGCCTTGAAGTCCGACGTAGGCTGTATTGCCCGTGGCATCGGAAGAGTCGATGGCGATGTCGCCGATCGTGTAGTGAGGGTTCTGGGTCGGCGTGACGGTGTTCCAGGACGTGCCGGAGTTGGTGGTGACGTAGACGCCTCCGCCCTGGGGATTGACGCCTGGGCCGGAGCCCGTGCCTTCCAGCCCGGCGTAGATGACCTTGGAAAATCCACCGGCATCTTTTGCGCCGCCAGCGGCAAAGGCATGGATGGGAGCAGAGCTACCGGAACAAGGAGTACCGCCGGGCAGAAAGAAATCAGGACTGATGGCGGTAAAGCCAGCGGCCGTCGTCCCCCGCCAGATGCGGCAAGTACCGACTAGAATCGCGGATTGCGTGGGAGTGTTCTGCGGATCCAGGATATAAGGAGTGTAGAAAGAGCCAGCGTCGTTGCCCACGTTCGAATTGGTCACGATCGGGGTAAAGTCGCCGTTGCCCTCCAGGCACGCCGACCCCTTGGTGCAAAGCTGGACACTGACGTCGGTGTTGGCGGTGTACCAATTGTTGGGGATGGCGGGATCAATCTGGTTGTAACCACCGTCGCCGCCCAGGACGCTGTGCCAAGCGGAGTTGGTTTGGGATGTGGCGGGTGAACCATTGTCCTGAGTGCCTCCGAGCAAGGTCGTGGGGTTGGCCGGGTCTTGCGAAAACGAAACAAACTCGGTCATGGAACCCAGCGTGCCGTTCAGGTCGTCAAACGGCGTGTCACAAGCCCCGCTGTTGGTGAGGGCATAGGCATCCAGGGAGCGATTCAATCCTCCATCGTGGGCCAGATACATGATGGCGTGGCCGCCAGAGATCGTGAGGGCGAGCGAGTGCTGGTCGGGATGAACTGTGGCGTGGCCGATTCCAACGCACCCGTAGACGTGGGTCAGATTCATCATTGTATTGGGGACGTTGCCGGCGCAGGTGGGCGAGGCCGTGGTAATGGTGCACTTGTAGACGTTGCGCGTGCCGACGTAAAGGTCCGTGGCCCCGGCACTCACCGGATTAGCAACCGCTGCGATTTCCAGATCGTAACCGCCCTGGACTGTCCCGCATCCACCAAAGGCGTCGCCGCAGTTGGCCACGCCGTTGTCATTGATGGGATTCCAGGTTGTGCCGCCGTCGGTGCTTTGCCACACACCCTGGTCGCCTTCGCCCGGGTCCACGTACCAAACGTACATTTCATTGCGGCCGGGCACGACGGCAATTTCGCCGCGATAGATGGGGCAAGTGGGAGAACTTCCCAAGGTCGACGGACAGGCTGAGGACCTATTGAGGCCAGAGCCAGCAGCGGCGGGCTGATTGACCAGGCGGGTCCAATTGGCCCCATCCGTGGACGAGTAGAAGCCGTGGTAGCGGAAGACGGCATAAAACTTGTTGGCGGCGTCGTTGTAAACCACCGATGTAACAGAATTGGAAAGCGGGGAGATTGAAGTGGCCCCGTCTTTCACGGAGGTTTCATAAGTCCAGGTTTGACCAGCATTCGAAGATACGTATAAACCGCGATTGTCGACGGTTCGGGCACCATCGAGTACACCCAACGAAGAGGTAGCAGTGGCGGCTACCACTAAATTCGCATTTCCGGTGCTGAAAGCCATTTTGCTGAAAGCCATGCCATGGAACGGGCGGTTGCCAGAGTCTTGGGTAATCAAGGTCCAGGTTTGCCCTTGGTTGGTCGAACGCAAAATGCCCAAGCCGTAGTAGGAGTCGCCGGAGCTGTTGGCTTCCCCGGTTCCCACGAGCACCACATTACTCAATCCGCCGACCGCGTTTCCCGGTTGGACGGCGATTGCGCCGACGGCGAGCGTCGGCTGGTTGTCGATCAGCGGAGTCCAGGTGACCGCGCTGGCGTTGCTAGCGGCACCGTTTGTGGTGCGCCATAGGCCTCCGTAAGCGCCGCCCAGATAAACGGTATTTCCGGTTAAGTCCGCTGGATCAATCAACACGGACGTGGCACGACCGGAAACAAATCCATAGTCCTGGCCTGTGCCAGGATCGGAAGTGAGCGGTGCTGGCCCGAGCGCGGTCCAGCCTGTGGATGCGGCTGCGCTAGTGGACTGGTTGGCAGCGGCGGCTTGTCGAGCGGCGACGATACGGGCTGCACGCAATTGGATCTTCTGTTGGTAAGCCAGCCAGCGCATCTGCGCTGGGCTTTTTCCGTCCGGAGTCACACGGCCCTGCATGAACCACTTGTCGCGCTCCTCGGGGCGATCACGATCCGATTCCTCTTTAGCTCCGGACGGATTCATTCGCGCACCCTGAGCAAAGAGCGAAGAAGACATGCCAACCAGCAGGCAAAAGAACATGGACAGTCGTGCGACGCGGCACCCGGACATAGCTTGACCTCGGAATGGGATAGGCAGGAAAAACTCCCAATCAGTATGCGAGTCCACGGGCTGGGTGTCAATTCATGTTCGGAATTGGCGCGCCCCATCCGTACACTGGCCGAGCGGCCAATCAGCGCCAATCAAGTGACCATCCAGCAGTCGACTGGCCCTTGCTACGCAGCTTGGTTACGCGGCGCGCGGTACCGACGGTTCCGTCGCTGGGATCTTGCCTAGTTGCTCGAGGCGTTTTTGAATAGCCCAGCGGGTTCGACCGTGCATTACGGCGATCTCGCGCGCGGAGAGCGACTGGCCAAACTCGTCGGTCAGCTGTTTGTCCTCTTCCGGAGTCCAGGGCTTGCCGGAATTGGGCGGAAGCGCTGTTTCCCGCAGCTTCTCGTTCACTGACCAGGACAATCGTCCAAGGGCCATTTCCAAGGCTTGGCGGATATCGCTTTGCAGGCAAATCGAGTCGGCGGGTAAGGGTTGCTCCGTCTCTGGCGACTTGCCTTGGCTGAGTGTGCGGATGATCTTCATGGCGGTGATGAGTTCCATTAAGTTTCGCCTCCTAAGCGAAAAAGCAGCGTGCAAAACAGGGTGCAAAACAGCGAACAAAAAGCGTAGCGCCGCGGCCCTCCCCGCGAAAGTCCTCTTTCTTGTGCTCTACTTTTGTGGGCATTGAACAAGCACCGTCGCGTTGGGGCCGCTACAATCCCTCTTTGTGCCGTAATGGCGCTTTCTCATGGACTTACAAGCCCTTTGGTTAACAATTCGGCTGGCCACGCTGGTTTCGCTGGCGCTTTTGGGCTTGGGCGTGCCGGTAGCCTATTGGATTACCTACTCGCGTTGGCGCTGGAAGTTCCTGGTGGAGGCGTTCGTGGCACTGCCGTTGGTGTTACCGCCGACCGTGCTCGGGCTGTATTTGCTGATCGCGCTGGGGCCGCGCAGTCCGCTGGGGCGATGGTGGCAGTGGTTGACCGGGCACTCACTCGTGTTCACCTTTGAGGGGCTTTTGCTGGGGTCGATTCTGTACAGCCTGCCCTTTGCCGTACAGCCGTTTGCGGCGGCGTTTGCCGGAGTGGACGAGCGGCTTTTGGTGGCGTCGGCGACGTTGGGGGCCTCGCGATGGAGAACGTTTCTGCGCGTGATTTTGCCCCTGAGTGTGACCGGGCTGGTGACCGGCGTGGCGTTGAGCTTCGCACACACGCTGGGTGAGTTTGGCCTGGTGCTGATGGTGGGCGGCAATATTCCTGGCGTGACCCGGACGGTCTCGATTGATATTTATGACAAAGTGCAAGCTGGCGAGTACGCTGCCGCGAACCGCACGGCGTTGGTGTTGATGGTGGTATCGATGGCGCTGCTCTCCGGCGTGTACGGGATGAACCGCGCGCGCCGGGAGCGTAATCCACAACGAGAACACGATGGAGCGCGGCGTGCTTGAGGTTCAAATTCAGAAGCGATTCGCGGGTGGAGGTTCTCCGCGGGGGCCCGCGGCGCTCGATGTTGCCTTCGAGGCCGCTGCTGGCTTCACCATTGTGTTTGGCGCGTCGGGGGCGGGGAAGACGAGGCTGTTGAATTGCATTGCCGGGAGCGAACAGCCCGATACCGGGAGCATTTCCGTTGGCGGAACCGTGGTTTTGGACACGGCACGGCGGATTCATCTGACGCCCGACCGGCGGGGGGTGGGATACGTGTTCCAGGATCTAGCGCTGTTTCCGCACCTGAGCGCCGAGCACAATGTTGCGTACGGGTTGGCCAAGCTGGATCAGCGCGAGCGGAAGGCGCGGATTGAGGCTATTCTGAGCTCGTTCCGAATCGAGCATCTGCGAAATCGCAAGCCCGCTGGGATTTCCGGTGGCGAGCGCCAGCGCGTGGCGCTGGCTCGTGTGCTGGTGACGGACCCGCGCGTGCTGCTGCTGGATGAACCCCTGGCCGGATTGGATGGACCCACGAAGTCCAAAATCCTGGAGGACTTGCGGGCGTGGAACGAGGAACATCGTGTTCCGATCCTTTATGTGACGCACAGTCACGATGAGGTTTTCGCGTTGGGAGAGCGTGTGCTGGTGCTGGAAGCGGGACGTCTGGTGGCGCAAGGCACGCCGCACGAGGTAATGTCCGCGCCACGCTTGGAGGCGGTAGCGCAACTGGCGGGGTTTGAAAATATTTTCGACGTTGTGGTTGACGCCGAACACGAAGAGCGAGGGACGATGACGTGTCGCGTGGTGAGCAGCGGCAACTCTCCGTTGACGCTGGAAACGCCACTGGTTGGCGCGGAGGTCGGTAGGTCGTTGCGGGTCGGCATAAGGGCTGGTGACATTTTGCTGGCCACGCGGGAGCCGAGCGAGATCAGCGCGCGCAATGTTTTCCCGGGGACGGTCGCGGCGGTGGAACGGCGCGATGTCGTCATTGTCGCGCGGGTTCGGGTGGCTTGCGATCCAGCAGTGGAACTATCTGTACAGTTGACGCTGGCGGCGCGCGATTCGCTGCGTTTGGTAGAAGGGCGAGAGGTGTGGCTGGTGATCAAGACGCATTCCTGCCATTTGATGGCCGAGCGCGCGTAGGGCAGCATCTAGCGTTGAATGTGCGTCCTGGGCAGGCGCAGGGCAGCGTCGGCCGTCTGTTCGAGCGCGATTACGGCGATCCACTGACCGCGCCGGTGTTCCTGCATCACGATGCGACCGCCCAGGATCTGCGCAATGCGCTCGGGCGGCAGATCCAGGTGATAGCCGAAAAAACGTGTTTTAAATTCGGACCAGGGTCGATGGTCGGTGATGTCGAACTCAGGTTCGTATTTCGTGGAGAATGCCAGGACCACGTTATACGGTGTAAGGCTGTTCCGAGTTGCATTCGCGGCGGCGAGAGCTTCGATTTGCTCCTCCGAGAAATTCTCAATCCGCTCAATTTTCATGGGCCGCGCGACATAGCCGAGCCACGGCCGGTTCAGCTCATCGGAGGCAGTCCAGGCCGTCAGCACGGTTGCGTTCGGAAAATGGCTCTGCAAATAAAGCGCCCCCGCTTGGTGGAGCTGCACGTAGTCGCGGTAGGCCAGGTTGTCTTCAAAAGGAAAGCTATAGAGCGGATTCCAAAACCATCCAGCGATGAACAGAGCCGCCAGGCCAGCGGTGACGAGCTTCCAGGAATCCAGCCGCCGCCAGAATGTGGAGACGCCCATCAATATCACCAGTGGAACAACGGGCAGCATGTAGCGGGAAAGTACCGCGCCGCCGATAAACGATAGCGCGAGCACGTACGCCAAAATCACAACGGCGAAAGTGACCTGGATGGGAATGGCGATTCGCGGACGGTTCTCGCCAGTCGAATTGAGACGCGCGGGCAGGGTCATGGCGAAAACGGTGAGAATCGTCACTGCCCACAGCCCCATATAGACGAACGTTTGCCACAGGCGCGTGCCGAGCGCCAGCAGAATGCGCAGCGGATTTACGGTCGCCTGCACGTTGTAGCGGAAAAATTCCGGATTGCCGAAAATGAAGCCGGTTTTCGAGTAGTGATAAGCGAACCAGATCGCCAGCGGCATCGCGGACGCCGCCAAGGCAACGAAACGGGCGAGGCTGCGTTGCGGGAAGAGTAAGAGTCCAGTGTGTTTCTTCAAAAGAACAGGGCCTGCGATTTCCCATAGCGCCAGAGCGGCAGGCGCGAGAATGGCCGTTTCCTTCGTTAGTCCGGCTAGCGCGAACCAGGCGAACATGGCCACGCGGCGGTCGTCTAAATACGCGCGCAATGCCCAAAGCGTGAAGCCCGCCGCCGCCAAATCGAGATGTACCAGCGAACTTTGTGCGAAGAACACGGGATAGAGCATCGTCAGCAGCACGGTTCCCACAGCCACTTCAGAGTTGTTCGCGCGTTCCGAAAGTCGATACAGGCCCAGCAACGCGAACGCCGCTACGGCTAGCATGGCCCCCCGCGAGACTGGCGGATGTTCGCCGAACACCTTCCACCAAAGCGCCACCCAGGACATCACCAGCGGCGGATGTGCATTGCTCACGGTGGAGTGCGGAATCAGACTTCCAGAAGTGAAAATGTCATGCGCCGCAGGAACGTAGTAGCCGGCTTCATCCCAGAAGTAGGGGAGCGGCAGCAGCCAGGCATGGAGAGCGAGGGTCGCGCCAAAGAGCAGCGAAAATATCGCCAGGTTGTGGAGAGTTTTCGGCTGCGGGCGGAAGGTACGCTCGGGGGTCAGGACGTCATCCTTGGGAAAATGCACAAATTCGGGTTAAAAGCAAACCATGCTGCCAGCATGATTTCATGTTGGCAGCATGGTGCAGAGGTTCGCCTTATCTTGGCCTTTGTGGGTTAGTTGACCGGCCCGGTGCCCATCATCCTCGGGTCGAGCTTAATTTCGCCGAAGGTGCTTTCGTAGCCGGCCAGGTTCTGCTGCAAAATCGCCGAGAGCGCTTTGGCCTGCTGCGGACTGAGATAGATCCCCTGGAAATTGCGAAGTTCGACTTCGCTCTCGGTCTGCTGCTGGAGCGTGCCGAAGACAAGGAAGAAATCCCAAACGTTGACGCGCACCTGCACGCTGTTGGCGTAGGTCTCGCGGTAGTCCTGGGTGGTGGTGAGCTTGATGTTGGGTTGCGTTGGATTGATCATGGCCTCGTTAGTTTAACTGGTTGCGGATGGGTAAGGGAAGGAGAGCGGAGGTTCTGGGAGCCTATCCCGGATCTGTAACCCAGCCCATGAACAGAATATTTCCTGTATGGTCGTCGCGGACGGCGAAGAAAAAGGGCCGATTCGCGAGGATCATGAAGTGCCGCGCTTGGTGGCGAGGCGCAACTGCTAAATTCACCACGGCCGATGTGACATTTGCGGCTTCGGTACCCTGTTCGAAACCCTCGGCCTTGGTGTGGTGTCTCAGTCGACAATCGAGGGCTTTTTGGGTAAGTTCCTCTCCAAGAAACAGTACTTCAGGCATTATGGGGGTAGTCCATTCGGGCTCCTGAGATGCTTCTGGTTTGCATCTTCAGCTTCGTAGTTCTTGGCCGAATGGATAACAACCTAATTGAAACTTTACATTTCGCCCCTGTGGCAGGGGGTGATCTGGATTTGTTCAATTCTAACTTCAGGCGTTGCACATGGAACGTAACCCCTAATTCAAATCACGACCCCAAGCCTCCACCTCAATCAGGCTACACCAGCGAGTCTCATCAGCAGGAACCAGATTCGTCAATCGGAGCCATGCCACTTTACGCTTCTTAAACCGGAAATCCTGAAATCCCGGAACAGCAACCAATTGAATGTCCTCTTCAGATCCGTCCGAGAATTCGACCCTGGCGGATTTCCAATAACTATCGTGCGGGAAATCCGCGCGAACCATCATGCGAATCTTGTCCACTTCCACCGGACGTCCAAAGTCCACCTGCCACCACAGATCCGTACGCAGCCCCGGACCCCAGGATTGGAACGGCCAGACGCCGTGGTGCCCATTCTGCGTTATCCCGTCAATGGCGTTCCGCGCGGCGAAGTCGAACAGATTTCGAGAGTAACTATTGGTGCTGGCGTGCGGAAACACCGTATCCGTGACCAGTGTGTCGCAAGGGTTCAAGGCGAGGTTGCGATAGGACAGGATTTCCGCCTTGCTCATCTGGCGCAACGCAACTTGATGGGCGGTTCCAGCAAAGACCTCCGGGGCGTAGGCGCTCCCGGTTTGCTTTTCCTCACGTCCGTAAGGGATCTCAAATTTAGCGGGGCCCTTTAGGTAGAGTAGGCATTCAGGTTCAGCCACGTC
>JAYWAL010000063.1:0-15646 GCA_043782485.1 Acidobacteriaceae bacterium | reverse complement strand
GGTTGGCATTCAGCGCGCCCAGGATGGGATGGTCCAGGATGCGTACCGAGCCGAATTTCCGTTCACAGTCGGCGATGGCTGCGTCCATCTGCGCTAGTTTTTCCAGGGTCAGATTCAGAACTTCCCCGGCCTTGGCTCCGGTGTAGGTCTCAGTAGGGCGGACACCGACTGGAGCTTGCCGACCCTCGGGAAAGCCGCCCAGAGTGGTGACGTACCAAATGCCCAGCTTCTGCTTGAACGTGCGCGGTGTGACAATCGGCGCGCCCTTATCCAGAACCTTCTGCATGCCTTTGGCCGTGCCGCTATAGGTGAGCGAAAGGTGCTCGAGTACGTCCGCAGCGGACCATTTTCCGGACGGGTGGCGGCTCCAGTCCTCTGGTGTCATGCCTTGCGTAACCGACACCAGGATCTTGTAAATGCGTTCGGTAGTGGGATGCAGCGTCATTACCCATTAGAATAGGGCAGCCGTGAGTCGGCTGCAAAAAATTGCTTGGGGAGCAAGGCTCCCTGGAAAGCGGCTGCTATGACGAAATTCCTGATTTTCGCGTTGGCCTTGCTGGCGCTGGCCGGTTGTTCGTCGGAACCGGCGAAACCCGCTGTGCCGGTGGTGAAGCCTCCGGAGTATGTGGCGGGGCGGACGGCATTCCAGAAGATGTTTGTGGCCTCGCGCGGATGGAACCGCGATGCGCAGGGATTTGTGCTTTCGTCGGCGTTGACCAAGGACTCCAACGGGCACGACGGCAAGTCCGGCGTGTGGCAGGCGCGGTTCGCCTCTCCCGCGAAGAACACGGCAAAGCCCTACACCTGGTGCGGCAGCAACGATGCTGATGTCGACCGCGGCGTGACGCCGGGGTCGGAAGATAGCTACAGCGCGACGAATACTTCCACCCATGTGTTCGACATTGCGTTTTTGAAAAGCGATTCCGACGAGGCGTATGCCACGGCTTTGAAACATGGCGGGCAGAAGCTGCTCGACCAGAATCCGGAACAGCACGTGCTGTATTTGTTGCAGTGGTCGGCGTCGGATAACTCTTTGGTTTGGCATGTGATTTTTGGCGATAGTCGGAATGATTACCGGCTTTCGGTGCTGGTGAACGCTTCCAGCGGGGAGTATATGAGGGTGGAGAAGTAGGTTGTTCCGCTTGGTCGACCTTTAACCCTGCGTTCCGGCGTGTTTTGTGCGAAGCATCGTCGCAAGAAAGCTGGAGAGTATCGGGCTGCTCTCGGCACCCTGGGGATTTCTCGCTTCGCTTCGGAATGACAAGCTTTTCCGGGATGACCTTCGGGGAAAATAGGGATTCACGGAAGTGGCCACCCTCCCGCAGATGCTTACGTCCTGTAAACTTGGCGAGAGCATTCACCCGAGAGGTGCCAAAAATGCAGGACATGCAGCGTCGCTCCTTTATCCAACTTGTGGTCGCCGCTATTCCGGCGAGCGTATTGGCACAGACTGCCAAGATCACCTCCATCGTAAAACCCGTTCCCGTGGCCGCTGGTGCGGACCGCGAAGGCAAGAAGCGCAGCATTGGCGTCAGTTCCAGCACCTACAAAGTCCTTACGCAAGATACCGCCGGTGCCCTTTTTGTCCTGGAACAAGCGAACGGGAAGAAAGGCGGGCCGTCGCGCCACCTCCATCATGGTGTCGACGAACTGTTCTATGCGCTGGAAGGCGAATACATTGTGGAAGTGGGCTCCGAGCGTTTTCACCTCAAGCCTGGCGACTGTGTATTGGGTCCGCGTGAGATTCCTCACGCCTGGGCATTTGCGGGAGGCTCACCGGGGAGGCTGCTGATTTCCTTCGCGCCCGCGGGAAAGATGGAAGCTTTCTTCAACGAGCGGGAAAATCGCGGCATCAAGCCCGGGTCCTATACTGACGATGCCGCGTTCATGCGCGAGTTCGGTATGGAACTGATCGGGCCTGGAGTGGTGGTGGAGTAAGGGTTGGCCCCGCGCCAGCCGCCGTAGATTGTTTCTTTGTCTACGTGGAGGTCCTCCACAGAAGTGTCCCTATTTTTGTCCTTCTGTTTTAGCAGAGAAAATCAAATCGATTGTGAGCGTATTCAGTGGCGTGCGCCAGAGAAACGCTGCAACCGACCGAACCGCTCTCCCGTCAACAGATGCGAGTAGCCCTGTTTGTCGTTACGTGGAGAATCCAGCGTGAAGTCGTAACCGGCTTGAAACACCATCACGAAATCTGAGCCTCCAAAGAGAAAATGTCCCATCCTGTCTCCTTTTTGGACTCGCACGCCCTCCTTCAGCATAGGCTCGAAGGTGACTGAGCTGACTGGTGACATCCCAATTGGCAACAGCGCGACCAAGCCGAACTCTTCCGTGTCCAGGATCACGCAACCGCGCGTTTCGAGCGACTGCCAGCCGATGGAGGAAGGATCGAACGCATAACGTCTGTTCGCGGAATCCCAGGTTATCTTGCCGCCGGCCATCTCCTGTCCGGGAATGATGGCCACTTCCTTTACCACACCACCAACGGGAAAGTGATAGTGGTGGTAGTCGCCAACGTCGAGAAACAAGTGGGTGAACGTCCCCCCTGCGAACGCGCTCTTGTATCGACTCTGCCCTCCGATCAGTTGCGCAACGGACTGCACCGTTCCGGTTTTCACCGCGACGCCGGACTTCTCGACGACACGGGAAGTGTTGTCAATGGCCCATGTCCCTTCGGGGATCGAGTCGACGGGAGACACGACGATTGAATGGTCGGCGGATGCAGCGATCGGCCGTTGTTCGGCCGACTTGAGGCGGCGCGCAAAGAACTGGTTGAAGGTGCTCCAGTGAGACGGGTCTTCGTACCAACCCCGGTTGAGTCCGAAGGTGCCGTCGGCCTGCGCCATTCGCAAGTAGTCGTTGTTCCAAGACTCTGGGGTACTGAGGAATGCGCCCCAAGAGCGGACAAAGGATTTCAGCCAGGAACTGTAAGGTTCGGCGTATTGCAGGGTGTTGTTGAAGTACCCGCGCCCTTCGAGTTCGTTCAGTGGTAGATCAGCAATGAAGTAGAGGTAGGCGAGACTCTGGTCGATGCGCTGATACAAGGTTGCATCCGGTTTCGCCTTGAGCAGGTTCGATGGAATGGCTCGCTCTGCCCATGCCACGAACTCGAAGTATTGCTCGAGGGACTGCGCGGGATTCGTGAGCGGGTCAGGGTTGACCTGCTTCGCCCGCTCAATCGAGGCGATCAGAAGGCGCTTGAGGTCCGGATCAGCAGCCACAAGCCGCCTCAGCTCAAGTGTCGCCGGCCCATCCTGACTCGTGGGCGTGTCAGCCGCGGTCCTGCTAGTACATAGTAAGAGGCCGAATGTCAGATGGGCCATCCAGCGCAGATATCGGGGCGTGAAAATCACGGCTAACCTCCGGAGAGAGTTCTGTGAAGATCAAGTATATCCCCCGCAGGGCGGCGCGCGCGCCTTTCCGATGCCCGCGTTTACACGGTCAGAGTCACCGTCAGCGCAAAACTCGGGCGCTCATGGGGTGGTGATTTTGGGTGGTGAGTTTTTGGGTGGTGAGTTTTTGGGCGGTGAGTTTAAAGATCGTTCCTTTACCGAAGGCGCCGCCGGAAAGGGTGGTGCCGTAGTAGTTGCCTTGAGCATCGGCGGCTAATCCGGATTGCGGCAATCCTCCGTCGGACGCCCCTGTAAAGTTATACAGAACCGTTTCCACGTGATTCGGAGTGCACATAAATACGGTGCCCTGGTTGTGAGTGCCGCCTTTATATGTGACGCCGTAGAAATTACCCTTCGCATCCTGCACGAAGGGACCGATGGGGTACCCGCCGTCTCCGGTCAGGTTGTGATCTCGGAAATAATGGAGCCAGACTTGTTGTCCCGCCGGGGTAATCATGAATAAAAGCCCGTAGCCGCTGGGTCCACCCGTGAACGTTGTGCCAAATACGTTGCCGTTTGCGTCCAGCAGTACTGGCGCTTGCGGGCTTACCCCGTAGTCAAACTTCAAGAACTGCCAGAGAACTTTTTCTGTTCCAGCTGGAGTGATTTTGAAGATTACGCCGCATCCCCGTTGTGGGCAATGCTTGTAAAACCCCCCACCGAGGCTGGCGGACCCGTAGAGATTGCCGAGCGCATCCAGCACAAGTGGCGCGACCGGTGCTGCTCCGTCCGCTCCGCCCGTGAAACTGTAAAGCACCTGCTCTTTCCCCGCCTGAGTCAACTTAAAAACCGTTCCTGCGCCAAACGCGCCACCGGCCAGCGTTGTGCCGTAAAAATTCCCTTTCGCATCCTGCACCAGGCCGGCTTGGGGATTCGCTCCATCCGTTGGCCCGGTAAAGCTGTAGAGAATTTTCTCGCTGCCGCCGGCTGTGATTTCAAAGACGGTGCCATGGTTGGAAGCGCCGCCCAGAATGGTGGTTCCGTAGAGATTGCCGGCGGAATCTCGAATCAAACTTGCCCGCAAAGACGGCGCTGCGCCGTCGGCTCCACCTCGGAAGTCATGCAAGACGGTCATCTGGCCCGACGGTGGCAGGCTGAATACTGTTCCGAAACCGGAAGCTCCGCCAGTCTGAGTCGTCCCGTAGAGAGTCCCGCTAGCATCGGCGAGTAGACCGGAGGGAATTTTCCCATCCGAGACGCCCGTAAAGCTATAGAGGACCGTTTCGGTGAGGGCCTGCGCCGGATGGTACGCGATCAACAGCGACGACAGCACCAGGAGGAGGCGGCGCGGGGAAACACGGATTGTGCTCATCGGTGACCAACCTGGCTTTGCCTAGCGAACAACATTGTAGTCGACGGGCGCTTGATGCGGTTGGCCTCTTAGCGCCGTTGGCCGGGCCTTCATGGCAAGGACCTTGCAGGGGCAGAGGTCTTTCGACTGCGATTCTCGCGCTTCGCGCGCGAATGCTGCGCTTAAGATGACAGTTCAAGATCAGTTCAGGAATGGATTCGGGATTTCTCAGGGCTTTTCTGGCGTGGGTGTTTGGTCGGCGGTTTCTTTCTTGGCGGGGGATTCTTTCGGGACTTCTTTTGGCATTTCGCCGCCCAGGCGGTCGATGGAGGCTTTGGCTTCTTCGGCGTAGGGGCCGTGGGGGAGGATTTTCAGGTAGGCGGTGTAGTGATCGAGTGCGCCGGGTTTATCGGACACCTTTTCCTGGCAAACAGCGAGGCGGTAGGTGGCTTCGGCGTCGTTCTCTTTGTAGAATAACGCCTCCTGGTAGCGATCGAGGGCGGCGCGATAGTTTTTGCGCTTGAAGTAGTAGTCGCCGACCTCAACGTCTTTTAGGGCTTTCATAGGATTCCATTGGTGGAATTCCTGAACGTCGGCGGCGGATTGCTCGGCGGTCTCATCGGCTGTGGCCTTAGCCATGGCGGCGGAGCTGTTGGGGTGCTCTTTGAGGTCGCCATTGGGGGGGCGGAGGTCGATGATGGTATCGCGGCTGGAGCTGAAGGCGCCGTCGTCGCTGGTGTCGGATCGTGGCGGGGCGTCGTTGGGGGGAAGTTGGCTGGCTGAGGGTGGGGAGTCGGGCTTGGGCTTGTCGTTGTGTGGGTTGGTTTGGCCAGCGGCTAGGGCGGATAGTAGTAGCAGCGAGACTCCGAGAGGGCGTTTCATAATTGGGTTAGCGGCTTGCAGCGGCTGAGTGGGACTGAAACGACAATCATCTTTTAGATCAACCCCTTACCGCAGGGCTGAAGCCCATTTTTTACAAGGGACGTATCGCAGCACTGAAGTGCTGCGCCGCCCAAAAGCGGGAGCTAGAACCGATTTCCGGAGCTCGAGCGGATTCCTCGTCGCCTTCGGCTCCTCGGAATGACAAGGAAGTTGGGAAGCTTTATCGGCATTGCCCACACTTTTGCCATTCTACCCGGTTGGATCGCGGAAATGGCTGGGCGGGTTGTTTGGGGTGGCTGATTTTCTTGTGGGAGCGGGCAAAAAAACAGGCCGTTCCGGGAGGGGGGACGGCCTGGTCGCGAAGTCCTCTTTGGGGGAGGGTTGACTTCAGCGAAGTTGAAGTTGAGCGAAAGCTAGTTGCTTCCGCCTGGATTGGCCACCGGGGCGGCCGCTGGGGCTGCTACCGGAGCTGCTTCGCCCGCCATGTTGGTCATGAGGCGGACTTCCACGCGGCGGTTCTTGGCACGGCCATCGGCGGTCTTGTTGGTTTCCACCGGCTTGTCCTTGCCTAGGCCAATTACGTAAATCTTGTAGGCCGGGACGCTGTGCTGGGTCGCCAGATACTGAATGACGGCCGTGGCGCGGCGCTGGCTGAGGTCGTAGTTGTAGTCGGCGGCACCGATTCCATCGGCTCCACCTTCCACGGCGACCAGATAGCCCTTGGTCTTGCCAATTTCGCCGGCCAGTTGGTCGAGCGCTTCTTTGGCATCCTTGGTGAGATTGTCGCGGTTGAAGCCGAAGTGAACGGAGGCTTCGGTGACCACGCGGTAGTTGTCGAGGTTGATGACGGTCTGCTGGAGCGTATCCACGCGCTTGGTGGCGTTGTTGGCCAGCAGCTGGGCATCATCGGCCTGCTTGCCAGCGGCCAAAGCCTTAGCATCGACATCAGCGGCCTTGGTCTGTACGGCCTGGATTCCGGCTTGGGCGCGGGCATCGACGTCCTTGATGTCGTGGGTGTTCTTGGCGGTCATGTCGTCCAGCTCGTTGGTTTTGTTGACGAGTGGGGTGGTCTGCTGCTTGACGTAGTTCTTGCTCGAACAGCCGACGGTCAATACCGCGGTCAAGGCCAGAAGCAGGGTCAGCGAAGTAGTCTTCATAATGGGGAGCCTCTCAGTAAAAGTCTTTAAGTGCGGGGGGCGCATGCTAGCGTCCTGCATTCTAACAGAGCACGGGCGGTGCCAATTGATTTCCACCGGAAGAAATTTGGCGTAAAGCCTTTGTAAACAGTGGGATGGAGAATTTCGACTGGGGTGGATTGGGGGGTAGTTTGGGGCAATTTTCGCGCAAACGGGCATGTCCCAATGAATTTTTTATATGGCGTTCATAATGGGAAGGGCATGGGGACGGAGGTTTCGCGTAGTGACCGCCGCGTCCTGCCGTCGTAAGGCTCCCGCGATCCTCTAAGATGGAATTATCCCGTTAGACCTGAGACCGATGGACCTGCACGCCAAAATTCGGACGATTCCCGCTTCCCCGGGCGTTTACCTCTACAAAAACGCTGAGGGCGTGGTGATTTACGTGGGCAAGGCCAAGAGCCTGCGGCATCGCGTGAGCCAGTATTTCCATGAGGGGCGCATGGCCGACGCGAAGACTGGGTCGCTGGTGCGCGAGGCGGCGGATGTGGAATGGATTGTGGTCGCTAATGAACGCGAGGCGCTGGCGCTTGAAAATAACCTGATTAAGCAGAAGCAGCCTCGCTACAACATTTTGTTGCGGGACGATAAGACGTATCCGTATGTGAAGTTGACAATGGCGGAGAAATATCCGCGGGTGTATGTAACGCGGCGGCTGCGGAAAGATGGGAGCCAGTATTTTGGGCCGTACTTTCCGGCGAATCTGGCATACCGGATTGTGGATTTGATTCATCGGAATTTTCTGGTGCCTTCGTGTTATGTGGATTTGAATCGGACGCATCCTCGACCTTGTTTGCAGTTCCATATCGAGAGATGTTTGGGGCCTTGCGTGGCTGGGCTGACTACGCCGGAGGTTTATCAGGAGGCGGTGCGCGATGTGAGGCTGTTTTTGGAGGGGCGGCAGGCGGATTTGTCTCGGTCCTTGGAAGCGCGCATGGAACAGGCGGCTGTGGCGGAGGAGTATGAGCGGGCTGCGAAATATCGGGATCTGATTTCCACGGTGGAGCAGTTGCAGGAGAAGCAGCGCATCGCCGGGGTGGAGGGCAACGACGCTGACGTGTTTGGCTACCACTGCGAAAACGGGATGCTGGCGGTGAACTTGTTTCACATGCGTAGCGGGCGGGTGCTGGACCGGAGGGCGTTTTTCTGGGAGGAGCTGCCGGGGCTGGATGCGTTTGAGCCTGGGGAGTTCTTTTCCACTCTGTTGCAGCAGTTATATTTGGGGCAGCCTTACGTGCCGCGAACGATTTACGTGCCGGTGGAGTTTGAGGATCGGGTTCCGCTGGAAGATTTGCTTTCGGAACAAGTAGCGGCGCAGAGTCCGCGGGCGGCGCGGATTCAGATTCACGTTCCGCAGCGGGGGGAAAAGCTGGCGCTGATGGATTTGGCTGGCACGAACGCCAAGTCGTCTTTCGACCAGCGTTTCCGCGTGATGAAGCCGAATACCAAGGCCATTCAAGAAGCGTTTCAGGACGCGCTCGGACTGCCGGAGCTTCCGCGACGGATTGAGTGTTTTGATATTTCTCACATTCAAGGGTCGGAGACGGTGGCGTCGATGGTGGTTTGGGAAGACGGGAAGATGAAGAAGTCGGACTACCGGAAGTTTTTGATTAAGACGGTGGTGGGCGTGGATGATTTTGCTTCGATGCGCGAGGTGGTGGGGCGGCGGTATAAGCGGGTTCAGGAAGAAATGCAGAAAGATGCCAAGCGCGAGATGCCCAGCCTGGTGCTGATTGATGGCGGGATTGGTCAGTTACATGCGGCGGCCGAGGCGCTGGAATCCGTGGGGATTACGAATCAGCCGCTGGCGTCGATCGCCAAGAGAGAAGAGATTATTTACGTTCTCGGCCAGGAACATGAGCCGATTGTGTTGGACCGGCGGTCGCCTGTGCTGCATGTGGTGCAAATGGTTCGCGATGAGGCTCACCGTTTTGCGGTGACATTCCATCGCAAGCGGCGGCAGATGCGGGACCGGTCGACGGAGCTGCGTGAGGTGCCGGGGATTGGGGAGTCCACCACGCGGCGGTTATTGCAACACTTCGGCAGCCTGCAAGCCGTAAAGGAAGCCGACACCGCTTCCCTCTCCGCCGTCGTCACCAAAGCCCAAGCCGGAGCCATCCAAAAGCACTTTCATTCCCATAAATGAAACACGAGTATCCGTCGCTTTCCGGCCCCCAACCTGGCGTCGCCGATCCAGGCAAGCGTAAGCTGAACGGGCGAAACATGGCATGACACCTGCGCCAACTGTTGCCCGCAAGACAAAACCCCCACTCCCCGCATAGAATGGCAGGTTCTCCCAAACGAGCGGCGCGCCTCAGTTTCGCCCCCTCCCTAAGAAAACCCTATGGCCAGCAGCAATCAATACGACGCAATCGTCATCGGCGGAGGCCATAATGGCCTTACCCACGCCGCCTACCTAGCCCGCGCAGGGAAAAAAGTTGTTGTCCTCGAGCGTCGCCACATCGTCGGCGGAGCCGCCGTCACCGAAGAAGTCTACCCCGGCTTCAAGTTCTCGGTCTGCTCCTACGTGGTCTCGCTGCTGCGCCCGGAAATCATTCGCGACCTCGACCTGCCGCGCCACGGCCTGGAAATCCTGCCGCTCGACGGCACGTTTACGCCCATGCTCAACGGCGACTACCTCTGGCGGGTCAACGATCACGGCAAGTCGCGCCGCGAAATCGCGCGCCACTCCAAGCTCGACGCCGAAGCCTACGAGGAATTTGGCAAGGCCATGCAAGCCATGTGCCGCTTCGTAAAGCCCATCCTCGCCATGGTGCCGCCCGACCCCACGTCGCTCAACCCGCGCGACCTGATGAAGCTGCTCTTCCTGGGCAAGCGCTTCCAGGCACTCGACAGTCAGGCCAAATACGATCAAGTCCAGCTCATGACCATGAGCGCCATCGACTTCCTGGACCAGTGGTTCGAGACCGATGTTCTAAAAGCGACAATGTCTGCATCGGGCATTATTGGAACATTCCTCGGCGTCCGCTCTCCGGGCACGGCCTACGTGCTGTTGCACCACTACATGGGAGAAATCGACGGAGCGTTCCGCGCGTGGGGATTCGCCCGCGGCGGGACGGGAGCCATCTCCAACGCCATCGCCGACGCTGGCCGTGAATTAGGCGTGGAAATTCGCTGCAAGGCTGGAATTTCCAAGATTCTGGTGAAGAATGGCAAGGCTAACGGCGTAGTGCTTGAGAATGGCGACGAAATTTATGCTGATGTCGTCTCGTCGAGCGTCGATCCGCGCCTGACGTTCACCAAGTTCCTGGAACCAAGCGAACTGCCCAGCGATTTCCTGGAAGACGTGAACCGCTACAAATTTCGCGGGTCCTCCGGAAAAGTAAACCTCGCTCTCGATGCCCTGCCCAACTTCAAAGCCCTCCCCGGCGATGGCCTGCACCTGCGCGGAGCCATCTCCATCTCGCCGAGTGTTGAGTATATGGAACGCGCTTACGATGACGCCAAATACGGCAACTTCTCCCGCCGTCCCTATATCGATTGCGTAATTCCCAGCCTCACCGACCCCAGCCTCGCACCCCCGGGCAAGCACGTCATGTCCTGCTTCGTGCAGTATGCCCCTTACAAACTCGCTCCCGGCCTGCACTGGGACACAGAAAAAGAAAAGTTTGGCGACACGGTAATCAACACCATTGCCGAGCACGCACCGAACATCAAAGACATCATTCTGCACCGCCAAATCGTCACGCCACTCGACCTCGAGCGAGAATTCGGCTTGAGCGAAGGCAACATCTTCCAGGGCGAACTATCTTTGGAACAACTATTCTTCCTAAGACCCGTCCCAGGCTGGGCGCAATTTCGCACCCCAATCAAGAACCTCTACATCTGCGGATCAGCAGCCCACCCCGGCGGCGGCATCATGGGAGCCCCCGGAAGATTGGCAGCAGTAGAAGTCTTGAAAGACTCCCCGGGCAAGGACTCCGGCAAAGTGGCTTGAAGCACGTGTGGCGCGGACACTCCTGTCCGCGTGGCCTTGCCTGTAGCTTGGAACTTTAGAAGATTCGTATCAGGGCACGGCTTCAACGTGCCGAAAGAAAACAGAAACAAGCGCCTTCAGGCGCTGCGAACAGAGGCTAGAAGAAACAATGCCCGAAACCCGCGACACCCTAATCCTCGGAGGCGGCCACAACGGCCTGGTCACCGCCTTCTATCTGGCCAAAGCTGGCTACAAACCGCTCGTCATTGAGCGCCGCCCGCAAGTCGGCGGCGCAGCCATCACCGACGAATTCCACCCCGGCTTCCGCTGCTCCACGCTAGCCCACGCCGCCGGTCCGCTCCGTGCTGAAGTCCTGCGCGATATGAATCTGGAACAACACGGCCTGAAGATGATACGCCCGGACATCGGCGTAACCGCCCTCTCGCCCGAAGGTCAGGCCATCCTTCTTTACAACGACGCGCAACGCGCCGCCCAGGAAATCGCCAAGTTCTCCGAAAAAGACGCCGCCAAATACACCGAACTCCGCGCTACTCTCGAAAAGCTGGGCAAAGTCCTGCAACAAGCCCTGGCACTCACCCCGCCGGACATCGACCGCCCCGGCTCCAACGACCTGTGGGCGCTGCTGAAAACAGGCAAGGCTCTTAAGGGTTTAGGCAAGAAAGACATGTTCCGTCTCCTCCGCTGGGGACCGATGGCCGCCGCTGACTTCGTCAGTGAATGGTTCGAAACCGACCTGCTCCGCGCCACCGTAGCCGCCCGTGGGGTTTTTGGAACAAGCCTGGGCCCCTGGTCCGCTGGCAGCACGCTAGTCCTGCTCCTCCGCGCCGCCAACGACCCGCACCCCGCAGGTTCCGCCTGGCTGGCCCAAGGCGGAGCAGGTGCCATCACGCAAGCCATGGCCAAATCCGCCCAAGCCGCGGGCGCGGAAATCCGCACCGGTGTCGAAGTCATCGAAATCCGCGTCAAGAACGGCATCGCCACCAGCGTAGTCTTGAGCACGGGAGAAGAAATCTCAGCCCGAGCCATCATCTCCAACGCTGACCCTAAACGCACCCTACTCAAGCTGGTCGATCCCATGCACCTAGACCCCAGCTTCCTGGAAAAGCTCCGCAACTACCGCAGCAACGGCACGGTTGCCAAAGTCAACCTAGCTCTCTCCGGCGCGCCAGCCTTCACCGCTCTAGCCAACGCCGACCAAGCCGCGTTGGCGGGCCGCATCCACATCGGCCCCGGCATCGACTACATCGAGCGCGCCTACGACGAATCCAAATACGGAAATTTCTCCAAGCAACCATACCTCGATATCACCGTCCCGACGATGACGGATCCGTCGCTAGCCCCCGACGGCAAACACGTCATGTCCATCTACATGCAGTACGCCCCTTACAAACTCAAAGGCGAAACCGCAGATGAACGAAGCTGGGACAAGCAACGCGTAGCCCTGGCCGACACGGTGGTAAAGAC
The DNA here is from genome assembly GCA_043782485.1 of Acidobacteriaceae bacterium. Lineage (GTDB taxonomy): Bacteria > Acidobacteriota > Terriglobia > Terriglobales > Acidobacteriaceae > JANXUC01. The sequence goes on along the minus strand of JAYWAL010000063.1, from coordinate 3,466 downwards.
GCTAGCGCAATACGCCCCAACTCTACCGTCACAGATCCTGACGCATCAAATCATCACGCCGCAAGACCTCGAAGACACCTACGGCCTAACCGGCGGCCACATCTTCCACGGAGAACTCTCGCTAGACCAGTTCTTTACCATGCGCCCGCTACTCAACTGGGGCCGCTACCGGACGCCCCTCAGAAATCTCTACCTATGCGGCTCCGGCACCCACCCAGGCGACGGCCTAACCGGCGGCTCCGGCGTCAACGCCTCCAGAGAAATCTTGAAAGACCTGAAGAAATAACTTAAGAAAAAGGACTGTCATCCTGAGCCGAGGAATACCATCACGAAGTGATGGCATCCCGTAGTCGAAGGATCCTTGCCCTGAGCAACGCCGAAGGGACCCCTACCTCGGCGACCCGCATCGGCAGCCTGCTCTTGCTTTTGGGTGGAGCAGCGCTTCAGCGCTGCATTCAGGAATTGGAAGAACAGCGACTTGAGTCGCCGAGGTAAGGTTTGTATCAGGGCATGTCTTCAGACGTGCCAAAAACAGCCCCCCGACCGCGCCTTCAGGCGCTGCAGAAGATGTAGAGCAGACACTCCTGTCCGCTGCCTTTGGGGATGATGAACAAAATGCGTTTCACTTCCTAAACAAGAATAGCCCATTCAAGCCTTCTGTTGGCTTGAGTGGGGCAGTTCAACCGATGGACTCGCCTGCAAACTTTCCCTTGCCGCTCCCTTGCTGCCCACTCACATTCAATCCGCAGTCTTTAATGCAGGGAAGAAACGACTCCCCCCAACCGACACTCCCGTTCTATCTTGTCTTTTGCCTTGCCATCGGTTGTGGTCTGCCACTGCATGTTTGAAGGCGCGTCTGCACCGCCACACTCTAGTGGATTTAAGTGGTCAACCACGTAACCGGGACAACGTCCTCTTGTCTTTCCCGTCGATGGACACGGAGACTGTCGCTCGAATGCATTAATTGCGGCTTTGCTCCGCTTGATTTTCCCATGCGAGTTGCGCTGCACGGAACCACCAAGATTGTAGCCATCCGCCAAGTAATTCTTCTGATAGGGATGACCAGCTGAGACGACACTTGAAGAACTCCTCGATGTCGCAGCGGTAACGGGAGCGCGCCGATTGTAAGACGCAACATAGATGCCATCTTTGCGATGGTAGCTCTTCACATGTACCGGCCTGTTTTTGGATTCCTTGCCTTTGGAAGAGTGATGATTTGATGCATTCGACCCAGATGAATGGTGCTGTGCGTAACCAGTGTTCGCAAAGGCGAATGCGCACAGGAACAAAACAGCTAGAAGACGGTGCAAGGTCGCCCCCCTACTCGTACATGAAGTAGACTGCTGACTTCACACTGTCTATGCGGCGGATAGTCGCCTTCACCATGATTTTTTGCCCATCGAAAATAGTTGGGCCTACCAGGTACTCATCCAGGTCGTCCTTGGGCAGGAAGGCGAACGCTATCCTCTCTCCCACTCGCAACGGTGAGCAATTTAGATCATCTTTTGCGCATCCAACTGAAACCGCATATAGATGACCATTTGATAGCGATCCACGTATCTGGCCCACGTAACCTTTGTCTGAGGATCGTGCCTGGTCTAGGGTCGCGACCAAAGAGGCCTTGCCCTGCGAATTGGTAATGATTGCCTGAGCACCTCCCATGCCGACAGGGGCAGTAACAATGAGGGGCGGCGTCAGCTTCGCGTCCTCTACGGGAGCCGTGTGTCCGCCAACGATTATGGTGCCTATGATAACCATCATGATCGCAGCACCGCCGAAGTAGATCATCAACCACTTAGTCCAATAAGCTGCAGGTATCTCCACAGTTGGGTGGTGAGCCAGAGCACGCTGGCCTGGTTTAAACCTGAAATTGCAATTTAAGCAGGTCATGTATATCCGATTCTTCCACATCATGCCGGTCGTAAGCGTCCAACCGCGCTTTTCAGCATGCACATGAGGAGAATGACACTGGGGGCAGGAGGGCCCGGTCGAAGCATCGCCGGGTAGGGTTGTGCCGACAATACGCCCTCCGCAAACATTGCAAAACTTGGAACCCGATATAAGTTGCTGACCGCAACCTGAGCAATGCATCGTGGGCTACCTCTTTACTTGATTCCACCACGCGAACAAGTCTTTTTATAGTAACGGCAGTAACCACGCGCCGGGTGCCCCATCCTTAGCTTTTTCAAGGGTAGGTAGCGATGCTGCCAAAACAACTTAGTTTCACCAGCAATCGCGACCACCAAGGAACTTGCGTTACTGGAACGGAATTTCTACCTCAGCATAGCTGCCGGGCGTGGATGCATTCACAGCGGCGACAACTCGATCCACATAACGACGCAAGATCGGCCATTGTTGGTTGCCGAGCACGACAAATGCGATTTTCCGGTTTTTCAGATCTTGCTGATAACGCATGTTCTTGTCAGTGGTCAGCAAGAGTTCGAAGCCTTCCGACTCAGCGGCAGCGATCAGTTCACCGTTCACAAGCCGATCCCATCCACGCTCAATGGCTTCCACAACCGTGTGTCCCTGAAGTGCATATCGCAAAGGGGCGGGTGTGCCGTTATCGAATAGGATGAGCATCGGCCACTGGGGCGGGCGGCAGAACTGGAGGCGCGTCCAGGCTTCGCGCCGCGAATTCGATCACCGCCACAACCTGTTCCTGCGACAAATGGAACCACTCCATAATCTCGCTGATCGAGGCTCCCACTTCCAGATTATCAAAGACAACGGAAACCGGCGTCCGCGTGTCCTTGAACACCCACGCACCACTGCGCTTGCCAGGGACGCTTTCCACGGCGGAGCATTGGGACCAATCGAGAATTGCCATGCTGCGACCTCCCGTTCATCGTAGCTTACAGTGTAGCTTTTGCAAACCCGAACACCACTGAGTGCCCGCTTGATTCCCAAGCATTTAGTCTTCGGTGATCTCCAGCGGGATGAGTTCGTCCTCGCCATCTGCAAGGCGCGCCTTTGCAGCGTCATAGGCCTTCACATCGGCCAGCATTTCGGCGTCTTCCATCAGCCTTTCCAACTTTCCTACTCACCGCGAACTAAACCTTGGCGAACTTTCGCTCGCCAGGACAGTCGGGGGCGGCTGTCCCCACGCGTGTTGAACTACTGCAAACATCAACTCCATAGTAAAATACGAGAAGCGAGCGCAGCCGGTGGATTTCGCCCCGGCCGCCGCGATTTCCATTCGCGATCATCGATTCACCATCCTCGATTCGCGATTTAAGGACACAACACACCTTGAGTACAGGCATCCGCAACATCGCCATTATCGCCCACGTAGACCACGGCAAGACCACGCTGGTGGACGCCATGCTGCAACAGAGCGGCACGTTTCGTTCCAACGAGCATCACGTTGACCGCGTGATGGACTCGAACGAACTGGAACGGGAGCGCGGCATCACCATCCTGGCCAAGAATACGGCCATTTTCTATCACGACGTGAAAATCAACA
>JAYWAL010000062.1:0-2235 GCA_043782485.1 Acidobacteriaceae bacterium | reverse complement strand
AACGCGGATTGCATCGAAGTCTTTGTCCCCCAAAGCAACTACGATTTCAGCCGCTTTCTTCCGGGAGCTCTTCAGGTATCTGCTCGCAAGTGAAGCTGCCGGATGCGGTTCGTTCACTTTCTCCGCCGGATGCGGTTCCCGCGCGGGAGCGTGTTTGGCGATTGCGTCCAGCAGAGTGCCTTTCCGGATAGGCTTGGTCAGATGAGCGTTGAACCCAGCCGCCACACTTTTCTCGATTGCGCTCAGGTATGCGTCCGCCGTAAGCGCGATGAGCGGTATGGTCTTGTCACCGAAACTGCTCTCCGTGTCACGCACGTTTCGGGCTACCGCATAGCCGTCCATTTCAGGCATGTGAACGTCGATCAACGCGAGATCATAGGTATTGGTGCGGAGCTTTTCCAAAGCGCTCGCTCCGTTTTCAGCGAAATCAAGCTGATAGGGCAGCGACTTAAGATAAGAGCTGATCAGGAAGCGATTGTCCTCGGAGTCGTCCGCCACGAGGATGCGCAGCCGGGCTTCACGCGCCGAGGGCCTCGTTTCCGTAATTGCGGCTGGCACCATGGTCGGGGCCAGTCCGGGTTCAAATCGCGCGGTGAAATAGAACGTGGAACCCTTGCCAGGCGTGCTCTCCACGTAGATAGCGCCGCCCATGGCTTCCACAAGCTTCTTCGAAATCGCCAGTCCCAGGCCAGTGCCCCCATAATTACGCGTGATCGAGGAATCCGCTTGCGTAAAGCTTCGAAACAAATTGGGCAGCTGATCCTTTGCGATACCGATCCCTGTATCCTGAATTGTGAAGCGCACAACCCCGGCGCCCGCAGAACCTGGCTCCGGCTCTACCGTGAGCCGGACGCTTCCCTGATGGGTAAACTTGAGGGCGTTTCCGAGCAGGTTCAATAAGACCTGACGAAGGCGTAACGCGTCGCCGCGAAGATAACGGGGAGTGCCGGGCGCAGTTTCATGGGTCACCGCAATTCCCTTCACCCGCGCCTTCATTTGTACAAGCTCGATCGCGGAACCCACCCCATCGAACAGATCGAAAGTCTCCGATTCGAGTTTCAGATTCCCGGACTCTACTTTCGACAAATCCAGAATATCGTTGATCAGCGCAAGCAGATTGCTTCCCGCGTTCTGAAATATGCCGACGTATTTCTTCTGTTCCTCTGTGAGTTGCGTTTCCGTCATCAACTCTGCCATGCCCAGGATCGCATTCAGCGGTGTACGGATCTCATGGCTCATCGTAGCCAGAAATTCACTCTTGGCCCGGGTGGCGCGTTCGACTTCAATGTTCAAGCGAGAAATGGCGTCGTTCTGCAACGCCATGTCATGGGCATATTGCAGGACGAGTTGCCGTTCGCGATAGAGGCTCGTAGCCAATTCCAGAAGCAGCCAATTTCGGCCGTCCACCCTCAGGGCGCGAGCGCGAAGATGCAGTTCGTCGCCGGAAGACTGCACTTCCGACCACAAGTCTGACGCGGCCTCGGAAGTCTCCCCATTCCATACCGTCTCCGCTTCTGCCAGGAATGAGTCAAGGACCGGGAACGTCTCTACCAGCGAAGCTGCGGAGCACTCTCGAACATCAGGAGCAAGACTCTGGAACCATTCCGGCGGTGGGGACACAAGCGTGAACTTAGCGCGGGGACCCCGCTCGAAAATCACCATGCCCACGGCGGTGGTCACCTTCGCCACATCCTGGAATGGGCCGTGGAGCGGCTTAGCTGGCTGGGTTGTCTCTGACATTCGGAACCTTCAGAATCGCGGCGGTGATCTCCTGGAAAACTCCTTCAACCCCTTCGCCATTTTTCGCGCTGCCATAAATCACTGGCCAGCCCCTTTGCTGAAGAGCCTCCACGTCCGATTCCGTCACTTCCCAGCTCTCGCGAAGGTCGTTCTTGTTCAGCACGCACAGGAAAGGCACGGTCCCGATCGCTTCCACCACTCGTCTTTGCAGATCGAGCGCAAGCTCGAATGTGGCTCTCCGCAGGCCATCCACAACCAGAATGTATCCCGACGCTCCGCGCAATTGCGACGGGCGAACCGTCGTGAGCTCGTCTTCTCCCGCGATGTCCCACAACACCAGCGTGACCTGCTTGTCCCCGACGTCAACCACTTTCTTGTCGATCTTAACGCCAACGGTCGTCTGGTATTTCTCCGAAAAAATGCTGCGCACGAAGCGCGCCACCAGACTCGTTTTCCCCACCCCGAACGAGCCGATCATGCAGATTTTTTTCTGGA
>JAYWAL010000061.1:0-2242 GCA_043782485.1 Acidobacteriaceae bacterium | reverse complement strand
TTGGAGCGCGAGACCGGGGTCGAACCGGCGACGTCCAGGGTCGAAAATCCCAGTCAGTCATGCCGGAACGCCTGCTTGGGCCGCCATGGGTTCAACTCGGTAGCCGAGACGACGCAATTCCCGGATCATCAGTTTGGCCCGGCGCTCTGTCTTTGAACGACTGACGGCGGGACCGCGCTCTTCATAGCGGATGGCTTGATGGAGAATCATCCAGATGAGACGACACAGACGGTGCGCGATGGCTCCAATGGCCTGAGCATGACCGAGCCGGGGCACAAGCCGACGATAAACAAATTCAAAGATACTGCCTTTGGTTCTGACAGCCGCGTTCGCCGCCTGATTCAGAAGGCCCTTCATCTGCCTGTTCCCTTTGGGTGAGCGGTGGCTGTAATTGACACCAGCACTTTCTTGTTCACCAGGGCAGACGCCCACCCACGAAGCCAGGTGCTTGGCTGAGGGGAATGCTGCTGCCGCCGGTCCAACTTCCGCGATGATCTGCTGGGCGGAGTCCGCACCGAGTCCGGGCACTTCCGCCAGCCGCTGCACCACGTCTCGTTGAGCACTCAACAACTGCGCCATCTCCTGGTCGAGTTTATCGATTTGCTCTTCGATCAATTTCAGCTCTTCGAGCGCCATCTTCAGAAGCTGCCGGTAGACGGAATGGATATCGCGGCATGCTCCGAGCGCATCGCTCAGTTGCTGCGCTGTGGCCCGTAACCGCCGATCGGCCAGTGCCGCGATCGCTTCCGGGCTAGCGGCGCCTTCAGCTATCGCTTGCAACATGCGCCGGGCACTCTTTCCCAGCAGGTCGGAAACCAGGCTGGACAACTTAATGTGCGCCTCCTCCAACAAACACTCCAGGCGGTTCTGAAACTGTACCCGATTCCGCGTTAATTGATGCTTGCGCCTCATGATCGTTCGCCACAACCGCTGCTCGACATCCGGTACGAAACTCAATCTGAGTTCCTGAGCGGCCAAACGCTTTACCAAACGTTCCGCATCTGGGAAATCTTTCTTCCGTCCAGCCGCCCCTCGATTCGACTGCGCCTGCGCCAGATGCAGTTGACCCGACCCGGTTCCTTCCTGAAGCCGTTTGGGCCTCCACTGCCGCTCCAGCGCCGCCCATACTGGCCGCCAATATTGCGCCGTCGATTCCATGACCACTTCCTCGACTTGTTCCGCGGCCAGCCAATCCGCCAGCTGGCACAGTTCACTTGGACTGGTTCCCACCTTCCTCCGCTCAAACTGGAACTCCCCATCCGCCGCAATGTCCGCGATCACCACTGCCAGCATTCTCTTGTGCACATCGATCCCGGCAATTCGGTACTTCATTTGCGCCTCCTGCCAGGAGCAGAGCGCATGCCACCAATAGAATTATTCAGGGTCTCAGGCTACTGCCGTGCCATCGCAACTGCAGCGCCCACTTATTCGCTCAACAACGCATGCGCTGGACCAGCCAACTTGTCGGCCTCGACCTCTCCACTGGACGTTCGATCTCGCCGCTCCCGGTCATCACCAGTGTGGCAAAGGAAACGCTGATTTTCATGACCTTTCGCGAGCTCTGCCGGACGCGCAGATTGAACTAGCCTAGGGCGAGTCCACACCTGCGCCGCCGCAGCGCTCGGCTTGCCAGCTTGGGAAAATGGGCAATGTTTTATTTTCAGTAGTATAAATGCGCATGGCGTTGATTCAGGGTATGAAAAACGCCAACAAAACAGGATCTCGTTTCGACATGTTGCTTAATGGAGGGTTTTTGGAGGGTTAAAGTCGACCTCGATAAGTCGTTTGGACACCCTTCCGCGCCGAAGGGCTGGAGGCAACGCTGTTCCCGCGCACCGGACCAACCGCTCCGGAGAAGAACCCGGTGCGCACGCCACCCGACTTCGCCGCGATCCACGAGCAGTTACGGACGGGCAAGTACGTGACCTTGCAACTGACTGTGGGAGGAATACGGCAACCGAAGAAGCCCTCTCCTGCTGTCAGCGATGTCGTCGACTGGCAGCTGACCCCTTCCCTCTTCCGCCCAAACCAAAAGCCACTTCCGGCAATCACCAAACTTCTAGCTCGCAACGTTCTCGGACGATAACAGCTTTGCCCTTGATCCCTTCTTCGGCAGCGGAACAACTCTGGTTGCAGCGCAGAGGTGCTGGCGTTAGCGCGATCGGCATCGAAATCGAAGAACGGTTTTGTGAAATCGCGGCAACCCGACTTCACAGCAAGTGCTCGACTATGACTGGCGAGC
>JAYWAL010000060.1:0-2249 GCA_043782485.1 Acidobacteriaceae bacterium | reverse complement strand
TTATGATTCGTCACTGCGACCGTTGGGTCGCCAGCCGCAGTTGCTTCAACTCGTCGAGGCAGGCTGCGCAATTCCGAATATGATCCAGGATGGATTCCGAACCGAGGTTCGCCGCTGCCGCTGCCAGCGTTGTCAGCGCTAGCTGTCCTGGACAACCGACACGTTCGGTATTCGGGTGCGCCTCGCGCACGTGGCGACCGAATGTGGCGATCAAATCGTCGAGCTCTTCCTCGCGGCCCACCATCAGCCCTCTCGTAATTTTGTAGCACGCTTGGTCTGGATTGCGGCCAGAGCTGCACATGTCTGCCCTCTTATACGACTTTCCTTCGAACGAAGGCCATCTTAATTCGTGAAACCGACAAAAACTCCCTTCACCTACGCGATACTTTCTTTCCTCGGAGCCATATACAAGCAGGAGGGACGCTCCGAAGCCTAAGTCCAGAGCGTTTGCATTTATGGATGAGAAATACGCCGGCCGGAAGCGCCGCACCTTCCGCTGGCCCAAGGAAGCCCGAGAGTTGGTGAGAATCCACTTGCATGCCCAGCGGGCACGCCCGCCAGAGCAGGATGCTGACAGAGAAGTGTCAGAACTCGTCACGAAGTTGGTGGAAGTCTCGCGCAACCCAAGAGACGCTTGCTGGCGTTTCATGCGGCAGTCAGGAATTGCGGCCAAACGATCCTACTGCCAGTGGCCCGAACGAGCGCAACAGAAATTGCTGGACTTGATCGCCGTGCAGCCACTGCCAGAAGTCGCCATTGCCATGCGAAGGTCCCCAGGTTCCATCCGATCCATGTTGTACCGGCTCGGCGCCAGCGCCCGGATGGGGCAAGACTGGTTCACCAAATACACCCTTGCTGTGGCCCTGCACACTCGGGCAGAGGAGGTGCAGCGATGGATATCGCTCGGCTGGTTGAAGTGCCGCGTTGTGTGGACCGGCAAGCTACAGCGCGAGATTATCGATGCAGATGACTTTTCTGAGTTCTGCAAAAAGCACGGCAAAGAGGTTGTGGGTCGACGGCTGAATGTCGATCGGCTGAACTTTGTCAAAGACTTTGTGTTTCCGCCCAGCCACGCAGAACTGTTGCCGGTGAGGGAAAGCAAGAAAGAACGGGCCGCGTACGAAGGTCAGATGAGGAAGGCGCCGGAATTCGATCTTGACGAAGACGAGTGCGGCGGGGATTTCGCAGCGACCACATGACTAGCGCCGCGAATCCTTGCTTGTGCAACCCTGCTGCTGGTCTTTAGCTTGGGTTTCGCGTCCGGCGCGATGACTCTTGAGTTCGATTTTCACTCGGGCGACGTCACGCCAGAAGGTACTGCGCAAGGCAGGAACGGACGATCCAAGAAGCTGCGCGGATTCTTTCCATGTGTAGCCGGCGTAGCGTAGCGCCAAGATTGTACGGCTCTTTTCGCCGAGCAACCGCACAACATGTTCCAATTCCAGACGGGCGTCCACTTGACGGCTCCAAGATCGGTCCACTGCCCGGCTGGAGAGTTCGTGCGCTCCGCCGACGGTTTGGAGCCGCTTCAGCTTGGTCGCGCGTCGATAGAGAGCCCTCCGGAAAGCACACATCAGGAGACCATCGAGCTCGCGTGAGAACACTAGAACGCTTTCCCGGTCGAGGTATCGCGATACTTGCGCCACGCTGCTCTCCATAAGTTCAGCGGCTTGGCTGCAGTCGTCGATCAGGGAGTGTGCACGTCTGCAGGCGCAGTCCCAAACTCCATGCGCAGCGGCGCGAACGTCGGGCCGGATCGGTCTTCCCGTCCGGTCGATGTCTCGGTCCCACCAAAGTGGATTTGCAGAGCTGTTCATACTGTGCCGTCCTCCCTAGTCTTTAGCCGCGGGAACTGATGGAAGACGAGCGAAGGTGCTGTCAAGACCGCAAGTGCTGCAATCCTCGGCTAGGCAGGCGATTGGTCTAGGGCTGGACATCGTAACGGCCTCCAAGAGAGTCCACGACGGCTGGGTTCGTTGGCTGGCCGTCGCGGTGTTTTTGTACCTTCCCACAGGAAGGGAGGGCTATATCCTGAAGCAATGCACGGTTCTTGGGGTCACTTTTCTTGTTCGCGGTCGTCATTCCGGCCAGGGCGTCAGAACACGTTTCTAATGACGGCGAACTCCGGCTCTGCTCGGAGGTTCTCCGGTTCGTGGATAGGGGATGAGGGGTAGGACTGCAGCAGAAAGCGCGCCATACCAAGGCTCGAAAATGATGGCGTCGCCATTTGGCGATCGGCATTTTGAATG
>JAYWAL010000059.1:0-39834 GCA_043782485.1 Acidobacteriaceae bacterium | reverse complement strand
GGCGCGGTTGAGGTTGGGGAGTAAGTAGTGTGGGCGTGGTGCCCGGATGGAGTAGGGGTCCTTCGACTGCGCTTGGCGTGCGCTTCGCGCGCGCCAGGCTTCGCTCAGGATGACACTCCTAAAAGCTTTCTTAGCGCGGGGGGGATACGATTTCCAGGATTTCCTGAAGGCCTGCGCGTAGGCGGGCTAGGTCTGCGGTGGGGTGTTTGGGAAACGGTAGCGGGGCTTGAGCCTTTTGGGCTTTTACTTCGTCGCGCAAGTGCTGGCGCGCGCCGGGAATGGTGAAGCCCTGGCGGTAGAGCAGGTCTTTGATTTTGACGACGACTTCCACGTCGCGGCGGCGGTAGTTGCGCTGGCCGGTGCTGCCTTTTACGGGATGGAGTTGGGGAAATTCGGTTTCCCAAAACCGCAACACATACGCTGGCAGGCGGCACAGGCGCGAGACTTCGCCGATGCGGAAATAGAGCTTGTCTGGAATCAGGATGTCTTCGGGTTGAACGCTTTTCTTCGCGGCCAGAGGCTTGGCTGCGGGGTTTTGTTTCTTCCCAGGCGTGAGTTTCTTTGCAGGCATGAGCAAGTGTGTGTACTTGCGTTGTAGCAGTTTTTACGGCTGGCGGCAACGGCCCGAAAGTTCTATCCCTTGAGGTTTGTTGCTCGAGCTTCCCCAAATAACAAGGCCTCCGCGGAAGCTAATCCCGCCGGAGGCCCATTCGATTTTCACAAGCGGTTGCCCCGCTCGTTTTTCCTAGTGCTTTTTCTTGGTTGCTTTTTTCTTTGCCTTTTTCTTCGTTGCCATGTTGAGCATCCTCCTTGAAAGATTCTCCCTTGAACCTGCTACTCAACTGCTTGGACCAGTAGCAGCCCTACCCCAAGATATTGGGGGTATATCAATAGAATGTCAACAGTTTTTTGCACAAGAGTGAAGTTGGAATTACAAAGTGGCGCTGGCGGCTGTGGCTACACCGTACAATTTGGGCGACCGCCTAAGGAGCTCGCCTTGATTTCACGTCGTCGTTTTCTCGAACAGTCCGCAGTGGTAGCTGGTTCCGTCGTGGTTATGCACTCTGTTGCGAACGCTGTTGCAAACTCGGGGCTGGCCAGTGTTCCGGCGGCTGCGGAGGATGCGCTCCATCCCGATGCGAAGCTGTTGGAACGCGCGCAGGCGCTGCTGGAAAAGGCTCCACTGATAGATACGCACAACGACTTGCCATCTATGTTCCTGGAAACGAAGGCCGGCGACCTAACCGCTTTTGATATGGCGAAAGTCCAGCCGACGCTGTGCGCGGACGTGCCCCGCCTGCGCGAAGGGCGCGTTGGGGCGCAGTATTGGTCGATCTGGGTGGATTCGGCGACGCAGAAATCGCATACGGCGTTGCATGAGGCCATCCGCGAGTTCGATGTGGCCCTGCGCTTTGTTCATAACCAGCCGGAACTGGAACAGGCTCGCACGGCGGATGACATTGAGCGTATTCACCAAGCTGGGCGAATTGCGTGCTTGTTTGGCGTCGAAGGCGGGCACATGATTGAGAACTCGGCGACGGCGCTACGGGTGTTCCACGAACTGGGCGCGCGCTACATGACACTGACGCATTGGGACAATGTGGACTGGGCGGACTCCGCCACCGACCGGGCCATTCACTATGGGCTGACGGAGCTGGGGGAAAAGTTGGTGCGGGAAATGAATCGGCTGGGAATGTTTGCGGATATATCGCACGTCAGCGCGGATACGATGCGCGATACGTTGCGAGTGACGCGGGCACCAGTGATTTTTTCGCACTCCAATGCTTTTGCCATTGATCCGCATCCGCGGTCGGTGCCCGATGACGTGTTGCGGCTGATGCCCGCGAACGGCGGCGTGGTGCATGTGAACTTTATTCGCGAGTTTGTCACGCCGCTGAATCCCGCATGGCAGGAGAAGCGCGAGGCTGCGGTGAAAGAGCTGCACACGCGGCTGGATACGGACGACGCGATTGCCAAGGGGACCGCGGAATGGGAACAGCGGAATCCGCCGCCGCGGGGGACGATTTCCGACGTGGCCGACCATATTGATCACATTCGGAAGGTGGCGGGCATTGACCACATTGGCATTGGGGCGGATTTTTACGATGTGTCGCCGACTTCCATGGTGCTGGGGCTGGAGAGCGTGACGCGGTATCCATTTCTGTTTGCGGAACTGCTGCGGCGTGGGTATTCGGATGAAGATGTGCTGAAAATTGCTGGGCGGAATCATCTGCGGGCCATGCGGCAGATGGAGAAGGTGGCGGCGGAATTACGGAAGACGGAGGCGCCGCTGATTACCGAGGGTGTGCAGGCGAAGTGGACGAAATAGCATCATTTAGGAGATCAGTTCCAGGAGTTTTTCGATGAACATTGCGGCACACTATCTGGAAGAAATACGTCGTCAGATGCGCGCTTACAAGCGACTGGCGGATGGCGCGTTGGCGCAGATCAGCCAGGAGGAATTCTTTCGGGAGCTTGATCCCGAATCGAACAGCATTGCCATTGTGGTGAAGCACATCGCCGGGAATATGCGCTCGCGGTTTACGAATTTTCTAACGACCGACGGCGAGAAGCCGGATCGCAATCGTGACCAGGAATTTGAAGTTGGCACGGCGGATCGGGCGACATTCCTGAGTGAGTGGGAGTTGGGATGGAAGATCGTCTTCGATACCCTGGACACGCTGACGCCGGAAGACGTCGAGCGAGTTGTTACCATTCGTGGCGAGCCGCATACGGTTTTACAGGCGCTCAGTCGGGCGCTTGCGCACTATGCCATGCACATTGGGCAGATTATTTATTTGGCTAAGCACTTGCGCTCGGAGCAGTGGAACACGCTGAGCGTGCCGCGGGGAAAGACGGACGAGTTCAACGCGAAGATGCGGGAGAAGCATAGCGGGCCGACGACTTGAGTGTGTTCTGTTAATGGGCCATATTGGGCAGCAAACAGCGGCTGCCCAACATGCGTTGTTCACGCCAGGTCGAAGAGCAGAATCTCGGCGTCGGTTGCGGCTTGAATCTCCAGGGTTGGCTCGTCCGAGGCTGAGGCCCCGTCCCCTTGTTGCAATTCTTTGCCGTTGAGTTTTACCGATCCCTTGGTTACCTGAAGCCAGGCGTGGCGAGTCGGGGTCAGGTTATAAGTGAGCGTCTCGCCGGGCTTTAAAACACTGACGTAGAGGTCGGCGTCGGCGTGGATGAGGACCGGGGTGGGCAAAACTTCGGCTTCGTTCCCCCGTGGCCCATTTTCGCGCGTGCCTTGAGCGAGCTTCAGGAGTTTGCCGGCCTTGGCCTGTGGAGGAAAGGTCTTTTGTTCGTAGCCCGGGGCTACGTTGCGTTGGTCGGGCATGATCCAAATTTGCAACAGGTGGACTGGCTCGGTCTTCGAGGCATTGAATTCGCTGTGACGAATGCCGGTTCCGGCGCTCATGCGCTGGGCGTCGCCGGGGCGGATGATGGAGCCGGTGCCGAGGCTGTCCTTATGTTCGAGCGCGCCTTCGAGGACGTAGGTGATGATCTCCATGTTGTCGTGCGGGTGGGTGCCGAAGCCCTGACCGGGGGCGACCCAGTCCTCGTTGATGACGCGGAGGGCGCGGAAGTGCATGTGCGCCGGGTCATGGTAGGTGTTGAAAGAAAAAGTGTGGCGGGTTTTGAGCCAGCCATGGTCGGCGCCGCCGCGTTCCTGGTTGGGGCGTAGGGTAATCATGCTTTTGGCCTCCTGTTAACTGTTTTGTGGTTAACGTTCTGGTTGTTATCCAGTCAGTTAATAGATGCCTGAGTGGGGAATTGGATGCAAGAGGGGTCGTCGAAACCGGCCAGGTCGTTTTCGGCCACGTCGTTTTCTGGCCACGTCGCAACCCGGCATGGCGCTTCAACGAGTTCATGGAGTCTTCTTATATTTCGCAAAGCGCGCGAAATCAGGGCAGTCCATCCTTAAGCCCGGTGGCGTCCAGGAGATCTAACTGGGATAGAGATCGGATTCAGGAACGACGGTGTTGGCGTTTTCTCCGCGACCGGCGCGTTGCAGGGCTGAGTAACGCGGGCCGCGGGCTTCGACGCTGGGGGCGAAGCGGGCAAATCCGATAGGCTTCGGGACGTTGTCGTAGATGGCTTCCATGCCTCCACGCAGGCAGTAGGTCTCGTGCCAGAAACCGGTGCCGCCAGAGTCCTTCATGAATTGTATCCACCAGGTGCGGTGCGGTTCGGAACGGGTGAAGGCCAATAGACTGTCCATGTCGCGCCAGTATTGGCGCATGCCAATGTTCGGAGGATAGAACGAGTAGAAGACGCGTTCGTGGAGGAGGAGTCCGTCGGGCTTGGCGGCGACGGAAGCGTCAATCTGCGGGCCCAGGCCGAGGACGGTTTTGAGGCCGGTAAGGGCATTGACGCGGAGGCCGAGGTAGATGACGACCAGATCGGGGTAGGGGGAGAGGTCGACGGTTTGGCGGCGGAAATTGGGGCTGGGGGGCATTCGCGTCTCCCGGTGGTTACTTCTTCTTGTCCGGCTTCTTGGAGCTGGGCTTGGAATCGGACTTTGAGTCGGACCGCGATTCGGACCTCGATTCGGACCTCGATTCGGACTTTGAGTCAGCCTTAGAGTCGGATTTGGACTCGGATTTCGCGTCGGCCTTGGATTCGGATTTCGAGTCCGACTTGGAGTCAGAAGACGAGTCGCTTTTAGAGTCCTTACTATCGCTGCTTGAATCCCGATCGGAGGATTTGCTGGAGGAGCCGCTGTCGGACGAGCCCTTTTTCGCGTAGTCGGTGACATACCAGCCGCTGCCTTTAAATTGGACGGCGGCGGCGGAGATCAGTTGCTCGACTTTCGAGCCGCATTCCGGACACTTGGTGATGGGGCGGTCGGAAAACTTTCGGATTCTCTCGAAGCGGTGTTTGCACTTGGTGCACTGATATTCGTACAGAGGCATCGTTGTGATTCTAACAGTGAATGGCCTCAAAACCCCGCCCTGTCGCAAAAGGCGCGACAAGGACGGGGCACCCACTGCAAAGGCCAGGACCTGGCGCGTGAGAGTGCCCTCGCCACACAGTCCTGCTGCTAGACTCCCGGTATGCGCGGGGACGTGACAGCGGCGGGGACGTTGTATCTGGTGGCGACGCCTGTGGGAAATTTGCAGGATATGACGCTGCGGGCGATTGAGGTTTTGAAGGAAGTGGACCTGATTGCCTGCGAGGATACGCGGCATACACAGAAACTGCTGACCCATTTTAATATTGGAACGGCGACGGTCAGTTATCACGAGCATAACGAGCGCGAGCGGGCTGCGGAGATTCTGGAGCGGCTGAAGAGTGGCGGGCGCGTGGCGGTGGTTTCGGATGCGGGCATGCCGGGGATTTGCGACCCGGGATATCGCGTGGTAGCGCTGGCTGTGGAGAACGGTGTGCCGGTGGTGCCGGTGCCTGGGGCGTCGGCGGTGGTGCTGGCGCTGGCGGCTTCAGGGCTGCCGACGGATGCATTTGGTTTTGGCGGATTTCTTCCGGCGAAGAGTGGGCAGCGAAGGGAAGCGTTGGCGGGAATTTTGCAGTCGTCGCGGACGGAAGTGTTTTATGAGGCGCCGCACCGGGTGGTGGAGTCTTTGCAGGACTTGGTCGAAGTGCTCGGCGGTGCTCGGCGGGTGGTGGTGGCGCGCGAGTTGACGAAACTTCATGAGGAGTTCTTGCGCGGGACGGCAGAAGAGGTATTGGCGGAGTTGCGGGGGCGCGGGGATATGAAGGGAGAAATTACGCTGCTCGTAGGGAAGTCGGATGGTGGCGTCGTTCCGAAAATGTCACTGCGGAAGAGGATGGAGCAGGTGATGCGGGAGGAATCTTTGGATGAGAAGGCGGCGCTGAAGAAAGTGGCGAAGGAATTTGGGTTGGGGAAGAGCGAGGCGTACCGGGAGTGGCAGAGAGGGAAGCAGTAAGGCTTTGCCGGACGGTCGGGGCGGCCGTCCCCACGTGGCTATTGGTTAGGTGAGAGTTTCGCGGACGAAGGCGGTGAATTGGCGGATGTCGGCTTCGGTGGTGTCGAAGGAGCACATCCAGCGGACCACACCTTCTTCTTCGTTCCAGATATAGAAGAAGTAGCGTTCCTGGATTCTAGGGATAGAGGATTTGGGGAGTTGAACGAAGACGCCGTTGCCTTCGACGGGGTAGATAATTTTTGCTTCTGGGATGCTGCGGACTTCTTTTTCCAGCAGGCGGGCCATGTGGTTGGCGTGTTGGGCGCTGCGCTGCCAGAGGTTGTCGGTGAGGATGGTTTCGAGCTGCACGGAAATGAAACGCATCTTCGAGGCTAGCTGCATGCTTTGCTTGCGCCAGTAGAGAAAGTCTTTGCTTAGGTCTTTGCGGAAAAAAACTACGGCCTCGGCTCCCATGAGGCCATTTTTTGTGCCGCCGAAGGAGAGGACATCCACGCCGAGGTCGCCTGTGGCCTGGCGCAGCGTGAGTCCCTGGCTGGCGGCTGCGTTGGCGATGCGTGCTCCGTCCATGTGCAGGAGGAGATCGCGGGCATGGGCGAATTCGGCGAGGGCGCGGATTTCGTCCGGCTTGTAAACGGTGCCCATTTCTGTGGCCTGGGTGATGGAGAGGACGCGGGGTTGGACGTGGTGCTGGTCTCCGATGCCGTGGTAGTGGCGTTCTACTTCAGCAACGGTGAGCTTGCCGTCCGGGGCGGCGATGGGGATGAGCTTGCAGGCGGTGAATTTTTCCGGCGCGCCGCATTCATCGGTATAGATGTGGGAGGCTTCGGCGCAGAGGACGGCCTGGAAAGAGCGGGTGAGCGCCTGAAGGCTGAGGACGTTGGCGGCGGTGCCGTTGAAGACGAAGAAGACATCGACGTCGCCGAAGTGTTCGCGGAACTTGGCTCGGGCACGGTCGGTGTAAAGGTCATCGCCGTAGCCGACGGTGTGGCCGGTGTTTGCCGCGGCGATGGCGGCGAGGACTTCGGGATGGACTCCGGCGTTGTTATCGCTGGCGAAACTGCGGATGGGCTTCATGGGGAGATTCTTTCAGTTTTAGGAACCCTTGGTTGAATCCGTTTACGTGGGGCAACCAACTCCTCCTCGTCGCGGTTCAAGAACGCAGGGGTCCTTCGACTACGTTTGCCCCACGCTTTGCGTGGGACAAACCTCGCTCAGGATGACAGGGTTTGGGTGGGGTCAACAAGACCCCTAGGAGAATTTGGCTTGAACGTCGGGAATCATCAGGTAGCCGATGATGGCCACATCGACCACTGGGCGGATAAGGCCGAGGGGGTGCGGGTGTAGCAGCGCGCGGATTGAGAACAGCAGGCTCAGTGCGGCGAGGGCAATGGCTAGAATTCGTCCCCAGCCTTTCATCAGGAATACGCCGAGACCGGCGATGGCGGTGAGGACGGAAAGGCCAGCCACGGCGATGCCCAGAGCGGTGCCCAGTCCGGAGAGAAACGCGGGCATGGCGTTTCCGGCGGAAAGGGCGTGCATGGCACGACCGGCTAAGCCGCCAGCCAGGGCGATGCCGAGGCCAATCAGAATGCCAAGAGAGGCGCGAAGCCAGAACCAGACTGCGATGAGGGTAACGCCGAGTGGGCGCATGGGAAAGCCTCCTTAGATGAAGCACCTGAGGGTAAACGGTGTGGGGGAGTTGGTCAATTGCGGCGTTGCGGGGCGTGCGAGAATGCGGGGATGCTGGTGATTGATCCCAAGGCCTACGCTGGACTGCGCCGACATGGTGAAGTGGCATATCCGGAGGAGTGTTGCGGAGTGCTGGTGGGGCGGTTCCGAGAGGGCAGAAACAACGTCGCATCAGCAGTGGGCTGCGTCAATGCTCGGCGCGATTCTCCGCTGAACCGCTATGTTATTGATCCGAAGGAGCTTATTCGTATTCAGCGGGATGCGAGGGAGGAGGGGGGCATGGAGGTTGTGGGCTTTTATCATTCGCATCCGGATTCCGTGGCGGAGTGGTCGTCGACGGACCTGGCTGAGGCTTATTGGGTGGGGTGCTCGTACGTGATTACGTCTGTTGTGAATGGCGTGGCTGGGGAGACGAGGTCGTTCCGATTGGAGGGGACCTGGGAGGAGAAGCGGTTGGTGGAGGAGGAGGTTGTGATGGATCAGCAA
Source organism: Acidobacteriaceae bacterium (assembly GCA_043782485.1). GTDB lineage: Bacteria > Acidobacteriota > Terriglobia > Terriglobales > Acidobacteriaceae > JANXUC01. Next base: position 31,744 of record JAYWAL010000059.1, on the reverse strand, counting down.
TCCTGATGCGCTTGAGTCAAACTTCTCATGCGGACATGTGGCTGCGAAATTGACCCTCGGAGCTGGGGCAACTATCCTTAGAGACAAGAATCGATGTCACCCTCGATTGCTTGGGCAGCCCCCCGGCTGAACCCGGTAATAGAACCGATCGATCTTAAAGGAAACCTGATGGCCCCCGTTGCCGCCGCTGATCCAAAGGCCTTGCCTGCGCTGACCAAAGAGGAAGTACTGCGCTATTCGCGCCACCTGATCCTGCCCGAAGTGGGCATGGAGGGGCAGCAGAAACTGAAGGCAGCGAAGGTGCTATGCATTGGCGCTGGAGGGTTGGGGTCACCGCTGGCGTTGTATTTGGCGGCGGCTGGAGTGGGGACGTTGGGGATTGTCGATTTCGACATTGTCGACGTCACCAACCTGCAGCGGCAGATTCTGCATACCACCGATGACGTGGGCAGGCGCAAGCTGGATTCGGCGGCCGATAAGCTGAAGGCGCTGAATCCGCACCTCGATCTAAAGACTTACGAAACCAAGCTGACCAGCGAGAATGCCCTGGAGCTGTTCCAGCAGTTCGATATGGTGGCGGATGGAACGGATAACTTTCCCACGCGCTACCTGGTGAATGACGCTTGCGTGCTGACGGGCAAGCCGAATATTTACGGGTCGATTTTCCGGTTTGAGGGCCAGGCCAGCGTGTTTGCCACCGAGGGCGGGCCTTGTTACCGGTGCCTTTATCCGGAGCCGCCCCCGCCGGGGCTGGTGCCTTCGTGCGCTGAGGGCGGGGTGCTGGGGATTTTGCCGGGGCTGGTTGGCGTGATTCAGGCTACCGAAGTGATCAAGCTGATCCTCGGCCAGGGCGATCCGCTGATTGGGCGGCTGTTGCTGGTGGACGCACTGGGCATGAAGTTTCGCGAGCTGAAGCTGCGTAGGAATCCCGATTGTCCAGCTTGCGGGGCGAACCCTACGATCAAGCAATTGATCGACTACAACGAATTCTGCGGAATTCGCGGGCAAGAATCGGCGGCGGAGCCGGGGGTTCCCGAGATTACGGTCGAAGGCCTCAAAGCCAAGCTCGATGCCGGAGAGAACGTACTGGTGCTGGATGTGCGCGAGCCACACGAATACCAAATCTGCAATATAGGCGGGTATTTGATTCCGCTGGGCGATTTGCCGAAGCGGATTGGCGAGCTGGAGCCGGGTCGCGAGACGGTGGTGCATTGCCGGTCGGGCGTGCGCAGCGCGAAGGCCGTGTACCAACTTCAGCGTGCAGGATTTGCCAATGTGACGAACCTGCAAGGCGGGATTCTGGCATGGGCCGACAAGATTGATCCCGCGATGGCGAAGTACTAGCTCGTGTGGCGCGGGCATTTTTGCCCGCGAGGTCTTGGCGTTGCTGTTGGCTTATCAGAGTCGAGATTTTCGATCCTTTTTAAGAGCACTCGGACAAGGGTGTCCTCTCCACATAAACGCTATGCGACAATAGAGTTCTCCCCATGAACATGCCGCCCAGCCTGACGATGACGCCGCAACTGCTTCGCGAACACGGCCTTACGCCTGACGAATTCAAGAAAATTGAAGAGCTGCTGGGTCGCGGTCCTTCGCTCACCGAACTGGGAATTTTCTCGGTGATGTGGAGCGAGCACTGCTCCTACAAATCTTCGCGCGTGCATCTAAAGCGGCTCCCGACGAAAAGCAAGCTGGTGGTGCAAGGTCCGGGCGAAAACGCCGGGATCATCGACATCGGCGACGGCTGGGCGTGCGCATTCAAGATTGAATCGCACAATCATCCGTCGTTTATTGAGCCGTTCCAAGGCGCGACGACTGGCGTCGGCGGAATTCTGCGCGACATCTTTACCATGGGCGCGCGGCCGGTGGCGGTGATGGATTCGCTGCGCTTCGGGCCCATCTCGGCTTCCGAAGACGCTTCGCAGGAGGACATTCACCGCAATCATTCCATTATGGAAGGTGTGGTCGGCGGCGTAGCGTCGTATGGGAATTGCTTTGGTGTGCCCAACGTCGGCGGGGAAGTGAAATTCGAACCTTGTTACTCCGGCAACCCGCTGGTGAATGCGTTTGCTCTCGGTTTGGTGAAGCGCGAAGAAATTTTCTACGCCAAGGCCGCCGGGGAAGGTAACCCGGTGATTTATGTTGGCTCGAAGACCGGACGCGATGGCATTCACGGTGCCACCATGGCCAGCGAGGAATTCAGTGAAGGCTCCGAGGCCAAGCGGCCCAACGTGCAGGTGGGCGATCCATTTCTGGAAAAGCTGTTGCTCGAATCCTGCCTGGAGGCCATGAAGACCGGAGCGATTGTAGGCATTCAAGACATGGGTGCAGCCGGGCTGACGTGTTCCACCTGCGAAATGGGCGGACGCGGCGGCGTGGGTATTGAAATTGAACTGGATCTAGTCCCGCAGCGCGAAACTGGCATGACTCCTTACGAGATCATGCTGAGTGAATCGCAGGAGCGTATGTTGCTGGTGGCGGAAAAAGGCCGCGAGGACGAAGTTTTCCGCGTGTTTTCCAAGTGGGGTCTCGATGCCGTCACCATCGGCAAAGTTACCAGCACCGGGCGTCTGCGCGTGCTCGAACACGGTAAGGTTGTTGCTGATATCCCCAACGCCGCGCTCACCGACGATGCGCCGCTCTACAATCGCCCGCTCAAGCGCTGGGAACCGCCCGTCTCGCGGGAAAAGCCCGAGTCCGTCGAGTTTGGCGACGTCGCCGACTTCACTCCGGATTTGAAACAACTTCTGGCCAGCCCGAACATTTGCAGCAAACGCTGGGTCTGGCAGCAATACGACTCCATGGTGCAGACCAACACCGTGGAAGGCCCCGGCGGCGGCGATGCGGGCGTGATCCGCATCAAAGACTCGCGCCGCGGCCTGGCCATGGCGCTCGATGGCAACGGCCGCTGGTGCTACCTCGATCCCAAGCTGGGTGCCATGCACGCCGTGGCCGAAGCCGCGCGCAACGTCGCCTGTGTCGGAGCCACCCCTGCGGCGGGAACGAATTGTTTGAACTTTGGAAACCCGGAAAAACCCTACATCATGTGGCAGCTGTCGCAGGCCATTGACGGCATCACCAAAGCCTGCGAAGAACTGGAAATCCCCATCACTGGCGGCAACGTCAGCCTCTATAACGAAACGCTGGGGGAAGGCATTTACCCGACGCCCGTGCTGGGCATCGTCGGCATTCTCGATGACGTGGAAATCACCGCTCGCATGTACTTCCGCGAACCGGGCCGCACGCTGATTTTGCTGCGCGGGTCCGAGCCGGGCGATGCCACCGACGCTGAAATCGAGTTCGGCTCCTCCGACTACGCCAAGGAAATTCTTGATCTGCTCTGGGGATTCCCTCCGGCGCTCGAGTTGGAAAAGGAAGCGGCGCTCATCAAGTGCCTCGTCGAAATCATTCAAGCGCGCCTGGTTGACTCTGTTCACGACTGTTCGGAAGGCGGTCTGGCCGTGGCTTTGGCCGAGTCGTGCTTCCAGAAGGGCGTCGGTGCCAGCGTGCGTCTCGCCAGCGGTGATTTGCCCATCGAGTGCGTTCTGTTTGGAGAAGATGCCAGCCGGGTGGTGCTCTCGTGCGACCCCAAGCAGGTAAAGCGCATCCAACAACTTGCCATCCAGCACGGCATCTCCGCGGAAGCGATTGGCGAGACGGCGGAAAAAGCGCTGGAGATTTTTGTCGATGGCAAAATCGCGGTATCGGCCGCGGTGGCGGATTTGCGCGCTGATTTCGAAGGAGCGCTGGAACAAGCGCTGCGGTCCGATTCCGCGCTGGTGGGCGTGTAACAGCCATGCACAAAGACGACAAATTCCGAGACGAATGCGGCGTGGTGGCCATCCACAACCACTCCGAAGCCGAGAAGCTTGCCTACCTCGGCTTGCATGCGTTGCAACATCGTGGGCAGGAATCCGCCGGAATCGCTTCCTCCGACGGCATCATGCTCCATATGCACAAGGCCATGGGTCTGGTCGCGGATATTTTCACCCCCAACGCTCTCGCCAGCTTGCGCGGCATTCATGCGATTGGTCATACCCGCTATTCCACCGCTGGCGATTCCGCGCTGCTCAACGCCCAGCCCATCATGGTGCAATCGAACAAGGGCATGGTTGCCCTGGCGCACAACGGCAACCTGGTGAATGCCGGCCAACTGCGCCGCCGCCTGGAAGCTCAAGGTTCCATTTTCCAAACCACCAGCGATACGGAAGTGATGGTGCATCTGCTGGCCCTCTCTCGCGAAAAGACGCTGCCCGAGGCGCTGGCGGATTCCCTGCGTCGCGTGGAAGGCGCATTTTCCCTGGTTATGGTCACGCCCACGCACATTTTTGCTGCCCGCGATCCGCGTGGCTTCCGCCCGCTGGCCATGGGGCGCATTCCTTCCGCGCCCGGGCAAATTGGCGAGACCATCGTTTTTGCCTCGGAAACCTGCGCCTTCGACCTGATCGGCGCCGAATACGTCCGCGAAGTCAAAGCCGGAGAGATGGTGGTCGTCGGGGCGGAAGGCGTTTCGTCACGTTTCTATTCCCCAACGCTGGTGCAGTCGAGCTGCATCTTCGAGCATGTCTATTTTTCGCGCCCGGATAGCATGGTCTTCGGGCGCCCGGTGCACCAGAGCCGCGAAGAGTTGGGCCGCCAGCTCGCCCGCGAAACGCCGGTGGATGCCGACATCGTTGTGCCCATACCAGACTCCGGCGTCACCGCCGCCATGGGCTATGCCAGTGAAAGCGGCATCCCCTTCAAATTCGGCCTCATTCGCAATCACTATATTGGGCGCACGTTTATCGAACCCAGCCAAAACGTGCGGGATTTCGGCGTCAAGCTCAAGCTCAACCCGGTGCGCGCCGTCCTCGAGGGCAAGCGCGTCATTCTCATCGATGATTCCCTCGTCCGCGGTACGACCAGCCGCAAGCTGGTTCGCATGGTGCGCAACGCGGGTGCCAAGGAAGTGCACATGCGCATCTCCTGCCCGCCTACGATTTCGCCCTGCTTCTACGGCGTGGATACGCCCAACAAAGAGCACCTCATCGCCGCCGTCAAATCACTCGACGAAATCCGGGAATACCTGGAGGCCGATTCGCTCAGCTATTTGTCGCTTCCAGGATTGAAAAAGGCCTGCGCCGAGGGCGAAAAGACCACTTACTGCACCGCTTGCTACACCGGCAACTACCCCACGCCCCTCATTGACCTGGAAGAGATATTGCCCGCCGAAGCTTTGCGGTAGTTTACGCAGCCCAAGAATTGCGACGAGAAAGCCGTCAACGTCAACGCGGCGGAAAGGTCAGCGCCCAGAGCCATGAGGACCGGCAAAGCCGCCCCAAAAACAGTGGACGAATATCTCGCCACCGTTCCAGAACCGGCACGTAGTACCTTGGCCGAAATCCGCGTAACCATCCGCGCTGCTGCTCCGGACGACGCCACTGAATCCATCAGCTACGGTATGCCCATGTTCAAGTACAAAGGCATGTTGGTGGGCTTTGCGGCTTTTGCCAGGCACTGTAGCCTGTTCCCCGGCCCAGCGGCGATCGTGGAGTTTGCGGACGAACTCAAAGGTTTCTCAACATCCAAAGGCACCATCCAGTTCCCCATGGACAAGCCCTTTCCCGCCGCGCTGTTGAAAAAAATAGTAAAGCTCCGCGCCGCAGAGAATGAAAGCAAGAAAGAGAGCAAAAAGAAGAAGTGACCGCGGCTCGGCTACGCCAGTGCGTACCACGCGCCACGGCCACTGCCGTGTAGTACCAAGTGCCCCTTGGCCGTCAGTCGCCGCAGGTGCTGTTTGAGCGTGTTGCGGCTGGTCCCGGTAAGCGTTGCCATGCCCCGGATCGTCACCCGTCCGTGCTCGCGCGCGAACTCCACGATCCGCGCTGACAACTCCGGCATCACGGCGAGAACAATTTTTTCCCGCTCCACTTTCCGGGACAGCCGCTTCATTTGTTGTTGCAGAGAACGCAGAAAGAATACGAGCCAGGGTTGCCAGTTCGGCGTGCTGGTTCGGATCGTTGCCTGCGTCTGCCGCAACGCCATGTAGTAACTTTCCTTGCTTTGTTCAATCACGCTCTCCAGGGAACTGTAGGGCACATAGCCATAGCCGGCTTGCAGCAACAGCAGCGTAGCCAGCAGGCGGCTTAGCCGTCCGTTCCCATCCTGGAAAGGATGAATTTCCAGAAACACCACCACGAAGATTGCCGTCACCAGCAACGGATGCCATTGGCGAGTCTCCATTTTCTTTTTCGCCCAGCCAATCACCTCCTTCATCAGGCGGGGAGTGTCAAACGGCGTTGCCGTGGCAAATACCATGCCCAGCGGCTCGCCCTCCATGTCAAAGGCCGCGACGCTGTTGGCATGAGTCTTATATTTCCCGCGATGATGCGCGTCCTTCTCGCTATAACGCAGCAGGTCGCGGTGTAGTTGCTTCACGTGGTTTTCCGTCAGCGTGATTTCTTTCCATGATTGGAAAATCAGTCGCATCGTTTCCGCATAGCCAGCCACTTCCTGCTCATCCCGCGTGGCGAACGTCTGAATAGCGACATTGGAGAGCAACTTCTCCACCTCCCGATCGGAGAGCTTGCTGCCCTCAATCCGGGTGGAAGACCCAATACTCTCAATCGTAGCCACCCGCCGGAGCGCGGACAGGCGCTCCGGTGCCAGCGTGCCAAAAGCCCGCCAAGCCCCTTTAAATTCATCAAGTTCCGCGATCAACGCCAGAACTTCCGGGGTAATTTGAAGTGTCGTAAAATCGAACATCACACCCACAAATATATCCAATAACACCCATTAGATCAACCCGTAAAATAACCCATTAACACCCAATAATCCGGTAATCTCCTCGTCTTCGTGAAGGTGGCCTGAAACCCATTCCCTACTATCGCTCTTCGCCCGAATGCCAAAGTCTGAGCACAAATATCCTTGAACCCTGAATTTCATGGCGAATCTCGTAACGTCCGGCCAGAATCCGACGTACTTCACGTGGTACGAATTCCTCCAGTTGTTCCCCGAGGCGTGGGTGCTAAGGTAGGCGTGTGGGAGCCGCCACCAACGCTTGCACAGTGCGCGCGGCTGCTTGCGGATTGACTGGCGCTAGGAAGTCATACAACCGCTCGAGATCAGCCAAACAGTGGCGCGTCCATGGCAGCTCCATCGGCTTTGCCTACCTCGAGCGCGACGACTTTGTAGCTCCAGGCGCGGGGGCCAATTTGGACGCGCTCAGGCTTTGCGCCCAGTCCTGGACCGCTTGATGGTGAACGACCTGCTCTACGTCGACATCCATACAGTGCTTATTTTTGGAATTTTTATAGCATTGAAGTGCAGCAGACCATCTCAGGAAACTATCCAGTTCCGTTCCTGACGCAACCGCTAGTGCCGAGTTCAATAGCGCCCGGCGGCTCCGCGTTCACGCTAACGGTCAATGGAACGGGCTTTCTTTCAACCTCAACCATAGATTTCGACGGCAATTCGTTAGCAACTACGTTCATCAACCAGGGACAACTGCAGGCGAACGTTCCGGCAACGAGCATCGCATCAGCTGGCTCGCATTCAATCACGGTAAACAGCCCCAAGCCCGGCGGTGGCAACTCGAACGCAATTTACTTCCCAGTGGCCTCACCAGAGGCTACCCCCAACTTCGTCGGGGCCCCAGCGTTGCCCATTATTCCCACAACCCTTGCGTACTCGTATGCCGCGGTTGCTGATTTCGACCACGACGGTAAAGCTGACCTGGCAATTGCATTCGACCGCAAAATAGCGGTCTTACTGGGAAATGGCGATGGTACTTTTGCGATAGCCAGCAGCTCGCCTTTTCTGAACCCGGCACCTCCATTCAACAATTCGATCATTGTTTCGCAATCGGTTGAAGGGCTCAGCGCGGGCGATTTCTTCAATAGCGGGCATACGGGTCTGGCCGTGACTAGCTTTGAAAATGAAGACGTTGCTGTGTTCAACGGGAACGGGGATGGCACAATGGCGTTATCCCCCACACCGGTATGGAGTCGTGGGTCTCCAACTATTTCACCCCAAGTAGCTGACCTTAACGGAGATGGGAATCTAGATTTGCTCGTTGGCAATACCTTTTTTGGGCCTCCTGTATTGGCATAACTTGGATATGGAAATGGGGCATTTAATCAGCAACCTCTTTTGCCGAATGTCGCCGGTGCTGTCTCAGCGCTGGTAGTCGGGGACTTCAATGGGGACGGGAAACTAGATTTCGCCGTCTGCGTCGATGGGTTTACTCTGCCCTTTGAGGTGGACGTGTTTCTTGGAAATGGAGACGGTTCCTTTACGCAAGTACCAGGGTCGATGGCGTCCGGGATTCGAACTTCAGGACTAGAGTTGCGGACTTTAATGGCGATGGCAAACTTGACCTCGTGTTCGCGGCTGCTGACACGAATCACAGCAGTGTAAATATTATGCTTGGAAATGAAGACGGAACATTCGCACCGGCGACGGGCTCTCCGATCCAGATGCCCGGCGTCCAACCCACCTTGATTTTGATGGGCGACTTCCTGAATCATGGAAAACTCGATCTCGTCGTAATGGGCAACAGTTCGGTTTTCTTGCCTGGAAATGGTGACGGCACATTCCAGTCGGCGATCCCGTTGACGGTTTACGCCCAGGTTGGAGATTTCAATGGGAGCGGGCGGCTGGGTATTGCGAGTGCAGGTGGAGTCGCGATCCAGCCTTAGTGCCGCATCTGCTGATTCTGGGGGGCGCAGTGCGAGCCGAGCAGGCGCCCTCGCCTGCTCGGTCTAGCTTTGGTTCCAACAACTTCAGATTCTTCAAGTTTTTCGCGGGCGACAGCGCCCGCGCCACAGAGTTTAGTCGCGTGTTCCATCCATAAACGCCCGCAGCTTCCGCGAACGCGATGGATGACGCAGCTTGCGCAGTGCCTTAGCTTCGATTTGACGAATACGTTCGCGCGTTACAGCGAACGACTGGCCGACTTCTTCCAGCGTGTGCTCGGAACCGTCTTCCAGGCCGAAGCGCATTTTGATGACGCGCTCTTCGCGCGGCGTCAGCGTGCGCAGTACGTGCGACGTCTGGTCTTTGAGGTTGACGTTGATGACCGCTTCCGCCGGGGACACGATGGCGCGGTCCTCGATGAAGTCGCCGAGATGCGAATCTTCCTCTTCGCCGATGGGCGTTTCGAGAGAGATCGGTTCCTGTGCAATCTTCAAAACCTTGCGGACCTTGGCCACCGGAATATCCATGCGCTTGGCAATTTCTTCCGAGGTAGGTTCGCGGCCGAGCTCCTGCACCAATTGGCGCGAGGTGCGGATGAGCTTGTTGATGGTCTCGATCATATGCACCGGAATACGAATTGTCCGGGCCTGATCGGCAATCGCGCGCGTGATGGCCTGACGAATCCACCAGGTGGCGTACGTGGAGAACTTGTACCCGCGGCGGTATTCGAACTTGTCCACGGCCTTCATAAGACCGATGTTGCCTTCCTGAATCAGGTCGAGGAATTGCAGACCGCGATTGGTGTACTTTTTGGCGATCGAAACTACGAGGCGCAGGTTGGCTTCGATGAGCTCGCGCTTGGCGTGCTCAGCATCCATGTCTCCCTGGATAATCTCGCGCTGCGTGCGTTTGAGTTCCGGGAACGAAACCGTGGTCTCGGTCTCGTGCTTTTCCAATTCGGCGTGAAGGTGGCGCGCCTGACGTTTGTATTCTTTTTTCTGTTCTTCGTTGCGGGTGGCGTCGGCCTTTTTGTCGTAGTTCTGCGCCTGACGGTCCAACGCGCGCATGGATTCAACCGTCTTACCTACGCGCTCATTGAGCCGCTTGCGTTCCGGATTGGTAAAGCCCAGCTTTCGCACAGCCTTCGATGTCGCCACAATTGCCCGCGCCAACTGGCGTCGGTATTTGCGGTGGTCGCGCGGCTTCTTCTTTTGTGAAATCGTCTTGAACTTCTCTTCCAGAACCTGAGCTTTCTTGTAAAGCTTGCCCACGTCGTCAATCTTGCCGGTAAACGACTTCAGGCGATTGTTCAGAATTTCTTCGGTAAGCTCTTCCTCGTCGAAGGTGACGACTTCCTTGATGGAGCGCACACCCTTCTTGAGGTCTTCACCCATGGCCAGCAATTCGCGGATGACGATCGGCGAACGGGAAAGCGCTTTGAGAACGCGGTTCTGCCCGCGCTCGATTCGTTTTGCAATTTCGACTTCGCCTTCGCGGGTGAGTAGAGGAACCGTACCCATTTCGCGCAAGTACATGCGCACGGGGTCGTTCGTCTTCTCCATCGCGCCAGGGGTGAGGTCGAGTTCGACGTCGTCCCCAGCTTCTTCGTCGTCGAACTTGCGCTCTTTCGCGGGGCCTTCGAGAATGTCGATGCCCTGCGTTCCAATTGTGGTAAGAAGATCGTCGAGGTCGTCGGGCGACTGCACGTCTTGAGGAATCAGGTCGTTGACTTCACTGTAAGTGAGGTAACCCTTTTCTTTCCCCACATCAATTAACTTCTTGATGTCATCAAATTTATCTTCTAATGCCAAAGGCACTTCCTTTTTGTCTCAAGCCAGAGGTTCTCGGCGAAGACGGACCACGTCCGGATTGTTTGGTGGGAACTTCAGGCGGCGGAGTCCGCCGTAGCCAAAACCCTACAAGTTTAGCACGCTTTTATTGGCGCTGCCTATCGGGTGGCTCGGATCGCTATTTCAGCCAGAATTCGTTCGCACCGTGTATGTCTACTGCTTTTAGAGAGTTAGAGGATTCCGATCTTAATCGCTTAGATGCTTCCCGAGGTCGCAACGGTTCAGTCAGCCGCGTTGGTGGTCGAGGTATTCAGCCCCCGCTTGAGCCGGACCTTTTCCGCCCCCAGCTCGGCCACCTTGGCGGAGTCCCCGAGGCGGCTGGCCTCCACGGTTTCCCGCTGAATCTCCTCCAGGCGGCGCCGCACCCAAGTTCGCCGCAGAGCCTTCACCGCTCCCTCCAGCAGCTCCGGGGAAAGTTCCTCCTGCTCATTCATCAAGACCGCGGCCAGCAGTTTGCGGTCACTTTCGCTCAGCGGCAGGTCCATGGGATGCCCGCTATCCGGCCCAGCTTCCAGCAGCGCCTGGAGAAGGGACTCAGCCGCCAGCCCTTCATGCAGGCGCTCCTTGCGAAGGGCGAATTGCGCCTGCCGTGCAGGGTCGAACGCCTCGTCAGAACCCTCTCGGGAAGAGGTCTGGAAGGACCCAGGAGCCATCTCCGAGGCGGCGGCCAGGGCTCGGATCAAAAGGTGCTCCGCAGGGGTAATTTGGGCTTCTGGAGGGGCTTTTACGGCCGCCGCCGTGCGCGCCCCGGCGGCGTGGCGGAGCTCCTGCCGCAGGATGCCCGAATCGATGCCGACGCGGTGGGCAATTTCCTGCGCCAGTTCGTCGCGGACAATGCGGCTGGGCACCTTCTGGATGTGTGGCAGTAAGTAGTTGAGCGCCTTGACTTTACCGTCAGCGCTGCGGACGGGGAACTGGGTGCGGGCGCGCTCAATCAGGTAGTCGAAGTACTTCTGCGAATTCCGCAGGGCCTCCTCGTAGGCGGGCTTACCCTTGTGGCGCAGAAACAGGTCGGGGTCAAAGCCTGCCTCGAGGGTCAGAACCTTGATCTGGAAGTCCTCCCCCACCAGCAGGCCCAGCGTGCGCTCGGTGGCGGCCGCTCCGGCGGTGTCGGGATCGAAATTCACGACAATATTCTTCGTAAACCGGCCGAGCAACTTGGCCTGGACCTCGGTGAACGCCGTGCCCGAGCTGGCAATTACGTTGTTAAGCCCGGCGGCGTAGACGGCAATGCAATCCATCTGGCCCTCCACCAGGATGGCGTAGCCCAGCTTGCGGATGGCGTCTTTGGCCAGATTTAAGTTGAACAAAACACGGGACTTCGAGTAAATCGGAGTCTCCGGCGAATTCAAGTACTTGGGACCGGCCTTTTCGTCGGTCGCCAAGGTTCGCCCGGTGAAGGCGATGACCTTGCCGTTCTCGCTGCAAATGGGGAACTGGATGCGGTTGCGAAACTTGGCGTACATGTTGGCCAGGGCTGGCTTGGCGGCTTCGGCTTCGGGCTCTCCCGGCTTCTGCTCGACGACCTTCCACGACAGCAGCCCGCTTTCGCGCAGTGCATCCTCGTCGAATTTGGCCTTGAGAAAATCTTTCAGCACGAAGCCCGAATCCGGAGCGTAGCCAATGCGGAAGCGTTCAATCATGGTGCTGTCGAGGCCGCGGCCAGCCAGGTATTCGCGCGCTTTTGCGCCCTCAGGCCGCCGCAGTTGTTCGCGGAAGAACTCGCAAGCAACTTCGTGGATATCCAGCAGCACGCCGCGTTGGCGGGCGTCGTACGCTTCCATCGGAGAGTTGTAGGTGGCGGCGGGCTGCGCGATGCCAAGCTTCTGCGCCAGCGCGCGGACGGCCTCGGGGAACGTGATGTTCTCCATTTTCTGAATGAAGTTGAAGACGTCCCCGGTGGCGTGGCATCCAAAACAGTAGAAAAACTGCTGCGTCGCGTGTACAGAAAACGAAGGCGATTTTTCGTTATGAAACGGACACAGCCCCGTGTAGTTCTGCCCTCCGGACTTGCGCAGCTGCACGTAGTCGCCCACCACGCGGACAATGTCCGCCTGCTGCTTTACCGTGTATGCGAAATCTCCGGGGTTGGCCATGTTAGTTCAGTGCAATTTCATCCCTACATCTTACTGCCCACTACAGGCCAGTAAGCCCAATACAGCCGATTCCAAAAATGCCTGGTAAGTGTCTCGCGAATGCCTCGTATCAGGGCACGGCTTCAGCCGTGCCGCCTACCGACGATCATTGGGCGGCTTCAGCCGCTGGAGCCATGGGTGTCGCCGCGATAGAACCTTCCGCAGTCTCGGGCTCGTCTCTATCCCTTTCAAGCTTTCTCCTCGCGCGGCGTCCTCGCAAGAAAGCTTGAAAGTATCGGGCCGCTCATGGCACCCCTTGAATCCTTCCCTGCGCTCAGGATGACAGGAATTTAAGGCTGACTGCGTTTTCACAGGTACTTGGGAACGCCTCCTCAATTGTTCTCTATCAATTGTCCTTCATCGCGAAGGTCGCGTGAAGCTTGGCCAGCCAATTTGTTGTGAACAAGCTGTGGAAGACCCGCCAACTACCGCGCGTCCCGACCCAGCGCCATCGCATCCGGATCCACCGCTCGGCGAATAATGTCAACCACCTGCTTCATCCGCGACTTCGATAGCATCTTCGGCAGACGCTCGATCAGATCATCCTTGGCCAGCACCTGAATGAAGTGCCCCTTGAGATAAGAAGGCTCCGGTAGTCCAGTCTCTGTCGGCAGCAGTTCCAAGGACGTGGGTCCCTCCGGGCCGTAACTCCCAAAAGGCACGATAAGGACACTCGCTGCCCGAGCGCTCAAATTTCTGCTATCCAGCGAGACGACGACGACCCAATGGCGCTTGGTTTCCGCCAGATAGGCGCTCCAAATCTCGCCGCGCCGGGGGTTACGGCTCACGGTCAAAGTCCAACCCTCGAGCGCGCCCCGCCAGCGCAGACGCAAGCGCCGACTCCTCTGCCAGAGCTTCGGGGGAGAGTCGCTCGAAATACGCCGCTGTATCAAGCTCAAGGCGCTCCCGGTTCTCCGCCGAGCGCAGCCGCTCCACCATCAAGTCAATGGCATCGGCCACGGTCTGCGCTTCGCCCTTGGCGATCAGCCTCTCGATATACGACAGAGTTTCAGGCGCAATAGTCGTTGAAATCTTCTGCCGATTCAGGCGTAGCGGAGCTTTGGTGGCCATCTTACCCTCCACCAAATCATCATCTTCCATCCATAAGATGTCAAGAAGATAACCATCCTCTATCTGTCGGGTACCGTGGCGACCGGAATTCCCGCCCGCTCGCGTATCGCATCCGGAATATTCCCGCCAGTTACGAGCAACACGTTCGGTCCGGGTATGCCCGGATACTTTTTGTAGGCAGCGGTGGCCGCCGCGCCAGCGGGCTCAGCTAGAACTCCAAAGTCGAAGTAAAGCGAGTGCACCGTCGCCAGCATCTCTTCCTCGCTGACCAGAACGACATCCGCCACAAGCTCGCGAATCGAGGTCACATTCTCCGGCTCCGGCGTGCGCGTAGCCAGCCCGTCGGCGCAGGTATCGCACGTTGCCGTGGGGACCGCGTGCCCCGCCTTCCACGACAAGTAGTAAGAGGGTGCGCGCTCGGCCTGCACACCGATAATCTTCACTCGCGGGGCATGGTGCTGCATGGCCGCCCCCAGGCCGCGAATCAGGGCGGTATCTCCCATCGGGACAAAGATTGCCGAAATCTCGGGCAGCTGATCGAGAATCTCAAGCGCGATGGTGGCAGGCCCTGCCAGAACGTTGGCGTCCGTCGCATCGTCCAGGTAGTAAACGCCGGACCGACGGGAGTACTCCTTGGCGAGCACGCCCGCATCCGCCAGATCGGGGCCATCGGCTTCCACGATCCGCGCCCCCAGTGCGGCAATGCGCGCGCGCTTCACCGGATTGGGGTTGTGCGGCAGAAAAATCGTCGCGGGCGAGTTGAGGGTTTTCGCCGCCCAAGCCACGGCGGCACCGTGGTTGCCGGTACTGGACGCAATGACTTCCGTGACGCCGCCCTTGGCCAGACTCACGGACAGGGCAAAGAGTGCTCCCCGGGGCTTGAACGAGCCTGTAGGCAATTCAAGTTCTAACTTAAGAAAAGCCTCCGTCGAAGGGCGGGCGAGGGCTGGCGCAGCGATTAGCCGGGTCGCGGGAAAGTGCGAGCCTAAGAGGCGCTGAGCTTCATGCATTTGCGACGGTGTGGGTAAGGTTGACATTGAGCGACTCTCTTCGAAAGACTCTTCTCAAAATTGTCATTCCGAGCGCAGCGAGGAATACTTGCACCCTCGATTCGTTACAACTCTCGCCAGCTTTCTTGCCGCGCAGCGTACTCGCAAGAAAGCCGGCGAGTATACGGCCACTCCCGGCACCCTGGGGATTCTTCGCTGCGCTCAGAATGACAATTCGAAACTTAACTAGGTTTTCAACTCCACCACCGTCGCCCCGCCGCCACCTTCATTCAACGGCGGTTCGGAAACGGTCGCCACCTGCGGATGCTTCTGCAAATACTGCCGCAGCGCCTTTCGCAATATCCCCATTCCGCTACCGTGAACAATTCGCACGCGGTCTCTCCCCGCCAAAAAGGCGCGGTCGAGGAACTTTTCCACCTCGCGCGTGGCATCATCCACGTTGTGACCAATCACGTTGATCTCACCCGGCGCGGAGGACTCCTCCCGCTCCAGCGTCACGGAAATCCCGCGTGACCGGGCTGCCTGCACCGGCGAATCCCCCGAACGGCTCAGCACCTCGGCAATGTCATCACGCGCGATCTTCATGGTCATGGCACCGATGGAAACTTCGAACTGCTGGTCGTCGATCTTGCGTTTGATCAGCGCCGGGCGGCCCATGGACTTCAGCTTCACCATGTCGCCCTCGGAAACGTACTTCACGACCTGCGGCTGAGCGTTGGGGTCATCGCGGTCGGCCCCGCTGGTATGCGCCACCACCGTGGAATCAAACTGCTCACGGAATTCGCGGCGCAACTTGGCCACACGGCGTTCGGCATCTTTCGAAAGCTTTTGCGCGGCGGCCTTGTCTTGAATGGCGCTGACCGCCTCGCGGGCGTGGTACTCGAAATCGCGAAGCACGGACTCAAGCTTCCTCTCCAGCTCGCGAATCTTGTCGCGTTGCTCGCGCAGACCCTCCAGTTCCAGGCGCGATTTTTCCTTTGCCAGTTCCGTTTCGCGGGCGCGGAGCGCGACTCGCTCTTGCTCGGCCTGCCGCAATTCCGCATGGAGCCGGTCGAGGAAATTCGCGATGTCCATTGCCTGCGCTCCCAGCCGTGACCGCGCCGCAGCGACGATTTCCGGATTCAGTCCCAACCGCTGCGCAATGTTGATTCCAGCCGACGCCCCCGGCACGCCCATGCGCAGCTCGTACGTGGGTTGCAAGGTGGTCTCGTCGAACCCCGCAGCGGCATTCAGCACGCCAGGCGTATTCGCGGCATAGACTTTCAACGACGTGTGGTGCGTGGAAATAATCGTCATCGCGCCGACTCGCGAAAAGTGATCTGCAATGGCCACGGCCAGCGCCGCGCCTTCCTCAGGATCAGTCGCGGAGCCTAACTCATCCAGCAGGACGAGAGACTTCGCCGTCGCCGTGCGCGAAATGAAATCAATATTCGTTACATGCGCGGAAAATGTTGACAGGTTCTGTTCAATCGATTGGTAGTCACCGATATCCGCCAGCACCGCGTCAAAGATCGGGAACTCGGCACGCGTGGCGGGCACCGGAATTCCCGCCAGCGCCATCAAAGCCAACAAGCCGGTCGTCTTCAGCGTCACAGTTTTTCCGCCTGTATTCGGCCCGGTAATGATGATCTGCCGCTGCGTTCCCGCGAGCTCCAACGTGGTGGGAACAACGCGCCCGCCCTTGAGCTTCAGGTTTCGTTCCAGAAGAGGATGCCGCGCTCCGTGCAACACCAGCACGCCATCGGAGAGTACCGCTGGTGCGCAGTCATAGTCCGCCGCAAACCGCGCCTTGGCAAACTGCACCTCCAGCTCGCCCAGCACTTCACCTGCCGCCAGAATGTTCGCCGCATTCTCGCCAATCCGCCGCGTCATCTCCACCAGAATGCGGTGGATTTCCGCCATCTCGTCGTCGAGCAGGCGAACCAGATCGTTATTCTGCTCAATCGTTTCCAACGGCTCTACATATACCGTTTGCCCGCTGGAACTCGCTCCGTGTACCACGCCCTGCACGCGGCGCTTCTGTTCCACTTTCACCGGAATCACGAAGCGCTCGCCGCGAATGGCGATCAACTCATCCTGCACCGCGCCGCCCTCAGACAGGCGCCGCAAATATCCGCGCAACGATTCCTGAATGGTCCGCCGCTGCTTTTCAATCTCCCGACGGATACTCGCCAACTGCGGCGACGCCCGATCTTCCAACGTTCCATCCGGAAGGATCTTGTTGCGAAAGCCCTTCAGGAACTCTGTGAAATCGACAATGCGCCCGGAAAGCCCGCCAGCGATGCGGAACGGAGTCTTCATCGCCGCAGGCGGACGCAGTGAGATCTCCCTCCATTCCGCCGCGCGGTCCACCACCAGAATTACGTCGCGAATTTCTTCCGTTTCCAGCGCAGCCCCGGAAATCCTCGACTTCTGCGCCAGTTCGGCAACATCCAACAGCCCAGAAAACTCGAAGCGCCCGCCCGCCCGCCGGAATTCGCGAATCTCCGACGTCAGCTCCTGTTGTTCTTCAATCCATTTGCGGTCGGTACTCGGTGCTAAATCGGAGATTCGAGCCTTGCCCAGCGGCGACGAGGCATACCCCAGCAACAGCTCGCGGAACTGCGCGAACTCCAGAAGATGTGCGCTGCTGTGCTGGAGAGGGGCGGGTGCCATTGCTGCTTCATGGTACCAGCCTAAGTAGAGAGGTTCGCCGCCGCGGACTGCACCCGTTCCGCCGCAATGGGCAGGCGCACGGTAAAGACCGCGCCACCCTCTTCCCGATTCGCGCAGGAAACCTCCCCGCCGTGCTCGCGAACAATTCCATAGGAAGCGCTCAACCCGAGTCCGACGCCGCTACCGATCGGCTTGGTCGTGTAGAACGGGTCGAACACTCGCCCCGGCTCGCGAATGCCGATGCCGCTGTCGATGAAGTCGAGTATTTCAATGCCACCCTCAAGCCGTAGGCGGATGTAGAGGGAGCCGCCCTTTTTCTCCTGCAAGGATTCCATGGCGTTCTCGGCAATGTTCGTGAACACTTGAAACAGCCGGTTGGCGTTGCCCCAAATGCGCGGCAGGTTCGGCTCCAGGTCGGTCTCAATGCGAATGTTTTTGCCCTCGGCGATCATGGACTGAATCTGCACCGCGCGTTCCACCAGCGATGCCACATCCACCAGAGTTCGATCGGAAGAGGTGGTCCGCGAAAAATTTTGCAGGTCCGCCACCAGACTGCTGGTGCGGCGCGCTTGCTGCGAAATCTTGACCACACTCTGCCTGACGCCGTCACTCAGCGAAGCATCGCCCAATAGAAGTTCGGAAAAGCCCAGGATCGCGGTCAGCGGATTGTTGATCTCATGCGCAGCTCCAGCCACCAGTTGCCCCAGGGACGCCAGCTTTTCCTTTTGCACCAGCCGGTCCTGCAAGCGCTGCATTTGCACCACATTGCGATGTTCGGTTTCCACCATGGCCAGCAGCGCTCGATTCAGGAAGTGCTGCTTGAAAAATACGCAGATGCCGAGAATCACCATTGAGGCAAGCGTCAACCCCATGCGAAAGTTCCGAAGCTTCACGTCGCTGGAATCCCACAGCAGTGCCCAAGCGCCAAACAGTGGCAGCAAAACCACAGCCAGCATGGCTAGGTAGTGGGACGATTCTATCCACTGCACGGTCCGCGAATCGGGTGTTTCGGTTGTCAGCCGCAGACTGCCGCCCTTAAGCGCGATCCAGGCAATCCAGCAAAATGACACCAGATAGGGAATGTCGAAGCGGCTTCCCGTGTAGTAGTCTCCCCGCCCAATTGCCTGGTTCAGCCAGAACGAACTCAGCGTGTATAGGGACATGGCTCCAAACAAATGCAGATACAGCTTGCGCCAGTCGGCACGCGTTACGGCGATCGCCAGCGCCAGCGCCAGGATCAGCAGAACGTTCTCAATCAGGTACAGCGCGTTGAACAGGGTGTTGTAACGCGCGCTGTTGTAGATCACGAACTCATCCGGCACCACCACAAAGGCATAGGCAAACAGCCAGCAAACCGTGAGGATGATGGTGTTGAAGGTGCTGAAGTAGAGTTTGCGGCTTTCCGCCGGAAGTTGCGGCAACAAGCCCACCGCCGCCATGAACGGAACCGCGTGCAGAAATAGGATTGGGTCCACGAAGGTGGAATCCGGAGGCTCGCGGCGCCACCAAACCTCATACCACGTCCACATCCCCTGGTTCACGAACCACAACAGACAGCCCAACGCCAGCAGCCACCAGAATGCGCGCACCGCACCTTCGGCCCGCTTCCCATTGAGAACCGCAGCCAGCCCCGCCACCAGGCAAATCACCAGCGGTACAACGTCCCCAACGAAGGTAGCCGCATAGCCCTTCGGCAAAATGAGCGTGGCCGCGGCGTGTAGCAACACGACGCTGCCAAGCAGCCAGAATTTGGAGTTGGGCTTCAGGAGCATGGGCCTGCGCCAAGTCTAGAAGAATCTCGAATGGCAGGGGGCAAGCTCCGGTTCCGCGAAGTTACGAAAGTGCTAAGCAGTTTCAGGCCCTGAGGGTTGTAAAATCCGCGTATGGGTTTCCCTGACCTCCGTCTGCGCCGTCTGCGCCAAACCGATGCTCTCCGGTCTTTAGTCCGCGAGACTCGCCTCACGCCTGAGGCTTTCGTTTATCCGCTCTTCATTTGCCCCGGCGAAGGGGTGCGCAAGCCCATCGGGTCCATGCCTGGCGTGTTCAATCTGTCAGTGGATGAAGCCGTGAAAGACGCCCGCGAAGCCTATGCCTTAGGAGTAAAGGCGCTCATCCTGTTTGGCTTGCCCGAGACCAAAGACGAAGCCGCCACGGGAGCCTGGGCCGACGATGGCATTGTGCAGCGCGCCGCCCGTGCGTTGAAGAGTGAAGTGCCCGGCATGTTGCTGATGGGCGATGTCTGCCTCTGCGAATACACGTCGCATGGGCATTGCGGGGTCGTGGAGAAGCAGGGCGGAAACTACGAAATCCTGAACGACCCCAGCCTGGAAATTCTGGCCCGCACCGCTGTTTCGCAAGCCCGCGCCGGAATCGATATCATCGCCCCGTCCGACATGATGGACGGCCGTGTAGCCGCCATCCGCAAGGCGTTAGACGCCGCCGGATTCCTCAACATACCGATCCTCGCCTACGCCGCCAAGTTCGCCTCAGGCTTCTACGGCCCGTTCCGCGAAGCCGCCGATTCCGCCCCACAATTCGGCGACCGCCGCTCCTACCAAATGGACCCAGCCAACTTCCGCGAAGCCATGCGCGAAATCGCCCTCGATGTCGAAGAAGGCGCCGACATGATCATGGTCAAGCCAGCCATGCCCTACCTCGACGTAATCGCCGCAGCCCGCGACCGCTTCGACCTGCCGCTAGCCGCGTATCAGGTCTCCGGAGAGTTCGCCATGATCGAAGCCGCCGCGCGCAATGGCTGGATCGAGCGCGAGCGCGTCATCCTGGAATCGCTAACGTCGATTCGACGGGCGGGGGCCAGCATCATTCTGACTTACTATGCGAAGGAAGCGGCGAAGTGGTTGGGGTAGCCGCAGAAACGCTGCTCGACTATTCGACGCTCCATTTGCTTCCTCATTTACGGCTCGAATAACATCGCGGTCATGCAAAAACCCTTGTTGGTTTTGCCGGGGCGGAACGTCAGCCTTCTCGCGCTCGCCCTGGCCGTCGCTTTCCTCTCACAGATTCTGGCAGTCGTTCGCGCCGAGGTGATGACCTACGACGAGGGCTACCACACCTATGCTGGCTTCCGCTACTGGCAGTGCGCCGATTTTGGCGTGAATCCAGAACACCCTCCGCTGCCAAAACTGATTGCTGCGCTGCCTCTCGTTCTGACCCATACGCCCGCACCTGCTGGCGAGTGCCCGGTCGGGTCGACGGCCAAGGGATCCGGCTATGGCGATTCTGATGGTTGGTACTACGGTTCGACAACGGAACCGCCGCGCGTCGCTGTCGATAAGGTGATTTGGCGCGCGCGGCTCACCATGTCGGTATTCGCCGTGGTGCTGGCGATTACGGCATTTTTCTTTACACGCCGACTCTTCGGAGATGCTAGCTCTCTAGTTGCGCTTGGCCTCATCGCCTTTGAGCCCACGCTAATTGCGCATGGTGCCCTGGTCACCACCGACATGGCGCTCTCCGCCATGTCGCTGCTCGCCGTGTATGCGTTCTACAGCTATCAGCGCCGCGAGGACGTCATGCATCTCCTGCTGGCCGGACTCAGCTGCGGTCTTGCGTTTTCCGTGAAGCACTCCGGCGTGCTCATCGCACCTGTGCTGGTTTTACTATCGCTGGCGGAAGTCATCTCCGTATGGCGCAGCTCGCGGCCTAACCTCCGAGCAGTTGTGCTCCGCAAGACGGGATCTCTTCTAGTCGTCTTTGCGATTGGTGTCGGCGTCCTGTGGGCCACCTACCTCTTTCGCTACTCCGCGCGCCCGAACGGTGCCGCGCTAACCCTTTCGCTGGCCGACTTCATCGCCGACACCACCGCCAAAAACAATCGAAGCTTCATGCTGCACATCATTCCCGTCCTCGCGCACTTTCACCTGTTGCCCGAAGCGTATCTCTATGGATTTGTCGACGTGCTCAGCATTTCAAACCCCGGTCAATCCTCTTTCCTGCTCGGCCATCTCTATCCGCATGGCGTGCCGCAGTATTTTCCGTTGGTTGCGCTGATTAAATCCACGCTGGGAATGCTTGCTCTCGGCGGGCTGGCCGCGGTGGCCGCGCTGCGCCGCAAACTGGACATCGATCTGCGCGTTCTGTATCTGCTCGCTCCCATGGTGGTGTGGATGCTTGGCGGCATGGGATCCACACTCAACATCGGTTATCGCCACGTGCTGCCCATCATTGCGCCGGCCTGTTGCCTCATCGGCGCCGCCGCGGTGGCGTTGTGGCGCAGATATGGTCCCGCATATCGAGCGATGCTTGCAGTCCTCCTCGCCGCGCATGTTGTTTCCTCGCTGGCCAGTTTCCCCAATGAAATCGCCTATGCCAATGAAGCGTTTGGCGGCGTGCATAACATCCATAATCTCCTCACCGATTCCAACAATGACTGGAGCCAAGCCGTGCCGCAACTCTCGGTTTGGCTCCAGGAACACAACGTCCGCGATTGCTGGCTGGCCTACGACGGCATGGCTCACCCTGACCATTCCGGCGTGCCCTGCCGCCTCCTGATCCCCAACCTTTTCGGCACCAAGGGGCCGCCTCCACCAGCCCACGCCACCGGAACCTTCGTCATCAGCGGCCTCAGCCTCTCGGGAATCGAATGGGAGCGCCCGGACCTGAATCCCTACGCCAACTTCCAGGCCAGCCAGCCGGCGGCCGTCGTCGGCGGTGCCGATATGGTGTACCAGGGAGCGTACGACCTGTCGCGAGTGGTCGCGGTCGACAACACAGTGCACGCCATGGAACTCAACAGCGGCGGCCACTATGCAGAAGCCTTGTCGCTCGCCGAGTCCGCATTGCAAACCCTGCCGACCAGCGCCCTGGCTCACCTGCAACGCGCCAACGCCCTCAAAGGCTTGGGCCGCCGCACCGAGGCGCACATCGAATACTCCCACGCCGAGGAAATCGCCAGCGCACAACCCGAGTGGTACTTCTTACAGAGGCCGGAGATTCAAGCGGGAGTTCGGGACACGAATGGCCCGTAGAGCGGATCGGAGCGCGCGGGATTGTTCTGTGATTCGCCCGAGGACAGGCCTCGAATCCTTAGGGTTCGCGCCCCGTTCACTCCTTGGTCTAGAATCCTAAGTTCACCGTTTTTCATCTCTATCATAGACACTGACGGAACCAGGAGCATTCCTTTGCCATCCTCCATCTACGACGTAGTCATCATCGGCAGCGGCCCCGGCGGATACACCGCCGCCATCCGCGCCGGCCAATTCGGTCTCAAAACCGCCCTCATCGAAAAGGACAGCGTCCTCGGCGGCACTTGCCTCCATGTCGGCTGCATTCCCACCAAGTCCATGCTCTTCAACGCCGAGCTGTGGGATCACCTCAAGGACGCCAAGGAATACGGCATTGAACTCACCGGCGAGCCCAAGCTGAACTGGGCGTCCGTGCTCGACCGCAAGACTAAGGTCGTCAACAAGCACACCAAGGGTCTCGACTTCCTCATGCGCAAGAACAAAGTCGAGGTCCTTTCCGGCTGGGGCAAGCTCACCGGCCCCGCCAAGGATGGCATTCATTCGGTCTCAGTCTCTACCAAGCCCGACGGCAGCGACGCCAAGATTCTGCAAGGCAAGAACGTCATCGTCGCCAGCGGCTCGGAAGCCCGCATGATTCCTGGCCTCGAGGCCGGTCCAAGCATTCTCACCAACATTGAAATTCTCAGCCTGCCCACCGTGCCCAAATCGCTGATCGTCGTCGGTGCAGGAGCCGTCGGCGTCGAGTTCGCGTCCATCTTCCGGTCGTTTGGCACAGAAGTGACCATCCTCGAAATGCTGCCGAAGCTCGTCCCCGTCGAAGACGATGAGGTCTCGAAGGAACTCGGCCGCATTTACCGCAAGCGCGGGATCACCTGTCACGTCGGCGCCAAGATGGACAAGGTTGAGCAGACCAAAGACGGCGTCTCCGTCACCTTTACCGTCGATGGCAAGCAACAAAAGCTCGACGCCGAAAAAATCCTCATCGCCGTTGGCCGCAAGCCGCGCACGGAAGGCATCGGCCTCGAAAAGACAAAGATCAAGCCCGACCGCGGCTTCATCAAGGTCAACCAGTGGCTGCAAACCGACGAGCCCGGCGTCTACGCCATCGGCGACATCGTCATCGGCACGCCGCAGCTGGCGCACGTGGCCATGATGGAGGGTATCGTCGCCGTCGGCAAAATCGCCGGCAAAACGGTGAAGCCGCTCAACCCGCTCACCATTCCCAACGCCACCTACTGCCACCCTGAAATCGGCAGCGTCGGCCTCACCGAAGCCAAGGCCCGCGAAGCCGGACACGAACTCAAGATTGGCAAGTTCCCGTTCAGCGCCAATTCGCGCGCGTCCATCGTTGGCCAGCATGATGGCTTCGTAAAAATCGTAGCCGACGCCAAACACGGCGAAATTCTCGGCGTCCACATCATTGGCCCGCAAGCCACGGAACTCATCGCCGAGTCCGTCGCGGCCATGGAAATGGAAGCCACGGTGGAGGAGTTGATGTTCACCATCCACGCCCACCCCACCCTGGCCGAAGCCATGCTCGATGCCAGCAACAGTGTGTACGGCCTGGCCATCAACGTATAACCGCCAGCTTCTCGGGGGGTGCCCCGTCCTTGTCGCGTTCTTTGCGACAGGGCGGGGACCTAACAAATGATCTCCGTCCTCCAACTCGGCACCCAGGACTACGCCACCGCCCTAAAACTGCAACAAAAGCTAGTAGCCCTCCGCAAGACCAGCCAAATCGGCGACACGCTTTTGCTCCTGGAACACCCACCCACCATCACCCTGGGCCGCAACGCCCACTCGGCCAACATCCTTGCCTCCCCGGAGACCCTGGCCCAACGCGGCGTCGAAGTCATCGAATGCGACCGCGGCGGCGATGTCACTTTCCACGGCCCCGGCCAGCTCGTCGGCTACCCCATCTTCGATCTCCGCGCCTTCACCACTCCGGAAGGCGAACGCAAAACCCTCGGTGCCATCGAATTCGTTCGCAAAATGGAAGAGGCCCTCATCCGCACCTGCGCCGATTTTCGCATCCCCGCGATACGCATCCCCAAGCTCACCGGCGTCTGGACCTCCCCGGCGACCTCAACTCAAGAACCAGCCAAAATCGCCGCCATCGGCATCCACATCTCCCGCGCCGTCACCTCCCACGGTTTCGCGCTCAACGTCAACACCGACCTCAGCTTTTTCAACCTCATAGTCCCCTGCGGCCTGGTCGCTAAACCCGTAACCTCCATTCAGCAGGAAACCGGCACCACTGCCAGCCTCGACCGTGTCGCCGAATCCATCACCCGCAACTTCGGCCACGTCTTCCACCGCCAAATCCTTTGGCTCGAATCGCTCGACTCTCTTCTTGGCTACAACCTTGGCGTCCCCGCCCGCGCTCCCGCGAACCTGCGCAAACTCCGCGGTGAAGACGAAACGACCTGGGCGTAAACCATGCACCACGAAAGTTGTTCACATCCCTTCTGCTAAACTCCTATTCGTCGTCACTCATCTCGTTGCGATCCAGCTTGGTTGCAACGGACCCGCAAGGTGCTCTCATGAAAAAATTTCTCTTTGGCGCGTTCACCGCCGTGGCTTTGCTCGTTCTCGGCGGGCTGGCTTTTGCCATGCTCGGCCTCATCAACACCGATGCTGACCGCCCACCCAGCCACACCGAAGCCTGGCTGGCCAGCCAAGCCATGGATGCCTCCATGCAGCGCCACGCGCCGCACAACAACAACCCAGTCCCGGCCACCGACGCCAACTTGATTGACGGCATGAAGCTCTATGCCATGGACTGCGCCGACTGCCACGGCGGCCTGGATCGCAAGCCGAGCGGATTTGGCGCGAATTTCTACCCGCCAGCCCCGCAGCTCATCCTCGATCCGCCCGACGATCCTGAGTGGCACATCGCTTACGCCATCCGCCACGGTGTTCGCAACACCGGCATGCCAGCGTGGAAGGGCGGCATTACCGATGAGGAAATCTGGAAGCTCACAGCGTTCCTCAGCCGCATCGAAAAGCTGCCCCCGGCCGTGCAGGAGCAGTGGAAGAAGTCGGTCGCCCCACCCACCCCCTAAAACAGCGATGGAGGCACGGGCGTCCCCGCCCGTGCGCACCTAGGTGTAAACCCAGTCTCGTGCAAACCCAGCCCGTGCAAACCCAGCCCGTGCAAACCAAGCCCGTGCAAACCAAGCCCGTGCAAACCAAGGTCACTTCCAACCCTCCAAAACTGACTTCGCCGCCCGCACTCGCTATAATGAGGGGTTGCCGAATTCCCAGCTATCGACTCGGCAGAAGGACATACATATGCCTACCGACATCGTAATGCCCCAAATGGGCGAATCCATTTTTGAAGGCACCATCACCAAGTGGCTGAAGAAGCCCGGCGATAAAGTTCAGCGCGACGAGCCGCTGTTTGAAATCTCCACCGACAAGGTCGATGCCGAAATTCCCGCTCCCGCCAGCGGCGTCTTGGGCGAAATCAAGGCCGCCGAAGGTTCCACGGTTCAGGTCAATAGCGTCGTCGGCGTAATCACCGATGGCGACGTTGCCGCCGCGAAGCCTGCCGCCGCGCCCGCGAAAGCGACTGCCCCCGCCAAGCAAGAGGCCGCCGCGCCCGTAGCGTCCGCCCCAGCCACGCCAGCCCCCGCGAACGGAGCCGTGAATGGTGCCGCCAGCGACGATGCCGACGACGTCCGCTCCTCGCCCCTAGTCCGCAAGCTCGCCAAGGAACACAGCGTCGATCTCGCGCAAGTGCAAGGCACCGGCCTCGGTGGCCGCGTGACCAAGCAAGACATTCTGGCCTTCGTGGAAAAAGGCGCCGAAGCCGCGCCAGCCGCGTCCCCAGCGGTCCCCACCGCTTCTTCGCGGCCAGCACCGGCTCCGGCACCAACCTTGGCACCAGCGCCAATTCCTGGCGAACTCGTTCCGTTAACGAAAATGCGCAACATCATCGCCCAGCGCATGATCGAATCGCGCCGCACCAGCGCTCACGTCCACTGCATGTTTGAAGTGGACCTGACCCGTATCGCCAACCTGCGCAACAAGCAAAAGTCCGGCTTCGAGCAGCGCAACGGCGCGCGCCTTACCTTCATGCCGTTCTTTGTCCGCGGTACCATCATTGCGTTGCAGCAGTACCCCATCATCAACGCTTCGCTCGAAGGCGACAGCATTCGTTACCACCGCAACATCAATGTAGGCATTGCAGTGGCCCTCGACTGGGGCCTGATTGTTCCAGTGCTAAAAAACTCCGACGAAAAGAATTTTCTAGGCCTGCAACGTGGCATCACCGACCTCGGCGAGCGCGCCCGCAGCAAGAAGCTTCTGCCCGCCGATGTCGATGGCTCCACCTTCACCATCACCAACCCCGGCCAGTTCGGAGCCGTGTTCGGTCTGCCGATCATCAACCAGCCAAACTCAGCCATCCTCGGCATCGGCGGCATTTCCAAGCAGCCCCTGGTTCTTACTGATGAGAACGGAAGCGACTCCATTGCCATCCGCTCGGTCGTCCACCTAACCCTCGGCTACGACCACCGCTTAATCGATGGCGCCGTCGCCGACCAGTTCATGGCTTACCTGAAGAAGGTTCTGGAAAACTGGAGCGAAGACATCGGGTAAGAAATTCGAAAAAGGTGCCCCGTCCTTGTCGCGGTTTGTGCGACAGGGCGGGGCTTTTCGGTTTGGGCCGCGCTACTCCCCGTAGCTGTTCAAAATATCCGCCAATGCCCCGGTCAGCTGCGCCGTCGCACTTTGGAACAAAGCTTCATCCTTCGGCTTTTTCCCAGCCAGCAAGTCCGCCTGCTGAATCAACTGCGCCACAAACGGCTGCGCTGCTCGCAGCTTGTCGCTGCCTTTTTTCGCATCCGGACCAAACGCCGCCGTGAACGTCTGTTCCACAGTGATAATCAGGTTGAACAGCTTTCCCAACTTGTCTTCAATCGCCGTGACGACGCCACCCTGCGCCAGTGCTGCCCCAAAAATGGGAGCAATCCCCGTCCAAATGCCAATCACTTTGAGCACAACCGTTCCTAGCTTCTTTAAGAAACTCATACTGCCTCCTGTTTTTTGTTTTGGGTAAAGTCTGTGTGGCGCGGACACTCCTGTCCGCGAAAAATTCTCGACGCCCGGTCCTTTATAAATAAATCATCTGCCCAAACGCCAGCAGCATCGCCGCCACATTTCCGTAGTACGCCGCCGGATTCCCATTCGAGAACACATACAGCGTATTCAGCGCAAAGTACCAGTCGCGGTCGTTCGCCAGGTTGGCCTGCGCCGTCTGCTTTCGGCCCCAAACCGTGCCAAACAGCGCGTAGTTCATGGACGACGCCGTCATGGTCGCCTTCCACACATTCCCGCTCACCAGCGTCCAGCTCGCCGCTGGCAGCCCCAAATACCCCGTCAACAGCGGCGCAGGCCCGGCTCCGTAGGCGTCGAATGCAATCGGACTGCCCGCCGTCCCGCTCGCCGTCGGCGCCAGACTTTCCGTCCACACCCCGCCGCGCTTGAACAACACCGAGTCGCCCGCCGCCAGCGTTGCCGCATTCACCTTCGCCACCGTTTTCCACGGCGTCTGCAAGGTGGTTCCATTGTTGCTGTCGCTGCCCGCGGCGGAGTCCACGTAGTACGTGCTCCCCCAACTCGCCGCCGATAGGCACACTACTCCCAGGAAAGCCAAATTGGTTTTCATTTACCTCTCCAGCATGGTTGTGATGGGTGTAAAGCTTGAATTAAACGTCAGCGTTCCCAGAGTGGAAGGCATCACGCCCCCTGACACCGAATTCGCCGCCGTGGCCGTGCGCGTTGTGTTCTTGTCGAGCAAGTTGAACCATCCTCCCCCCAACGCCGCTCCACTTGCCTGGCACGTCGTATCCGATGCGCTGTAGGCGTACCAATAAGTTCCGGGCGTCAGCGTTACCGCCGAACCCAGCGACGTGCTCACGCCGTTCAGCGCCGCGCAGGAAAGCGCAGCTTCCAGCAACTTGTTCCCCGATGAGTCATACACTCCCGCAAAAATATTCTGCGACGCCGAAACCGTCGTGACGTTCGCCACCACCTTCCCCACCGTAATCGTGTAGGGAATCACCACTTGCATCACCCGCAACTGATTCGCCGTGCCCGCCACTTGCGCCGCCGTCACCGTGTTCTGTGGAATCGTGATCCCCGGCAGGAACACATACCCCACCGCAATCGTGTTGATCACCGCTCCAGGCCCCTGCCCCCAGCGAATTCCCAGCGTTTGCCCCGAATCCGCCATCAGCACTTGCCCATCCGTGCCCACACCCAAGCGGGCTGGCGCTGACCCATAGCCGATCACATCGCCCTTCGTCGTCTGGATCCCCTTTGGCAAATCGGTTGCCAGGCTCGTCACCTGCGACTCTGCCAGATTCGGAACGTCCGCCGCCACCAGCGCCGCGCCGGCCGTCACCCTCCCCTGCGCATTCACCGTCACCTTCGGATACGTTCCCGCCGTTACTCCACTTGTATAGTCCTGCCCGGAAGTCAGCGACCCGCTCAGCCCGCTAAATCCTGGCTGCACCCAGGTTCCATCCTCCCGCAAATACTTCGCCGTTCCAGCCGTTGCCCCCGGGTCCGGAACAATACCAGCCGCGTGTGACGCCCCAGATGCCACCATCCCGGGCAGCCGGCCCACCGGCACCGTCCCGCTCACCAGGTCGGTAGCCGCATGCGAATGACCCGCCAGTGAAACATCAGTAAAGCCGGTAGCCCCGTTCTGCGCCACTATTAACTGCCCGCTTGTGCCGAAGCCCAGTTTGCTGTGGCTGGCCGCCGGCGCGGTCAGCGTTCCGAATGACCCCTCCACCGACCACGCTCCCGCCCCGGATGTGATGAACGAGGTCGCCGTCACCGTCCCGCCCAGCGTTAAATTTCCTGTCGTCTTGTCAAAGGTAAAACCCGCCGTCGCCCCAAACACGCCGCCATCGTTGAACTGCACCTGTGTAGCGGAGCCGCCCGGCGTCCCGCTGCCACTCCCCGGCGGCGAATTCCAGCTCCCATCCTCGCGCAGGTACTTCGTCGTTCCCGCTGTCGCCCCAGGATCAGGAACCGCTCCCACCGTGTGCCCCGCCCCGGATGCCACCATCACCGGCAAGCGCGCCGCCGCCAGCGTTCCACTCACCACATCGCTCGCCGCGTGCGTATGTCCCACCAACGAAACATCGGTAAATCCCGCCGCCCCGTTCGGTGCTACGGTCAACTGCCCGCTGGCCCCAAACGCAATCTTGCTATGCCCAGCCGCCGGTGCGGTCGGTGCCGCAAACGCGCCTTCCACGCTCCACGCCCCAGCCCCCGTCGTATTAATCGCGCTGGCGTTAATGACTCCCGGAATCGTTAAATCCCCGGTTTGTTTGTTGAACGTAAAGCCCACTACCCCGCCCAACACTCCGTTGTCATTGAACTGCACATCCGTCGTCACGCCCCCCGGAGTCGATCCGCCCCCACCGCCCGTTCCGCAGGCCCCCCAATTCAACCCGGTCGTTTGCGTCGAGTCCGCCACCAGGCATTGCCCATCGCTGCCCACCGCAACCCGCGCCGGAATCGTTCCAAAACCAAGTAGGTCGCCTTTCGCCGTGATGGGCGCAATGTTGTTTCCGCCGATGGAGAACTTCATCCCAGCGGGCAGGTTGATGCCCCCCGAATTCAGGTCAATCCCATTCGTATCGTTCGGCCCCACCGGCAGAGTGTTGAAGTAGAATCGCCAGCCCGTGCGAGCTCGCAGGTAGCCCAGGTCCGGTCCTACCACGCCCAGCGCGCAGTCCGCCGCATCCGCTGTCGGCCGGAATCCCTCATGCGCCATCGTCTTGAGCAAATTGGAATCGCGGCATGTCACCAGATCCGTGGTCAGTAATCCATTCCACGAATAGCCGCCAAAGTTCAATCTCCCTTTTCTGCTGATTTCGAGCCCCCCCCACGGCTCGTTCGTGCCCAGGAACATAAAGCCGCGTTGGTAGGTCCCGCCGGAATACCCCAGCGTGTTGTAGGGCATGTTCCCGATCACAGGAAATACATCCGCGCCATTTTCCTTTTTGCCAGAGCTCATCGCCGAGAAGGTTGCATTTTGCCCCGTGTTCACCACCGGTCGCGCCATGCTGGGACTGTTGTAGGTGCCCACATTGATCGTTGTTTGTGCATTCAGGGTCGCAGAAAGCACCACCGGTGCGGGCCAATACGGCAGCGACGGTATGAACTGCGCTGTAGACAGAGACGGCACACTCGCGTACACGCCCAGAGCGGCCGCTGGATTGTAGACCGTGTCGCAAATCGGATTCGGCGCGCACGTGCTATCCACAAGTGAGGCCGCCAGCCAATTTCCATTGATGCCCCACGGCGCGCTGCCATCCGGATCTGCCATGTGACGTACCACCAGCACGTCATAGCTCACCGCATTCGGAATACGAGGAAACTGAACATGGAACGTGGCTGTATTGTTCGAATCGGCATAGCCGAACGGCAGCGGATTGGATGCATGCCCGGTTGCATCCCACGCCACTACGAAGAACATGTGGTGATTCGCGCCGTTGTTGGCAAACTGCGGTACCTGCCCGCCCGTGGCTCCGCCCGTGTCCTCCACCGTTACTGAACCTTGCACAATCAGGTCCGCTTGTCCCACGTTACCCCAGGGGTTGGTGCAGCTGCCCGCCTCGCGGTACACATCGCGCAACTCCAGCCGATTGACAAAGCCGTCATTCCGGTCAAATCGGATCGCGTACTGCGCGTAGCCCTGAATAATGTTCCCCGACCCCAGAAACAAGGCATTGCCCGAATGCCAGTCAATACCGTTGCCACCGCACTGCATTCCAAGATCGGAATGTGAGATCGTTGTGATCCCGGGGTTCACTCCGAATCCGCCAGGAGCATACAGCGCCGCTCCGCAGAAGGTGGCGTCGCAACGAATGAAGTTGCCGTTGCCCCGCATGTTCAGCGCGTCAATCACCTGGTCCTGGTCGTTCAGGTTCTCCACAAAGTAGCCAAAGCGCTCTGGTCCCCCAACCCCTTGCCCCGCTGAAACGTTGATGATGCGAGTATCCTGCCCGTTGTCCAGAATCGCCGCCTGCGTTCCCGTCACGCCGCCGGCATAAATTTCAAAGCCTTGAATCGTAATGTTTTCCGGTGTGATGGTGGCATCGTTGACGTAAAAGCAAGTGGCCACGCACTTGAGCTTCACGCCCGAGCCCTCCAGCACCACGTTCCAACCCTTCACCGTCAACTGGCTGCCCAACTTGCACGCGCTCGAGATTGAGCTGGTGCCGCCGGAATACTTGGTGGACGGAAACTTGATCACGTAACTTCCGTAGTAGGTGACCGAACTCAATACAGCCTGGATGGCTGGCGCATCATCGGTTGCGCCATCGCAGACT
>JAYWAL010000058.1:0-2258 GCA_043782485.1 Acidobacteriaceae bacterium | reverse complement strand
ATTGAGCGGATTCTTTGGCGGTATTGGCAGCCGGATCGGTCTGGCGCAAGTAGTATTCGCGTTGAGCGCGGACCACGGCATCGCCCCAATTCCCGCGCTCGCTAAGAAGCAAGGATTACCCGCGGCGGCCTACCGGGCGGATTGTAAGGAAAACGACAGCGACAAAACCGGGTGCCTGCGCGAAGAGTTGAATCTGGCGCTCGCGCACGATCTGCGAAAGCGGGCCGGGGTGGCGGCCTCCACCAAGAACAAGCCGCAGTTTGTGCTCGCGCTGGACTATCCCATTGCGTGGCTGGGACAGGCCGCATTTGCAAGGCTTGGCATGAGTGAGCAAGAAGCGGAGCAGTCCGTCGGCCAAGCCATGATGAATCTAAAAATGGAACAAGAATTCCGCGGCTTCTACACGCGGGCGCAGCTGGCCAAGGGCGACGTGCCCCCGAACGAAGTGGGGCGGCGATACCTGCACAGCTACGCCCCGGCCAAATCCTGGTATGTATATGGAATTCCCGCACCCTACACAGTGGGGTCCCTGTCGGGCACGGACCATGCTTCACCCTACAACTACGACACGCACGTGCCACTCGCGTTTTACGGCGCTGCGTTCCGGCCCGGCGTGTACCGCACGCACGCTGAACCGGTGGACCTGGCTGCGACGCTCGCTTCCATTCTTGGAATTAACCCTCCCTCCAGTTCGATCGGCCGCGTGCTTACCGAGGCCCTGCAGTCAGCGGGAGAGCGCCCGTGAGCACTCCCACACCCAAGTCCGGCACCGATCTCAGCGTCCGCTTTTGCGGCATCGAGCTAAAGAACCCGCTGATCGCTGCCAGTGGCACGTTCGGCTACGGCTTGGAGTTTGAAGACGTGGTGCAGATCGACAAACTCGGCGGCTTCGTGGTGAAGGGCCTTTCCCGCGAGCCCATGATGGGCAATTCACCGCCGCGTCTGTTTGAAACGGCAGCGGGAATGTTGAATGCCATCGGGTTGCAAAACGTTGGCGCGCGCGTCTTCGTCGACGAAAAGCTGCCCAAACTGCGCGAGAAGAAAAACATCGTGGTGTTCGCCAACGTTTTCGGCTATACCCGCGAGGACTACGAGCACACCATCCGCATCTTGAATGAAGGCGAAGGCATCGCCGCCTACGAGTTGAACGTTTCCTGCCCCAACACCGCGCACGGCGGAATTCAGTTTGGCAGCGATCCGCATTTGCTCGAGGAAGTGGTGCGCAAGGCGAAACGCACTGCGGAGCGGCCCTTGATCGTCAAGCTTTCCCCCAATGTGACCAGCATTCCGCTAATGGCGCGAGTGGCGGAAGAAGCGGGCGCGGATGCGCTCTCCCTGGTCAACACATTCCTCGCCATGGCCATTGATGCGGAGACGCGCCGCCCGCGCATCGCCAATGTCACCGCAGGACTCTCCGGCCCAGCCATCAAGCCGATTGCGCTCCGCATGGTTTACGAAGCTGCTAAAGCGGTGAAGATTCCAGTTCTCGGCATGGGAGGCGTAAGCTGTGGAGAGGACGTGGTGGAATTCATGCTCGCGGGTGCAACTGCGGTGCAGATCGGCACGGCCAGCTACTGGGATCCGTGCGGAACCGAAACGGTGGTGGATGAACTCACGCGCTGGTGCAATGACCGCAAGATCGCGCGCCTGGCCGACTTAACGGGCGGGCTGCGAACTTCGGATTAAACGGCTGGCATAAGTGGCCCACCCGTATTCTTGGCCCGCGACTGCTGCCACTTTTCGCGCCCTAGAGCATCCGATTGGGGTGGGATGATTGTTTCTACTAGAGAAACTCTGCTTAAATCGGCTGCCGCAGGGATTTGGAAGGACACGGTCTAGAAACCTGCCCCGGAGCGCAGCCGGAGCGTGCCGATCCGAAGCCTTTGTTTTGGCGGCTTTACCGGCTGCTGAAGAATTCGACTTTGCTCTTGCTTTGGGCGGCGCAGCGCTTCAGCGCTGCGATCCCGGTTGTTTTGAGTGGTGGCTTTAGCCACTGGGGTAAGGTTTTGTTCCAGTAAAGGATTGTTCAGTAACCCGTTTAACCGTTGGGGGACTCTTTCACGGACTCGAATTTTCTTTAGAAACACGTTCTAAATCTCAAGCGTTGACAGCCTTCGAAAGATCAGCAGGAGGAAAGCATATATGGCAAAAGCAACATTTGCGGCAGGATGCTTCTGGGGAGTGGAGGCGGCCTTCCGCCGCATCCCAGGCGTGCTGGGAACGCGCGTGGGTTACATTGGCGGCAAGACGACGAATCC
>JAYWAL010000057.1:0-2262 GCA_043782485.1 Acidobacteriaceae bacterium | reverse complement strand
GAGGTTCGCGATTTGCTTATTCAATCCGGCAATCTGGGTGGTCAGGGTGTTGATCTGGCCCACGGTTTGAACCACGTTCAAGTCGACGCTGGTGCGCTGTGCCTGCAGGTTGTGCGCCTCGGTGTTGAAGTTGGTCGCAAGGTTGCCGGCGGCGGTCAGTACTGCCTGTCGCAGCGAAAGATTGGTGGGATCGGTGGAGAGTTGTTGAAGGCTATCAAAAAATTTACTGATGGCATCGCCGATGCCGGAATCCGTGCTGCTGAATCCGACTTGAATCTGCTGGAGTGCGCCTACGGTAGTGTCCAACCTACCCTGATTCTGGGTTTCCTGGCTGATGCGGAGTTCGAGAATCGGGTCGCGCAGGCTTTCGAGTTTTAGCAAGTCCACGCCGGTGCCGATGCTCAGGCGGCCGATCACGATTGGGTCGCCAGGGACGAGGTCGGGACGTCGCCGGGAGAATCCGGGCGTGTTGGCGTTGGCCACATTGTTGGCGGAATTTCCGACTTCCTGTTGGGCAACCAGCAGTGCGCTCAGGGCGATGGAGAGTGATCCATTGAGTCCGGACATGATTAATCTCCTGCCTGGGGGCGAGTGTCGACGCGGATCGAATTGAGGTCGGGTGTGTAAGTGGGCGCGCAACTGTCGACAACATGCGCGAGGATGGCGAGGCTGCGCTGGAGATGCCGGAGCAGCGAACAATGCACGCGGGTGAGATGGCGGATGCGAATAGTAAGCGCAGCAAATTCTTGTTCGATCTGTGCCGATGGACCGGTGTCCGTCGAAAATTGTTTGGCAGTTTCAATCAGGCGCAGCGGTTTCGATGGAGACGCGGGATGCAGTTGATCTTCGAGCAGACTCCATTGGCGGCATAATTCCGCCTGATGGGCTGCGCCTCGTGCAATCATTTCAGCATCGTTACGCGTGAGCGCGATCTGGCTATTTTCTAGACTGTGCGCCAGGTCGCGAAGCAGCAAGAGCCGCGCCGAGAGCAGGTCGCCGGGCTGGGTTGCTTGTACGTCCATATCAGGCCAAATCGTCAATCTGGTGCGCGGTCAGTTCGGTACTGTCTTCTGTGCCCGCTTCTTCGACAGCCGGTTTGGCTGGCGGAGCCGTCCGGCGGCGGCGTGGCGGCGGCTCGTATTCGCCGCTTGGTTTTTCCATTACGCGCATGGCCGGATCAAGCCGGTATGTGATAAGCGGATCCACGATTTACCCCGTCGGCTGGCCAGCGCTGCCGTTGGTTAAGTCGGCGATGATGGCAGCGGCCAGTTGATTGTCGCTGACCGAATACTCGCCCTTTCCAACCGACTGGCGAAGCAAATCCACGCGCTGTTGCCGGACTTCGGGTAGAGCGAGCACTTGATTCTCGAGTGCCCGCACGCGCGGCTGGTCAAACGAAAAATGAGCCTGGTCCGGGACTGCTGTCTCGCTTCCGTGATCCGCGGCAGGAGCTGCGCGGGCCCGATCCCGCTTACTGTTGTCGACTGACTCCGCTCCATAATTTGTTAGATCGATTCTCATGGTCCTCACCGGTTCCCTTCTGCTGATTCATCGGCAGATTCTTGGCAAACCTTAATGGGGCGGCAAAAACCGCGCACACTTAAGGCTGAAGTAGGGATCGGCAAAGTATCGAATAGCTTCAGGTTGCACGGTACCCTAGCGTTCGGCCAATCCGGGTACTTTGGTTTGCTGCCACTGGTGTAGGATCATGCGGGCGATTCCGATGCCGCCCTGAGCGGACATCGCGGAAGCCAAGGCCTGCGTGCCCATCACGGCATAGTTCTCGCTGCCGGCGGAGGAGTCCGCGGATGTGTCTGCAAAGCTCTTCTGCAACGATTCCAGTAGCGAACTCAGGAGTACGGCCTCAAAATCGCGGGCGGCATTTTCCGCTTTCACTTTGGCCGCAGGTGGGGCCGGGGGCGTGTTGGTGATCGCGAACGGAATGTTAAGGCTCATCAGATTACCTCCAGGTCGGCGTCGAGTGCTCCAGCGGCTTTGATGGCCTGGAGGATGGAAATTACGTCGCGAGCGGTCGCGCCCATATTCTGCAAGCCGTCGACAAGTTGGTCGACTCTGGCGCCTTCGGTGATCTCCACACGCCGCACGGGGACCTCTTTGACTTGCACGTCCTGTTGGCCGACCACGGCGGTCTTGCCTTGCGACAGCGCTTCGGGTTGGGAGACCTGAATTTCGGTCGTGATCTGGACGGAGAATCCGCCATGGAGTATGGAGACAGCGCCCAGGCGAACGTCTTGTCCCATG
>JAYWAL010000056.1:0-40616 GCA_043782485.1 Acidobacteriaceae bacterium | reverse complement strand
GACCAGCCATTGTTTTGCAGCGTAACGGTGTAGGTGGTTTGCGCACCGGCGATGATCGCGCCCGTCGTCTTCACCGTCACACCCAGGTCCGCATTCAGCGGATGAATCGAAACTGCGCCAGCGGACCAGGTGGTGCTGGCGTTGGCGCCAAAAGCTCGCGTCAATACCAAAGGAATTGGAACACTCGGCGCACCTGCCACCGTGTAACCCGCAACATCGACATCGGGCGGATCGGTGGGGGCAACGTTCGTGGTCCCTTGCGCTTGCAACGTGATGCCGCCAAAACCAACGGCAGGAAGCGCCTGCGTGTAGTCTCCGCCGACACCCACGACGGCAAACACCGTCTCTTTCAGAGCGCTGGGCACGTCCAGAGTAAGCACTCCTGTGCCGGTCGCTGTCGTGCCGTCGTTCGAGACAAACGGCCGCACCGGATCGGTTTGGTCAGCGCCTGTGAAGGTTTCCGAAACCGCGCCCACGCCAACCGTTCCCGCGCCGTACGCGCTCGCCGTAACGGTAATCGTGTTCGCTCCCACCGCTGGCGCTAGAAGAAACCAGAACTCCACCCGGCGCGTGGCTCCCGCATCATTATGCGCGGACAAGAAAGTGAGCGCTTGCGAGCCGTAAGTGACCGATGCAACGGTAGCTGTCTTGGTGGAAGCACTGGCACCAATGCCCATCGCGACGCCCACGACTAAAGTTCGGCCTGTCCCGGCCCCGGTTGTGTGCGTGAAGGTGATAGGCCCACCAGCCACAACACGTCCGCCGCCGAGGCCGAAAGAATCCACCACCACCTGAGCCGACGCGGACACCGCCGCGAGACACAGCAACAGCGCCATCGCCACAACCCCGGCGCGCATCCCCAAGGCAGACTTCACCCAGCCCGCTGCCGCGCCGCGCGCTTGCGACATCCGTCGCCGCGCCTGCGCCCGCATACCGTGGAGTTCCACCCGCCCGCTGTTAGTCCGCTGCCCGCCGATACCATTCATATTCGTTTCCTTTGCCATCACTCGTCCCAAAATTTGATGCGCGCGCACCGGAGCATCTGGCTCCAGGCTCGCGTCGCCCTGCGTCACAAATCTGTCCGCGCGCACATCGCTCTCCAGCAACCGATGCGCCCGCAACTTGCCTTCGTCATCCACCAAGAGAATTTCTCCGCAGCGCACCTCGTCCGCGCTGACCGGAGCCACATGCAACACGTCACCGTCCTGAATCGTCGGCAACATGCTCAATCCCGGCGCGGAAAAACGCACACTGGTTCCGCCCCGCAACAAGTCGCGGACCAGTTCCCCCAACTGAGGCGAGTTGTGCCTGGGGTTCTCCCGTGTCGCTGTCTGCCTAATCTTCGTTAGCCTAATCTTCGTAAGCCTAATCTCCCTATTTTGAGCCATATGCGGACGTTTTGCCATTGCCAAAGTGGGCTACGTGTACCTTAGTGACTGGGGCGAACCCGCCGCCCCGCCCGAATCCCCCAAAACTAGGGACGAAACCGGCGAACCGCCTCCACCGCCGAGCCATCCGGACGGAATTGCAGGCGATAACAGGGGATGGCGGCCACAATCTCCTGCAAAAAGCTCATCGTATTCTCCAGCGCGGGACCGTCATAAAACGGCAGAAAACTGCGCGCCATGATCTCGGCCACGGCGCTGGCTCCGTGGAGCTGGGTAATTTTGTTCTCGGGCGCGCTTTCCGGGGCATGTTCAAGAATGAACAGCCGCTCAATTCGCGCCTTCTCCGGCGCGGCAAACGCCGCCTCGCCATGCCACGGCGTGCCATACATCCAAACTTCCCTCTGACCACCCGACCCGGCCCGTTCCCGCAGGATAATGCGGTCATCGCTCAGGATGGTCATGCTATGTTGTTGATTCCAAAGGCGTGTAGTCGTACTTTTCCCAGCCCCGGAATGCCCCAGGAACAGGTAGGCGTTGCCCTCGGCGTCGCGCATCCCGGCCGCATGGACCTCGACGCCGCGCTCGCGGCCGAGGCGGTGGATGACCATGAGCTCGTCGAGAGGATATTCCAGGGGATTGCAACGCGAAGCATCGGGGAAACAGCCTCGATTCGACAAGATACGCCCCTTCCGGAACCCACGGTCCACCAGCAGCCGCTTGTAGGGCTCAGGGCCCAGAACCGGCGAAGAAAAATCAAACTGAAATCCGTCACCGGCCTCGTAAAGCTTCCAGACAGAGCCGGAATCGAAAAGAAGTCGCCCCGTGGACTCGCGCAGGTTATCAGCCCATTGCAGGTCGATCTCAAGATCGCAAGCCGCCGCTGCAAAATGAAAAGGCTCGATTTGAGGACTGAGGACTCGCGCGAAGGTCTGGTCGGCATTGAGGCCCAGCGAAACTTCGCCAATACGAAAGCTGGCACGCCACTTTGCCGGCGGCTCATCCGCCACACACGCCATGCCCTGCGTACTCGCCCCGTTGCTCACTGGCTCGCACCCCATTGACCACACGGCTAACTACGTTACGATCCTACCGTGCTACAGCGCGGCACGATGGCGCACGAGGGACTCGTCGGACCTGCTGAGCCAGAAATCTTGCAGTTCCCGAGAACCGCTTCTTCTGGACGCAAATTGATCGTGACAATCTTTGGCGCCTCGTAGAACTTCTTCGCAACTTGATCGTTATGCGATTGACTCATATCTAGCGTTTCTCCGTGAAATTCAAGTATGCACCACTAGGCCCTAGCTGTGACTCCCACAACTTCCACAACCGCCGACCGGACTCGCGTTGCTCAGTACTGGCAATAGAACGGTAGGCGCTTTCCAACCTTCGACATCAATCTCTTGCGCTGCGATCCGGGCCGCGGACCGTTTCAATTCCTGGTGGCGCTCACTGCCGTTGCAGCAGTCACAATCTCCGTGCGTTGGTACTTCAAAACCCAATGCCATGGCGCGCAGGTGTGCGACTTCGCACAGAAACTCGACGGGAGACTCGGGGTCACCGTCCGCATTTTCCAGTTCCGCAGTAGCGGGGCACATGCCGCATAGAGGTTGAATCTTACAGGTCGTACACTTCGTGGGCCGCTTGCGCTTTTTCTCCATGCGAACTTGGCCGAGAAAATTGTCCCACCCATGCTTCACTCCGCCTTCGCGGATGTTATAGGTTTCCTTCTGCGAGAGAACGCAAATGCTCATTTCGCCGTAAGGATTGACGGCAAACGAGTTCATTCCTCCGCCGCAAAAATACAGATTTTCATGATCTTCCAGGCCGGGAGGCATGGAAATGCCACGCTCTGCCAGTCGTCCATACTCCACGCGATTCTTCGGCGGATGCATGTCAATCGCTACTACGTCTTCCGGCGACAAACGCACGCCTAGCGGGCTCTGCGAACAATCCAGGCGCGGATTGATCAGGGCATCCAACTTGAACTCCAACCCCAAATCCTCTTCGGCAAAGCGCTTCATGGCGAAGACCTCATGCTTGTTGATCGTCGTCGGCACGGTCTTCAGCTTCAGCGGCAACTTGCGCTGGCGGAGATTTTCGATACCGCGAATGCAGCGGTCGTAGGAACCGGGAATGCCCGTCAGCGCTTCGTACGTCTCTTTAGTGCGACCATAAAGTGTGATCTCAATCGCGAATGGCGGCCATTCGGCAAGATAGTCGGCAATCTTTTCACTGATCAAAGTCCCGTTCGTAAACAGGGTGATCAAGAAGCCTTTTTTCTTGGCGTAAGTATAGATTTCCAGAAAATCTTTGCGCGCAAAAATCTCGCCGCCGCTATAAAGGAGCCAGAACGTGCCCAGTTCGGCAAGTTCGTCCAACATGCGGAAGTGTTCTTCCTTGCTAAGTTCGCGGTTGCGGGCGGGCAAGTCGCCCATGGGCAGGTTGTTGTAGCAGTGCAAACATTCCAGCGGGCAGCGGCGCGTGACTTCAATAGAGGCTTCCACGGGCGCACGTTTGCCCACGAAATGCGAGTGGATGGATCCGCTAAGTTCCCCGTAGGTGGCTGTATCCATTTCGTCTCGCCCCTTATAACCTTCGCCCAAGACTACAACACGGTGTGCTGGCAGTTTACTTGATATTGGGCCGAATCTGGCAGAGATTCTCTGGCGAGGACCTATTGGCTAGGGTGCTATCGCCTGGATGACGCCAGCGGTTTGCGCCTCACTTAGAAATACTTGCAGGTCTTCCTGGGCCTTGTCTGGGCTGACATCGTAGGTATCGGCTAAGACCGCGGCCAGTTCTTCCGCTGTGCGGGGCTTCTCCAGGGCTTCCCAAATGGTGCTGCCCACGGCGTTAAAGCTGAACAATGAAGCCAGATCGGCCACGCCACGGCGCACGGGCACGATCAGCGTCTCTCCGGCGATGACGCGGGAAACCACATTGCTGGAGCGGGCGTATTGGGGGGAGGTAGGCATGGGAGTTGCGGAATCTCGAACTTAGAAAAAACCCTAAACCTTTGTCATCTTGAGCACAGCGAAAGATCCCTGCACCCTCGACCTGACTGGCTCTCTCCAGCTTTCTTGCCAGCGCGCACGATTTTAGCCGGACCACTTCGTTCTTGCTAGACAGCTTCGTTCTTGCCAACCAACTTCGTTCTTGCTAGCCCGCCGTTCTTGCTAGCCCGCTTCGCCGCCAGAAAGCCTACTGCACCCATCCCGTTACCGGCATTCTGGGGATTCCCTTCGGCAAGCTCAGGGCAGGCTTTCGCTGCGCTCAGAATGACAACTTTTAAGGATGTGTACCGTGAATATACGCAATTTAAACGATGTTTTCAATTTCCAGAGGGGCCGCCTTGGCCCTCAGCCGCCAGCGCTCTGACCACTTCTTTAAACAGCTTGCCGCGGTGCTCATAGCTTTGAAACTGGTCGAAGCTGGCGCAGGCCGGGGCCAAGAGCACGATGTCACCCGGGGTGGCGGCGGCGGCGGCACGCTGGACAGCGGTTTCCAGGGTTCCAGCAGCGACCACTTCGGCGCTGCCCTGAATTTGGCTCTGGATCTTCTCCGCCGCGGTGCCAATGGTATAGACGCGCTTCACCCGCTCACGCAGAAGCGGGTTCAGAACTGAGTAGTCGCTGCCCTTATCCTTGCCGCCTAGAATGAGGTGGATGTTGGCCGGAAAACTCTCCAACGCCTTGATGGTGGCATCGACATTGGTGGCTTTGGAGTCATTGAAATAGCGGACGCCGGCGATTTCGGCGACGAATTCCAGGCGATGCTCGACGGCCTGAAACGCTCGGACGGCTTGGCGGATAATTTCGGCGGGGCATCCGGCGAGGCTGGCTAAACAGACGGCGGCTAGGACGTTTTCCAAATTGTGCGCGCCCTGGAGCGTGATTTCTGCGACTGGGAGGACCTCGCGTTCGGTTTGGCCGTCGCGGAAGAAAATCTTGCCTTGGCGGACGAACGTGCCGACTGAGACTTCCGTGCGCCGGCTGAAATGGACCACCGGGCACTTGGCGCGGCTGGTGAGGGCGTTGGCGGCGGGGTCGTCGGCATTCAGGACGCAGAAATCGCTGTCCTTCTGGTTTTCGAAAATGCGCGCCTTGGCGTCGACATAGGCTTCGAGCGTTCGGTGTCGATCGAGATGGTCTGGCGTGATGTTGAGGACGGCTGAGAGGAACGGGCGAAACGTCTGGATGGTTTCCAGCTGGAAGCTGGAAACCTCGAGCACGACGAAACTTTCCGGAGTGGTTTGATCCACCAGACAGATGGCCGGGGTGCCGATGTTGCCTCCGACCACAACCGGGAAGCCGCTGGCGGCAAGGATCTCGCCGGTAAGCGTAGTGGTGGTCGTTTTGCCATTAGACCCCGTGATGGCGACGATGCGGCCTTGCAGAAATCGCGCGGCGAGTTCGATCTCCCCGATGATGGGGACGCCGTGAACGCGGGCCTGCACCAGCGGAGCGCTATCCGACGGCACCCCCGGGCTGACGACAATCAGATCCTGCCCGCGAAACGTACGCTCGCCATGACCTCCTGTTTCGACGGCAATACCGCAGTCCAGCAGCCCGGGGATTTCGCCAGCCAGCTGCTCAAGACTTTTGGAATCCGAAACAGTAACCTTAGCCCCACGCGCCTGCAAAAACCGCGCCGACGCCGCCCCAGACTTCCCCAGGCCGACCACAAGCACGCGCTGATCCTTAAGATTCATCCAATTATCTTAGATAGCCGACAGCTGACAGCCAACAGCCGCCCTACCTCAACTTCAACGTCGTCAGCGCAAACAGCGCAAAC
Organism: Acidobacteriaceae bacterium; assembly: GCA_043782485.1. Lineage (GTDB taxonomy): Bacteria > Acidobacteriota > Terriglobia > Terriglobales > Acidobacteriaceae > JANXUC01. The sequence goes on along the minus strand of JAYWAL010000056.1, from coordinate 34,434 downwards.
ACCAGCGACGCAATCCAAAACCGCACAATCACCTTCGACTCCGACCACCCGAGCAACTCGAAATGATGATGAATCGGCGCCATCTTAAAGATGCGCTTTTTCCGCAGCTTGTACGACCCAACCTGCAGAATCACCGAAAGCGCCTCGATCACAAATATGCCACCAATGAACGGCAGCAGCAGCTCCTGTTTGATAACAACCGCAATCGTCCCGATGGCACCGCCAAGACCCAGCGACCCAACATCCCCCATAAAGACTTCCGCCGGATGCGCGTTATACCAAAGGAAGCCAATCGCTGCGCCCACCATCGCCCCGCAAAAAACCGTCAACTCACCCACCTGCGGCATCCGCTGCAACTCAAGATAGTCAGCAAAAACCGCATGACCGCTAACGTACGTCAGCACAGACAACGCTCCCGCCGCAATCACCGTGCAGCCAATCGCCAGTCCGTCCAGTCCATCCGTCAAATTCACGGCGTTGCTCGAACCCACGATGACCACGCAAACAAACGCAACAAAGGGCAAAAACGCCAGCGGCCACAAGTAGGAATGATGCAGCAAACCCTCAATCACCAGATCCGGCCGAAAGTGTTTAGCAAACGGAACCACCATTTTAGTGGAATACATTCCGTGCGTCTGCAACGCGATCAGCGCCACCGCGATCAAGAACGCCACCAGAACCTGCAATCCCAGCTTGGCCCGCGCCGTCAGGCCCAAGTTTCGCTTGTGGATCACTTTCTGATAATCATCCGCAAACCCAATTGCCGAATACGCAATCGTCGACAGCACCACAATCCAGATAAACCGATTGCTCAAATCCGCCCATAGCAGCGTCGGCACAATCATCGAAATCGCAATCAGCAGCCCGCCCATCGTCGGCGTGCCCGCCTTTTTCTGATGCGCCTTCGGCCCCTCTTCGCGAATAAACTGCCCAATCTGAAACTCCTGCAAACGGCGAATCACCACCGGCCCAATGACCAGCCCAGTGAACAACGCCGTCAGGCTGGCGAACGCCGTGCGAAACGTAAGATACCGAAAAATGCGGAACAGCGACAGCGCTGGAAACGCATGATAAAGCTTTTGATAGAGCAGCCAGTAAAGCAATGCGCCTCCACTTGTTCTGAAATCAGCTTATTCCCTGCCACACTTCCAACGCCCGTTCCAATTTCACGCCGCGAGAACCCTTGAGCAGCACGGCATCTCCGGGTTTGGCCTCGCGCGCCAGCCACGCCCCAGCCTCTTCCGGAGTCGCGACAAACTCCGCCGCTACTCCAGCCTTCCGCGCTTCGTCCACCAGCGCTGCCGCCAAACCCCGCACTCCCAGCACCCGGTCGATCTTCCTCGCCGCCATGTAACGTCCGCATTCCCGATGCATTTGTTCTTCTTTCGGGCCAAGCTCCAGCATCTCCCCGGCCACCACAATACGCCGCACCGCCGGCAGACTCGCTAGCGCATCCACCATGGTGTTCAAGGCCTTCGGGTTGGAATTGTAGCAGTCATTCACAACTGTCACGCCGCGCACATCCACAATTTGTCCGCGCTTCGACGCCGCTTGCAGCGAAGGCATCGCCGCCGCAATTTCCGACGGCGCAATTCCACGTTCCAGCGCCACCGCCGCCGCCGCCAGTGCGTTGTAGACATTGTGCACACCCATCAGCGGCAGCTCCACGGCCTGTGTCACGCCATGCGCCACAAGGTCAAATGTGGAACCTGAAACGCCACGCGTTTGCACATTTGCCGCGTGAACATCTGCCGTCGCCTTCAACCCGAACGTCACCACGCGCCCGCGAAAGTCGCGCCCAAACTGCGATACATATTCATCATCCGCATTCAGAACAGCCAAACCGCCAGCGGGCAGTGCCGCAATCAGCTCATACTTGGCGCGCGCAATATCGGCGATGGAATTAAAATTTCCCAAATGCACCGGCGCGACGCTCGTCACCAAGCCTGTATTGGGCTGCGCAATTTCCGCCAGCGCCGCAATTTCCCCGGCGTGCGACATGCCCATTTCGATCACCGCCATCTCATGTTCCGATTCCAGCAAAAGAATCATCAGCGGCAGACCGAAGTGGTTATTGAAGTTTCCTTCTGACTTCAGAACGCGATACCGCCGCCCCAGAAGGTGCGCCAGAATCTCCTTGGTCGTCGTCTTCCCCGCCGAACCCGTAACGCCAATCACCACCTTGCCCCACAGCCGCCGCACGCACGCAGCCAGCGTTTGCAGGGCGACCAAAGTGTCATCAACGGCGATCAGCGCCAAGCCCGCCGGATACCGCGCCAGCTGGTCTCTGCGCACCACCACCGCCAGCGCTCCACGTTCCAAAGCCTGCACAACATAGTCGTGTCCATCCAGCTGCTCGCCCTTCACGGCAAAAAACAATTCGCCAGACCGCACCGTGCGGGAGTCAATGGAATAGCCCTGCGCCACACTTTCCGCGCTCACGCCGCTCACCACGCCAGACACAAACTCCGCCACACGGGAGAGTGCAAGCTTCATGCTTGGCCCCCGTCGTAGCCCGAAGCGCGCAGCAAATACCGGGCCACAGTCACATCGTCAAACGTTCGTGTTCCATCGCGAGAAACCTGTGTCTTTTCGTGCCCCTTGCCCGCCAGCAGAACAATATCGCCCGCCATGGCCGTGCTAATCGCCAGCGCAATCGCCGCTTGCCGGTCCGGTTCTATTTTGTACTTCGTTCCCGAACGCTGCACGCCCACCAGCGCGTCGTTAATAATCGCCACCGGATCCTCACTCCGTGGATTATCTGAAGTTAGAACAACCAGATCGCTGCCCCGCCCCGCAGCCTCGCCCATTAACGGGCGCTTGGCTCGGTCGCGGTCGCCGCCGCATCCAAACAGCGTGATCACGCGGCCCCGTCCGCCAGCTTGCGTCACGAACTCCCGCGCCAAAGTCGTCAGATTCCGGAGAGCGTCATCGGTGTGCGCGTAGTCCACCACCACCGAAAAGGGCTGTCCACAATCCACCCGCTGAAAGCGCCCGGGAACAAATTCCAAAGCAGCAACGCCATCAGCGATCTCCGCAGCCGAACACCCGCGCGCATCGGCCGCAGCCGCAGCCGCCAGAATGTTATACACATTCACTTTGCCAATCAGCGGAGAAACAATCTCCACCGCGCCCTGCGGCGTCACCATGCGGAAACGAGTGTTTTGCAGCGTCACAACCACGTTCTCCGCCCGGAATTCTCCTTTCTCTCCGTACAGCACCACGGGCGACCTACAAATTTCTTGCAACCTCTGCCCATAAGCATCGTCGGCGTTCAACACAGCCACCCGCGGAGGTTCCGCGCCACAGCCTTCAAACAGGGCACGCTTGGCCGCGAAATACTGTTCCATATCCAGGTGATAATCCAAATGGTCCCGCGTCAGGTTCGTAAATACCGCCACATCAAAACCCACGCCATAAACGCGTTGCTGTTCCAAAGCGTGCGACGACACTTCCATCACAGCTTCGGCCGCGCCCGCCTTCACCGCTTGCGCAAATAGCTGATTCAATTCCAAAGCTTCCGGCGTCGTATGCGGCGCGGGAAGCGCGGTTCCGGCCACATGGTACTCAATGGTTCCAATCAGCAAACTCTTACGCCCAGCCGCTGTTAAAATCGACTCCAGCAAAAACGCCGTCGTGCTCTTGCCGTTGGTTCCCGTAATCCCCGTAACACTCAACTGGTTTCCAGGCGAGCCGTAAAAGTTCGCGCTCATCCGCGCCAGCGCTCGTCGCCCGTGCGCCACCTGCGCCCAAGCTACTCCCGGCGGCTGCTGCTCTTCCGCCGAATCGGTCACAATCGCGGTCGCGCCCTTCCGCACTGCTTGGTCAATGTAGAGATTTCCGTCGGTCGCCTCGCCCTTCATCGCCACAAAGACGTTGCCCGCCTTAAGCTTCCGCGAATCATATTCCATTCCAGAAACAGACGCGTCGCCGTCCTGCGCAAGGACTTCCACGCCATCGAGAAGTTGAAGAAAATTCATGGGCTATCTGTCGATTATAGGCTCGCCGCACACGAACCAATGGAGGCACGGGCGTCCCCGCCCGCGCGGCCAGAAGGTCTGACCCTAAATAAGGCGTAACCCAAACCACACAACAACTGCACCCACACAAAAACCTAACGCGCGAAATTCACCCGAATCGTCGCCCCCGCCGCTACATGCGCTCCCGCCGGTGGAGCTTGGGCCCGGGCCACACCGCTGCCCACCGCTTCCACCTCTAAATTGTTTTCCTCGGCCAGCTCCACCACCGCTCGCAAGTGCTTCCCCAGAAACGAAGGAACAAGAATGCCGCCTTGCTCCACGTCCATCACCACCGTGCCGCTCGCAAGCTTCCGCGCCGGCGCTGGTTCTGCATTCCGCAGTGACGCAGCCGCCGGTTCCCGTTCGCGAATCGTCGCCGGAATCACGCGCGCCATTTCAAAAATGGAAGACTTCCCTGGAGCGGGCTTGCCCGCAGCCTCCAGCGCACTGTTGTCCGTCGCATCGCTGCTCATGTCCATGGTCGAGCCCAGCCGGTCCGGCGAACCATCCGCCATGTCGTCTTCGCTCATCTGCGCCGCTTTCTTCGAAGCCAGCAACGACTGGCGTGAAGGCGCAATCTCCACATCGCGCGCCACATTCAAGTAGGAAAGCACCTGCTGCATAATTCGCGCATACACCGGCGCGGACACCTGCCCGCCCTGGTGCTGCCCCTCGGGAGAATCCAGAATCACCGCCACCGTCACTGACGGATTGTTTACCGGCGCAAATCCTGCAAATGACGCAATGTACTTCGTTTTGGAATACGCATGGGTGCTCGGGTCCACGCGCTGCGCTGTTCCAGTCTTGCCAGCGGACGTGTAGCCCTGCAACGCCGCTTTCTTTCCCGTGCCGTGCAGCACCACGCCTTCCAGCATCCGCCGCATCTGCGCTGCCGTCATCGGAGAAATCACGCGCCGTTCCACCGCCGGTTGGTACACAAACGTTTGCGGCGCCTGGTGCGGTTCCGTGGTGGCCGCTACAATCCTTGGCGCGACCCATACTCCGTCGTTGGCCATCGTGGAAACAATTCCCGCCAGTTGCACCGGAGAGATTCCAATTTCCTGCCCCATGGAAATCGCTCCAATGGAAACCTTCGACCAACGGCTCAGCGGCTTGCTCATGCCGCGCGTTTCGTCCGGCAGCTCAATCCCCGTCTGCTGGCCCACGCCAAAGGCGCGAATGTACTTGTAAAAGCGCTCTTCGCCCAGCCGCAACGCAATCTTGATCGCTCCCACATCACTTGAATCCGCCAGCACGTCGGCCACAGAAAGAATACCGTGCGGCCTGGAATCGCGAATGCGCATCCCCGCCACTACAATCGATCCCATCTGGCAATCGATCAACTCCTCGGGAGTCGTTACCTTTTCTTCCAGGCCGGCGGCAATGGTAATAATCTTGAACGTCGACCCGGGCTCGTAGGCGTCGCTCACCGCGTGGTTCTTCAGCTTTTCCGGACGAATTTCCTTCGAAGCATTCGGATTGAACGTTGGACTGTTCGCCAGGGCCAGAATCTCGCCCGTATGCGGGTTCTGCACAATCACCGTGCCCGCCGTAGCATGCGTATCGCGCATCGCCTGTTCCAGTTCGCGATCAGCAATGTACTGGATTTTCTCGTCGATGGTCAGGACAACGTTTTCGCCCGGCTCCGGCTCTTGTTCCAAGCGGGCAAATGTCTTCCTCCGGGCATCCACTGAAATTGCCATATGCCCCGGCTTGCCACGCATCCGTTGGTTATAGGATCGCTCTACCCCGCTCAATCCCTTGTCGTCCATGCCCACGTAGCCGAGCACCTGCGCCGCCAATTCCTTCTTGGGATAGAAGCGCTTCGATTCCTTCAGCGAGGATATTCCGCGCAGGTTCATGCCCTGAATGCGGCCCGCCACTTCCGGGTCCGCCTTGCGCGCCACCCAGCAAAAGCTTTTCGTTTTGAAACACGCCAGCATCTCGCGCGGGTCGGTGCCGGTAATGCGGGACAGCAAGCTGGCGGTATTGGCCGGATCCGGCAGGTCGCTCGTCACCGCGAAAAACGAATCGACGGATGTGGTCATGGCCAAAGGTTGGCCATTGCGGTCGTAGACAACCCCGCGGATGGGAGAGGTCTCGAACGCGCGCTGTTGCTGGTGTTGCGCCCGCGCCTGAAAGTCCCCGTAGGAAAAAATCTGAAGATAAACCAGCCGCACGCAAATCGCACACACCCAAAGCAGCAACAGTCCGCACATCCAGTACAGTCTCGCCTTGGCGGTGCCGTTTGAACTATTCGAAGCCACAGACACGAAACCTCGGAAGCGGTTAGCGTTCCAATCCCAAATAAATAAAAAAATGAAACGGGTGCCCCGTCCTTGTGGCTTCAGCCACAGGGCGGGGATTTTGACGTTAACCTGATAGCTGACAGCTACCTAGCCGAAATCACCGAAACCCGCGTCATGCTAGCCATCACTTCAGCGCTAGAATCCGCCATCGGCGCATCCAGATGCATCACCTGACCAGCCTGCGGACTCTGGAATCCCATCTTCCGGGCAATGGCGTCAATGCGCTGGGGGTCGCGCAAAGAAGCCTCTTCTAGTTGCAAAGCTCGATTCATCTCGTACAAGCCATCGCGCTCGTTCTTCATCGAGGCGATCTTGTAGCCGTATTCAATCGACTTGAAGTGCTGCACCGCGTAAGTCATCACAAACAGGAACAGGCAGCCAAGCGAAACCATCAACATGCGCATCTCGCGCGCCCGCGCCGGGTCTTCCACCTTCACCAAGCGTGAGTTGTCGATTGCCTTGTGAAAGTACACCTCAGGCGTACCCGTCCAGCTCCGAACCCTCTGCGCCGAATTTGCCGCTGCCGTTTGCATTTAAGCCACACCCGCCCAGTTATCCCAATTCGCTTTCACGCTGCCAACCACCAGGCTCAAGCCAGAGCTCACGTCAGGCCGCAACATCTGCACTAGACTCGCGTGCTGCTCCGCTCGTTCCACCGTTGCAATCAAGTCATCAATAATTGTTCCAGTAAACATGTCAAACCTCCCCAAGTTTGATTTCCTAATTTGTTTTCTAATTCTGCAATCTGCATTCTGACTTCTAACTTTTGCATTCCGACTTCGCTTCTGTCCCAAATTCATTTGCCCGGCGGACGTCCATCCCACCGGGCGGTCTGGCAGTTTTTCCAGGCCAAACTTTTTCAATTTCCTACCCTTAAAAATTTGTCATCCTGCGCGCAGCGAAGGATCCCGACGCCCTCAACTCCACCGCACTCTTCCATCTTTCTCGCCGGAATGCGCCCGACTAAAATCTCACAGCTTTAGCTAAACCCTCTCCGCCGCCCTCAACTTCGCGCTCCGCGATCTCGGATTGCGATAAACCTCTGCGTTGGTCGCAGTCACCGGCTTCTTCGTCAGCACGCTATAAACCCCAGCCTTGCTTCCGTCCCGCAGCGCGTCTTTCACAATTCTGTCTTCCAAAGAGTGAAAACTAATCACCACTACCCGCCCGCCTGGCTTCAGCAGTCTCGGAGCCGCTATCAGCAGCTCCCGCAGGTCGTCCAACTCACGGTTTACGAAGATTCGGATGCCTTGGAAAGTTAAAGTCGCTGGATGAATGCCGTGCGATTTCATTGTCCGAGCCGCGGTCGATACGACCTCTGCTAAATGTGCAGTGGACCGTATCGGCCGCGCTCGGACGATGGCTCTGGCGATTCTCCGCGACCTCCTTTCCTCACCGAATTCGTAAATCACATCGGCGAGTTCTTTTTCGCCCATGTGGTTTACCACTTGTTCGGCGGTGCTCTCGGACTGCGGATTCATTCGCATATCCAAGGGCCCTTCCGCCTGAAAACTAAATCCGCGCTCCGGGTCGTTCAGTTGCAAGCTGCTCACTCCCACGTCCGCCAGCAGGCCATCAGCTTTGCCTGCCACATGCTGTTCTACTTCTGCAAACGATGCGTGAATCAGCTCAACTTTCGGCCAGTCGCCTTCACTTCCCGGCGGTGGCCGCAAATTGACCCGTGCCTGGTCCAGCGCTGCTGGGTCCTTATCGAAGCCAATCAAATGACCCGGTGCGCCGAGGAGCTTTGCGATTTCGCAACTGTGCCCCGCCAAACCCACCGTGGCGTCGATATACGTCCCACCGCGCTTTACGGCTAAGAAATCGATCGCTGTTTGTAAAAGAACCGGAACATGACCCATGCCATGCCCACCCCCCTGAGGGGCGTTTTGCTGCAAATCCAAATCCACTTCGTCCGAACCCACCACTAGATGCCCAGCTTGTTGAGCGTCTCTTCATCCTCAGTCGTGAACTTCTCTTCGACCACTTCGGTCTGCAACGCTTCGAGGTTCCGGACTTCCAGGTACGTCAGGTTGCCCATCACTGCAACTTCTCCCTTGATGTCCGCCGACTGCCGTAACAACTGTGGAATCAACAACCTGCCCTGCCCATCCATCTCTACTTCCTGGCCGTAGAAGTTCACCCGGCTCAGAAACTTCTTCTTGGTTGGGTTGAACGTCGAGAGCGAAGCCAACTTCTGTTCGATCCGCTCCCATTCCTCGAAGGGATACATCTGAGCAACCTTCCCATCGAGGCTGGTGATATAGAATTTGAGGCCGTACTTCTCGTCGATCACCCGCTTGAACTCGGCCGGAACCTTTAATCGGCCCTTTTCGTCGATCCGGGTTGGGTGATTGCCGCGAAACATTGAATGTCCTTATGGCTGCCAGGGAGGCAATGACGACTGCAAGTGATTCAGAATTTGTGGTTTGGCGGCTTTGGGGGTTGGTTTTTGGCCTTTTCACCCTTCCTCCTCTGCACCACACTGTTGACCACTACTGCTTTACTACACTCCCTTTTTGACCACTTTCACCCACAATCCTATCGCTAATCTCTTTCCTGTCAACAGGAATCTTGAAGGTCATTTTCGGAGCTATTTGTCGCATTTTGAGTCACTTGCGGAAGTACGAGAGGTTGGGGTATTTGCCTCGCCACCCCACAAGATGTAGTAGTTATTCTCGTGGTTCCGGCTGTCGGAGTCTCGCAATGAGATTGGCGGCCTTCACAGGGCCCCTGTGGATTTCCTGAGGAAAAGGCCCGCGTGAGGCGAAACTCGCTCCTAAGGCCCTTAGAACGAGATTAAATGGCATTCCTGAGGCATTTTTCCTGGGCGAGAAATCGGGTGGGGTTGGTCGGGTGATGGGACGGCTCGGCTCCCGTGGTGTCTGGCCTCATTCGGTCGGCTGAATTTTGTCGCAAGATTTCGACGATTGTCCGGCGGACTCGATCAAGATTTTGGCGGGTCCGCCCCGAAGCAGGGCCGAATTTGGCTCAAAATCGAGGTTTTTGGGGGGGAATCGCCGCAGAAGCAGGAAATTGCGTAACCTGTTTATTTTGCTACAGATAGCATGGTTTTTTGGTGAGAAGGAGGGGCGCGAAACCTTAGATTGTGCGCGGAAGCACGCGCAAGGTGCCAAAATCCAACGAGTTTAAGCTAGTTGGAGGAATCGCGAAAACTGGGGAAAAATGCCCATTTTTTTGCATTTTTGGGGAGACGGGTGTGCAAAACTTTGCTCTTGGGGTGGGCAGTCTCAGCGCTGCCGGCCGGGGCGCGACTGCGACTGAACTGCCCCACTCAAGCCAGAAGATGGGTTGAAATGGCCAACCTCCTCCCGATCTACGCTAATCTGGGATTCCGATGAACCCGTACCGAATCGCTCTTGCCAATCTTCGGTTCCCGGCGACTCCCGATGAGTCTGTTGCGTTTGCGGAACACGCTATCGCGCAAGCTGCCGTCGAGGGCGCGGGCCTTATCTGCTTTCCGGAATGCTTCCTTCCGGGCTATCGAGGCATGGGGAAGTCGGTGCCGCCTCCCGACGCTGAGTTTCTGGAACAGGCCTGGGGTACCGTGGCGACGGCCGCTGCGCAGGCTGGTGTCGCGGTTGTGCTGGGCACCGAACGAATTGTGGACGGCGGGCTGTTGATCACGGCGCTTGTCATCAATCGCGACGGCGGGATAGACGGTTTTCAGGATAAGGTCCAACTCGACCCGACCGAAGAAGGCCCCTATACCGCCGGTTCTGGCCGACGCATCTTCCAAAGCGGTCCACTCACCTTCGGCATCGCCATCTGCCACGAGGGTTGGCGCTATCCGGAAACCGTCCGCTTCGCCGCCCGCCAGGGCGCGCACATTGTGTTCCATCCCCAGTTCCACCAAGCCGAGCCCGGCAGCTACCGGCCTACCATTTTCGCCGACCCCGCTAACACCTTCCACGAGAAGGCAGCTCTATGCCGCGCCGCCGAGAATACCTGTTATTTCGCCACGGTCAACTTTGCCAGCGACGGCTCGCCGACCACTTCGGCAGTAGTCAAACCCGATGGGACGCTGCTTTGCTATCAGCCCTACGGTAAGGAGGGGTTGCTTGTTGCGGACATCGAACTTTCGGAGGCGACGGGGTTGCTTGCGCGGCGGTGGAGGGATCGCTAGAACGCCGGGAGTGTCGCTACCCACCCTTGCAAGTGCGCGAGGGTGGGGCACTCATCTGTTCCGGAATGGGATGGGGAGATCAAATACCTGGGCCACCCGCCTTCCCTTTATCGAAGGGCACTCTGGTTCCAGGGTGAGTCGAAGAGAACCCGAATTACATGTTTGGTCGCACCCAAAACTCGCGAAGCCCGCCATTTACAAGTCCTACCACGATGTGTTCAATCTGATCGCTTGCGCTGTAAAACCCTGCGAGGCTGCGGATGGAATTCGGGGTTAGCTGCGTCACGAGGCGGCGTGACTCAATTCCAACGGTGAACGCTTTCCAGTACACCTGGTGTATGTTCCCATCTCTGGTTCCGACAACGATAACATATCGCTGCTTCTCCTGATCATAGAAACTGGATATGGCCGCGATGGAATCCGATCCGAAGCTGATAGGAAGTTCGTCGTGACCTTCAATCCCGACCGTATCCGATTTCCAGAAAATTTCATGCACTTTTCCCGCGCTGGTGGCTACCAGAACCACATAGCGCTGTTGATCACTATCGTAGAGAGCAGTTACCCCGACAATGGAACCTGGCGGGAATGTGACTGGCAAGTCATCATGACCTTCAACCCCAACCGTATCCGCCTTCCAAAAAATCTCGTGCACTTTTCCGGCAGTCGTCGCGACGATGACCACGTGTCGCTGCTGATTGCTGTCATACAGGCCAGAAACCGCTCGGATGGTTCCGGGACTGAAGGTGACGGGTAGATCGTCGTGACCCTCGATTCCGACAGTTTCCGGTTTCCAAAATATTTCGTGAACCCGGCCATCCGTTTTCCCGACCACGACGACGTGACGCTGCTGGTCGCTGTTGTACAACGTAGCCAGGGAGACGATGGAACCCGGGTTGAAGACAACTGGCAGGTCGTCTTCGCCTTCGATTCCAACTTGCAGGGGCTTCCAGAATATTTCGTGAACTTTGCCGTGCGCCGTGCCGACGACCACGAGGTGACGCTGATCGCCGGTGCTGAAATGACCCGCCACCGACACGATATCCTTGACGGTAGTTAAGTCCCCTCCGTTCCATGGTCGGGGTAGGATGTCCAGCCAGAGTTCCTGGATTCCGGTCCGCGTATCCGTCCACAGTGGATAGAAACTGTCGCTACCGGCGTCAAAACCGAAATATTCGCCGATGAAGGTCAGATTCGGATTCCCGTGGGCCCAGGGAGCATCAATTGCGGGATCCCAGGGCTGGTCGGTAACCGTGATGAGTTGGGAGAAAGAGGCGCCGCCATCGAAAGAGACAGCCATCCGGGTGTCGATCTTCGGCGTAATGGGCACCGGGGTGACGGGCTTGGGGCCGAACTCGTAAAAAGCACAGGCCAGAACCCCGTCCGGCCGAAAGACGAGTTGCGGGTGAAAATGAAACATGCTGGCGTCGATGGGGATACTAGTCAACAAGGGCTGCCCGGCGGGAGGCGTGTCCCAGGAGTTGCCACCGTTGGTGGAGACCGCATAATAGATTCTTGACTTGCCTTCGCGGTTATCGGCCCAGGCGGCTACGACTGTATCGCCGAAAGCACACGCGGTGGGAACGGTTACGACGCGAAAATTCCCGGGGGGAAAGGTTACGATCTCGAACGATCCGGTGCCGGTGGCTGGAGAGGCTGTAGCCTGAAAGCTGTTCCCACCATCTGTGGACTTCACCAACTTGATCTCGTTTCCGACACGAAAAACGATGTAAACCACCCCGTCGGTGCCGACATTCACTTCGGGTGAAAAAGAACTACTAGCGATGGCAGAGCCAGCGGGAGAGCCTCCCGTTCCGACCCAGGAATTCCCGTGATCCAAGGTTCGCGCGAAGCACAATCCACCGGGCCCGTCCCAAGCGGCATAGACCCTGCCACGGAAAGGGCTATTTGGATTGGCATCGCCCGCGGCCCACTGCTTGTCGTCTGCGGGATTGGTATGAATTAGTTTTGGATCGCTCCAGGTCTGGCCCCCATCTGTGGATTTGTAAACCGCGATGCCGATAATGGAAGATGCCGGAGGATTATTGAAGGCCAGGGCAACAAGGAATACGTTGTCAGAGTCGTCCCACGCCAGCGTGGGGTCCGAGATGCCAGTCCAGCCAGGAAGAAGCGCGAGTGGCGCGGAGTCGGTCCACTGCCTGCCACCATCCGTAGAAAAAGAGGTGGCGATCGTGAAGTCGTAGGTGTGAATGTTGATAAACTTTTTCGATCCGGCGACGATTTGCTGAGGATTCATCTGGTTGATCGAGATGCAGCTCTCACTTCTCGCGTTGTCGGGGCTTGTATCACGCGTGACTTGGATGTTGTACATGGCGGACGCGACATCGGCTCCATCGCCCGCTACTAGAACGTCTCCCGGAAACCTTACGACGCCTATGTTGCCCTGTGAGCTGATTCTTTTCACGATGTACCTCCCAACCGCAGAATGCGGAGCATTTTCCCAGTTTAAAACTAAAGCGTGAGGGTTGGCGTTTTTTGGCAAGTCAGGGTCCGCCTTAACCCATATAGTGCGCCGTTGCTGGTTTCCGTTACAGGGCTGTTTGTAAAGGAGGGCCCGACCCGCGGGCTTTCTTGCGGTGCTGCTGGTCCATGGCTGACAACTGTTGGCGGCACTTTTGAGATAGGGGGCGAGCGTGTGGCAGCGTGAAGGATGCGGGGATTCCTCGCTTCGCTCGGAATGACAATTTTTTTAATTCATTTGCAATTCCTCACTTCCGCCACGCGCCTACGGTATTTCCGCGTTCGTTGGTGTAGTAGCCCTGAATGGTGTAGCGATGAGGGTCTTCTGGCGGACCCCAGCCGAATAGAACCCAGGCTTCGAGGTCACCGTTTTCTTCGCCATCGTCGGCGACCCAGCCTTGGCCGGGGACTTTGTCGGTGACGGCTTCGGCTAGTTCGTGGGCGTAGACGGCGGTGAAATCGCCGATCTGTCCTCCACAGCCCTGGCACAGCGACGAGGGCAACACGGCGTAGGCGATCGAAACACCGTTGTGGTCGAACGCGTCGTGGTAGCCGCAGAATTGTGCGCAGGATTTGGCACCTCCGGAATCGATCACCGAAGTGACGCCATTGGGAAGGACGAGCATGAACAGGCTGTTGGCACTGGCTTGAATGGTTGCGGCATCGAGCATGGCTCGGATGGCGGCCTGGGCGTCGGAATCGTGCAGAGTGTCGCCGTCGGAGAGGATGGGCTTGTCGACCGCGCCCTGATAGGTGCCTGGCCCGGTGCCGTACTTGAGGTCGCGCAAGGGATCGAGATATCCGTTTTCAACGACTGCCTTGGAGAAGCCTTCGACCAAGGCGCGGTCGCCCCAAAATTGTCCGAGATAGATATTGGTGACCTGGGGGACGGCGATCTGGCTGCCGGCGCGATTCTGGAAGCCGGCCGCGCCGCCGGGCCCGGTGGGCGAGGCTAGCGGGTTCGTGGCTAGCTTCTTATCGCTTTCATGCAAGTAGGCCGGCCGGACCACGTGCATAGGTGGGACGATTTGCATCACGTTTTTGCGCGATCCCATGGCGCAAAGATTGGCTTTGGTGATTTTGCTGCGGTGAACGTTCATGGGGAGACCTTTCCTGATGCTGGGTGGGATGCAACCATTCTTAAGGCTATGCTGACGCTGGTCGCCTAGAAGCGCAAGTGCCGCTTGGCCGGATTTCTGGAGCGCTTACCTTGGCGCTCATTTTGTGATTGAATTCTGAGGCGATGCGAAAAGCTATTGAGCACCTTAAGAAGTCGGATCCGACTTTGGCGGCCATTATCGAGAAAATTGGGACGTGCAAGATATCCTATGGCGAACCTACCTTTGACAGTGTGGCTGAGTCCATCGTCTACCAGCAGCTGAACGGCAAGGCCGCGGCGACCATTTTCAATCGCTTCGTCGACCTGGCCGGACTCCCGCTGACGCCCGAGGGGATACTGGAATTGACAGAGGCGGAGATGCGGTCGGCGGGGCTCTCCAAGCAGAAGGCAAGCTATATCCGGTCGCTGGCGGAGCTGACGCAGAGCGGGTTTCTCGACTTTACGCTGCTTCCCGCCATGACTGACGACGAGGTGATCACGCACCTGACGCGGGTGAAGGGTGTGGGTCCGTGGACGGCACAGATGTTTCTGATGTTCTCGTTGCGGCGACCGGATGTGCTGCCGACGGGGGATTACGGCATTCAGGCGGCGATGCGGAAACACTACCGGAAACGCAAGATGCCCAAGCCAGCGGAGATGGAGAAAATTGCTCGGCCGTGGGTGCCGTATCGTACGGTTGCTTGTTGGTATTTGTGGAGGAGTTTGGACGCGAAAATCGAGAGCTGATTGGCCACGGAGACTGATCCGCCCCCGACTATTTCTTGAGTGGCGGAGGTGGCGGAGGACGTCTCGGCGACGGCGAATAGTTAGCGTCCTGCACTTTATGCCTTGTCAAGCCGTTACGACTCCTTGCTGCCGAAGAACCTCAGTCTCCCACTTTAAAAGGCCTTGCTCCTTATAACCAATCCACATCCCCCGAATTCCGTCTAATATGGAACAACACATCTCTCTGGATATTTCCGCGCGTAGTTTACCCAGAACTGCATCAGGCCAAGATCGCCGCATCGCGCGGAAATTGCCCACATTCGCTCACTGAGCGGATCAACCTTCTCCTGAATTCCAGTCCTGTCGAGATATTCATGCAGCTCGTCAGCTTCCCAATCGTGTGTCCGAATCTCAGATAAGTATGGCTTGACCATATCCCAGGCGACCAGGAAAACCTCGGCGGCCTCCGCAGCTTCGAGCTGCCTCAAGCTCGAAACCGTTTCCCTGAGAAAACGCTCATCGTTGTGGTTTAAAAAGTGCCAGGCCAAATCATCGAGAGCCATGCTGCCATCGAGGTCGTGGGTTCCGGCCATTGAGCGAAGACCGGGCGGCGCTTTCTTCAAAGCGAGCAAGAACCGTTCCCGGTCTTGCTGGAGCTCCGGCGGGAATTGTTCGCTCAGTTCATCCGACAGGAGCTGAAAAAGGGAGTTGTCGTCGGCTGCGGCTTGGATACTTGCAAGGGTTAGGCTCATGTGACAAGTCTGGCAACTAGCCGTGAGATTTTCGCACTATTAACACTTCGCCCTTCGGCGTCTTGCTGTGTATTTAGGACTGGTCGCGTGGCACCGGTATCTCCGTGGTGAATCCGCTCTCAATATGCTTAAATTGAACCTGCATGAGCGGCGATAGGAAAATTCGGGTACTTGTTGCCAAACCCGGCCTCGACGGCCACGACCGGGGCGCGAAGGTGATTGCGCGGGCCCTGCGCGATGCTGGCATGGAAGTGATTTACACCGGGCTGCGGCAGACGCCGGAAATGATTGTGACCGCGTCGTTGCAGGAAGATGTGGATGTAATTGGGTTGTCGATTCTTTCCGGGGCGCATAATGCGATTGTGCCGCGCGTGATGGCACTCCTGAAGCAGAATAAGATGGACGATGTGATTGTCGTGGTCGGCGGAATTATTCCTGACCAGGACATCGGCGGCCTGAAGAAAATCGGCGTGGGCGCCATTTTCCAACCCGGCACAACCATGGACAGCATTGTGCAATTCATCCGCGGCAATGTGAAGCCGCGCGGCGTGCCTGCGGCCCTGTAGATGCCGAACGACGGTTCTCCTTCGCAGGGTGGCGACAAGCCTTCCCATAAGTCTCGCTTGCTGGCGGCGATTGAGAAATCGATCGGACCTTCGCCGTGGTATTGGGCCACTTTCCCCGCCGTGATGAGCCACGCGCGACAGAAGTTTGTGTGGACCTACCACGGGGATAGCGGAGATCTTTCTTATCTCGTTACGCTGTCGTTGGAGCAAGAACCCAACACTCCGCGGTTAGCGTTGAATACGTTTTGTGTTCCGTTCCTGATAGAGCCGAATTTGCTGGGCATCTGGTGTCCGGAGCCTGGCGGGTTGCGCGTGATGTGTTTTGATCCGGATGGGCTGGCGGCTTTCCCTATTGAAGAGATTGTCGGCTGGTTCAAACAATCGAATGATCGGGTTTATTCCCGCACGGCGCCTGTGGCTGAGTTCGAGGTGGGGCGGCGGTTTCCGGAGGGCACGCATAAGATCGAAGTGCCTGGCATTTTCCACACGGTGGACGAGCTGATTGCCGTGGGGTCGTTTCCGGCGCGAACGCGGGAAGATTCGGCTTGCGCTGTGTATGTGGTGTATCCGCAGGCGGGTCTAGTGGAAGTGGTGCCGCAGAAGTGGTTCACGGCCAGTCAGTTCGACGTCGGTCGACAATGGATTTCCCGCGTGACCCGCGGCGATGACCACCGCTTCATTGGCGAAGCCGTGCGCGTGGGGAAGTTTCAGTTGACGCCCGACGGGCTGCAGATTGGAGAGTGGATTGAAAAGGATTGAGTCGTTGACTCAATCCCCGCCCTGTCGCAAAGAACGCGACACGGACGGGGCAACACGCCATGCGATTGTGAAGCAACGTAATAGACTGGCCGTGTTGGTCGTCATATTTTATGTAACCGCGTTGGGCTCAGCGAGCGCTTCGGCGTCAACTTCTTCAGCGGCCCCCGTGTCGACTTTCGCGGTGCCAGCGAGCGTGGACGCAACGCCGGCTCCGGCGACTAAAATCACCGCCTACACCCTTCCTCCGGACCTCTACAGCAAGGCGCGCAATCGCGGACGCATCGGCTTTGCCTCGCGCGTGTTTGGAATCATCTACGGGGTGTGGATCTTGTGGTTTCTGCTGCAACGAAAAACCGCCGCCAGGTTCCGCGATTGGGCGGAGCGCGCCACCAGGAAGCGGTTTGTGCAAGCGTTCATCGTTGCCCCGCTGTTATTGTTCACCATGGCGCTGTTCCAATTACCGCTCGACATTTTCCGTGAGGCCGTTTTACGCAGCTACGGCATTTCCGTACAAAGCTGGCCTTCGTGGGCAGCGGACTGGGCGAAAGGCCAGTTTCTCCTCGTGCTCTCAGCCGGCCTGCTGGCGTGGATTCTCTACGCCATGATTCGCCAGAGTCCGCGCCGCTGGTGGCTCTATTCCTGGCTCATTGCGGTGCCGCTGGTTGCGTTTGTCTTTTTCATTTCGCCTTACGTGGTGGAGCCGCTGTTCTACGACTTCGTTCCGCTCTCCGCCAAAGCGCCCGATTTGATTCCGCCCATTCAGCGGCTCATGCACAAGGCGGGTCAGGACATCCCTGTGGATCATATGTTCTGGATGCAGGCCAGCACCAAAACCATCGCCACCAACGCTTATGTCAGCGGTTTCGGCTCGTCCAAGCGCGTGGTCATCTGGGATACGACGCTGGCCCAGGAAACCCAGGACGAAACCCTGATGGACTTTGGCCACGAACTAGGCCACTACGTTCTCAAGCACATCTTCCAGGGCATGATTTTTCTGGACGCCGTGCTGATGGCGCTGCTCTACCTGAGCTACCGCACCATCGGCTGGCTACTGGCAAAACGCGGGGCGCAGTGGGACATTCGCGCACTCTACGATTGGGCTTCGCTACCGGCGTTGCTTTTGCTCCTAACGCTGTTCGGATTTGTGGCCGATACTGCGGGCAACGCCTTCAGTCGCTATTTGGAACACCAGGCCGACATCTACAGCCTGGAGATTAACCACGGAATTGTGGCTGATCCCGGGCAGACCATGGCGCGCGGCTTCCAGAAGTTTGGGGAGACGGTGTTTGAGGATCCGGAGCCGAACCGCGTGCGAGTGTTTTTGTTTTACGACCATCCGCCGGTGGTCGACCGCATTCATTTGTTTGTGACGTATGACCCCTGGTCGAAGGGCGAAGCCCCGCAGTTTGTGAAGTAACAAGGAATTGTGTGGTGCGGACACTCTTGTCCGCAAGGTCTTGACTCAGGATTCTCAAGCATCTTCGAGCAAGACCAGGCGGGCAAGGTGCCCGTCCAACATGCACACCTACAATCCTGTTTCCACAAACCTGATCTGATATACCCTAAGTAGTTCCCTTTCGAGACCCTGAATGCCGCGCTCTGACGACACCTCGCAATCCACCTCCACCGTGCTGGAAACGCACGTGGACGCCACCTCCGCGCGCTTCGAGAAAAACATGCGCGCCATGGCGGACACGGTCGCGCAGATTCGCAATCAGGAAGAAAAACTCCGCGAAGGCGGCGGTGGGAAAGCGATTGACTCGCAGCATAATAAAGGACGCCTGACGGTGCGCGAGCGGCTGCGACTGCTGCTCGATTCGGACAGCGAATTTCTGGAGCTGAGCCTGTTTGCCGCTAGTGGCATGTATGAAGAGTGGGGCGGCGCGCCGGCGGCAGGCGTGGTCACCGGGCTGGGGCGGATTCATACGCGGCTGGTGATGATCATCGCCAACGATGCCACGGTGAAGGCCGGGGCGTTTTTCCCGATGACGTCGAAGAAAGTGATCCGGGCGCAGAACATGGCGCTGGACAACCGGATTCCGACGATTTATTTGGTCGACTCGGCGGGAATATTTTTGCCTCTGCAGGAAGATGTGTTTCCCGACACCGACGATTTTGGCCGTGTTTTTCGCAACAATGCCGTCATGTCCGCGCGCGGCATTCCGCAGATTGCCGCCATCATGGGTATGTGCGTCGCCGGCGGTGGATACTTGCCAGTGATGTGCGACCACGTTTTGATGACGGATGGCAGCGGCTTGTTCTTGGCGGGGCCGGCGCTGGTCCAGGCGGCGATTGGGCAAAAGGTTTCTGCCGAGGATCTGGGCGGGGCGGCAATGCACTCGGCCATCAGCGGCACGGTCGACTTCCGCGAACCCAGCGACGAGGCCTGTTTGACGCGGATTCGTTCCATTATCGATAAGTGGGGTTATCGCCGACAATCCATTTGGGACCGCAAGAAGCCTGAAGCGCCCGCCTACGCCGCGGAGGAAATTTACGGCATCTACGGCACCGAGACCGGCAAGCCCTACGACATGATGGAGATCATCGCGCGCATCGTGGATGGCAGCCGCTTCGACGAATACAAGGCCGAATACGGCAAGACGCTGATCTGCGGCTACGCGCGCATTGGCGGGTTCGCTGTGGGCATCGTTGCGAATCAAAAATTGCACGCGCAGCAGACCGACGCACTTGGGCAGAAGCGCATGGAATTCGGCGGCGTAATCTACACTGAATCCGCCGAGAAAGCTGCGCGCTTCATCATGGACTGCAACCAGAACTTGATTCCGCTGGTGTTTCTGCATGACGTGAATGGATTTATGGTCGGCCGCGATGCCGAGTGGAGTGGGATCATTAAAGCGGGCGCGAAAATGGTGAATGCTGTTTCGAATTCTGTTGTCCCCAAGATCAGCGTCATCGTCGGTGGGTCGTTTGGCGCGGGGCACTATGCCATGTGCGGCAAGGCCTTTGATCCACGCTTTGTCTTTGCCTGGCCGACGGCGCGCTATGCGGTCATGAGTGGCGATTCCGCCGCCAGCACTCTCGTTGAGATTAAGGTTAAGCAACTGGAACGCAGCGGACAGAAGATTACCGACGAGCAGCGCCAGGAATTGACCGACGCCACCAAGAAGACCTACGACGAGCAGACCGACCCGCGCTATGGTGCTGCGCGGTTGTGGATCGACAAGATCATCGACCCCGTCGATACGCGCAACGCTATCACGCTTGCGCTGGAGGCCGCCTCGCTGAACCCTGACGTCGCGGAGTTCAAGGTGGGGGTCTTGCAAACATGAGTGCAACGGCGGTTCACCACGGAGACACGGAGACACGGAGGAAGCTTCTCCAGGAAGAACTCACGGAACGGATCATTGGTGCAGCGATTGAAGTTCATCGGGAGCTTGGCCCTGGTTTATTGGAATCGGCTTACGAAGAGTGCCTTTGTCATGAACTGCATTTAAGAAGCATTTCTTTTGCGCGACAAGTGGCGGTGCCCGTCAAATACAAGGGCCTGTCTCTCGATTGCGGATACAGACTCAACATTCTTGTAGACGATTCTGTCATTCTTGAACTGAAGTGCGTCGACAAACTGCTTCCGATCCACAGCGCCCAACTGTTGACTTACTTGAAGCTCACTGGGAAACGCGTCGGCCTGATCCTGAATTTCCAAGTTCCTGTGTTAGTAGAAGGTATCGTCCGCAAAGTGTTATGAACACTATTCTCCGATCTCCGGTTTGGCTTCCTCCGTGTCTCCGTGTCTCCGTGGTGAATTCGCTCTAGAAAATGTCCGACAGCATAAAAATCGTCGAATGCCCTCGAGATGCCTGGCAAGGCCTACCCGGCCAAATCCCCACGGCGACCAAGATCGCCTATCTGCAAGCGCTGATTAGCGCCGGATTCAAGCACATCGACGCGGTTTCCTTCGTCTCGCCCAAAGCGGTACCGCAGATGGCCGACTCGGAGGATGTATTGAAGGAACTCGGCGCCCCGGCCGATGTCGAGATTATCGGCATCGTAGTGAACGAGAAGGGCGCGGAGCGGGCAATCGCGACTTCAGTGGTGCAGACTCTGGGCTTCCCCTATTCGGTCTCGCCAACGTTTCTGGAACGGAACCAAAAGCAAACGCTGGAAGCTGCGCTGGACGAACTCGAGAAGATCCAGGAGAAAGCCATTGACGCCGGTCTCGAAACAGCCGTCTACATTTCCATGGCCTTCGGCAATCCCTATGGCGATCCCTGGAGCATTGAGGAAGTGGTCGAAGCGGTTGGCATTCTTGAAACCTCTAACATTCGAACGATCTCTCTTGCCGACACCGTAGGCGTCGCAACTCCGGAACAGCTCAGCAGCCTGCTCGGCGCGGTGATGGACGCTTACGGATACCTCGACATCGGCGTTCACTTGCATAGTCGCGCCGATCAAGCCGTCGAGAAGGCTTTAGCCGCCTACGACGCGGGATGCCGCCGTTTCGATTGCGCCATCGGCGGCCTGGGAGGATGTCCGTTCGCTCAAGATGCCCTCGTGGGCAATTTGCCGACGGAGAAATTGCTGGAGGCCCTCTTGCAGCGCAGTCTTCCGTTGCCCACGCTCAAGCCGCTGGACACTTTGCTACGCGCATCCGCCGAAATGGGGCGGCAGCATTCTGTAGGAGAAAAGCTGAACTGATGGCCTATACGACGCTGCAACTCGCCTACGACGCCGGAATCGCGACGATCACCTTCAACCGTCCCGAGAAACGCAACGCCATCAGCTTTGAGCTGCTCCACGAATTGCTGGACGCGTTCGATGACGTGGAGGCCTCCGCGGCACAGATTCTGATTCTCACCGGGGCGGGTAAAGCGTTCTGCGCGGGACTCGATCTGGAAGAGCTAAAGTCTCTCCTCGGAAAGACTCCGGCCGAAAACCTCGCCGACTCCGAGCGCATCGCCCGCGTCTTCCGCCGCCTTTACGATTTTCCCAAACCGACCATCGCCGCCGTGAACGGCGCTGCCATCGCTGGCGGCACAGGACTCGCTACTATGTGCGACTTCACTCTCGCCGTTCCGGAGGCGCAATTCGGCTATCCGGAAGTCCGCATCGGCTTCATTCCGGCCGTAGTTTCCTCAATCCTCGTCTGGCAGGTCGGACACAAAATCGCGCGCGACCTGCTTCTCTCAGGCCGCATCTTTGACGCCGCCGAAGCCCACCGTCTTGGACTCGTCAACGAAGTAGTCGACGCCGCGCAACTCATGCCGCGCGCCCGGGTGCTCGCCGCTTCGTTACAAGGGAACAGTCCGGCTTCCATGCGCGCTACCAAAGCCCTTATCAACGGCTTCATCGCAAAGGACCTCGACCGCCAATTCGCCGAGTCCATTGCGCAGAACGCGCATGCCCGCACCACCGCTGATTTCCGCGAAGGCCTCACGGCATTCTTCGAAAAACGCAAACCCAAATGGACTGGGAAATAGCCAGACGGTTATCCTAGAAGCTCATGTCCACACCCACCGTTTCCGAAAGCCGCATCCGCGTCCGCTACGCTGAAACCGACCAGATGGGCGTCGTCTACCACTCGAACCACTTCATCTGGTTTGAAGTCGGACGCGTTGATTTACTGCGTCACCTTGGCGTCACTTACAAGCAGATGGAAAAGGACGACCAGCTGTTCATCCCACTAGTCGATGCCCGCTGCCGCTACAAGGCTCCCGCGCTTTACGATGACGAGCTGATCGTCCGCAGCCACGTGCGCAACTTTCGCGAGAGAATCATCGTGTTCGCTTACGAAATCGTCCGCGCATCCGACAACACACTACTAGCCGAGGGCGAAACCACGCACGTCATCACCGGAGCCGATTTCAAGCCCCGCGCCCTGCCGGAGAAGTACCTCGCCGCCCTGGCCGCCGCCACTGGCAAGCCCCCAGCCAACGGCTTAAAGTAAACTAGAAATTCATGCTCCGCTCTTACAAAGGTATTTCCCCGCAAATCGGCGCTGGCTGCTACGTTGACGAATCCGCGCAGATCATCGGCGACGTCCAGCTCGGCGCAAACTCCAGCGTTTGGATGAACGCCGTCCTCCGCGGCGACGTTCATGAAATCCGCATCGGCGCAAATTCCAACGTTCAAGACTGCTGCGTCCTGCACGGCATGAAGGAAAAGTACGGCGTCTACCTCGGCGATTCCGTAACCGTGGGCCACTCCGCCGTTCTGCACGGATGCGTCATCGAAGACCGCTGCCTCATCGGCATGGGCGTGATCGTCCTCAACGGCGCGCGAATTGGCGCAGGGTCGATTTTGGCAGCGGGTACGCTTGTCCCAGAACGCGCAGTCGTCGAACCCGGCTCGCTCTGGATGGGTTCACCCGGCAAATTCCGCCGCCAGCTCACCGACGAAGACCAGGCCAGCATCCTGCGCTACGCCAACAACTATTTGGGATACAAAGACCAGTATCTGCGGGAAGCCGGAAAGTAATGATCAAAGCCCCCCGAGGAACCCGCGACCTTCTCCCGCCGGATACCGCGCTCTGGAATTTTGTCGAGGACAAAGTTCGAGAAGTGTTCCGTTTATATAATTTCCACGAAATTCGCACACCCGTTTTTGAGGAAACCCAGCTCTTCGCCCGCGGCGTGGGCGAAGAGACCGATATCGTCTCGAAAGAGATGTACACCTGGGAGGACCGCGGCCGCGCCGAGTCCGACAAAGGCCAGTCGCTCACCCTGCGCCCGGAAAACACGGCTGGCGTCGTCCGCGCCTACATCGAGCACAAGCTCTGGGATCGCGGCCTGAACAAGCTTTTCTACATAGGCCCCCAGTTCCGCCGCGAGCGCCCGCAGAAAGGACGCTACCGGCAGTTCTACCAAATCGGCGCCGAGGTCATTGGCCCCTCCGCCAGCGGCAGTGAATCGCCAGCGCGCGATGCCGAACTGCTGGAAATGCTGGCCACGCTTCTCGACCGTCTCGGCATCACCGGATGGACGCTCGAACTCAATTCCGTCGGCTGCTCCGACTGCCGCCCCGCCTTCAACGAGGCTCTACGCAAGGCATTGGGGCCGGTTGTTGACACCATGTGCAGCGACTGCCAGCGCCGCGCCGTCACTAACCCGCTGCGCGTTTTTGACTGCAAAGTCCCTGCCGACCAACCCATCATTGAAACACTCCCACGCATGAGCCAGTTTCTCGACGAAAAATGCAGCATCAACTTCGCCGCCGTCCGCGCCATCCTCGACTCCATCGAAATCCCTTACACCGTGAACGACCGCCTGGTCCGCGGCCTCGACTATTACATGCGGACGGCCTTCGAATTCACCCACGGAGCGCTGGGCGCGCAGAACGCGATCCTCGGCGGAGGCCGCTATGACGGGCTTTCCGAACTGCTCGGCGGGCCGCACGCGCCGGGGATTGGTTTTGCCATTGGCGAAGACCGCCTGGTCATGTCGCTGCCGCAGTCGGCTGAATCCGCGGTCCGAAAGCCCGACGTTTACATCGCACCGCTCGGCACGGGAATGAATGGCCCCGCCGCCCGCCTCGCCCGCGAGCTGCGCCGTCACGACGTTGTCACGGAACTGGGCGACGAAACGTTCCGCTTAAAGAAATCGTTCGAGACGGCGAGCAAAGCGGGCGTCCGCTTCGTGCTTATCGTCGGCGAGAATGAAGTGCAATCGAATAACTTCTCCCTCAAGAATATTGAGACCGGCGAGCAAGTCACCCTTCCGCGCGGCGAGCTGGCCGCCAAAATCCAGAGCCGTTAGTGCTGGTACACTGTCTGAGAATACCCCGGAGACCCTATGTTGAATCGTTTTACTAACGTTGCCGTCGCCGTCCTGGTTCTGGCTTTTGCCGCGCAGGCCCAATCGCTCAAGTTCTACGGCGACGCTCCCACCGACCCGCTCACGGCCTCGCTCCTCGCCAAAGAGCAGGCGCTCATGGGCGCGATTCTGCACCAAGACTTTGCGGCGTTCTCCGGCACGCTGACCACCGATTTCGTTTTCGTGAACTACAACGGCCACAACGAACCCAGGGGGGAGTTTTTTGGCGAAGGTGAACTGAAGGAAATCTCGATCTACGAGCCGCAAACGCTCGCGCTGGACGATGGTGCCGTCATATTCAGCTACAACGCCATCGTTGGCCAGATCGCAACCGATGACGAACAGCACATCCCGCGCTATCAACACGTGACGACGATCTGGGTGAAGCAGGGGGCCGACTGGAAGGAAAAATTCCACCAGTCGGCGGCTTTGCAGGTGGGCAGCTAGCTCCGGTAGCAGGGAAACTCTGGACAAGTCCTTCCAATTTTCAAGAGCTGTCATTCCGAAGCGAAGCGAGGAATCCCAATACTTCGACTTCGCGCAACTCTCGCCAGCGCTCTCCCTGCTCCGCGTCCCCATAGGAATGCTGGAAAATGTCGGGCCAATCTCGGCACCCGAGGGATTCCTCGCTTCGCTTCGGAATGACAATTTTAAAAAGGGAGTAGCATTCCGCCGGCTGTCCGAAGCTTCACCTGCTAAAATCAAGGCTTTCCCTGGCTAAGCCGCGTCTCCCACGGGACGCTCAGCATACTTCAGAAGTAAGGACATCATGCTCGATTTTATTGGCGATTTACAGCGTTCCCACCGATGCGGAGAACTGCGCCCGTCCGATGCCGGCAAAAAAGTTGTGCTCATGGGCTGGGTGAACAACCGCCGCGATTTTGGCAACCTGCTGTTTGTGGATGTGCGCGACCGCTCGGGCATTGCGCAGATCGTCTTCGAGAAAGAAACGAGCGTCGCCGCGCATGATAAAGCCGGGACTCTGCGGAACGAGTACGTCATCGCCGCCATCGGCTCGGTCAAGCTGCGCGATGCTTCCACCATTAACAAGAACATCCCCACCGGCGAAGTCGAGCTGCGCGTGGAAGACCTGCGCATTCTCAACGTTTCCAAGCAGCCCCCGTTTCTGCCCAGCGATACCGCGCTGACCAATGAAGAAACGCGCCTGAAGTACCGCTACATCGACCTGCGCCGCGATGTGATGCAATTCAACATCGCGCTCCGGCACAGAGTAGCGCTGGCCATTCGCAACTATCTCGCCGGGCTGGGGTTTTACGAAATCGAAACCCCGTTTATGACGCGTTCCACGCCGGAAGGCGCGCGCGATTACCTCGTCCCCAGCCGTGTGCAGCCAGGCGCATTCTACGCCCTGCCGCAATCTCCGCAAATCTTCAAGCAGATCCTGATGATCTCCGGCTTCGACCGCTACTTCCAAATCGTGCGCTGCTTCCGCGACGAAGACTTGCGCGCCGACCGCCAGCCCGAGTTCACGCAAATCGATCTCGAAATGTCCTATCCGCGCGCGGAGCACGTTTGGGAAGTCGTAGAGGGCTTTCTCACCGCGGCGTTTAAGGCCGCTGGACACGACATCCAGACGCCCTTTCCGCGCATGGACTACGACGATGCCATGCGGCTCTACGGCATCGACAAGCCCGACATGCGCCTGCCCGCTTTAACAGAAGTCCGCGAGTGTTTCGATTCCGCGACGACCGAACAGCTCGCCGTCAGCCCCGCGCGCCCGATTCTTGCCATCCGCATTCCGCAGGTCGGCGATCTCTCCCGTAAGGAGCGCGATGACCTCAAGCCGCTCTTCAACGGCAAAGCCGTGGCCAAGGCGTTTGAAGACTTCGGCCGCCTGGAAAAGTCGTTCCCTGAAGCGCTCGCCAAAGTCCGCGCGAAAGTCCAAGCAGAGCCTGGAGACCTGGTGGTGCTCGTCGCGGGCGTGGCCAACCCCGGCGACGCCGCAGCCGCTGCTGGCACCGGCAAAGTCTCCGTTGCCGATGGCGCGGTCTATGCCGCAGCCGGACAGATGCGTCTCGCCCTGGCGCAGAAATTCGCCGCTCGCCACAAGGCTTTCGAGAAAACTGGCGACCCCGCGAAAGACTACCGCTTCCTTTGGGTGGCTAATTTTCCTATGTTCGAATGGAGCGACAGCGACCAACGCTGGGACGCCGCGCACCATCCCTTCACCTCGCCGCGCGAAGAAGACATGGGCAAGCTCGGCGGCGATGCCGAAACTGTGATGAAGAACGTGAAAGACCCCAACTCACCGCTGGCCTCGGTGCGGGCGCTGGCTTATGATGTCGTGCTCAACGGTACGGAGCTGGGTTCAGGCTCCATCCGTATTCACCAGCAGGAAATTCAAAGCCAGATCTTCAGTGCCCTGGGCATGTCCAAGGAAGAAGCCAACAGCCGCTTCGGATTTTTCCTGGAGGCACTCGAATATGGAACACCTCCGCACGGCGGCATCGCACTGGGCCTCGACCGCATCGTCATGATTTTGGCCGGTGCGGACAGCTTGCGCGAGGTAATTCCCTTCCCCAAGACCGCGCGCGCCGTCGACCTGATGGTCGATGCGCCGACGCCGGTCAGCGAAGCGCAGTTGAAGGAGCTGGGCATCGCAGTAAAACCGTCGAAAGGCTAGCGTTTTTAGGAACTATACGAATTGTCATTCCGAACGCCTTCTAGACGTGAGGAATCTGCTTTTTGCCATTGACTTCGAACGAAAGAAATTCCTTGTGCCGTTCGGAAATCCAAAGTAGTTCGCGGCGCGACAGGGGTCTTTCGACTGCAGCATTCCCGTGCTTGCGCACGCGATTGCAGCGCTCAAGATGACAACAATCAACATTTGATTCGGCAGGCGAGGGCACCTGCCCCTACGTGAGCGCGGCCAATCTAGACTTCAATTCGCCTTTTCCATTTCCAGTAATTTCCTCTTCCGCTGCAAGCCCCAGCGATACCCGCCCAAATCACCATCCTCCCGCACCACGCGATGGCAGGGAATCTCCAGCGCCACGGAATTGCTGGCGCAGGCCCGCGCCACAGCCCGGGTCGCGGAAGGCCGTCCAATGCCGCGCGCGACCTCACTATAAGACTGGGTCGTGCCGCGAGGAATGCTCTGCAAATAAGTCCACACTTGCCGCTGAAACACTGTGGCTTGAATATCCAGCGGCAGCGCCTTGTTCAGCTTGTTCCCCTGCAAGTGCCGCAATACCTGCTCATTCCAGCCTTTTAAGTCGTCGTCCTGCCGCTTGCGCGCTGCGAAGGGATATTCCCGCCGTAAACCAAGTTCCAAATCTGAGTCACTGTCCCCGAAGCGAATCGCGCAAATGCCCTTGTCTGTGGCCGCAATCAGCACGCGCCCCAACGGCGACGGACTCGTCGTGAACCGAATGGCCACTCCAATGGCTCCACGACGATATTTGTCCGGCGTCATCCCCAATTGCTGCGAGGCTCGCTCGTACAACCGGCTGCTCGAGCTGTATCCCGCGTCGTACAAAGCGTTCGTCACCGTCTTCCCGGATTGCAAATTTTGCTTCAACTGGTTCATGCGGCAGGAGTCAGCATATTGCTTCGGTGAAATTCCCAGTGCCGCTTTGAAGGTTCTTTGTAAATGAAACGGGCTCATGCCGAAGGCATCGCCCAGCGCGTGGAGCGAGACCGGCTCGTCCAGGTGCCGCTCAATGTAGCGGCAGATCGCCCGAACATTCGTGCTCCGCGCGTCCGCAGCAGCCCGAGGACGGCAACGAAGGCACGCGCGGAAACCCGCTCCCTCGGCCTGCCCCGAATCGGCAAAAAACCGAACATTCTTCCGCAGAGGACGCCGCGATGCGCACGACGGTCGACAATACACGCCCGTCGTGGCCACGGCATAGACAAAGCGCCCGTCGTCCTCCGCGCTGCGCTCCATCACCGCTTGCCACTGCGCTTCGGCATTTTGGTCGGAATGGGGCATGGCAACAACTCCTAGGGAAAGTATCGCATCGGTCGCAATGTGTGTGCTCATGAGGTGAGCATAGGAGCACAGCGAAAACTCCGCTATCCGAATCTTGCGGACCAATTAGAAGCCGACAGACTGGAAGTAGAAGCCGACAGACTGGAAACCGATGGAGGCGCGGGCGTCCTCGCCCAGGCGCGAGAGACACTGCCCATGGCACGTCCGTCCACGCCCGTGCGAAAGCAAACCCTAGTGGCTATACTTCTGCGGCGAACTCGGCGTCGAAGAAATCCCCGCCCGGTTGCGCAACTCGTTCAACAACGCGCGCGCCGCGTTCACATAAGTCTTATCGGGATCCGACGTATCCGCCCACACAGCCTCATACACAATTTTGCCGGCTTCCTTTACGTCCATGTGCAGCGCGGCTTCCATGCGGTCAGCCGACTCCTGAGCCTGGTCGTAGCAGTCGCGGCAAATCTCAGCCGCGCCAGGTTCGTCCCCATGCACCGATTCCCGCGCGCACGGGGCCACATCCCCAGCATGCAATTTCACCGGCGCCTGGTAGAGCTGGGCTTTCAATTCGCGCAAAAAGCGGTCGCGCTCCTCGTCGAGCGCCGCCGCATCCGGCACTCCCTCCAGCGTTCCCGGAGCAATCGGTGGAAGGCTCTGCGTAGGCGAAGTTTGCACAGCGGCGGAGGGCACTCCAGTCCGCGGAGCAACCCGCTCGGGAGACTTGCAAACCGGGCAGGTCGGCAGCGCTGCCTCGTAGTACATCCCGCATTGGGCACAGGGCAACCCATAAGCAGAACGGCGCGCGGGCTCATCCGGCGCGGCCTGGACACTTGGTAGGCCGCTAACCGCGGAATTGGCGGCAGTTCCTGGAATCGCCTGGGTTCCGACTCGTCCGGATTGTGGGCGTGTTTCCATGGTTTTTTCCGGCTTTTGGGGAGGAGACGTCAGCGTTTCCCCCTGTTTGCGTATTTTAGCCGCAGCCGAGCCTTTTGGGGGTAGCACGGCGGTGCATGGCCCCTTGTCAGCACGCCCCAGCCCACCCGCCGCCTGCCGGATCACACTCTTGCCCCACCAACCGCGGATTCCCCCTCCCATCCGCCGCCAAGACGCGTTAGACTAAGCAAGTATTCACTTTGGTGGAGGATGTCATGGAATTTGCACCGATGCACTGGGTAGCCGTTTTGGTCGTAGCCCTGATCCTGTTCGGTCCTAAAAAAATCCCCGAGTTAGGCAAAGGATTGGGCGAAGGCATCAAGAACTTCAAAGAAGGCCTGAAGGGCGCTGCCGCTGGCACCACCGAAGCTCCGGCCGCCAGCAAAACCCCCGAAGCGTAAGGTCGGCCTAGGGAAACTCTGATTGAGTCCCTGATCTTAGCCGCCTTGAAAGGGCACGGCTTCAGCCGTGCCGCCAAAGCCGCATAAAATCAGGGCTTTAGCCCCGAAGGGTCGTTCTTGTTATGCCCGGTTCTTTCGTCAAGCACTGAACCAGACTCTCCTTAGTTAGACAGATCGATACTTAGGCAGATCGATACTTAGGCAGATCGATTCTCCGCGAAAAAGGAGCGCGCCCGCAGGCCCGCCCCACCCTACCTACAACTCTAAAACTCTACATCGGCGAAAATTGCCCACTGACGCAAACCGTCGGTGAAGGCGGCGTCGTGCTCGCGCCCACGTTGGCGTCGGCTCGAATTTGCGTGTCGTCCGAAGTCACGCAGAACAGCCGCGCGCCGGTATTGTTGTAGGCCAACGGCGCAGCGCCCGCCGACCACGTCATATTCACGCCGTTCACCGGCGTCCCCGCCAGCACCAGAAAGCGGTATCCGCTCTTCGTTCCTACGGAAAGCGAGGAATCGATCAGGCAGGCATGTTCCGGCGCGGGTGTGCAGGACGTGCCATTGGCCAGCCCTCCCGTGCCCAAAGCGCTCAGACTGTCGGCATACCCCCGAGTTGTGTAGGTGGTGGAGTACTGCGTCTGCGCCTGACTAATCTGGCGCAACGCGGCCACAGCGGCTGTTTCGTTGGCACCGATCTTAGCGCTGGTCAGCTTGGGCAGCGCCATGGTGATCAGAATCACGATGATCGCGACCACAATCAGCAGCTCAATCAGGGAAAAGCCCCTCTGCTTGCTACGCCTCTGCCAAGCGCTTCCCCTGGGCGAAATCGCCGAGGTTGCTTCGCCTGAGGTTACTTCACCCGAGGTTACTTCGATGGTTACGAATGGTGACATTTGCCAGCTCCTGTCGTGGACCATTGTCTCGTGGCACGTGGGATTCCACAAGTGGCCCCCTTTAGGATGAACAACTTGCGAAGGGCCCTGCCCTGGGAAGAACGGTCAGTGTGCAGAGTCTTGCACTCCTCGATCCCGAAAGTCGGTCAACCTCAAGGAAAAAAGCCCCATGCCCGCCCCTAAGGGCGGATGGGGCGTAAAGATGGCTCCCTGTCGCAAACCTCCTAAAAGATGAACTTCGCTCCCAACTGCAGAATCCTTGGATTGTGGGTGGAATTCGGACGCAAGTAGGTTGCCTGCGGGTTGCCAGAACCTACAGATGTGGGATTGATGCACTCAGGATCCCCGGCCGAATTACTGACGTTGCCATAACAGCTGATTCCGGCATCTACCGCAGACCATTCCCGATGATTGAAAAGATTGAACGCCTCCGCGCGGAACTCGAAGCTGGCTTGCTCCTTAATGGCAAAGTGCTTGAACAACGCCATGTCGAAGTTTGTCCGCCGCGGACCATGCAGTGAATTGGCAGCCACGTTGCCAAAAGTCAGGCCGCGCGGCGCCACGTAAGCCGCCGGGTTGTAGAGCAGCGGTCCGAACCCGCCACCCGCATACGGAACGTTCGTAGTGCTCGTTTGACTTGGAGCGTTATCCGGCCGAGAACCTCCTGTCACCGTGTTGCCGACACCAGCGTTATCGCCAACTTGACCATTGCTGACACTCAGCGGGGAACCAGTCTGGAAGGTCGTGATACCGGAAAGTTGCCATCCCCCCAGCAACGTTTTGCTCATTCCAGGTTTTTTGAAAAACGGCAGATCATACACATAGGCAAAGTTGAACAGATGCCGCTGATCATAGTTAGAATTCGCTCGGCTAGCGGGAAGATTGTAGGTATCGATGACTCGACCATCCCTAGCGGTAGAGGAATCATCAATTCCGTGGCTCAACGTATAGGACAGTGTAAGTTGCAAAGCTCCCACGCTGCGGCGCACCGAAGCTTGGAGAGCGTGGTAGATGGAAGATGAAGACTGTTCCAGGCGCTGAATCCCTCCCAGCCCTTGGTAAGGACGGAAGAAGTCGGCGAGTGCCGTACCATTCGTTCCCGGGCAACCCGTCGCCAACGCTAAGTTCACCGCCGGTCCCGTACCGGGCGCTCCATTAACGCCAGGTATATAGGGAATTGGTGTCCCGCTCGCAGTGGTCGCATTCAGCGGTACAAACCAGTTGGGATCGAATGCTCCGGTTCCGTTTGGATCGCAATCGTTGCGCTGCACCAAACTGCCGCCGACGCTGACAAACGGATTGATAATCTCGCCGGGCTGATATGGATCCTGGCTCAGGGGCGTCGCCCGAACTTGATTCAAATCAAATTGCCGAGTTAAGTGAGTCCCTTTGCTGCCCACGTAAGAGACGGTCACAATTGTGTTGCGCGCTACATCTCGCTGGATATCCAGATGCCATTGTTGAACGTACGGCCAAATGGCTTTGTTTGGGATCGAGACTGCGGAGAAAGGCGAGGTCGCTCCGGGGGGCTGCGGGACAATTCCGGCATAGCCACCCACCGGGTCGATAACTGACGTCGTTGCGGACAGGGGATTTGTCGACGATTCCAGCGACTCCGCGTTGGCTTCGTTTCCGTTGGTATGTTCGAAGAAAATCCCGTATCCGCCACGCAGGGCCGTCTTGCCGTCACCCCAAGGGTCCCAGGCGAAGCCGATACGCGGGGCCGGATTGAACAAGTGCCCCTTCATGCAGCCGGGATTCGGATTGCCTCCGGCGACCGCTCCGATTAGGCCCGCAACGGGTCCTCCCTTGCCGCCGCATTGGACGATGCCGTTAAAAGGATTTCCGATCACGGTATCCGTGTTGTCGACACCGCTTGCGCCCACGACGAATGCCGCCGGATCAAAAGCGTACTCCTTGTGATAGCGCTCCCGGTAAGTCCCAAACATGCTCACGCGCAAACCCAGATTCAGAGTCAGGCGCTGCGTGGCATGCCAATCATCTTGAAAATACGATTCGAGAATCTTGTACCGATTATAGAATTTTAGGTTCCTGCTCTGCTGGCTGAAGGACGATACCCTTCCAGTGAGCAAATCCGCAAAGGCGTTTCCTGTGGTCACCGTGCTGTCGTCGGCGTTGAACGAAAGCGTGCCGTTTGCCGCCACCCCCGGCGCACCCAACTCATTCTTCTGGGCCGCCACGAAGTAGGCACCGAACTGCAGATTGTGCCTTCCTACAATCTTCGTTACATTGTCACGGTATGTGTAGGTGGGATTGGAGTTATAAGGGCCGTTGGGCAGATACCCCACATCCTCGCCGAAAGCGAACAAACCCGTTGAACCTCCGCCAAGGCTTATGCCCGGTAGTTTGCCGCCGCCAAATCCATTGTTTGGATACAGCCCAAACGTCATCGTTGCGGGCCGCTGCCACGGACCCACTGGCACCAGCGTGATGTGATCGGTCGTATAGCTAGCCACAAATTCGTTGAGCAACGTCGGCGTAATGCTGGCCGTGAGTCGCGCCACCATGCCTACGCCCGGTCCCTTGAAGTTCGTCTGAATGGTGGAGAAGCTCGTACCGTTCGTCCACAACGGCGCCGGCTGAATCTGATCCCAGGAGTCATGGATGTAGCGCAGCGTCAAGCGTACCTTCGAACCGAAATCGTGATCGCCGCGGACCAGTTCTTCGCGCCAGGCCGTTGGCAAACTAGGAGCAAAACTCCAAGTTCGCGTTCCGGCGATGGTTGGCAACGGGATCAAAGCCAGTAGCGGAACCGCATTCACCGTGTCGACGGGAACTTGATTCCCAGCAAAGGTTACTGGATTCCCGGAACCGTTCACTCCGCTGGAGGGGCAATCCGGAAAAGCTACAGGGTCAATGACAACCACCGTGCCACCACTCGCGTCAGGACAAGTGGCGGTACCGCCGACGCTGCCACTGAAGTCTCCCGTCCGCTCCTGCTCAGTTGGCACGACTACCGAACTCGGGGCTGACGCCTCCCGCTCCTTGCGCCATTCCTGGGACCAGAAAAAATATGTGTTGTCCTTATTCTTGTTAAACACACCCGGGATATAAAGTGGGCCGCCGATGGTGTAACCAAAATCGTTTTTCTTATAGCCCGGCTTCCGATCCGGCGCGTTCGTGAAGTAATTACGCGCATTGAACTTGTCATTGCGCACAAACTCGTAAACATTACCGTGGAACTTGTTCGTACCAGACTTGGTTTCCACTTCCACCGTGCCCGACCCGCTACGACCGTATTGCGCACCGTAGTTAGAAGTCAGCACCTTCACTTCGCCAATCGCTTCCAGGCTGGGATACACGTTCAGCGTCGTGTTGCTGCCGTTATCCATGTTGTCACCGCCGTCCAGCTCCCAGTTGTTGTACTCCGTGCGGCCGCCATTCACGCTGAATGCCACGCTGCCGCCTACGCCTACTCCGGCCTCGTCCTGTCCCGTTTGGTTGCTCACGCCCGGCACCAGCGTGATCAGTTGCGCGAAATTTCGTCCGTTCAGCTCGAGCTGACTGATCTCTTTTCCCGTGACAACGCCCGTGAGATCTGACGATTGAGTTTCCACTTGGGCCACGCTGCTGCCTTCCACGATAACCTCGGCTGTCGCAGCTCCTACCTCCAT